>JBBRNB010000038.1:0-53959 GCA_038230535.1 Thermoanaerobaculia bacterium
CTCGACGTTTCACGCACCCCTGCCGGGGTGCCTTTTCATGCCCCTGCAAACCGGTGGCAACGCCTCCGGCGTGGCCACCGGCTACCTTCACGCACGCCTCCGGCGTGCTTTCGTTACGCCACGAAACGTCCAAACTCCAGGGCCGCCGCCCCGGCGGCCAACGCCGCATGTGAGGGCAAGAACCAGGCAAGCCGAGGGCAAGAATCAGGCAAGCCGAGGGCAAGAACCAGGCAAGCCGAGGGCAAGAATCAGGCAAGCCGAGGGCAAGAACCAGGCAAGCCGAGGGCAAGAACCAGGCAAGCCGAGGGCAAGAACCAGGCAAGCCGAGGGCAAGAACGAGGCCGCCGAGGGCGAGAACCAGGCCGCCGAGGGCGGCGGCCCTACACGGTGGATGCGCGCGTTTTCACGTCCGCTGCGGGATCGGCAAGACGGGTCAGCGCGTGCCGCTGATCGCAGTAGCTGCGGCGGCGTCTACGCGGATCGAGACGTTGCTGGCCGGGATCGCATCTCCCGTGGTGCCGTGGTGGCGCACCCAGACGACTACGGTGTAGATGCCGGGACCGTCCGGCAGGGGAATGGCGAAGGCGAACTTGCCGTCGGGGGAGACCTGGATCTCGCCGCGGCGGCCGTCGCTGTACTCTTCGCTTACTTCTTCGATCCCGCCCGCGACGCGGCGTGTGAATTTTCCTTTGAGCCGCGGCAGGTATTCGCGGCGCGACTGCGGCAGGCTGTAAGACTCGATTGCATTGGCTGTGACAGCCGCCATCGTTCGAGGCAGTCCTTCGTGATGCACGGTGATCGCCTCGATGTCGTAACCCTTCACGGCGCGGCCACTGCAGAGGACTGGCTGGGGCGACGACACTCTGCGTGACAAAGGGCGCGACCAATCGATGTAACGGCGGATGAACTCCTGGGTCAGGCGGAACTCACCGCGTTCCCACGCGAAACCGATACCGGCGTGCGTCGCAGCCGGATCGAGGATGGTCCGGCGATGGCCATCATGCGGTTTGACCTCGGCCATCATGGCCGCTTCGGAGCGCCGCATCATGTCGTACAGCGCGGCGTCGCTGAAACCGTAGTTTGCGGACCACGCCGCGGCGTTCTCGCTCAGACCGTCGTTCCCGCCGGCGAAGGAGTAGCGCATGTACGGCGACTGTCCGTCGGTCGTGAAGTGCCCGGTCGTGCCGTTGCGGATCTGTGCCCGGCAATAGGCATCAGCGATGGCCGATGCCTGTGCGTCGAGTTGTACGGGCGGAAGTCTGAACCTGGCCCGGTCGCGGTTGATGAGATTCACGAACTCGGCCCGCAACGTCATCCGCGTCTCGTCCGACGCACCCGAGCCCTGCGCAAGAGTCGCGCCGAACGTGAAGACGGCGATCAGCACCGCAAGCAGCAGTTTCTTCATGAGCGTGGATAGAACGAATGGTGGATAGTAGTTTATTCACCGCACAGGCAACTCGAGCGATATCCGAAACCCCGGATTCAGGTTCTCTGCTTGTATGGAACCGCCATGCTCTTCGATCGCTTTGCGCGTGATGGCGAGTCCCAGGCCGGTGCCGGTCGACTTGGTGGAAAAGTAGGGATCGAAGATCTTCGGCAGTACTTCGGGCGCGACGCCGGGTCCGTCGTCATCGACCGAGACGACCACTCTCGAGTCGGCGCTGTAGCTGGCTAGCCGGACGTGACCCCCAGGCGCGGCCTGGAAGGCGTTCTCGATCAGGTTCGCAATCGCGCCGCGGAGGAGGCGGGCGTCGCCCGAAAACGTTTCCGGTGTGGATGGCTCGATGTCGGTACGAAACTCGATACCACGCTCGCCACTCCCGGCGTAGCTCGACGCGATCTCCTCGAGCAGTTTCCGCAGCGACATTGGTTTGCGCTGCACTTTGCGGAGCGAGGCATAGTCGCTGAACTCCTTCGCCGTCTCGCGCAGCGTGACGACCTGGCGGAGGATGTTGTCGACGGACGACATCACCACCTCAGACAGATTCGGATCGTTGTTCCCTGCGACTGCGCGCAGATGCTCGGCGGTGAGCTGGATCGGTGTCAGCGGATTCTTGATCTCGTGCGCCACCTGCCGTGCCATCTCTCCCCAGGCCTCGAGCCGGTTCGACTGCAGGATCTCGGTGACATCCTCGGCGATCAGCATCTCCTCGTCGCCGCCGGGCAGCGCCACGATGGAGACGCGAAATGTCCGGGGGTTGCCGTCGACGTTGAGCTCGATCTCCCTGGCATCGGCGTGGCGGCGGCGGTGCGAGGCCAGGAAGTCGCGAACCTCCTCGTGAAACTCGATGGCGTCGCCGAACAGCTTCCGCGCTCCGGCGTTCGTCGCCGAGGCGTGCATCCGGCCATCGAGCACGACGACGGCGGCGTTGATGTTCTCCAGCAGTGTCTGAAGTCGATCGCGCTCCTGGCGAAGATCGTTCTGCTGCCGGCGGATCGACTGTGCCATGTCGCGGAAGGTGGTGACCAACAGCCCGAGGTCGGGGTCGGAGGGGACGCGGAGATCGATGTCGAAATCGCCGCGGGCCACAGCGCGCGCACCTCCTACGAGTGCCTGCACAGGCCGGGTAACGCTCCGGGCCGTCACATACGCCACGAAGATGGCGGCCAGGACGATGAAGATCAGGAGCATGTAGATCGTCGTGGCCAGGTCGTTCACCTGCGATTCGATCTGCCGCCCCTGCACGATGAGCGGTAGTGCCATGGTGTAGTTCTGACCGCGCACGAGGTTGATCGGCGAATAGATCTCGATGAACTGCGCAGGCCCCGAGTTGCGGATGGCCAGTTGCTTCCCACCGACGACGATATTCGCATAGACGTCGCCGGGCAGCCGGTCTGATTCGACTCTGGCCGCGAAGAGATCGCGGCGGCTCGACGCGATCAGCTTGTCGTCGCGGTAGAGATGCAGATCGTGGCCAATCACGCGCGCCAGCCAGCTCAGTACATCGTCGTCGAGCACCTCCTCGGGGTGCGCTGTCGATGTCGTCGACGCGAGGTAGTCCTCGATCACCCGCTCCGCCGCGTTGAGTGCGGTCTGCCCGCGGTCGAGGTACTCCGCCTCCAGCCGGTTGGCGAGATAGGCGCGGACGAAGAGCACGAAGACGATGAGAGGAAGGATGACCACCGCCGTCAGGTAGAGCGATGTTCGCGTCCGGAAGTCGAGGTTGCGCGGCGCGCGCCGGATCACGGAGGCGATGACAGGGAGCGACCGCATCACGATCACCAGCAGCACGAATGCAATCGCCCAGACCGCAACGCCGCCCGCACGGCGCACCTGTTGTCCGCGCGTCGGTACCTGCAGCGGGAACGCGTAGAGCGCATCCTCGGTCCTTCGCACGTAGACCGCGGAGCCGGCCCCTTCGTTCGCTTCGATCCAGAGGCCGTTGCCCGGTTTGAGCGACGCGAAGTAATAGGCCGGCCGTTGCGGCAGCCGCACGGTGGTCGTTCCGTGGGCGTTGCCGTCGTGGTCGTAGACGACAATCTCACGCTGCGGCCGCAGGCTGGTGGTGGTTTCGTCGAACGAGGGCTCGAAGAAGTCGCGGTAGACGTCTGCGAAGGTCGTCGCTCCCGGGTCCGCGGGGTTGACGACGTGGACGCTTCCCTCGGCCACGGGAATGCCGCCGATGGTGAGGTCGAAGTCATGATGCAGCAGAACTCGCGTAACGCTGCCGATCTGCAGCACCTCGCCGCCGGTCTCCCGCCTCCGCTCGCTGAACTGGGGAAGGCCGACGCCGAACCGGCTGAGCGGATGATCGAAGATGTCGTGAACCGTGATCACTGCCGGCACGCGCCATTTCGACAGGTCGCTCTTGAGCCAGAGTGCGTATGCGAGATCCTCGAGATTCATCTTCCGGTAGTCGTCGGGAAGAATGGAGGTCAGCTCCATCGTCGAGAATTCGTTGCGCAGGGTGTCTTCGATCATCGTCCGGAGCTGCCCAGCCTCGCCGACCACCAGCGGCGCGTAGGTATCGGCGATGAAGTGCCGGGCGCTGGAGCGCTCGAAGAACTGCAGCGGCGCGTAGAGGAGCACGACCATCAGCAGAGCGCTGCCGAGCGCGCGCAGTGTGAAGTTGGTGGTCAGAGCGTTAAGAAGCAGCGAGATGACCACCGCCGCGACGATCCAGAGGAACGCCCGTTTGGGCGTGTAGGGGAGATTCGAGGCGGTGATGATGACGGGGATGGCGATGACGGCGATGCCGAGCAGCGTCGCCAGGCGCGATGATTCATGCCGCGTGATCTGTAACAGCGCGAAACCGAAGAGGAGCAGCGCGCCGAGGAGTACGCCCTGTGCGGGTGAGACTGGGAGGATGTGGTCAGGAACCGTGGAGATCCGCGAGTTGTCGACCAGATTTCGTACCAGCGCCATGTAGCCGCCGGCAGCGGCAATCGCGACGGCACTGCGCACGATCTGCATCGTCATCGAGGCGCCCCGCTTTGCTGTCAGCGCCAGGACGATCGCCAGCACAGCGGCCGCGCTGATGAGGAAATCAAACGGTGACCGGCTGAACGGCCCGAGCATGCGCGAGGCGAAGAGGTCGAACCGGAAGATCTGCCACGGATCTTCATCGACGCGCATCGGCAGCAGGGCGATGCGGGCGGCTAAGACGAGGATTACGGTGGGGAGTGGGGAGTGGGGAGTGGGGAGTGGGATAAGCGAAGAATCACTCTCGCTGCGCGATGTTGCTCCGACCCCCGACCCCCGACTCCCTGCTCCCGATTTCGAACCAACTCCCACTCCCCACTCCCCACCCCCCACCCCCCACAACAAAAACAGCCCAGCCATCGCAAGACAGATCGAGGCTATGTCATGTCCGATGCCGCGCGCGGCGTCGATCACGTCCATCTTTGCGCGGGGTACGACGTCGATCCAGAGCGTCGCCGATGGACGCCGCTCCACGACGAAGCGCTGGGACCCTCGCTCCTGCCGCAGCATGCCGGCATGGAACATCGTCCCGTTCACCCAATCGTCGTCGTCGAGGTCGAAGAGACCGGGTGGCTTTGGTTGGTTCGGAATGCGCTCGAAGGCCTGTACGGAAACGGGAGGGTTGGGAAGGGGCCGCGAACGGACGATGTAGAGATTCGTGGCGTCGAACTCGTAGCTGGTCGTGCCCGGCGTGCGAAGGTCTTCACCCCACCAGGCGATGGCATCTCCATTCGGGGCCACGATGCGGATGCCCTGCCGCACGCCCCCCGCTTCGCCATGCAGCATCGCGAACATCGCCGCGCGCGAAGCCGCCGGATTTTCTCTCAGCTTCGCGGTGACGCGGTCGACGGCGGCATCGAGCCGCGACTCGGTATGGGCGACGTCGCGGCGCACGCTTTCCACTTCACTGGTCAGATGGCGAGCCGATCGGGCGTCGAACTCGCCCCCGATCCGCGCCACTACCACCTGCATGGTCAGCCATGTGATTCCGGCGAGCAAAAGAAAGACCGCCGCGACGCGCGCGGCGGCCGTCCTGGCTACCCGTGAAACGTGAAACCGCATGGTGTGTCAGTGGATCGGTGATTGTCGTGGATCGGTGATCGGTAGATCAGTGGATCAGGCCGTGATCCTGATCTACTGATCCACAAATCGACTGATCTACCAATCCACCGCCTCTACTTGTCGTCCCAATCAACAGATCCACCAGGCTCCTGAACACTGGTCCACTGATCTACCAATCGACTGATCCACTGATCCACAAATCAACTGATCTACCAATCCAGCGTCTCTACTTGTCGTCCCCAATCAACAGATCCACCAAGCTCCTGAACACCAGTCCACTGATCTACCAATCCACTGATCCACTGATCCACTAATCAACAGACCACCAATCCACCGCTCCTACTTCCCCGCCGACCGGATCGACACGATCGACCACTGAGAGCCGGCCTTCTCGTGGAGCGTGATGTAGAGCTCCCGCGTCTCCGCTTTGCCGGCGTTCTGGATCGTCCAGGTTCCGGTGATCTCGAACTGCGCGTCGGCACTGTGTTTCCTGGCCTTCTGAACTTCGAAGGCAGTCGGTTTCACCTTGCTGAAAAGGCCGTCGAGAAGATAGGAGGCCTGATCGCGGCCGAAGAACCCGCTCTGATCCATCAGCCCCGGGAATTGCAGCATCACCTGGTCTCCCGTCGCCATCCCGGCAACGATGGCGTGCGGATCGCCGCTGCCGAATCCGTTCTTCATGTTCAGCACCGCCACGTCGAGGTCCTTGAACTGGGCCGCCGCGGCCAGCGGAACGAAAAGAAGCAGAAATGCCATCCTGGTCGAGAGTCTCATGGTGTTCTCCAGTGTCTGCCGTAACGGTTTCCGAAGAGTCGTTATTCTAGCCGATTCAATGAGTTAGCTGGACTCACAAAGGGTCGTTATGTCCTCGTTCCGGGACACGATGCCGCGTTCGTCCGCCACCCTGGCGAAGTCATCCGGCAACGGCGCAGCCACCCGAAGTGGCTCATTCGTCAAAGGATGGGTCATCGAGAGCTCCCGCGCGTGCAACATCGGCCGCACTTCATTACGCTGTCCGTATAGCCAGTCACCTGCCAGAGCATGCCCGATCGCCGCCAGATGGACGCGGATCTGGTGGGTACGGCCGGTGAGGAGGCCGGCCGCGACGAGCGATCCCGCCTCTGTTGCTCGTATCGGCGTGACGATGGTGAGTGCCCGTTTCCCGCCATCGCCGGCGCCGAACGAAATCGGTCCGATGCGCACGAGCGGAGCATCGATGGTCTGCCGTTCGCCGAGCTCTCCCTCGCAAATCGCCACGTAGCGTTTGCGGATCCGTTTTCCTTCGAACTGCCGTGTAAGGTTGGCGTTGATCGAAGCGAGCTTTGAGAAGAACATCACGCCGCTCGTGCCGCGGTCGAGCCGCTGCATGAGGAAGAGATGCCCCGCATACTCCGCCGCCTGCTCCAGGAGCACCGGCTCATCAGCGTCATAGCCTCGCTGCACGACGATGCCTGCCGGCTTGTTGACGAACAGCAGGGCGGAGTCTTCGTAGAGGATGTCGAGCATGGGTTGCGGGTTGTGGGGTTGGCTCAGTTGCTCAGTACAGCTCCCTGGAAGAGAGTGTCCATCGTGTTATTTCAAGAGAAACTGGACAATGTGTGGCGCAGACACTCCTGTCTGTGCATCGGTGGGCAAGCTACCGATACAACAAAAACTCCTCCCGCGCACTCGTGAATGAACGCAACGGTTCTTCCCATTCGGCTACCCAATCGTTGATGTTGCCGCCGCTCTCGACCAGCTCGCGGTAGTGCGCGCTACCCGCGAGCAGGTCGATGGCCAGCCTGTCGGAGACGAACTCGTAGGTCTCCCGGCGCCAGTCGAACTTCTCCGGGTTCATGTCGCGGGCAACCTTCACGCACCAGAGTCCCGTCCGGTAGGGCCTGAAGTCGTTACGGTTTGTCACGTGAAGCTCCACTCCTCCGCAGACCTTGCCGGCGTGTTTCTGGAACGTCGGCAGGAAGTAGTGTGGACGAAAACGGACGCCAGGAAGATCGAGGCCGTTGAGTTGCTCTGCAAGGCGGAAGGGATCGAGCCACGGTGCTCCGAACAGCTCGAAGGGATGCGTCGTGCCGCGCCCTTCGCTCAGGTTCGTCCCCTCGATCAGGCACATACCCGGATAGACCGTGGCGGTGGAGACCGTAGGCATGTTCGGCGACGGAATCACCCACGGCAGACCAGTGTCGCTCCACCACATCGACCGGTGCCAGCCGCGCATCGGAACCACCACCAGATCGCAGCCGAGCTGGAACACTTTGTTGAAGTAACGGGCCAGCTCACCTGCCGTCATGCCGTGCCGCACCGGCAGCGGGAACATCCCGACAAAGCTCGAGAACCGGTCCTCGCGAATGTTGCCTTCGAGATGAACCCCATCGATCGGATTGGGCCGATCGAGAACGATCACCTGCACACCCGCCTGCGCCGCCTCGCGCATACAGAGAGCCATCGTGTAGACAAATGTGTAGTAGCGCGAGCCGATGTCCTGAAGATCGATGACGAGGGCGTCGAGGTTGCGCAGTAGGTCTCGCCGAGGCGCGAGGTCGTTTTCGCTGGCGCCGTAGAGGGAGTAGACAATGAGGCCGGTCATCGGATCGGTCGAGTGACCAACGTGGGCCATGTCCTGCGCCTCGCCCCAGATGCCATGCTCGGGGCCGAAGAGCGTGGTCAGCGTCCATCCCTCTCCTCGGTGCAGGAGATCGACGACATGACGCAGATCGCTCGTCACCGCGCTCTGGTTGGTGACGAGACCGATGTTCTTGCCGGCGATCGGATGAGGATCGCCGATCAGTACTTCCAGTCCTGGTTGGACGGTCATGAATGCTCAGTCTTCCCTTCGAGGAGTTGCAGCGCGTGCGGGATGAGGTGCAGGACCGCTTCCAGATTCTCTCTCGCGCCGTTCACGCTACCCGGCAGATTCACGATGAGTGCCGTCCCGCGCGTGGCCGCCTGCGCACGCGACAGCGGCGCCATCGGCGTCTTCTGCAAGGAGGCCGCGCGCATGATTTCCCCAAATCCCGGAATGACCCTCTCGCAAACGCGCAGGGTAGCCTCGGGAGTGACATCCCGCGCTGCGATTCCGGTCCCGCCGGTAGTGACGACGAGCCGAATCCCATCGCCAGTCGCCGCTTCGATTGCGGCCGCGATACCATCGACATCGTCCGACACAACCACGATGGCATCGACGTCATACCCGCTAGCTACGAGCAGTTCTCGCACCGCCGGCCCGGATCGGTCGGCCCGTTCCCCACGCGAGGAGGCATCGGAGCAGGTGATGACGCGGGCGGCCGGCATCGCGCGATTCTATCGATTGCACCCAATCTGCGCCGATCTGTCTCGCTGATGGGTGGTGATCACGTGGAATCCGCCTGCCCGCAAGGCCTTTCAACCCGCTTCACAGTGTGCCGAGTGGCAGGCGAGTACCAGGCCTTCGTTTTCGCCAGGCACCACACCTCTGCGGGAGCCTGAGTAATCCTGCACATCCTCTCCAGGATGACGGGGCGTGCGGCGCGATACCATCGCGGGCCTTGAACCTCACCTGGCTCTATCTCGGAGTCATCTACGCCGTTGCCGTTGCCTTCGCGCGGCGCGGCGGAACGCCGCTTCCGAGGCGGATCGCCACGTTGTTCTACCTGCTCGCCGGCGTCTTCTTCTTCAAAGCGATGACGGGGCCCTACGTCGCGGTCGAGACGGACATTCTGCGGCTCATCGCGCCCTGGTCCGCATCGGCGCCGGGGTTCACGAAATACACGGTCATGAACGGAGAGACGCATGACGTGCCGATGCAGCTCGTACCGTGGGCGCATCAGGTACGCGAAGCGTGGCTCTCGGGTCACGTTCCGCTTTGGAATGCGCTCGCGGGATGCGGCTATCCGCTGCTGGCCAATGCGCAGAGCGCGGCGTTCTCACCGCTTCGAATCCTCGCGCTGCCGCTTCCGCTCTCATACGCAATGACCGCGGAAGCGGGGATGAAGATCCTGGTCGCGCTGACCTTCACCTTCCTGTACTGCCGGCGCCGCTACGATGCGTTGCCGAGCAGCATCGCTGCCATCGCTTACGGATTCGGCCCATTCGTGGTGGCGTGGCTGCACTTTGCGCAGAGCACGACTGCCTGCTTCCTGCCGGCCATCCTCTACCAGATCGATCTGCTGGCCGAACGACGCACCTACGCGCGGTTCGTCAGTACCGCGGCGATCGGCGCGGTGGTCGTCTTCTGCGGCCATCCCGAGACCGCGGTGCATATCCTCCTCTTCACGATCGCTTACGTACTCTGGATCGTCCTCATCGAGAAGCAGCGCGATTTTCTCCTCGCGCTCGCAGGCGCCGGTTTGGTGGCCGTCCTGCTTGCGCTGCCGGTCATCGTGCCGTTCGCGGAGAACGTCCGGGAGTCGGCTCGCTACGAAGAGCAGAAAGTATCAAGCGGTGAGGTTCCCTTTTCCGATGCGACATCGCTCGCGCTTCTGGTTCAGCCACGGCTCTACGGCTCGCGGCCCGGAAATCCGTGGGGTCCGGCCACGGCTGAAGCAGTGACTGGATTCGCCGGCATCCTCGGCGTCGCCGCGATCATCGCCATCGCGATCGACACGATCGTCAGACGGCGCTTCCGCGACCGTGAAGTGTTCTTCGTGCTTGCCGCCCTCGGCGTCTTCACGGCGCTGGCGAATACAAGGCCGGCCGTTGCCGCGCTGCACGCGGTCATCGGTCTCGCCGCGAATGCCCGGTTGCGCTTCCTCTTCGCCTGGCTCCTGGCGGTACTCATCGCGGCGGCGTTGGACCGGCTGATGCGAGGCCGGACAGCGCCATTTGCGATCGGATTGGCATCGGCGGCGGCGCTGGTCGTGCTGGTCATCGCCAGAACGCCGTTCCCTGGAGAAGTGGCGCGTCATGACGGCCTCCTCTCGGTCATCCCGAGCGCCATCGTGCTGGCGGTTGCGGCGCTCGCGCTCGCGCCTCGCCTGCGAAGCATCGCGTCAATTCTTCTCATCGGCGCAGTCATCGCCGAGATGTGGCCGCTGACGATTGGCTGGAACCCGCCGTTCCCGATATCGACGTTCTATCCGCGCACCCCGCTGATCGACGCCGTGCTGCGCAACCATCGCCCGGGATTCGACCGCGTCGCAGGCATCGGCGGCGTTCTCTACCCGAACACCAACGCAATGTTCGGCATCGAAGACGCTCGGATTCACGACCCGATGGAGCCGGCGCGCTACATCCACCTCTTCGGCGACTCGATCTCTCACGACTACTACGAGAAGCTGCTCGACGAATCGACGCCTCTGCTCGACCGGCTGAACGTCCGCTGGCTGATGACCGAGCCCGGCCACGAGTTGACCGACACCAGGCGCTACGCGCTGCGGTACGCCGGCTCCGACGGACGGCTCTACGAAAACCTGCACGTTCTGCCGCGCTTCTTCGCGCCGGACGCCCGCGTGCGCATCGTCTCCGCGAGCGGCGATGACTACACGCTCGAGGTCGAGGCCACGAAACCTACCCTTGTCTCGAGCAGCGTCGGCTGGTCGAAGTGGTGGCGGGTTGACGACCTGTCATTCCGAGCCGGCGCCGCCCCGGAGGGGCAGAATCCCCAGCCGGTAGCCCGAACCCAGACGACTGCGGTTACAGCCGGGGATTCCTCGCCGCGCTCTGCCCCTCCGGGGCGGCGCCGGCTCGGAATGACAGATGACCCCTTCCTCACCTTCACCGTTCCAGCCGGTCACACCATCGTGCGCGTACGGTACGTGCCGGTCTCCTTCTACGCCGCAGCGCTCATCGCGCTCATGACCGCCACCCTCCTCCTCTGCCTTATGATCCGCGCCCGTGTTCAACGCCACATGGATCTACACCGGCGCGATCTACGCGATCGCGGTCTTCTGCGCCCGGCGATGGAGCCGGACGGTCCGTGAAGGCCTGACCTGGCGCGTTGCGGCGTTCTTCTACGCGCTCGTCCTGATCTACCTCTTCCGGCCGATGACGGGCAGCTATGTCAACCTGCCGGTCGACTTCATCAACATCCTCCCACCCTGGGGCAACTGGGGCCATCGTCATCTGCTGTCGAATCCGGAGACGAACGACCTGGCGATGCAGATCGTCCCGTGGGCGCATCAGGTCCGCGAGGCGTGGCGCTCCTTTCAGTTCCCGATCTGGAACGCGCTGTCCGGATGCGGCTACCCACTGCTGGCGAACGGTCAGAGTTCGGCGATGTCACCGCTGCGCCTTCTGGCGCTTCCTCTGCCGCTCGGTTATGCCATGACTGCCGAAGCGGCGATGAAACTGCTCATCGCGCTCACGTCCATGTACCTCCTCTGCCGCCGGCGCTATGACGAGCTGCCTTCGGCAATCGGCGCGATCTCCTTCGCCTTCTGCACGTTCGTCAGCACCTGGCTGCACTTCCCGATCGTCACCGTCGCGGCCTGGCTTCCGGCGGCGTTCCTGGCCGTCGAGTTGATCATCGAACGCTACACGTACCGGCGCTTTGTCTTCGCCGCCGTGGTCTGGGCGGCGATGCTCTATGGCGGCCATCCGGAGACCGTGACCCACGTAACATTCTTCGGAGGACTCTTCGCGCTCTGGATCGCTTTCGTCGAGCGGCCGGTACCGCGGCGGGATGCCATGCGCGCGCTCGCACTCGCCGCCGCGGCGATCTTCATCGGCGCCTTGCTGGCTGCACCCTTCATCACCACGTTTGCCGAAACGGTCAAGAAGTCGCCGCGCTTTCAGGAGCTGCAGGTTCACGCCAACGACGAGCCGCCGTTCTCGGACTTCCCTTCCGCCATCGCCACCTTCGAGC
Organism: Thermoanaerobaculia bacterium; assembly: GCA_038230535.1. Lineage (GTDB taxonomy): Bacteria > Acidobacteriota > Thermoanaerobaculia > Gp7-AA8 > Gp7-AA8 > JADGNZ01. Next base: position 12,264 of record JBBRNB010000038.1, read on the forward strand.
CCGACTTCTACGGTCACGCGCCGTTCGAAAGGCCGGGAGGTCCAGCCACAGCGGAGTCGATCACCGGCTTTGCGGGCATCCTTGGAATCGCTTCGTGGTTCGCGCTGCTCTTCCGCGCCGTCGCGCAGCGCCGCTTTCGTACCCGGGAGCTCTTCCTGGTCATTCTCGCGCTGGTCACTCTCGGCATCGTCTTCAACTGGCCGGTCATCAGCTCCGTCTTCCATTTCGTCTTTCGGTTCGCGGCGAACGCGCGGCTCCGCCTGCTCCTCTGCTGGATCGCTGCGGCAATGACCGCGGCGGCCGTCGATGCCGCGCGACGTGAGCGTTCGATACCGTTTCTTCTCGGCGTTCTGGCAACCTCGGCGATCCTGTTCCGCATCATGCAGACGTACCCGTTCCTGAACCCCGCGGCGAAGGACACGGCGATGACCGCCATCGTTCCGAGCATGGTCGTCCTCGCGCTGTCGGCGCTATTCGCGCTGCCGCAGCGGGGGCGCCATATCGCCGCGATGATCATCGGCGCCGCGGTCGTCGCCGAGCTCTGGACCGCCACCGAAGGCTGGAATCCGGTGCTTCCGGCCGAAGCGATGTACCCGAAGACGCCGCTCATCGCCACGCTGCAGCGGCTGCAGGCCGCAACACCGCGCAACGACCCCTTCCGCATTGTCGGCATCGGGGCGGCGCTTTTTCCCAACGCGCAGGCGATGTACGGTCTGGCCGACATTCGAACGCACGATCCGATGGCCTACGGGCGGTACCTCAGCGTACTGCGGCTTCTGACGAACCTCGACATCAACGAATACTTCGCCAGGTGGCGGAACGTCGAGACGCCTCTGCTGAACTACCTCAACGTCCGCTACGTAATCGGCGACCGGTCATTCAATCCAAAGGATCCCCGGCGCTATCAAATCGTCTACAAGGGGCGGGACGGACGCATTTTCGAGAACCTCGACGTCAGGCCGCGGTTCTTCGCCGCGCACGACATCGTCCTCGAGTTCCGCCACAACATGTTCGCGCAGACGCTCACCGAGCACGACCTGTCGAAGCAGACAGTGGTCAACATCCTGCCGGTCGGCAGCGACAAGATGCGGCAGGACCTTCTGACACCGAAGAGCGATCCCATCGTCGATATCGTCGAAGCGGCGGATACCGCCTTCCGCCTCCATATTCGCTCGCAGCGGCACGCGCTGATCGTAAGCAGTCAGCCGTGGTGGCCAGGATGGCGGGTCTTCCGAAACGGCCAGCGCATCGAGCCGCAGCCGGTCAACGGCGCCTTCCTCGGCTTCACGATTCCGCCGGGCGATTGGGACGTTCGCGTCGACTACTTCCCGGCCTCCTTCTACGGCGGGCTGGCCGGGGCAATCGTCACGGCGCTGTTGCTGATCTCCTGGCCAATCGCGCGATCACGAATCCTCCACCGGCGATGACGAGCGCGATCGGGATCAGCGAGCCGGCATTGCCTGGGCCCGTTGCAAGCTCGCCGAGGTTGAAACTCGCCCACTCCGAGGGTGTGCTGTCGGGTGCGTAGCGCGCGAAAACGACTGCCTCATCAAGGGTCATACGATTGACCGACGTATGGCCCGTGAACGTCGCTGCTGACCATGGCGGCGTGATCGGAACGGAGGGCGCGAAGCTCCCATGCAGGAGCAATGGCGCGATGTACTGCGTCAGCGGACGCGGAATCGTTCCCGAAGGCTGTGGATCGACAGCCACAGCGGCGAAGTTGATCGCAAATGAAATGGTCGCCGCGATCCAGACGAGCGCGCGAGCACGGACGTGCAGCAGGGCGATGCCGAAGAGCGGGATAGTCGGTACCAGGTAGCGTCCGCCTATGCCGAATCCCCCATCCCATCCGTTGAAGCTCGCATTGAACGCGAAGAAAACGGCGATCACCACCAGCGCAGCCGCGCACATCACCCTCTCGGCGCGCCACCATGCGACGAAACCCCACAGCGCGACAATGAGGAGCGGCGCGAAGAAGAAGAAGCCACGATACGGCGAGACCGTGATGGCGTAGAGCACGCCGAGGGATGGGAGTTGCATGACGCCCAACGGCGCGCCCTGCGTCAGGAATCGTGGATCAGTGGCCGCTACGCTGGTGGTGAAGAACCCGCCGAAACAGATGCGCTGATAGGCGAGCAGCGCAGCGAGCGGAGGCAACGAACCGGCAGCGTAACGAAGCCAGCTCTTTCGCGGCCCGGCGAGAGCAAAGACCAGGAGCGCCGGAACGGCCAGGTAGTTCATCGCCACCACAAGCGCAGCGGCGAACCCCGCCAGCGCGCGGTGACGCGTCGTCATCGCGAACAGCAGCAGCGCCGCGCTGGGAACCGCCACCATCAGAATCGACGCGTACGGAAGAAGTTGCGTCGCCAGCGCGACGGAGAGTGCCACGAGAGCGGACCATCGCGCGTCGAAACCTCGACGCCGCGCGTAGAGAAAAAGCATCGACGGGATGAACGCGCCCGGCAACGCCACGCAAACGACGGAGCAGATGTACGCGTTGATCGTCAGGAGCTGCACGTTGCCGGCATCCGCGCCGCGCGATCGCTCGAGAGCGTAGAACGGCGCGTACGGAATCGCCGCCAGCCAGGCAAGGGCCGGCGCCTTGTTCGCGTAGATGTGTCCGCGGCCGAACGACAGGTCGCCGCTGTTGGAGGCATACCCATCGATCGCAAACGAATGCCGCTCGACGATGGCGCGCGTCAGGTCGAATGTGGCGTTCTGATTCCAGCCGCCACCGGCGAAGAAATAGCCATACGTGACGAACGTGACCAGAAAGAGCCACTCGGCGATCCGGCGGTCCGTTACGCTGGTGCTGCGAATGTCGGATGTTGGATGTTGAATGTTCAATGCTGAATGTTGAATGCTCGCACAGACGACGCTCGAGACTTGACTTGAAATGAAACGATGCTGCCCCATCCGACAGTCTTTCTCCCACACTGAGACTGACTTGAAATGACAAGATGCTGCCCCATCGAGAGCCCTTCTCCCCTCCGCAGAGGGGAGAAGGTGCCGAAGGCGGATGAGGGGTCCTCTTCGCGGGGCTGTGCCTGTGCGCCTGCTTCACTCTTCACCCGCGGAATGTGGAGTGGCGCAAACCCACATGCTCTGCTAAGCAAAGACCCCTTCATCCGCCTTCGGCACCTTCTCCCCCGTGCGCGGGGGAGAAGGGCTCTCGATGGAGAGCCATCGGCTTTTTCCAAACCGTCAGATTCGCGGCCTGATTTGGACAAAGTGTGATTCAGCGTTCAATACTCGCCTTGTTCCGCCGCGCTGAACTGCTCCCAGTTGCGGCGTGGATCGCAGCGATCGTCTTCATCAACCCACGTGGCAACTTCCCGATCGACGACGATTGGGATTTTGCGCTGGCGGCGTGGCGCTTCGCCGAGACAGGACACTTCCACTTCACAGCCTTCACCGCCGTCAGCCTGCGGGCCCAGGTGTTGTGGGGCGCGTTGTGGACGCGGCTCTTCGGCGAATCGTTCGATGTGCTCCGAGCATCCACGCTCGTCCTGGCCGCGGCCACGCTCATCGTCGTCCACGGAATGCTCCGGCGCGCCGAGGTACCGCTGTTCGGGCGGATCGTTGCCGTGCTCGCTCTCGGATTCCATCCGATCTTTCTCTGGTCGTCGTGTACGTTCATGACAGAGGTGCCATTCGTATTCGCGTCGGCCGTAGCGTTGGCGTGCTTCATTCGCGGATTTGAAAAGCTGTCATTCCGAGCCGGCGGCGCCCCGGAGGGGCCTAGCGCGGCGAGGAATCCCCAGCCGTCAGCCCTCGCTCCCGAACGTGGCTGGGGATTCCTCTTTTCGGCTCGGAATGACATTTGGATCATCGCCGGCTGCGTAGCAGCCATGACCGCCTGCTTCATCCGGCAGACCGGCATCACGCTTCTTGCGGCGCCTCTGATCCTTGCGGTGATTCGACGCCGCGGGCGCGATGCCGCCGCAATCGGCGGAGCGATCGCGCTTTTCGGACTCGTCTTTCTCCTGAAGCGCGAGTGGCTGGCCGGTTCGCCTGCGGAGTTCGCCAACCACTTCAAGATGTGGACGGAGTCGACATTCCGTCTGCCGGAACAGATCGAGGTCTTCGATCACTACGCCACGTTCAACGCCCAGAACTGTGCGCTCTTCTTCCTGCCCCTTGTGGCGCCGCTGGCAATCTTCTTTTCGAAAAAGGCTCGCCGCAACGACTTCATCATCGTTGGCGCGCTGTCGGTTGTGCTCTTCGCCCGGGTTCTATCGCTCGCCGCCATTGGCCTGACGATGCCGTATTTCGTTTCGCCCTACTGTTGCGACATCTTCGCCGGCAACATCTTCGCGGACTTCGGTCTCGGGCCGCTGGCGCTCGCGGGCGCCTATCCATTCCGTCTGCCCCACGCCTCCCGGCTGGTCATCACCTGCGCCAGCGTGATCCTTGCCGTCGCTCTCCTCTGGGCTGTCCTGCGGCGCGCTTCACGAAGCAACGCCTCGCTGCTGGCGCTGGGTGCGGCGCTCTTCGGATCGCTGGCCCTCTTCGGATCGGGGCTTTACGTCGACCGCTACTCGCTGGACTCCGCCTGGCCGCTCGTCATCGCGCTACCGCTGATGATTCCGTGGCAGTCGCGCGCGGTGCGCGGAGTCAGCGTGGCGGCCCTCGTCATCATCGCGACGTTCTCGATCTTCTCGGTAGACGAGTACTTTTCCTGGAACCGTGCACGCTGGGCGGCCATCAACGATCTTCGCACGCGGGGAGTGCCCATCACGTCGATCAACGCCGGCGCCGAGCCCTTCTACCTCTTCGAGCTGTCGCACGGCGATCAACGGATGCGCCGCATCCATCAATTCGGCGTTCCCAACCGCCCGTTCACCGTTGCCTTCGAGCCGTTGCCCGGCAAGCGCGTCATCGGACGATACCCGTACCGCGGCTGGCTCGGACTGCACCAAGCCGAGGTGTTCGTGCTCAGCGGAACTTCTTATTGAGCCGCTCACGCGCCAGCGCGTCGACGCGTGTGAGCGTCGGTGCAAGGATCTCGCGCTGCTTTTCCACAAGCGACGTGATCCCTTCCTTGGCCAGCCCCAGCATCGCCGTCATCTCTTCCTCGCTGAACGTAGCCCCCTCGGCGGTGCCCTGCAACTCCACGAAGCGTCCCTTGTCGGTTGCGACGATGTTCATGTCGACGCCGGCCTTCGAGTCTTCTTCATAGTTGAGATCGAGCGCAGGCGCGCCGTTGATGATGCCGACAGAAACGGCGGCAACGAATGAGCTGATCGGCCAGGTCACCAACTTCCCGTCTACGTAGAGCCGCCCAAGGGCCAGGACCAGTGCCACGAAGGAGCCGGTGATTGAGGCAGTGCGCGTACCGCCGTCGGCCTGGATGACGTCGCAGTCGAGCCAGATCGTCCGCTCGCCGAGAAGCTCCGTGTTCACGGCCGCACGGAGAGAGCGGCCGATCAGACGCTGGATCTCCATCGTCCGGCCGCCCTGTTTCCCGCGCGCTGCTTCGCGATCGGTACGCTCCGTAGTTGCACGCGGCAGCATCCCGTACTCGGCCGTCACCCACCCCTTTCCCGTGCGATAGAGAAACGACGGGACCTTTTCCTGAATCGAGGCAGTGCAGATCACCCGCGTATCGCCTACCTCGATCAACGCCGATCCCTCCGCGTGCTTACTGAAGTTCGGCGTGATGAGGACGCGGCGCATCTCGTTCGGCGCGCGCCCGTCCGTACGGGGCTTCGGTGGGGTGGTCATGGGCGGAGGAGGATACTGTATTGCGCCTACGGCGCGTTGTTGTTACTGCGCTTCGCGCGTTGTCGGTCGTCGGTTGGCTGTGCCTGCCGCGTGTTGGGGTTGTCTGCGCTTCGCGCGTTGTCGGTCGTCGTGCTGGGGCACGTTATGGGTTCCTGGTTATCTGCGCCTTCGGCGCGTTGTCAGGCTACAGCGCGCTGAGGTCGCAAAGAGACCACCGATAACGCGCCGAAGGCGCAGACAACCCTTACTCGCCGCAGGTGCAATCAACCGATAACCGGCAACGCGTGGCGAAGCGCACGCATGAATAACCGGCAACGCGTGGCGCAGCGCACGCCCTAACGAACACTCCTAGACAACAGCCACCCCCTCCGCCACCTCCGCTCCCTTCGGCACCACCACGATTCCGGACTCGGTCACGGTGAAGCGCTGGCGGTCGGCTTCGATGTCGTAGCCGATGGTGGTGTTGGGGGGGATCTTCACGCCTTTGTCGATGATGGTGCGGCGGATCTTGGAGTGGCGGCCGATCTCCACGCCGTCCATCAGGATCGATTCATCGACGTCGGTGAACGAATGGATCCGCACACGCGGATGGAGGATGGAACGGTTGATGGTGCCGCCGGAGATGATCACGCCGTCGCAGACGAGAGAGTCTGTGGCGATACCGATGCGCTGCGACTTGGAGTCGGCGAAGACGAACTTGGCCGGCGGCAGGTTCAACGGCGACGAGACCATCGGCCACTGCGCGTTGTATAGGTTGAAGAGCGGCGTCACGGCGACGAGATCGAGTGACGCCGCGAAGTACGTATCGATCGTACCGACGTCGCGCCAATATCCGCGATTGATCTCGGCCTCGCCCGGGACGTGGTTCTGGCCGAAGTCGTAGGCAAAGACTTTCATCCGCGGATACATGGCCGGGATGATCTCCTTGCCGAAGTCGTGCGCGGCGTCGCGCAGGGCATTGCGCTGCAGCACGTCGATCATCACGTTGGCCTTGAAGATGTAGTTACCCATCGAGGCCAGGACCATATCCGGGCGCCCCGGAATCGTCTTTGCTCCTTCCTTCGGCTTCTCCACGAAGCCGGTGACGCGCCAGTCGCCGTCGACTTCCACGATGCCGAAGTTGTGGGCCTCCTCCACCGGCACCGGGATAGTGGCGATGGTCAGGTCGGCGTCGTTCGTAACGTGCTCCTGCAACATCTGGTTCACATCCATCTTGTAGATGTGATCGCCGCCGAAGACGCAGACGAACTCCGGCTGTTCATCGAAGATCAGCTCGAGGTTCTGGAAGACAGCGTCCGCCGTGCCGCGGAACCAGAACGGGCCCTTGCGCATCTGAGCGGGAACGATGTCGACGTATTGGCCGATCTCGGGTACGAGCCTCCACGTACGCGTGATGTGCTCGATGAGCGAGTTCGACTTGAACTGCGTCATCACCTTGATCTTGAAGAACCCGGAGTTGATGAAGTTGTTGATGACGAAGTCGATGATCCGATAGCGGCCGCCGAACGGCACCGCGGGCTTGGCGCGGTCGCGCGTCAGCGGATACAGCCTCTCGCCCATACCACCGGCGAGGATCATCGTCAGGATGTTGCGGCGCGCTAGAGATCCGTACATGTGATGGTGATTCTTTCTCCAACCGGCCTGCGAAGCAATTCATGTGCTAAAACGTTCCGTCGAGACGATGGCAGAGAAGGACTACTACGACATCCTGGGCGTGAAGAAGGCCGCCACGGCGGATGAGCTCAAAAAGGCGTATCGCGGCCTGGCGAAGAAGTTCCATCCCGACAAGAACAAGGGGAACAAGGACGCGGAGAACAAGTTCAAAGAGATCTCCGAGGCCTACGCCGTCCTTTCCGACAAGGAGAAGCGCGAGCAATACGACCGCCTGGGGAAGGAAGCGTTCCATTTCGGAGGCGGCGGAGGAGGGGCGAACCCGTTTGGCGGCGGCGCCAGCCCGTTCGGCGGATTCGACTTCTCGCAATTCAGCGGCGGCGCGCGCGCACGCGGCGGCCGGCGCTCCACCGGTGGAAGCGGAGGGTTTACCGACATCTTCTCCGACCTTTTCGGCGGTGGCGGCGCAGGCTTCGAGCAGGGTCCTCAGCGTGGGACAGACCTCGAAGCCGAACTGACGATCGACTTCAGAGACGCCATCCTGGGCACGACGATGGACCTCGTCATCAACGGTAAGGGCGTCAAGGTCAAAATCCCGGAGGGGGTGTCGGACGCACAGCGGATCCGCCTGCGCGGCAAAGGCGCTTCCGGTTCGAATGGCGGACAGGCCGGCGATCTCAATGTACTCATTCATGTTCGCACTCATCCGTTGTTCGAGCGGCGCGGCGACGACATCTACATCGACCTGCCGATCACGGTCGGCGAGGCAATCCGAGGCGGCGAAGTGGAGGTACCGACACTCCACGGCCCGGTGCGCGCCCGCATCCCGGCCGGTACACAGGGCGGACAGACCTTCCGCCTTCGGGGCAAAGGTGTGAAGAAAAAAACCAGCGCCGGCGATCACTATTACCGAGTCGAAGTCACCGTGCCGAAGAGCTCCGCGGACGAAGTGCTCGCAGCCGCGGACACCATCGACGCCGCGTATGGAGAGGATCCGCGCGCGAAGCTAAACACTACCCTCTGACCATGAACATCGAGCTACTCCGCGCCGACGTCTCCTCTCTCAAAGTCGACGCCATCATCAATCCGGCCTCCGCGAGCAAGCCGGTGGCCGACTTCGGGCCGGTGCCGGTCGGGCATGCCGTCGTCACCAGCGGTGGCAACGTTCTCTGCAAGTTCGTCATCCACGCCATCGTGCCGCGTCAGGGCGACGGTGATGAAGACACGAAGCTGCGCAACGCCATGTGGGCCGCTCTCAAGCGCGCCGAGGAGTTGGCCATCGCCTCGGTGGCCATGCCGCCGGTGCCGGCGCTCTTCGGTTTCGCGCCGGAACGTTGCTCACGCGTGCTGATCTCGACCGCGCTAGACTTCCGCCCGCACGCGCGCTCGCTGCAGCGCGTCGTCTTCTGCACCTTCAGCGAGGAGACGTACAGCGAGTTGCATCGCGCCCTCGAGGAGCTCAGGGCTTGATTCCGGCAGGACAGATCTTCGTCATCGGCGATTCACACATCGGACTCTCGGAAGGAAGCGAAGCGCCAATCCTCGAGTGGCTCGACCGCCTGCCCGCGTTGCGGCCCCGTGCCCTCTACCTCAACGGCGATCTCTTCCACTACCTGATCGCCCATCCCAAGTTCTACACGAGGTCTGTGGATAGAGTCTTCGCCCGTTTTCGCGAGCTGCGCGACAACGGCCTGCCTATCCACTACGTCGAAGGAAACCGCGACTTCTTTCTGCACGGCTCGTTCGCGGAAAGCTCAGTCACAGATGTGGCGATGGAGTACACGGTCAACGCCGGCGGACGCAAGTACCTGATCATCCATGGCGACATGATCAACGACCGCGATATCCCGTATCGTTTCTGGCGCTGGGCGTCGAAGAGCGCGATCTCTCGATTCGGACTGCGGTTCATTCCGAAGAAACTCGCGCGAAGCTTCGTCGACAGCGTCGAGGCGCGGTTGTCAGGCTCGAACTTCAAACACAAGACGCAACTCCCGATCGAGCAGATTCAGGCCTACGGCAACCAACGCGGCGCGGATGGTTTTACCCACGTGGTCCTCGGCCACTTCCACGACAAGCTCGTGCTGCCCGGATCAACCACCGTAACCATCCTGCCACCGTGGTACGAGACCGGAGAAGCGATGGCGATCGATCCTGATTCCGGGGAGTTCGAATGGGTGACGGTGTGAGTAGAAGAAACCGAAATGTTGAATGTTGAATGTTCAGTGTTGAATGTTGAATGAACTGGCTTCGGGCTTAGGTTTGAACATTTAACATTGAACATTCAACATTGAACATTCAACATTCAGCCTTTGACTCTTCAGAACATGCGCATCACCTTCCTGGGATCCGGCACGAGCACCGGCGTCCCGGTCGTCGGCTGCTCGTGCGGCATATGCAGATCCGATGATCCGCGGAACAAACGGCTCCGGCAGTCGGTGAAGATCGAGATGGGTGGGAAGTATTTTCTGATCGATACCTCGCCTGACCTCCGGCTGCAACTTCTGAAGTTCCCCATCCCGCGCCTCGACTTTGTACTCTTCACACACTCGCACTCCGACCACCTCATGGGTCTCGACGACATCCGGCCCTTCAACTTCCGGCAGCACGAGTCCATCCAGGCGTTCGCCAATCCCATGACTGCCGCCGCGATCCGGCGGGCCTTCAGCTATATCTGGTCCGACTCCCAAATCGGCGGCGGCAAACCGCAGCTCGACCTGCGCGAGATCGACGGTCCGTTCGTGCATGAAGGGATCTCCATCACGCCGTTGCCGGTCGCGCACGGCGACTGGACAATCCTCGGCTTTCGCATCGGCGGCTTCGCCTACATCACCGATACGAACGGTATCCCCGACGCGACGATGCGATTGTTGGAAGGCATCGACACCCTCGCGCTCGACGGCCTCCGTATCTCGCCGCGCCATCCGACACATTTCGTGATCGAGGAAGCGGTTGCGGCCGCGCAGCGGATCGGTGCTCGCGAGACATGGCTGATACACCTTACTCACGAGGTCGACCACGCGACTGTCGAAGCCACGCTTCCCGCGGGGATCAAGTTGGCTTATGACGGGTTGGTGCTGGATCTATGAAAGGAGAATGTTGAATGTTGAATGTTCAGTGTTGAATGTTGAATGCAACAACAAACGAACGCCCTCGCTCACATTCAACATTGAACATTCAACATTCAACATTCAATGAGACCGATCCAAAAACGCGACCGCCTCACCGCCACGGTCACCGCCCCTCCATCCAAATCCTACTCCGTCCGTGCCCTCCTTCTCGGCGCCATGTCCGAGGGGACCACCACGATCACGAATTGCCTCGATGCGGATGACACACGCTACGCCCTGGAGGCTCTGCGCACCATAGGCTTCCAGATCGATGGCACGTTCAAAAACGGCGTCACCATCGGGCCACGCGTGAGCATGTCAGCCAACGACGTGCCGGTCTTCATCGGCAATGCCGGCACGGCCATGCGGTTTCTGACCGGCTGGCTGGCATTTACGCCGGGTCGCTTCATCCTCCAGGGCGAAGCGCGCATGCACGAACGGCCGATCGGCGACCTTGTCGATGTGCTGCGGTCGATCGGCGCCGAAGTCGAGTACGTCGAGCGCGAGGGATACCCGCCGCTACGCATCCGAGGAAAGAAGATGCGCGGAGGCTTCGAGGTTGCCATCGCCGCCAACACCTCGAGCCAGTTCGCCTCGTCGCTGATGATGGCCGGAGCGACGTTGCCGGATGGGATCACCCTGCGCATCACGTCGCTGGCCTCGGCGTCCTACCTCGACATCACCGCTTCAATCCTGACGGCGTTCGGCGCCGATGTCCAGCGAAACGGAAACATCATCCATGTGCGTGCCACGGCGCTGCATCGCGACGAGTACCGGGTCGAAGGCGACTACTCGTCCGCGTCGTACTGGTTCGCAGCCGCCGCGGCAACGGGCGGCACAATGCACGTACGCGGATTAACCCACCCTTCCGCCCAGGGCGACGCCGCGTTCCTCGACATCCTGACGGCGATGGGCTGCGAGGTTTGTTTTATCAACGACGAGATCACCATCACCGGCGCTGCTGCGCTGCGCGGTGGCCGCTTCGACTGCAATTCCTCACCCGACCTCGTTCCGACGCTCGCCGCAATCGCGCCGCTCGCGTCGTCTCAAGTCGAGATCGTCAACGTAGCCAATCTCCGCGTTAAAGAGTCGGACCGGCTCTCCACCGTCACGTCGGAGCTGCGCCGCCTCGGCGCGACGGTGGAGGAACGCCCCGACTCATTACTCATCCAACCCGGCTGGTCGTCCGACTCCGTTACGGTCGAGACCCACAACGATCACCGCATCGCCATGGCCTTCGCCGTCGCCGGGCTGGCCAGGGGCAACGTAACCATCGCCGATGAGCAGGTCGTGTCCAAGTCGTATCCTCGCTTCTGGCGGACGCTCGATGAGGTGATCGAGGCTGCCGGCAAGGCGTAGGTCACTCATCACCACGAGGGCGGTGTCCACCTGGGTCTCGACCTTCACACTGCCTCACGCAACTCGTTTCGGATGTTATCCGTCAGCGACGCCGTTCTGCGTTGGTGGTCGAGGCATGAAAAACAGCGGGTGCCGGGGCCAATAAGCGTTTTCAGCCGATGCCGGCGACGCCCCGGAGGGGCATAGCGCGGCGAGGAATCCCCTCCTTGAAACTCGGGACAGGGGCGATCGGCTGGGGATTCCTCGCCGTCCTGCGCCCCTCCGGGGCTCCGGCGGCTCGGAATGACAGCCGCCCGCGTACTCGCGGCGTGTGTCATACAATACCTCCTGCCCCATGGACATCGACCCATCTCGTAGCGCGCATGCCCTTCGCGCTCGGTGAGTATGCCTACCTGGTATTTGCTTCTTGCACTGCTGTTCATCATCGCGAACGGATTCTTCGTTGCCGCTGAGTTCGCGATCATCAAGGTTCGGCCCACACAGTTGGCAGAGCTGGCCGCTGAGGGGAGCACGCGCGCGCGGATGGCGCGGCGCATCATCAAGAAGCTCGACAGCTATCTCTCCGCCACACAACTCGGCGTGACCCTGGCATCGCTGGCACTCGGCTGGGTTGGCGAGCCGGCATTCGAGCACCTGATCGAGCCGCGCCTGGCGTTTCTCGGCGTCTACAGCATCGCCGTCGCCCACACCATCGCCGCGTCGATCGCATTCATCCTCATCTCGTCACTTCACATCATCTTCGGCGAGCTCGGCCCCAAGTATCTGGCCATTGACAAGACCCTCGGCACGGCGCTCTGGTCGGCGCATCTGCTCCGCGCCTTCTACATCGTGATGTTCCCGATCATCTGGATGCTGAACAAAACCACGAACGCCATCCTGCGCGTCGTCGGCATCGGGCCAGCCAGTGACGTGGAAGTGGCGCATTCGCAGGATGAGTTACGCCTCATTCTCGCGCACTCCGAGAAGGCCGGCATCCTCTCCGAGGAAAACCGCGAGATCATCGAAGGGGTCTTCCAGTTCTCGAAGCGGACGGCACGGCAGATCATGGTGCCGCGTACCGACGTCTCCGTCCTCTCCAGCCTGAAGTCGATCGAGGAGAACCTCGAGATCATCCGCACGACGCGGCACACACGCTACCCGCTCTGCGACGGCACGCTCGACCAGACCATCGGCCTCATTCATGTGAAGGACCTCTTCCTGGCCCAGCTTCGCGGTCCGGGACGGACGATGATGGAGCTGAAGCGCGATGTGCTGTTCGTGCCGGAGAACTCGACGGTCGATGCTCTGCTCTCGCAGTTCATCGAGCACAAGACCCACATGGCTATCGTGCTCGATGAGTACGGCGGCGCGTCAGGCATCGTGTCGCTCGAGAACATCACCGAGGAGCTGTTCGGGCAGATTCAGGACGAATTCGACCGAGAGCGGCCCGAGATCGAGCCGCTCGGCAACGGACGCTATCGGGTGCGCGGCGATTACCTCATCGAGGATCTGGCCGACAGGTTGAAAGTCGATGTTGGTGAGCCGGCCGAAGAAACGATCGGCGGCTTCGTGGCAGCGCGACTCGGACGCGAGGTTGTCCCCGGCGACCGGTCGCAGCTCGGCGAGCTGTCGATCGAGGTGCTGGATGCGGAGCGATTCCGCGTGCGGTGGGTGATGGTGCAAACGCAGATGCCGGCTACGGTGGAAATGGAAGAGAACGAGGGGAAGGCGTAAGCCGGAGGGGTGCGGTGGTAGGGTCTCTGTGAATATCCGGGAGGCACAGGCGAGCCAGTCTCGCGTCGTGTAGGGCCGCCGCCCTCGGCGGCCGTCTTCGCGCGGCGCAAGCATCAGGCCGCCGGGGGCGGCGGCCCTACACAGAAGCCTTCAATCCTCCCGCGTCATCGGGCGCGGCGGCGTCATCTCGTCCTCGTAAGTGTTCGTGACCAGCGCCTTGTCGTGGAACGCGCAGACGATCTCGCAGACGCGCTTCGGGTCATCGACGACGTGAAGGCTGTCGACATCCTCTTTGGTGATGTTGTTCGCGGCCAGAGCCTTGTTGCGAAGCCAGTCGACGAGACCGCCCCAGTACTCGCTGCCGTAAAGGATCACGGGAAAGTTCGTGATCTTCCTGGTCTGGATCAGCGTCAGCGCGCCCATCAACTCGTCGAGCGTGCCGAAGCCGCCGGGGAAGGTGATGAAGGCCTCCGAGTACTTCACGAACATCGTCTTGCGGACGAAGAAGTAGCGGAAGGTCATGGCCTTGTCGACGTACTGGTTGATCTTCTGCTCGAAGGGCAGCTCGATGTTGCAGCCGATGGAGAGCGCCCCCGCCTGCCGTGCTCCCTTGTTCGCAGCCTCCATGATTCCCGGGCCACCGCCGGTGATGACGGCAAACCCGGCCTTGCCGATCAACTCGGCTGTCTTTACCGCGGCGTCGTAGTACTCATTCGCGAGCGGTGTACGCGCCGAGCCGAAGATGGAAACGGCCGGATAGACCTCGGCGAGGTGATCGAAGCCGGCCACGAACTCGCTGGTGATCCGCAACACGCGCCACGATTCCGACTGGAGCAGCTCATGCCGGCTGGGGCGATCGAGGAGCTTGCGGTCCTCGAGCGCCTCACGCGGCTTTGGCGGAATGTGGATCTCGTGTCCGTTCGGTGCGACGGGTTGATCAACGTCCATCAGGACATTATGCAGGGTAGGCGCGCCGCTACTGGCGCCACTTGATCACCGCCATCTCGAGGAGCTTGTCGCCCGGCAGATCGCGCTGCCACGCCGTCGCCCGGATGCTGCCGCTCCCGGTCATCGTGCCGAAGGTGGTTCGTATCCTGAAGTGGATCGTCGAGTCTTCCGCCGGCTGCAGGTTGCTCAGGGTGTAGTGATAGGCGCTCGAGCCGGGATCGTGAGTCATCGTCACACCGCGCTCGTGCTTCTCGTCGAGCACCGTCAACTGCGGCGGGATCTCGACGTCGACGAGGACGTCAGTGACATATCTGACGCCCCGATTGCCGAGAACGATGCCGAAGGATGACGCGAATCCGTCCTCATCCTTCATCCCGGCACCTCACTTGCGATAAAAGACTGTTCGTATGGCGTACTACCTGGGGGTCGACGGCGGCGCGTCGAAAACAGCAGCGCTGGTCATGGACGAGACCGGCCGGCCACTCGGCGACGGGATCGCCGGTCCGTCCAACCATCTCCGGGTAGGCATCGAGACGGCCGCCCGCAACATCGAGCGCGCTGTCAACAAGGCATTCGTCACCGCTGATGTGGCCAGCCGCGAGATCACCTGGGCCTATTGCGGCATTGCCGGGGCCGACCATCCTGCACACCGTCAGGAAGTGATCGACTCGCTGAGCGTCTTCTTTCCGCGGGGCAATTTCACGGTCGACAACGACGCGCGGATCGCCTTGACCGGCGCGATCGGCTTTGGCGCCGGCGTTGTCATCATCGCCGGCACCGGCTCCGTCGCCCTGGGCCGCAACGCTGCCGGTGAGGAGGCACGCGCCGGCGGATGGGGGCCGATCTTAGGGGACGAAGGAAGCGGCTATGCCATCGCCCGCGCCGGCCTTGCCGGGATCCTGCGTGCGCACGACGGCCGAGGGCCGGTCACGCTGATGACGGAGCTGTTGCGGCGCGACTACGACATGACTCCGGCCGATCTGCCGCGTTTCGTCTATGCGCAGACAACGCAAGCGGATGACATTGCCCGTGCCGGCAAGCTCGTGATCGAAGCCGCGGAGAGCGGCGATGCTCTGGCTATGGAGATCGTGGCACGTTCCGGCGGGGAACTGGCCAGGGCAGCGCTCGCTGTGGCACAACGAGCCGGCCTCACGCCGGCTGACTTTCCGGTGGCCTACGTAGGCGGCGTTTTCAACGCCGGAGAAACACTGCTCGCGCCGATGCGCAGTGCGATCCTCGCCGCCGCGCCACACGCGCGCGTTGTGAAACCGGCGAATACGCCGGTCGAGGGAGCGGCGCGCATGGCCATGCGCGCCGCCACGAATCCACGTCCAACACGCTCCGGAGCGTAAATCTCAGTGGTCGTGTTCGCCGTCCAACCCAAGGAACGTGCGGATGGCCATCCCGGCGACCTCTTCGAAACGCTGGCTATACGACTTGATGGAGCCGGACGGCTCGTCGAGAAAGACCCGTTCGACGCGGAAGAGCGGTACGAACATGGTGATCAGATCGAGATCCGGCTCCTCATTGCGCGCGATCTGATGAATCCAGTCCTCGAACGAGTCGAGGTTGATGCCGCGCATCGTCAAGCCCGCCGGCGATAGAGCGAACAGCACTCCGAAGAACTTCTCCTTCGGGTTGACCAGATTGGCGATGACCAGCGACGTCGGCAGGAATCCTTCGATCATTCTTTTTCACTCAGCTCGATCAGCACGCCATTGCCCGCGGCCGGATGAAGAAAGGCCACGCGGCAGCCGCGCGAGCCCGGAATCGGCGCCTCGTTGAGGAGACGGTAGCCCTGCGCTTTCAGCCGCCCGAGGTGCGCTTCGAGGTCATCGACGCGAAAGCAAATGTGATG
Source organism: Thermoanaerobaculia bacterium (assembly GCA_038230535.1). Lineage (GTDB taxonomy): Bacteria > Acidobacteriota > Thermoanaerobaculia > Gp7-AA8 > Gp7-AA8 > JADGNZ01. The sequence continues at coordinate 28,590 of JBBRNB010000038.1, forward strand.
AATTCCTTCGCCGCGCTTCTCGATGAACCTGGCCACCGTCGATTCCGGGCCTGCCGGCTCCAGCAATTCGATGCTGACGCCGCCTCCCACTGAGAGAAAGGCAGTGCGCACATTCTGCGTCTCGACGGTCTCCAGGTGATCGACCGAGAGGCCGAGCGCTTCGTAGATTTTCGCCGCGTCGAGCGACTTCACGGCGATACCGATGTGGTCGAGCGTCGGTTTGTTCATCAGACTCCTTTTACATCCGCGCCCCAGATGTGTTTGTGCAACTGCGTCTGCAGGCGCGCCGGGACGCGGTCGGCGAGCATCATTTCTGCCAGCGTTTTCAAATCGAGCTCGCCCCAGACGGGCGAAAAGAGGATCGTGCGGCCGGCGAGCTTGCGCTCTTCAATCACACTTCGTGCCCAATCGTAGTCGACACGATCGGCGATGACGAACTTGATCTCATCGTCCGGCCGGAGCTGTTCGAGATTGGGCCAATAGTTCTTGTCCGCCTCGCCCGAACCGGGGCACTTGACGTCGAGAATGATCTTCGCCCGGCGATCCACCGGCTCGATATCGATCGACCCCGAGGTTTCGATCAGGACTTCGAAGGCGTCTTCGCAAAGGCGTGCGATCAGGTCGAACGCCTCCTTCTGCGCGAGCGGCTCGCCACCGGTGACCTCGACGAGCTCACATCCGTAACCCCTGACGCGCTCGATCACCTCGTCGATCGACATTCGCTCCCCGCCGGTGAACGTGTATTCGGAGTCGCACCACCGGCAGCGCAGATTGCAACCGGTCAGGCGGACGAAGACGCACCGCCGGCCGGCATGGCTCGACTCGCCCTGGATGCTGTGGAAGATCTCGGTAATGCGGAGCATCGACGTCGAATCATGCGCGATCCGCCCATCACTGTCATCCTGAAGCTGCCGCAGCCGCGTGGGCGGGTGGGTTGGCGGAGCGGCGGAGGACGCCGAAGGACCCCCTGACTACAGGCGGTAAGGAAGGGGGACGTGTGCAGAAATCGCGCGCCCGATGTTTCCTCTCATCCTCACGATGACAGGCGCTCGAAGAATTCGTTCGCCTTCGCAAACACCTCGGCGGAACCGGCATCACCGATCTCCTCCAGGAAACGAGCGATCGCCACCTCATGCGGCCGCAGGTTCTCCCGATTCGCGTCGAGGATCGGCGACCAGACGGAGGCTTTGCTCCCGGCGAGGCGCAGGAACGTTCTTAGTCCCGGTCCGGCGAAGCGGAGATCGACATTCTGATCGTGCAGGTAAGCCGCCAGCGCTGTTGACAGGACTTGCGGCAGGTGGCTGGTAAGGGCGATGGCGCGGTCGTGCTCGTCCGCATCGACCAAGTCCGCTGACGCGCCACAGGCGGCGATGACGTCACCGACGACGCTGTTGTCGCGATCGATGAACCATGTCGCGCCGGCGAAGAGATCGGCGCGCGCCGCGCCGATGCCGCGCTCTTCGGAGCCCGCGAGCGGGTGGCCGGCAACGAAGCGATCATCAGCGACGGCGCGAAGAGGCGACATCACGCTGCAGACCGAGGTGATGAGCGGCGCGTGAGCAGAGGCCAGTAGCGCGGCGGCGACGTCCACCGGCGTGGCGAGGATCACCACATCGGCGTCGTAATCGAGCGACTCGACACGTTCGTCCGCGGCTTCTCCGGGCGTCAGGCCGCGGTCGGAATCGAGGAAGGCCACATGCCATCCGGCGCGGCGCAACGCGATCCCGATCGATCCTCCGATGAGGCCGAGTCCAGCGATCAACGCGCGCCGCGCGGTGGGCATCAGTGCGTCATCATGATCAGCGTGCGGTCGACCGTCTGCGACGTCGTTACGTCGAAGTAGGGCCGCTGAATCGTCACGCGCGGACGGCTCGGCTTCGGATCGATCTCCGCGGCGCGGTACGTGCCGGCAGCTTTCGCCGGATCGACCTTCAGGTTCAGCTTTTGCGTGATAGGGAGGACCGCTGCCAGGTCTTTCGCGAGATCGCCGGAGCGGTAAAACGCGGACGGTTTCGCGGAGCTCAGGTTGTTTGTGGCATCGGGGGCGACCTTGTCGTAGCCGTACGACTGCGCGTAGAACTCCGCCACCTTGTCGATCGGCGCGTCCGTGTCGTAGATCGCGAACGCAGGAACGTCTTCATTCGGTTTGATGACTTTTTGCGCCTGTTTCCGAACTTCGGTCAGTTGCGCCAGGTAACGTGAGCCGGGATAGATCGTGAACGCAAACGCTTCCGGCTCGGTAGCTTTTTTCTCTTTTCCGCAGCCGGCGACGATGATGATCGCGGTGAGCGCCGCAGCCAGCAGCAAACGTGAGGTTCTGGACATATGAGACGGTTCCTCCGGTGGATGAAGTAGATCAGTGGATCGGTTGATCAGTAGTCAGTGGATCAGTGGATCAGTGGATCAGTGGATCGGTGGATCGGTGGATCAGTAATCGGTGGATCGGTGGATCAGTAATCGGTGGGTCAGGTGGATCAGTGGATTAGTGATCGGGTGGATCAGTCGAACGCAAACTTCGTCCTGATCTACTAATCCACTGATCCACCGATTACTGACCCACCGCCCACTGATCCACGAACCAAAACCCGATCCCAATCGACTCTAGCATACGGACCGCGGCGCGAATTCGTCGTTACTTCAAAGCTCCCAGACTACGGTCGCGCGCGGCGCGGAACTCGTCTCCTTCTTTCCAGTTCGGTACAGTTGCCGCGTTCGCGGCGTCCCATCCCATCCAGATTCCCAGTTGTGCCATCTGCACGGCCTCCGACCAGTCCCAGTTCGGATCGAACTGATCGCTGGGCTGGTGGTAGTGGTTCGCGCGAAAGTCCGTCGACCACTGCTTGCCGAAGCCGGCCGGCTTGCCGATGACGTCCTGGCCGGGATCGACGGAGAACGCCGGGATGCCGGCCTTGCCGAAGCTGAAGTGGTCGGAGCGGTAGTAGTGCCCCTGTTCGGGCTCGGGGTCAGGAATGATCTTCAGGCCGAGAGCTTTCGTGATCCGCAGCGCCGTCGGATAGAACGTCGTCCGTTCGATGCCGTTCATGTTCACGTCGCGCACGCGCCCGAGCTCCGGGATCATGTCGTAGTTGATGCCTAGCGCGACGCGGCCGGCAGGAATGGGCGGGTTCTGGGCCAGGTAGGCCGAGCCGATCAATCCCTGCTCCTCGGCGGCCACGGCGGCGAAGTAGATCGAGCGCTTCGGCGCGGGCAACCGCGACCAGACCCGCGCCATCTCGATCAGGATGGCGCAGCCGGAGGCGTTGTCGAGGGCGCCGTTGTAAATCGTGTCGCCGCTCTTGTCGGCCGGGCCGATGCCGAGGTGATCGTGGTGAGCGGAGTAGAGGATCGATTCGTCGCGGAGCTTCGGATCGCTGCCGGGGAGTTTCCCCACTACGTTGATGGTGTTGAACGAGCGGAGCTTGCTGGCGATGGTGCCGCTGAACTTGATCCCCAGCGGGACCGGCTGGAAGCTGCGCGATGCGGCCTGTTGCGTGAGTGCGTCGAGGTCCTTGCCGGCGGCCTTGAAGAGCTCGCGCGCGGCCTCCTCGGTCATCCAGCCGGCGAAGTGCAGCGCCGGCGCACCCGGCTTGTTCTTCATGAACGAGTTCTCGCCGCCCCACGAGTTGGAGACGACGTTCCAGCCGTATCCGGCGGTGGGAGTGGTGTGGATCAGGATGACGCCCGCGGCATTCTTCGAGGTGCCGATCTCGTACTTGTACGTCCAACGGCCGTAGTAGGTGCGCGTCGTCCCTTTGAAGAGGTCGGGCTCCTGCGCGTTCGCCGGCGGGTCGTCGACCAGCATCACCAGCGTCTTGCCGTGCGTGTCGAGCCCCTTGTAATCGTCCCACTGGTACTCCGGTGCCACGACGCCGTGTCCGACGAAGACGATGTCGGAATCGAGCGTGTCGCTTTCCGTCTGCGTCTGGTTCTGTCCGACGATCTGCTTGCCGAGCTCGATCGGCCCGGCGACCGTTGCGCCGCCCTTCGTGAAGGCGAGCGAGGTCTTGCCGCGATCGGTGGCGATGCCGAGGAGCGGGACGTTCTGATAGTAAGTGCCTCCGTCGCCCGCCGGCTGCAGACCGTTCGCCTCGAACTGCGCGGCGATGTACTCCTGAGCGATCTCGTCTCCGCGCGTGCCGGGACCGCGCCCTTCGAGCATGTCGCTGGCGAGGAACTGATCATGCGCAGCCATCGCCTTCCCGCTCAGCAACGCCATTCCTCGGGCCACCGGCGCCGGGGCGGAGTCCGTTGTCGTCTTCTTCGCCGCCCCAACGATCGGCAACGCAGCCAGGATGGCGAGGAGGGTGAGTAGTCGTTTCATTGATGCTCCTTCTTGTTTTTGGTTGCTGGGTTTGGTTGGTTGCTGGGGTCGCGGGGTCTGGCGGTGGCGGATCGGCCCGTTGCCGATCGTCGACCGGGGTCTCGCTGCCCGGTTGCATGTTGACAGATCGCGATGATCATCGTACCGCTGAGACGGCGAGACCAACCAACCCCAACCACACCCAGGCCATGAAAACTAGAGTGTCCCGAGCCGCCCAATCCCTACTCCCCGGCACAAAATGTTCACCAAAGCGGCTCGGATGAGGTGCTTTCGCGAGAAAAATGACGATTCTTGCCAAAAAGAGGGTAGGGACATCGGGAGATAAATCACTCCTAGATAGAGTGCGATCTTCTATGCTCATCGGAACCTCTGACGCCTTCGGCGATGTAAAGATGCCGCTTCAGGAGCGGGTGGTCGACAAACTGGCGGACATGCTGTTCGCCAGCGACATGATCCTCGACATGCTCCATGACGAGCGGTCCTTCAAATTCGCCGGACATCTCACGAGCGTCGAGCCGTCGGTGCGCCGCGTTTACGATCAGATCAACGAGCTGATGAAGCAGTTGACTGATTGACGCGGCGCCCTGGCGCTCGGACACGTTTCGCGCCACCCATGGGTGAAAAAGCCTCTCATGATTGTCGTTCCGGCGACACCGGCCGCGTCAGCCTCCTGCCACCGGCGGAATGAAAGCCAGCTCATCGCCATCGTGCAGCAGCTCTTCGGCGCGGACGTAGCTCTCGTTCACGGCGATCATCGGCGGCTGGATGTAGCCGCGCAACGCCGCGTGCTCATCGCGCAGCCGTTGCCACACGTCTGCGGCGCGCGTGCCGTCGGGAAACTCCAGGACATCCTCGTTCTTGCCCGTGATGTCGCGCAGCACCGCGAAGAAGAGCAGCTTGATTTTCATCCCGGCATTCTATCTGCGTAGAATTGCGCCGCTTGGAACCGCAATTCACAGCCGCGATGACCGTCGATTCGGCGCTGGCCCTGCATCCCGCCGCACGCTGGGTCTTCGCCGCGTATCACATCGGCGGTTGCGACGGCTGCTCGTCCGCAGCGGACGAGACGCTCGCCGAGGTCGCGCAAGGATACCGCCTCGATCTGCAGCGCCTGTTGGCGGATCTGAACTCGCTGATGGGGTAGTTTTCGTTGCTGGGTTGCTGGTGATCGGCCTGCTTGGGCTCGAGCGCCACCACCCACGAGGGGTTCGGCCCAGCGCGGCTGGGCCCTACGATCGCCATCCCCGTCGTTACTCCACGGAACCGGCCTCGTAGGGCCCAGCCGCGCTGGGCCGAACCCCCGTGGGTGGTGGCAGCAGGAGTCCAGAGGCATCGACCGGATTGCAGGACCCGGAGGTTGGACAGCTATCGTATCGCCTGTCACGCGCCCAATCCCCGTTGGCCAAAATTACAACCCAGGATCAAAGGCCTTGTAATTTTTTCCACCCCTATGAGCAGCCGAGCGCGCCTTCGTTCGGCCGCGTCTTGTGAGAGCAACAGACGAAGGGAGCGGGTCTCTGGCACTCGGGCCCGCCGCGAGAACGTCCGTTGTTTCGCTTGGCAGGAGCCATGCATTCACACCGGCTCGATGATAAGGTTTCGACAGAACTCGAGACCGGAACGCGGGTCCCTTCTCTCTCGCCCGCGTATAGTGGCCGCTGCGGACCCCCACCTCACTATTGGACCGATTTTGGACGATTTTTCAACTAACTTCCTTTAAACCCGCCAACTGGTCGCAGCGGTCCAGCCCCCACGATGTACCACGACGGAGCCGAAAGGCTCCGTTTGTGCGTTTGGGGGATACCATTCGCGCGTGAAGCGGAAGATCAAGTCTCATCCGCCGCTCTCCTCCTTCGCCACTACCGGCGGTTGAGCGTGCAAGCTGGGTCAGGATGACCTGCGCTCCGTCCTGGCAAATCTCCCTTCTCAGGAAGGGCTGGGGGATCTTGTCGTCGGTTACGGCTCGAACGACGACGCAGCGGTCGTACGTATCTCGGGCGATCAGGCCATCGCGCAGACGGTCGACTTCTTCACCCCCATTGTCGATGACCCTTACCTCTTCGGCGCCATTGCCGCCGCCAACTCCATCTCCGACATCTACGCGATGGGAGCGACTCCCATCCTGGGGCTGGCCATCGCAGCGTTTCCAACTGCTGTCCTTCCGCTGGATGTGCTGCAGGAGATTCTGCGCGGCGGCACCGAGAAAGCGGCCGAGGCGGGCTTCCCGGTCGCGGGAGGGCACACCATCATTGATGATGTTCCGAAGTACGGCCTGGCCGTCACCGGCGTCGTGAGTGTGTCGAAACTGGTCCGCAACTCGACGGCGAAGGTGGGTGATGCGCTCGTCCTGACGAAGCCGGTCGGCAACGGCATCCTCATCTGCGCCTACCGCGCCACGAGCCGCAAGCGCCTCGGCATCAGCAAGCCGCCATCGCTCGACGAGGCGATTCAATGGATGACCATGCTCAATCGCGATGCGGCGAGCGCGATGACTGAGGTGGGGGTCAGCGCCGCCACCGACGTCACCGGGTACGGTCTCATCGGGCATCTCCTCGAGATGTGCGCCGGATCCGGCACCGGCGCGGAGATCCGGGCCAGCGCGGTGCCGGTGCTGGCGAACACACGCGATTACCTGGCGAAAGGCTTCCGGCCGGCCGGCACGTTGCGGAATGTCGAGTCCTTCCGCCGGCGTGTCGGCGTTCGCGTCCCCGAGTCTGAATTCGTGCTGATGTGCGATGCGCAGACCAGCGGCGGTCTGCTGATGGCGGTACCGCCGGAGAAGCTCGATGCTCTCGAAACGCGGCTGCGGCAAAGCGGCCTGTTCTATGCAACGATTGGAAGAGTGACGGAGCAGAGCGGCAACGTAACGCTCATCCCCTGAGAGACGGAGAAAAACGATGCCTTACTGTCCGACGTGCAAACAGGCCTATCCGGCCGGTCAGACCGAGTGCCCCACCGACCACGCCACCCTCGTTGCCGAGCAGCCGTTTCAGACGGTTCAGGGTGAAGGGGTGACCTGGGTCGAGATCATGAGCACAGGAACGGACGACGAGGCTCGCATCGTCAAAGGCTTTCTCGATGCCGAGGGTATTCCGGCACAGATCGAGAACGTGAAGTTCAGCATGGAGCCGGCCAACTTCGGCGCGCTCGGCGACATCCGCGTCTACGTCGCCGCGGAGGACGAGGAGCGCGCCAAGCAGATGCTGAAGCAACGGAACGCCGACTTCGACCGGCTCGAGGATGATGCCGATACGGTCGTCACGGACGAAGGAACGGCCGAGATCACCGAGGACGAAGAAGTGGAGAGCGCTGAAATCGAGCCTGCGGAGAAAGAATGACCGAAGAGCCGCACCCGCCGGCATCCGCGGATGCCGAGCCGCCACTGATGCCCCGCTGGGTCCCCACGGTCATCGGCATCGTGCTCGTGACCCTGGCCGGCCTGGCTGTCTACACCGGCGTCCGCTACCGCAGGCCTACGCTGGCGAACGACGTCGTCAAGTCTCGCCGTCCGCAGCACGCCATGACCGGCGGCGCCGGTCCTCCCGGCGAGCCCGAGCCCGGCGCATCGTTGGTCTTTCCCGGCGACGCAGGCGACAACACCCCCGCCGCGCGCGAGCCGGTCAACGGACTCGCCCGCGTCGAGATCACCGGCAGCGGTCACGGCATCACTTCCACGACCCGGATCTGGGCGCGGCGTGGGATGATTACGAACGTCATCCCGGAAGACGCCATGGTGTCTGTGAACGACCTCCCCATCGGCCAGGCAAAGCAGTTCTCCTCGATGGACGAGGTCTACGACTTCGCCGCCCCCGGCAGCTACACGATCCACCTCTCCGCCTTTGGATACAAGGACCAGCAGTTCATCGTGACGGTCGCGGACAACGTCCCCCAGGAGATCGCGCGGATAAATGTGAAGCTGGTGAAGTAGCTCGCGAGAACCTTATCCGCAGATTTACACAGGGAAGCGACGCGTTCGTTTACCGTCACTCGTGGTCGCGCTTCAGCTCGGGCAAGCGTTGGTCTTCCTGCACACGAGGATCGCAAGAGCTTCGACGTGTGGAGCGAGAACGTAGCTACCGACCGCGATGCCAACCTCGATGATCAGAGCCAGCACGGCAGCCACCAACAGGGCAGCGGCGGTCGCGATCGCCGCCGCCAGTGCGGCGAGAACCACCGCGACAAGAATCGCCCCAATCACGACGACGAGGGTGATGACGACCTCGATCGCCTTGGTGCAAATCCAGCATCCGATCCCCTGCGTTGCGGGCTGTGCTGCGCCGAGGGCCGCGTCCATAGAGGCCCTCTTCTCGTCGGAGAGACCCGAGATGACGGGACAGTTCGCGGCGATGAGGTACTGCGAGGGTGACTCGACGAAGCGTTGGACCTCTTCGCTCGATGCCAGTAACTTGGGTGCGATCTCTGCCTGAAAGAACTCATAGACCGTCCTGGCATCCAGGACGAGCTGTTGGTCCGCCGGCGGCAGGTCATCAAAGGTAAGCTCTCGAGCCATCGTCGTTCTCCTCGCGAACACAAGGTGCGAGCGTGTTCGCGGTCTAATGTTTCTGTATTGAATGCCATTATGCGGCTTTCCCGGTATCTCTCAACCTGAGGCAGCAACATGACCAAGGTGATCGGTTGCCGGTCGTGGCACGTTGCGCGCGAAGGCGCGCGAAACAATTTAGCCCCGCGCTCGGCGCGGGGTTTTTCGAGTCGGGGAATCTGCGGCCGCGAAGGCGGCCGCTACAAGATTCTGGCGCGATGCTCGCGGTTGTGGCGACCGCCTTCGCGGCCGCAAACATCCACCACCGACGAACACCCCTGGCCGAGCCAGGGGCTAGACTGTCCGACGCGCCTGCGCGCGCCGACGCCGGCAATCGCGTGCCTTTCGCCAGCACAATGTTTCTTTTCCCAGGTGCAGCGCCCGTGCTGTCCCTCGCTCAGGATGATCGCGCGATTGCCTCACAACTCGTTCAACGACGCGATTCGTTGACTACACCCCCCGTACAACTCCCTACCTCACCGTCCGCAGCACGTTGAACTTCATCATCTCCTGGAACGTGATCGTCGAGTCGAGGTCCTCCCGCGCCAGCCGCAGCGACTGGTGCAGACCTTCGAGGACCATCTCCATCCAGAACGCCAGTTCGTGATCGTTGCGGGCCGGCATGTACTTCTGGGAAGTCTCCATCAACTTCGGCACGCGCTTCAGCTCCGCGAAGTAGACCGGGAACGGCTGCTCGTCGGAGAGCGTGATCTTGTTGCCTTCGACGAACCAGGTCAGGATGGCGTCGTAGTTCGGCTCGCTGGGAGAAGCCGGCTTCTCTTCCTGACGCGGCGGCGGCTGCTGCTTCCGTCCGCGCCGGCTGGTGAAGGCGTCGTCCAGGTCGTCGACGTCTGTTTCGTAGGCCCGATTGCGCTCGTTGCGCGCACCGACGCCTGCACGTTCGATCGGGGGGAACTTCGTCACGAAGAGCTTGGCCACCGCTTCGCCGATCAGCTTGCGCGCCACGACCTCGGCGCCCTGCTGCTCTCCTTCGTAGACCATCTCCACCTTGCCGGTGATCGCCGGCAGGAGCATGGCCAGATCGGAGAGACGCGGAAAAACAGAACTGTCATGCGTCAGAGCAGCGCGCCGTTCCATATTCGACTGGAGCAGCTCCATCGCGGCGATGGTCAGGCGCGCCGAGACGCCGGACGATTGATCGACGAGCTCGGACCCGCGAGCCACGAAGGCAATCTGCTCGATCAGCGAGTGGATGTAGTCGGGTATCTCGAGCGCAACATTACCGTCGCGATCGGTCCACGCTTCCTGCCGCGTGATCTGCAACGCCGTCTCGACGTTCTGCGGGTAGTGCGTCAGGATCTGCGAGTCGATGCGGTCTTTGAGCGGCGTGATGATGTTGCCGCGGCTTGTGTAGTCCTCGGGGTTGGCACTGAACACGAGAACCACGTCCATAGGGATGCGGATGGGGAAGCCGCGGATCTGCAGGTCGCGCTCTTCGAGGATGTTCAACAACGCCACCTGAATCCGCGGCGCCAGGTCGGGCAGCTCGTTGATGGCGAAGATGCCGCGGTTCGTTCGCGGGATGATGCCGTAGTGGATGACTTCTTCGTCCGCGTAGGTAAGCCGCTGATTGGCGGCCTTGATCGGATCGATATCGCCGATGAGATCCGCCACCGTGACGTCTGGCGTGGCCAGCTTCTCGCGATAGCGCTCGTCGCGCGTGAGCCATGCGACCGGCAGATCGTCACCCTGATCGGCAGCCAGCCTCCGGCAGCGCTTACACGTCGGGGCCAGCGGCGAGTCGTTGATCTCGCATCCGGCAATGATCGGTACGCGCTCGTCGAGCAGGTTCGTCAGTGAACGGAGGATGCGCGTCTTGGCCTGGCCGCGAAGCCCGAGAAGGATGATGTCGTGTTTCGAGAGGATGGCGTTGTGAATGGCCGGGATGACCGTTCGTTCGTAACCGTGGATGCCCGGGAACAACGTCTCTCCGCGCGCGATGGCCGCGAGCAGGTTCCTGCGCATCTCATCTTTGACCGAGGTGATGCGGTAACCGGTTGCACGCAGCTCGCCGAGGGTATGGATATTCATGGGTTGGGATCTTTCTCGCTCTCTTCTTTCTGGGTTGGTTCGACACTATCGCGATTGAACTCGTTCATCGCTCTTCGCAGATCGCCGCGCGCGAAGAGGACGAGCGCATCGACCGCACGCTCGATTCCGCGACTGACCAGTGGTGCCTCTTCAGCGATGAAATCGTCGAGCACATAGTCGCGGAGCCGGCCATCCGGATACTCCGCTCCTCGAACCCCGAATCGTAGACGCGGGAAGCGCTCCGTCGCAAGCGAAGCCACGATCGAGCGCATGCCGTTGTGCGTCCCGGATGATCCACTCGGGCGGATGCGCAACCGTGCCAGTGGCAGATCGATGTCGTCGTAGACGACCATGAGATCGTCGGTCGAGTCGAGATAAGCATTGACCAGCAGCTTCACCGCGTCGCCGGAAAGGTTCATGAACGTCAGCGGTTTGGCAACCTTCACGCTGCCGCCGCCCACACGCCCCTCGCCGGTCATTGCGTCCTTCTCGTGCTTGCCGATCTCGATCCGGAACTTCCTGGCAAACGCATCGACAACCATCCAGCCAACGTTGTGCCGCGAGCGCTCGTACTCCGCTCCAGGGTTGCCGAGGCCGGCGATCAGTTTCATGCGGCGCGAAGGGTAGCAGAGGTGTCCAAAGGCAAATGTTGAATGTTGAATGTTCAATGTTCAATGGAACGGCGGGCGGAGCCCAATTCAAACATTCAACATTGAACATTCAACATTGCCTTCCGTCCTCACACTACGAAGACGCCGCCTTATACCGAAGCACCCGCACCTTCTCCATCGTCACCAGTCCGTCGTCGAGCATCTCATCGAGAATCGGCAGCAACCGTTCGATGTGCTCCTCCGTGTCGACGACTTCGACCACCACAGGCAGATCGGAAGAGAGGTCGAGGATGTGCGTGGTGTGGATGATGCTGTTCGCGCCGAAACCGGCGGAACCGCGAAACGCCGTGGCGCCGGCGAAGCCTTCGCGCCGCAAACGCTCGATCAGCGCAAGCTCCAGCGGCTGATGTTTCCACTGGTCTGACTCGCCAAAGAAGATTCGTACCATCACCTGTTCGCCCGTCAGTGTACGCATCGTTACCTCCCCTTATCGTCCCCCTCACCTTCCGTAGATCAGCCGGGCCAGCGCCAGTCCCGCCAGTCCTGCCGCCAGACAGCCGAAGAACGTGGCGCCGGCATTCACCATCCCCAGGCCCCACGCGCCGGCGCGGAAGTAGTTCGTCGTTTCATAGTTGAACGTCGAGTACGTCGTGAAACCGCCCATCACGCCGGTGGTGAGCATGAGGCGAACATCTGACGAGATGAGCTCCGTCGCCGCCGAGGTCTGCATGATGAAAGCGAGGAGAAACGAGCCCACCACATTCACGATGAGCGTCCCCGCGGGAAACGTCACCCCGAACGCCGTCGCAGCCCAGATCGACGTAAGGTAACGTGCGCCGGTTCCGATCGCGCCGCCGAGGCAGATGAGAAGTAGGCGCATGCAGGGTTACTCTATCAGCGCTCATCTGCGTAATCTTCGGATAAGCCTTCCTGGCGATAAACTAGAGACAGTGATCCACTTCTACCACGTCACAAAGCGCTTCGATGCCTACTCGACGGCGCTTCATGACGTCACCTTCCACATCGAGAAGGGGGAGTTCGTCTTCCTCACCGGCGCCAGCGGCGCTGGAAAGTCGACGCTGCTGAAACTGATCCTTCGTCAGATGCAGCCGACGGATGGACAGGTCGTGGTCAACGGCCGCAACCTCAGGCCGATGAAACGGTCGCAGCTCCCCTTCTTCCGGCGCGAGATCGGGATGGTCTTCCAGGACTTCAAACTCATCGAGCGGATGACGGTCTTCGAGAACCTGTCGTTCATCCTCACCGTCCTTGGGCTGCCGCCGAAGGAACACAAGAAACGCGCGTACGGCGCGCTGCGCGCGGTCAGTCTTCATCACAAGCTGAGCTCCTATCCATTGCAGCTCTCCGGCGGCGAGCAGCAACGCATCGCCATCGCCCGGGCGCTGATCAACGATCCGCTCGTCATCGTCGCCGACGAGCCGACCGGCAACCTCGATCCCGATCTCACGAAGGAGATCATCCAGATCTTCGCCGAAGCCAACCTGCGCGGCTCGACGGTCCTGATCGCCACCCACGACCGCGAGTTGATCGAGCAGAGCGGGCGGCGCGTCATCACGCTCGATCACGGCCGCATCACCGACGAGAAAGCGGCCGTGCTGCAGCGCGCGCCCCGTAACGAAGCGCTCTTCGGGATCGGTGGCTGACGGCGATGCCGCCGCAGCGCGACGAAGCGCTCCCGAAAAGCAGCCTTTCCTATTTCTTCCGCGAAGCGGCGCGGCGGATGTGGGTATCGAAGCGAACGAGTCTCGTGGCCATCGCCATGATCGCCATCTCGCTCCTGATCGTCGGGGCCTTTCTCCTCGTCGCCGAGAACCTCGGGCGCGCTGTTGCTCAGGCACAGGGGAAGTCCCGCGTCAACATCTATCTCGACATCGACGCCACACCGCAGCAGATCGCCACGGTTGAGGGCTGGCTCGCCGCGCACCGCGATTTTGGTAAACGCCGGTTCGTCTCGAAAGCCGAAGCGCTGGTGCGCTTTCGTCAGTATTTCGCCAACCTCAACGACGTCGTCGTCCAGCTCGATGAGAATCCCTTCCCGGCATCGTTCGAGTGCGAGGTCGCACCGAGCCTCGCGCAGTCGCCCGGCTTCGTCCGTCAGGCCACCGAGTTGCGCGGCCTGTCCGGCGTGGAGGAAGTTCAGTTCGATTGGGAGTGGGTAGAGAAGCTGAAGAAAGTGATCAACCTCGTCAACCTGGCCGGTCTCGTGGCCGGCGGCCTGCTGGCCGTCGCCGCCGCATTCACCATCGCGAATGTCATCCGCCTCACGATGATGTTCCACCGCGAAGAGATCGACATCATGCGCCTCGTTGGCGCCACCGAGCGGATGATCCGCGGCCCGTTTCTGATCGAAGGAATCCTGCAAGGCCTCATCGGCGCGGCCGTTTCGATCGCCCTGCTCTTCATCGCCTTCATCGCCGGCCGCAACTTCCTGGCGCCGGGCAATTCCCTTCTCTGGGGCTTCCTCTTCAACGGCTTCCTCCCCTGGCGAAAGCTTCTCGCTCTCCTCGCCGGCGGCATCCTCGCCGGCTACCTTGGCAGTTGGCTTTCGGTGAGAGAGTCAGGCGAGGAGTAGCCGGGAGTCAGGGTCGGGAGTAGGGGATCGGGAGTCGGGGGTCGGCGGCCCAACGTCACCTTATCCGCTCCGACACCCGACCCCGACTCCCGGCTAAACCTTCCTTATTTTCAGCGAGCCGCTATGCGTGCTGATGCGCAGTTCCGGTCCGCCTCCGTTGGCGTCACCGACGTAACGGGATCTGTCCATCGATCGCACGACCACCGGGAAATCGGAGTCTGCGCCGAGGCGATGGCCGCTGGCGTCGAGATGGAAGCGGGACTGGGAGGGGATGCGGAGATCGATGCCTCCGTTGTGAGTCTCGATCCGGCTCGGTTTAGCAAAACGGCTGTAGGCGATGCGGACGTCACCGTTGTGGGTGTCAATGGACGCGCCTCCATCGAAGTCGGCGAGAATGATGTCGCCGTTGTGGGTAGTGACCTTGACGTCATTCCGCAGGCCGGCCACCTTGACGGTGGCGTTGTGCGTGTCGACGTCGAGCCGCGCGCCGGCAGGGACAGAGATCGTGTAGTGAATCAGCGGAAGATCGCGCGTGATCCCGAAGAAGACGAAGTGGGTCGAAACTCTCGAGTAGTCCGATTCGATGCGAACGTGCTCGCCAGACCCCGTAACCTGGACTTCCGTCTTGTTGACATCCTCATCGCTGCCGAAGTCGCCCGGCACGATTCGCGCCGACACATCGACCGCCGGCTGATTCCAGGTGGTCACCGTGACGGTCCCGTTATGCGTATCGATCGAGACGCTTCCGGCCGGAGCGAGCGCGACCGTCTTGTGTACCCGTCTCTCGGCCGCCGCCACGGTCATGGCAACCATCAACCCGACACCCAGCATCATTCCCGTCTTGCGCATAGAACCCCTCGTCATCCTGTTCCTGTGACTTAGTACGGATTCCGCGCGGAAGAGTTAACCGTTGACCGAAGGACGAGTCGGAGAGCCGGCGCGCGACACGTCAGAGCGCCGTTGCGCTCGCATCGCGTTCGACGAAACAGCACTGGGCAAATCTTGACGCAGCCGGATCGACGGCATAACCTTAGTCCGGTCAACTTAGTTCATGAGGCCACGATGGTTACCGTCAACATCCACGAAGCCAAAACGCAACTCTCCAGGTTGGTCGATCGAGCCGCCCAAGGGGAGTCTTTCGTAATCGCCAAAGCGGGCCATCCGTTGGTGAAAGTTGCTGCACTGGACGCTCCGGCGGCGGCGCAAAGGCTTGGTTTCCTGAAAGGGGAGATCGCCGTTCCAGACGATTTCGACCGCATGGGTGAACGCGAGATCGCCTCACTCTTCGGTGTGGAGTCGTGAAGCTCCTGCTCGCAAGGACCCCTTCGATCGCCTGCTTCTGGCTCAAGCCCTGACCGAGGGAATCACTCTCTTCACCAGCGACGCACAGTTGGCTCGATACCCCGGTCCCGTACGGAAGGTGTAGTCGCGCGCCGGCATACTCGGGCCGCTATCGAAACGAGCGCCTCCGGCGTGCAAAGCAAGATGCGATAGCCTTCGCACCGCATGAAACTCATCGAATGTGTTCCCAACATCTCCGAGGGCCGGCGGCCGGAGATCTATGACGCCGTGGCTGCCGCCGCGGCGAGCGTCGCCGGTGTCACCCTGCTGAACGTAGATCCCGGCGCCGACACGAACCGTACCGTCATCACCTTCGTCGGCGACCCCGAAGCTGTGCTCGAAGGGGCGTATCAACTGATTCGAAAGGGAATCGACCTGATCGACATGCAAACCCATCGCGGTGCTCACCCCCGCATCGGCGCGGTCGACGTCGTCCCCTTCATCCCCGTATACGGCTCAACGATGGATGACTGCGCCGGCCTCGCCCGCCGCCTCGGCGAACGGGTCGGACGCGAGCTGCACATCCCCGTCTACCTCTACGAATCCGCCGCCAGCGCACCGCATCGCCGCAACCTCGCCGACGTCCGCGAGGGAGAGTACGAAGGCCACGCCCGAAAGCTCGCCGATCCACGCTGGGCTCCCGACTTCGGACCGACTGAGTTCGTCCCTCGCTCCGGCGCCATCATCATCGGCGCCCGCAAGTTCCTGGTCGCCTACAACGTCAACCTCAACACATTAGATAAGCGCTTGGCCACCCGCGTCGCCTTCGACGTCCGCGAGCGCGGCCGGATGAAACGCGACGAGCACGACAACCCGATCCTCGATGAAAAGGGCGACCCGGTGTGGGAGCCGGGCCTGCTCCGATCCGTCAAAGCCGTCGGCTGGGTCATCCCCGAGTTCGGCTGCTCCCAGGTATCGATCAACCTGACGGATCTCGATGTCACCCCGCTCCATGTAGCCTTTGATACGTGCGACGAACGAGCACGCGAGCGCGGTCTCCGCGTGACCGGCTCCGAGATCGTCGGCCTGGTCCCCCGCGATGTGCTGCTCCAGGCCGGCCGGCATTACCTGGCAAGAATGTCCCGTCCCACCGGCGTCCCCGAAGCCTCGCTCATCCACACCGCCATCCGCACCCTCGGCCTATCGGAACTGAAACCCTTCGATCCGCGCGAACGAGTCATCGAATACCGCCTCGCCTCCCCCGCCCGCCTCGCGTCCATGAAGGTCAACGACTTCATCGACGAGCTCTCCAGCGACTCCCCCGCCCCCGGCGGCGGCTCCGTCTCCGCACTCGCCGCAGCTATGGCCGCCGGGCTAGCAGCGATGGTCGCCGTCCTCTCCCACACCCGCAAAGGCTTCGAGTCAAAGCAGACGGACCTCGACCGAATCGCCGTCCGCGCCCAAACCCTAAAGGACCAACTCCTCGCCGCCGTCGACGCCGACACCTCCGCCTTCGACCAACTCCTCGAAGCGATGCGCATGCCGAAGTCCTCGCCTTCGGAACAAGCCGCCCGCGATGCCGCAATCACCGAAGCGACTGTTGCCGCCACGGAGGTCCCCCTCGGCGTACTCGAATCCTGCCCCGAGGTGATCTCGCTATGCATCGAGATCGGCCGCATCGGCCTCCAAGCCTCACTATCTGACGCCGGCGTCGGCGCACAAATGGGACGTGCGGCAGCGGCGGGGGCGTATCAGAATGTGTGTATCAACCTGGCGGGGTTAACGGACGCTACGCGTCGCGCGGCGCTGGTGCAACGCGCGGATGTTGCCTGGGAGGGGGCGCGGAGACTTCACGGGGAGGCGGAGAGGGCGATGCTTGGCAAGCTGAGGGCTTGCGTGCCCTCCTAGGCCGAAGTGGCCGAAGTAGTGATGAACCGCGCATTTCGGGCGCATTACAGAAAGGGCCATGTTAGACAACAAACGGGAACGTGTCTTCATCAGCTACAGTCACAAGGATCAGCGGCAGTACGAGGAGATTCTAAGAATGCTTGCTCCTGCAATCCGCGCCGGTCTGATCGACGTCTGGGATGACACGAAGATCGGTCCTGGAGCGAATTGGAAAAGCGAGATTACGACTCAGCTCGCTTCGGCGAGAGTGGCGGTTTTGCTTGTGAGCCAGAACTTTCTAGCCTCAGACTTCATAGCCAACCACGAACTGCCGCCGTTACTTGAAGCTGCCCGAAAGGAAGGCGTCGTTGTCTTCTGGATCTATCTGGGTCACTGTCTCTACCAAGCGACTGAGATCGCGAACTTTCAAGCAGCACATGATATCGCGAAACCTCTAAACCTGATGAAAAAGCCGAAACGCGAGGCGGTCTTGAGCGAAGTCTGTGCGAGGCTGATTCAAGTCGCACAAACTCCGAACTCCGCCTCCGATGCACATGACAGCCTGAGGTCAATGGAAAGCCCGACCAGAATGTTCTCCGCGCGTGTTTCACATGTTCGCTTTGAGCCCACCCCGACCGGACGACAAGACGAGAGTACTAAGGACACCTTACCGTCGCTGATGCAGTTGTTCGATGATGGTTGGAAGGCAATCATAGTGTGCGGAGCGGTCTGCTCGGGAAAATCCGAGCTCGTTAGAGGGTTCACGCGGGCTAGGTCGATCTTTCGCGGTCACACCACGCTCACGCATAAAAGCGCTTCTCCGGTCGGCGGAACCATGCCGGGTGCAGTCTGGTATCAGATCGTCAAAGGCCCAGACAAACGGGTCTTCATCGATCCATCGGGCGAGTTCTTCGCAAGGTTGTCGCCGGACCGCCGCGCACGCTTGGACCTGCCGGACTTAACCATCGACTACTTCGATTTCATCCGCCGATCGGTTCAACAACTCGCCGGGATTGTTCTCGTCGTAGACCTCACTCGGGAGAGTTACGAGATGAGCGCATCACCCTGGCGCGATCAGGAAAACGACTTCCGTTTTCTCCTTCCGGCGATTCGCTGGCTACGGTTCGAGAGACCCGAGCGACAGCCGGAGGTTGGTATCACGTCGGCGATCTCCACGCGTGCGGCAAGCCTTCCGAGGCTCGACGTTCCAGTCATCGTCCTCTTCACGAAGGCGGATAGACTTGAGTGCCATGTCAACCAGATTCCACTAGACTTCGCGCGTCGGCGGCTTCCAACCCTGCATGGTTCGCTTATGACGCACGCGCGAAGGTATCGCTATGACTTCTGTTACACGATGGTCCAGACGGAGAGCGGTGACCAGCCGGTCGATAGACCCTGCGGTGTTTTCCTCTCGTTAGAATGGCTGCTGAATCCGCCCTTCAGATGGATGCCACGTCTACTAACTCGCGGAGCGTAAGCAGATTGATGCAGAACCCGCACGACCGGCCGCTGCGAACGGGCGTCGCAGCTGCGTCTATGCTCGCCGTTCTTGGCGGCTCGCTCTTCTACATTCTCACCCGGAAGATCCGTGTGCAAAATATTCCTTTTTTTCATTCTGATTGGTGCTGGGCCAGCCTTGCGGTTCTCCTCGCAGCGGCGATCTGGATCGCCGTGGTCTGGATACTAGTGGATGTCTGGGAGCGGCGCATGCTGAAAACATCCTTATATAACGTCGAACTCGACCAAATCATCATGTCTGATGCCGCAGAACGCTTGACGCGCTCATGAATCCGCGGCGCGAAGAGTGCGCTCGGTGCCAGACATTCGGCCTCCTTGCCTGTTCACGACTCGATTTCTTCGAGCCATTGTGAACTGCCGACCTGAATCCCGGCGCCGTCATATCGAGCTCCGCGATGTCCCGGAGCGTGATGAGATTGATCAATTCTGTCTTTACATACTCACTCAGCGTCGACGCTTCCGCCTCCTTCATCTCTCGGTTGACTTCCGCGACACGTTGCTCCAGCGCGTAGAGCAAGAACTCGGGAGCCGAGAGCAGGACAGGATAAGGAGAACCAATGAGAACCCTTGAAACCTCCGATTCGTGGCGTCTTCGCCATGGCTGTGACAATTCACGGAAGTCCCCTCCGTTGATGCGTTCACCCCGTCGGGAGCTTGCGATATGGCAGGAGGTTCTGAAGGATTGCTCGACCTCGTTCGAACTGCCATACGTGCCTCGTGACCGGATCGCGAAGGACTGAGCCGCCGGCCAGAAGCTCGAATACGTGCTCGCCATCGCTGAGTCGAATCGCGAATGTGAGGTCGGGAGCCATGCGGATGTGTGTCGATGGCGCGGGCTTCCATGTGATCACTTCTTCAAGAGCGGACAACAACTCCTGCCCTGCAACGCCCGCAAGATTCACGATGCGAAAACCAGAGGTAGCGATCTTGACTTGCAACTTTCCCTGCCTACTTCCGGCAATAATATAGTTGACTGACAGCCCTTGATTTGGTAAAGTGTCGGTCATGGACACCACCGACAACGCCCCAACCACTCTTCAGCAGGCGATGATCTTCTTTGCCGACCGTGAGAACTGCTACAAGTTCATGGTGGAGTTGCGCTGGCCGGACGGCAAGCCGCAATGCCCGCGCTGCGAGTCCTTCAACGTGGACTGGCTTCCGAACGCGAACCTGTTCAAGTGCTACGAAAAGCACCCGCGCCAGAAGTTCTCTCTCAAGGTCGGAACGATTTTCGAGGACTCGCCGATTGGCCTAGAGAAGTGGCTCCCGGCGATGTGGCTTCTTGTGAACTGTAAGAACGGCATTTCGTCTTGGGAGACTCACCGCACCCTCGGCGTCACTCAGAAAACCGCGTGGTTCATGCTGCACCGTCTGCGCCTTGCGATGCAGAGCGACGACGGCGGGTTGCTCGGTGGTGAGGTCGAAATGGACGAGACGTTCATCGGCGGCAAGTCTCGCAATATGCACAAAAAGAAGCGCGCCGAAAAGATCACCGGCACCGGCGGCAAGGATAAGGAGATTGTGTTCGGCATGGTGGAGCGCGGCGGCAAGGTGCGCGCGTCCCACGTCGGAACCCGCACGAAGAATGAGCTACAGGCAATCATCCGTGAGCAAGTCGCGGCGGGTTCTGCGATCTTCAGCGACGAATTGAAGTCCTACGATGGACTCGGCGACACGTACCGGCATGGCGTCATCAATCACGCCATCGAGTACGTCAACGGCAACGTTCACACGAACACGATGGAGAACTTCTGGTCCCTACTCAAACGCGGCCTGCACGGCACCTACGTATCCGTCGAGCCGTATCACCTGTTCCGCTACATCGACGAACAGGCGTTCCGGTACAACAACCGGAACGACATGAACGACGGGGATCGGTTCGTCGCCGCGATGAAACAGATCACCGGGAAGCGGTTGACGTATGCGGAACTCACCGGCAAGACGGGCGAAGCGTCTGAACCTGCAATCGAGACGATCGCAGAACAGCCGTGGGAACCGTTCTGACGCAAACGACAAGGACGCGGCAAGCGCCGCCGATAGAAAACGGGCCGGAGTGATCCGGCCCGTTCCGTTGCAGGTTACAACATCAGACCCGAGAGTCTAAGCGGGAAGAGTGGCGGGCGAGTCCATGGTGGGAGCCGTGAATCACGCTCCTTCCTCTTGACACACCCCTCCCGTACAACTAGAATCGCTGTTCTCATAAGTTTCTCCTGTTTCGCACGCGCGAGGGTCGACACCTCGCGTTTCGTGTTTCTGGCGGGTGCTGGTTATCGGCATCACATCGTAGTCACCTTCCCCGCAACGTTGCGGCGCAACTTCGCCTGATACCGTTCGATCGCGTCGGTAGTGAAGAACACTCGCCCGCCGTCGCGCTGGAACTCGATCTCTCCGGTGGCCATGCGGCGGGAAAGCGTGGCGCGACTGATGCGGAGTAGTCGCAACAGGTCAGTCACGTCTAACCGTTGAAGGTGCGCGGCCTCGATCGGAAGCGCACTGTTCGTCGCGTTTCCTGTCTGTGTGTTGTTTCTCATCATCAGTGCTCTCCCTGTGTCACGCATGGGAGCACGCCGCTCTGAGACGGAGCAATCGAATCCGATTGGAAAGTTTGAGTAGTGACACGTAGCAACGAGCGCTCGTTGCTACGTGTCACTAGCTGACGACAACCAACGAGCTGCGTTTGCTCGCACTCAGTCGGGCTTTGCCGGATGGTTAAGCCTTTTACTCTCGGCCTCGATCTCTAGGAGTTTTTGGTCACTTCTCTCATGGATGCCGAGAAGGACTCGCGCATGTTCACGTGCGCATGTCGCGGCGCGAATCTTCGCACCGCTTTTCAGTGTGCTTTTGGCGTGCGTTATCCTGTCGAGTACGGTCTTCATCGCCTGAAGTTCAGTCGCCTTCAGCCGTTTGACTTCGGGGAGTTGCCAAATCTCTTCTCTCCACGTCTCGGGATAATCTCGGCGGCATGTCGTCACCTGCTTCCAGAGCGGGGCTAATCGCCTAGTGAGGGGTTCATAGGCTGCCAATTGTTCCTGGGTTGCTTCAGGGAGAACTACGGATGCTGTTGCGCCACCGAGCATGCCGGTAAAGTTGAAGAGTGGCGGCCGTGGATATCTTGCCTTGAATGCAGTCTCTATTTGTGTTGAAACATTGCGTCGGCGTTCGACGGTGTAGGTTTCGCCCGTGATTTCGTGAATCTTCTTTTCGACCGTCGCTACGACGGTCTTTACAGCATCAAGGAAGGTGTCTACGATCACGCGCGACGCTCTCGGCGCCAGTACGTGGCCAAACTCCACGTGGCGATCAAATACGGCTGCAAGAATAAGCGCGGTAATCTTTTCGCGATCTTCAGCTGTCATGTCGCGACTAAACAACTCCGAAACCGTCATCGCTAGATCGCTAAGCAGCGTTGGCGTGTCGATGTAACATGTAACGCCGAATCCCCACGCAAACGCTACTTGATCGGAAATAGGAGTGGTCGGTTGTGAAGGCTCGGCCTCTGCCGCCAACTCTGCCGTCTCTTCAGAGAAGTCCGCCACATCAACCCAGCTTTCCGGTTTCAGGGCGGCCCACGCATAGGCGAACAGCGTCAGCACGGCGGATGCACCCTTCTGCGGATCACCCTCGCCGAATTCTTCAGCGAAAACCAGCGGCATCCCGGATAATTCGATAGTCTTGGGTGGGTATTCAGGTTCCTCTATTCGATTCAGCTCAGGGTCAGCGGTACGTTCTCTACTCGCCTTGCGTGGCTTCGCCCGCCGCTTCGCGCTCACGCTTTACTTAGCCTGAACCTTCGGTTTCGGCCCGCGCCGGTTCGGATTCTTCGCGGCCTGCTCCCGGTGAGCGTCCATCCGCCGCTTGATCTCCGAGTGCGGCACGGCGAGCACGGCTCGGGTAGCGTCGCGGAACCGGGCGTAAGCCTCTGGTCCCTCGATCATCTCCAGCTTCTTTATCATCGGCTCTGAAGTGTACTCCTATCGCATCCTCGGCTCGATCTCCGCGAGTAGATCGCGAAGCGGGAGACGAAGCGCCCGCGACAATCCAACGAGCGCCATGAGGCTGGGATTGCGAACGCCGCGCTCGATGTCGCTGATGTAGTTCCGGGACAGCTTCGCGGCCTCGGCAAGTTGATCCTGGTTCAGCCCGCGTTGCTTCCGGTAGCTGCGGATCGACCGGCCGAACGTCGCCAGCACTCTGGCTGCGGAGGCTTGCATTCGGGCTGAGTTTCACACTATCGTTGGCGCATGGATATCAACGATGGTAGACAAACGACGGTGCGCAACGTTACGAAAAGCCGATCTCCGGCCAATCTTCAAGCGAGCCAGCGGAAGGCCATTCGTGCGGTGTTCCTTGAACGCAAAGACTCCTATGTGCTCCCCGAGGTAGCACGGCTTACCGGCGTCACTGCCGCCGAACTGCGGCGACGTGTGAGGGCCGGAGATCGCGACGCTGAGAAGATCGGAAGAGCGTGGCGCTTCACTTGGCGGCAACTCACAAACTTCGCGCTGGAAGTGTGGACGTTGGCAGAGATTCACGCCGCGTTGGGATCTGACGCGGCAACCGTACTGCCGCCGCTGTTGTCCCTCCGCTCCGTCACCGTCTGCCTTCCTGAGTACATCGTGCGCGCGCTGGAGATGGTCGCGCGCGAGGATCGGACAACGATCGACGCCACGTTGCACGTAGAGTTGGTCGACTTCGCGGGCGTGTGGTCGAAGCGAATGGAACCTATCGCGCCCGGCTACCGGCGGGCGATGCTGTTCCCGGCTCAGGATTAAGCCTCGCGGCGTATACTTCAATCTATGCCGATCGTGATTCCAGATATTGTTGCCTACTTCACCCCGTCGTCGCAAAACAGCAAAGCCGGAACCATTCAGTGCGCTATCTGCCCGTCATGGACATTTACGCTCACCACGCCTCCGCCTACACTTGACGAAGCCGTCACGGAACATCTGACCGCAATCCACGAGAACGTCCTGAACGGCGGGGAAGTTCACCACGGGCCGCGTAACCGCAGCGAGTCGATAGAGGACTACTTCGGAGATCCCGAGGTTGAATGCTGGGTTGAACCCGCCAAGTAGCGTGTCAGTCAACTATATTATTGCCCTACTTCCACTTGTCGTTTGAGATAGAGCGTGCCTGAATGCTCTGAAGAACCGGATCGAGGGTGGACGATTCGGTTGCGTAGACCTCGTTCAGCCTGGCAGTGACTTCGCAGTCGCGCATCTCGTCAAGCGAAGCTTCCGCCGAGATGGTCTCACCGCGCTGGCCTTGCGCGATCGATTCCAGAAGTACGGCCTCGAGCTCAGCGTCGACTTCAAGTGTTTCTTCGCCGTCCATGACGAGAACGGTGACGTCTACTCCCTCAGGCAGGTACGCATCGACGACCACTCGACCGCCGACTACTTTGCCCGACACGATTTTCATACTTCTCAGGCTCCACGTTTGACCGAGCGGGCAACTGCCTGAGTACGAACTCGTTTCACCGAGCCTGAAGAGCGAGGGTGTGATGCGGCACGCCGCTGTTCGCGCACCGCGCGATCGAATGGTCCTTGCGCCTGTTTGGGCAGATCGATTGGAACGAAGTTCTCCTCGGGAAAGAGGTAATCCTCGCCCGACTCGTCGATCACTCGCAGGAGACCCTCGGAGTGGGCATCCTCGTCTCGCACAGTTTTGTAGATCTTCCAGAGCTGAAGAGATACTTCGTTACCGTCGTTCGCGACGCAGAGAACTGCCTGGGGGTCTGAGCTCGTGTTCATTTGAATAGCTTCTTGATTCTGAAATCTCGTTTGCCGATGCCGTGCGCTTCGTACCAGTGAACCTCAGCCTCACGTATGCGCCCACTGCGAAGACGGACGAGGACGAGGCCCTTCATCTTTCTCCACCGTCCGGCACCCCACCGCTTCCTGAGCATGGCGAGCACACGTATTTGACGCCCGCTCGCGATGGTTTCGATCGCGTGAAACTCGCCAACTATCTCGAACTTCATCCTGTTCGGTCACATCACCCGCAGGCCGCGTAGCAGATCGCTTTCGGCGTGTGGTGCATGGTAGCACTTGGGTTGGATCAGGCTGACTCTGAGAGCGGCCTTGAAGACCGTAGATGGCGATACTCATCTTTCGGCTCCCGAGCACGCCGTGCATTTGAAGAATCGGAACGCTGTCATCCTGAGAGCCTGTGAACAATGCCGCGTTCCCACATACCTGTCATCCTGAGAGCTTGTGCAGAAATCGACGGGACTTCGCAAGGCCAAATTCTCAGGGGTAGTCCGACCCTTCGGAGCATGGCGATCGTCGATTCTAGGGCCATTCCCGTACGTCACTTGTTGTCGCAAAGTGCATGGCTGTGCAAAAGCGCTGAGAAATCGATTTCTGCACAAACTCTGAGGTTGCTGGCGCGACAGTGTAGGGCCGCCGCCCCGGCGGCCAACAGCCGTGAGGCCGTGTGTTTGCTTCGAACTATCGCGCCGCGTGCGGCGCTGGCTGCCGAGGCGGCGGCCCTGCACTGCAGCGGAAAATACGCGATTTGTGCACACTCTCTGAGGCTACCGCGGAGGCTCGGCGTTGCCCGCAA
>JBBRNB010000039.1:0-53817 GCA_038230535.1 Thermoanaerobaculia bacterium
GGCTACCGCGGAGGCTCGGCGTTGCCCGCACCCAGGACGTGTGTTCCAAGAACCGGGGGGGCCCCCCCTCCCAAAGCGGTGGCTGGGCGCCACCGCACTCCACAGCGCGCCTCCGGCGCGCGAAAACCTGTTCAGAGTTGGCGAGGATGGTCCACATCATTTCGCGCGAAGCGCTTTGGAGTGCGGTGGCGCCCCAGCCACCGCTTTGGGAGGGGGGTGGAGTACGACATACTCGCAACCGCCCGTTCTTTGAGAATCACCGCGCGGTTGGATTTCTGCACACCCTCTGAGGCTGCCGGAGCCGCGTGGGCGGTGGGCGCGGGGAGCGGCGTAGGACGGCGAAGGACCCCCAACGACAGGCGGGAAGGTGGGTGGGGTCCTGCCGTTCTGCCTTCTCGTTGCTTTGTGCGCGTCCCCCTCCCTTCCCGCCTGTAATTGGGGGGTCCTTCGCCGTCCTCCGCCGCTCCACCCCCATCCACCCACGCGGCTCCGGCAGCCTCAGGATGACAGGTACGCGTTAGACTCCATCGCGATTGGACCAGCTTCGAACCCTCTTTCGGTATCGCCAGCTCATCGCCGCCCTTACGGCGCGCGATCTGAAGGCGCGTTACCGCGGCTCGATCCTCGGATTTTTCTGGTCGCTCGCTAATCCGTTGCTGCTGCTCACGGTGTACACGGTCGTCTTCACCTTCTTCTTTCCATCGAACGTCATCCGTCCTTATCCGCTCTTTCTCTTCGCTGGAATCCTGCCGTGGACGTTTTTCTCCGCGGCGGTGCTGGAGTCGACGACGGCCATCTCGTCGAATGCGGGGCTGATCAAAAAGGTGATGTTCCCGGCCGAGGCGCTGCCTCTGGTTACGGTGGCATCGCATCTGGTGCACTTTGTACTGGCCATGCCGATCCTCCTCCTCGCCACGGCCGGCTTCGCGCTGCATGGTGACATCACCATGAGCGAGTCGATCATGCTGGTGCCGTTCCTGATGATCCTCCAGACGTTGTTCGTTGCCGGCATCGCCATGACCGTCGCCTCGGCATCCGTGCTCTTCCGCGATCTGCGCGACATCCTGACGAACCTGATGCAGTTGGGCTTTTTCGTGACGCCGATCCTCTACCTCGCCGACCGTGTCGCCTCACGTCCCTTTCGCGCGCTCCTGCGTCTGAATCCGATGACGCCCTTCGTCGTGTCGTATCAGGACGTCCTCTTCTTCGGCCATCCACCGGGCCTGGCGGATACGCTTCTCATGATCGCGTACGCGTTCGTATCGGTGGCAATCGGGATCACGGTGTTCGGCAGGTTGAGGGATACGCTGGCTGAGGCGATATAGGGGTTGGAAGTGCTCGCCTGTGTCCTCAGAGGGCACCAATTCTCATCCGCGGGTGACGCAGACCGGATCTCACGCCGGCTCCGTCGGCGACGAGCTTCCGAGCCGCCTGCTCCAGGGAATGCGCCGCGGGCGCCCTTCCATTCAATCCAGCGTCCTGACTGGCCCCAACTTCAGATTCAAATCATCGTCCGACAATCCGAACACCTTTTTCATCTCGGCCATCTTCTCTTCGAGCTTCATGAGTGCCGATCCGATGCGCTCGATCTCCTCCTCGGTGAGATTGCCCGCGTCCATCCGGCGGAGTGCCTGCCTCTCGAGCAGCCGCCGCACCAGCTCGATGATCGATAACACGAGCCTGGCCAGCCCGTTCTCGACGATGTCGGAGTCGGCCGCGATCCGATCGGGAATGGCCGAGTCGGTGAAAGTGAGCGACGCGCGCAGCCGTTCTTCGTCATTCGTGATCATCGGCGAAGACCTCCAACGGCCAGGGGCCGGAAAGGAGAAAAGGGACGGATGGAAAATCGCGTTTCAACGCCACTCCGGCATCGTTCACGGCTGCTACTGATTCCTTCGGGACGAGCGCGGCGAATTCGAGCGATGCGTTGTCGCGATTCGACCAGCGGCACTTCATGGCCAGCGGCGAGATACCCGCATCGACCGCGCTTCGAAACTCCGGTTCCACGCCGGCGGCACGCGTCGCTTCGTGCAGGGCGCGGATGTACGCGGCTCCGGAGGCAAAATCGTGGCGATCAGGTCGAGGGCGCGGCGCCTTGGCAGCGACCTTGAGCGTCATCTCCACCATGCCGCGAAACTCGTGCAACAGGCGCTGCCATCGGTCGAGATGCGCCGCGCATTTGACCGCGGCTTCGCTCGGGCCGTGCGCGGTGAATCCGTAGCGGATTGCGATGAACGTAGCGCGGTCGAGCAGCGCCGCCCGCGTTTGGGCAACGCGCAACAACAGCTCGCGATCACCGAGCGGCTGCGTTTCTTCAATCGGCAGGCCGCTCAGCCAGAGGCTGGCCACAGGAATCGTCCCGGCAAGCGGCTCGATGTCGCTTCGTTCCAGGTGCGCGCCGATCACGACGAGCTTCATTTGATCTGCTTCGGCTGTGAGGTGCGGATGATGGCGTCGACATTGGCGAGAACGATGTTCAAGCCGAGGTAGAGGAGGTCAACGTCACCGATCGAGACGACCGCCTCGCCGGCGATCACCACGCCGCGGTCGAGCAGATGGTCGAGCATCTCCAGGAGGCCCAGATCTTCTTCGCCGGAATCAGTCATCGCTCGTCACTTACCACCGCGAACGTATACGGAGGCCACGGCCCGGTCAACACAAGCGTCACTCCGTCGCCGGCGTAGCGGCGCGTCAGATCATCGCGGAGCTCTTCCAGCCGCGTTTCTTCGTCACGTTCGATCAGGACGTTGATCTGGGGAAAGGCTCCGGAGCGCTGCTGGCGTGTCTCAGCGACGGTGTCGCAGACGAGTCTCGCCATCACCTCGTTCTCGACCTCGGATACGACCTGTTGCTCGGCCTCGCGCGAGGCGCGCTTCTTCTCATCGTCGAGCTTCTTCCGGAGCAGGAACGCCTTCCCGGCGGCTGCGCCAGCAATCTCGTCCGACAGCGCACGGAGGGTGCCGGGACGCCGCACCAGCGCCTCGCTCCAGAGCTGCGGCTCGAGCTCGATCCGCAACGTCCATTCCTGCTTCCCGTCCAGCCGGTCGAGGAGCTTTGTCAGTCGCTCGCGCTCGGACTCGAGGTGCCGGCGAAGGCTTTCGTCCGAAGCAAACAGCGTGAACGCGCGCAAGGGGATGATCGTCCCCCCCTGCATCAGCGCATTCATTACGCCTTGATGACGGTATCCGATACCTCCCAGCCATTCGACGTCCTTGGCACGCGCGTCGATCACCCCTTGCGAGAAGTCGACATCGTCGACCGGAGTGACGACCGCCGCGAGCTCATTCGATTTCACCGCATCAAGACGCTTCGACCCGTCGATTGCCTCGACACACTCCGGCAGCGGATGCGCCGCGGGTGCGAAGGCGTAGACGTAGAGGATCTCGGGCATGAACAGCTTTGCATTGTAGGGCCCAGCTGCGCTGGGCCGAACCCCCGTGGGTGTATGGCGGAAGACAACGCGAGTTCGGCCCGGCGCAGCTGGGCCCCCGCCCGCTGAAGCGGGCTTGCAAGGGATAAGAACCTCAAAACCCCCTGGCTGAACCCGGGGGCTACGGTTCTCATGCCGGCTCCGCCGGCGTTTCGACGCCGCACGTTGCGCGGGGGCCCGGTGTCAGCGCCAGGCACGCCCGTCCGCACCGTCCAGCAATCTGCCAGCACTCTGCTGCACCGGCCCCGCAGTGCGGGACATCCGGCCCGCATCGCGGGACACGCTGCCTGCAACGCGGGACACGCTGCCCGCAATGCGGGACACGCTGCCCGTAACGCGGGACACGCTGCCCGCAACGCGGGACATCCAGCCCGCAATGCGGGACACGCTGCCCGCAACGCGGGACATCCGGCCCTCAACGCGGGCCCGGCACCCCAACGGGGTCCCCTGCCGGGGTGCCTTTGCTTTCGCCTGCAAACCGGTGGCAACGCCTCCGGCGTGGCCACCGGCTATCTTCACGCACGCCTCCGGCGTGCTTTCGTTACGCTCCGGAACGTCCAATATCCAGACCCTCTGCCCACGAAGTGGGGAGAGGGAGACACGGACGCTGAGCGGAGCGAAGGGGTGGTGCGGGTGAGGGGTGCTGCCGCTGGCCGCAGGTACTCTCAAAGAGGACTCATCCGCCTGCGGCGATCGATAACGAGCGGCGATGCGCTATTCGTAGGCTTGAAACAAACCTACTGCAGAAACTCCGGAGGCAACCCCTTCATCATCTTGCCGAACTTTCTGGCGCCGAAGCCTTTGGAGAAGCTCCGCATCATCTTCTTCATCTGCAGGTATTGCTTCAGGAGCTGGTTGATCTGCTGGACCGAGGTGCCGGAGCCTTTGGCGATCCGCTTCTTTCGTTTGCCGTCGATGACTTGCGGGAACGCGCGCTCCTTCTTCGTCATCGAATCGAGGATGGCCTGCATCCGGACGATGGCCCTCTCGTCGATGTCGCCCTCGCTGATCTTGCCTGCGCCGGGAAGCATGCTCACGAGGGATGAGAGCGGTCCCATCTTCTTGACTTGCTGGAGCTGTGCGCGGAGGTCCTCGAGCGTGAACTTGTCCTTGGAAACACGTTGGGCAAGCTGTTCGGCTTCCTTGCGGTCGATCTCGGTCTCGACCTTCTCGATGAGCGACAGCACGTCGCCCATGCCGAGGATGCGGGAGGCCATGCGGTCGGGATGGAAGACATCGAGGTCGGCGTACTTTTCGCCGACGCCGACGAGTTTGATCGGTCGATTGACGACCGATTTGATCGACAAGGCAGCGCCACCTCGGGCATCGCCGTCCAGCTTCGTCAGCACGATGCCGGTTACACCGAGACGATCGTCGAACTCCTTGGCCGACTTCACTGCATCCTGGCCGGTCATCGCGTCGGCGACGAAGAGAATCTCGCTCGGGCGGGTGTCGCGCTTGATGGTATCGAGCTCGGCCATCAGCTCGGCGTCGATGTGCAGACGGCCGGCGGTATCGAGGATGACTGTGTCGTAGAGAAGCGTCCTGGCGTCTGCCGTCGCGCGGCGGGCGATCGAGATCGGATCGCGGTCGTCGCCGAGCTCGAAGAAATGCACCTTCACGTTGTTGGCGACGATGCGGAGCTGTTCGATAGCGGCGGGTCGATAGACATCGCACGGCACCAGCATCGGACGGCGTCCGCGGTTCTTGAGGTGGAATGCCAGTTTGCCCGAGGTCGTGGTCTTGCCCGACCCCTGTAGGCCAACCATCATGACCACGGCAGGAGAGCCGACGAGAGCAAGGCCGACCTCGTTCCCACCGAGGAGCTCCTGAAGCTCGTCACGAACGATCTTTGTCACCTGCTGTGCGGGTGAGAAGGCGGTCAGGACATCTTTGCCGACCGCTTTCTCCCGGACGCGGTTGGTGAACTCCTTGACGACTTTGAAGTGGACGTCGGC
The DNA here is from genome assembly GCA_038230535.1 of Thermoanaerobaculia bacterium. Taxonomy (GTDB): domain Bacteria; phylum Acidobacteriota; class Thermoanaerobaculia; order Gp7-AA8; family Gp7-AA8; genus JADGNZ01. Next base: position 5,389 of record JBBRNB010000039.1, read on the forward strand.
CTCGAGCAGCGCGACGCGGATCTCCTTCAGCGCATTGTCGATATGCCACTCGTTGAGGGCCGCCTCGCCGCGCAGGGTCTTGAAGACCCGGTCCATCTTGTCCTGCAGGTTGTCGAACATGCGGTCTGACTAAACGCGGGCTCAGGCGAAAAAATCCGCCCGCGGGCGAGGCACTGAGGACGAAATTGCCTTTTCCGCGCGTCCGTTCTTGCTGGCGTGGCCACGCTTGCACAACGGCTCCCGGACAACGTGCCGGGCGACTTTTTCGTCGATGACACGTGTATCGATTGCGATGCCTGCCGGATTTTCGCGCCTACGGTCTTCAGCGATAGCGGTAGTCAGTCGGCGGTCTATCACCAGCCCGAGACCGGCGAAGAGCTCCTGGCTGCGCAGAAGGCGCTCATCTCCTGCCCGACGGCATCGATCGGGTCGGTGTCGAAGAGCAACATGCGGCTCGCGCTCGAGGCGTTGCCGGAACTGGTCGACAGCGACGTCTACCGCTGCGGCTACGCCTCGGAATCATCTTTTGGCGCCATCAGCTATCTCATCTGCCGGCCGAGTGGAAACGTTCTGATCGATTCGCCGCGAGCAGTAGGTCAGTGGATTGGTCGATTAGTAGGTCAGGATCTGGTACCGGTTTCCTGATCCACTGATCTACCAATCCACCGATCTACTGCTTCACCACTGATCTACTGTTCCACTACTTTCCGCGTGACGCCTTCGCCACCAACCCAACGCCGACGATGATGACCACCACGCCGGCGGCAAGCCATGGAATGTTCGACTTGGCGTTCTTTACGCCGCGCTTGAGTGATCGGGACAAGTCACGCTGCTGCTTGTAGACGCGGCTATCCAGATCCCTCACGCCACCCCTCACGCTCGGCAACTCGAGAATCTTGCCGACAGCCATGGCGGCCAGGGCGGAGATCAGCCCGGTCAGGGTTGCATGTGTTGGAGACTTGCGGTTCATGATTTCAGTTGCTGGTTGCGGAGCTAAGAATATCTGGTTTCCTCGGGTCTCAAAAGCATCGAAGTGGCGATCCGTAGTTCGCAACCCAGCAACCCCATCAACTCAACAACTCACCAACCCCCTTCACCGCCTCTGCTCCGCCGCAGATGTAGAGCTCATCGGCCGGCTGGACGAGTGTTTCGGCTGTGACGGGAAGAAAGGTGCCTCCTCGTTTGATCGCGAGCAGCGAACAGCCATGCTGGCGCAGCGGCAGGCCGCGCAGCATCCGGCCGCTGCGGGCGGTGACGCGCACGACCTGCCGGTGCTCGTCACGAAAGCGGGACACGCGGCCGAGAAGGCGCGCCGAAAGCATCTCTCCGGAGATATCGCTGATGGAGAGAGCGAAGTCGGCTCCGGCTCGATAGATGTTGTCGATGTTGCGCGAATGGTTGACGCGGGCGATCACCGGTACGTCCGGCGCGGCGTCGCGGGCGATGACGGTGGCAAACAGAGTGGCGTCATCACTGTTGAGTGCAAGGACGACGGCGCGGCACTGGCGCATCGCGGCCCGTTCGAGAATAGAGGGATCGAGTACGTTTCCCACGATGTCGACACCTTCCCTCGCCTCCCGCTCGACGACGCGCACCTCCTCGCCGGCGTCGGTGAGAAGCTCATGTACCTTGCGCCCCACCTCGCCAAACCCGGCGATGAGGTACGGACCGTTGCGGCGGAGAAGCGGGCTGCCGATCATCGCCGCCGCGCGATCGAGCGAAGCGGCGTCGCCGGCGATCTCCAGGATCGAGCCCGGCTCGATGATCATGGCAGCGTCGCAACGGGCGTTCAGCCGGTTGCGCGTCCATTGACCGACGACGATGGCGCCTGTCGACGCGCCGAGGCTCGCGTTTGCCAGTGTGCGGCCAGCCATCGGGCTCGTAGCGGGCACGCGCAACTCGCGGCGCTCGAGAGGCAGCGCCTCGGAGCCGGGCAGCCGCGGACTGATCCGGTCGCTTGCATGTGCGGCCAGCGCAGCCGCCACGATGTGTCGCGGCGTGTAGGCCGCCGTAGCGCCGGCGAGCTCCATCGGCTTCCGATGAGCCGGCTCTTCGACGAATGCGAAGATCTCGCCGCGAAAGCCCATCTGCCGCGCACGGAGGATGAGCGAGGCATTCTCTTCGTCGCGTCCGTTTGCCACTACCGCCCTGGCCTGCGCGAGACGGCAAGTGTCGAGCGCATCTTCCTCGGCGCGGCTGAAGACCACAGGGAGACCGCGCTCCAGCACCGCCCGTGCCGCCGTCTCGTCGGTCTCGACAACAATCGAGGCGATGTGGTTCGCCGTCAGCCGCTGCAGCAGGGTCTCCACCGTCGGGCCGTAGCGGTAGACCACGACGTGGTCCGCGATCTTCGGAGCAGTCCGTGGCACTCGCCGCTCGAAACGCTCTTCCAGAAATGGCACCAGAAAGATCGGTACGATCAGGAAGACCAGGAAGACGCCGGCGAATTGCACCACCACGACGAGGAGCACCATGGCCGGATGCCGCCAATGGCTGTCGTAACCGTATCCGGTCGTGCTCAGCGTCTCGGCCGCCCACTCGAAGCTGTCCCAGAACGTACGATGCGCCCCCTCCAGCCTCGCCATCCCCGCCTGGTAGAGCAAGGCGGAAGCAATCAGGAACAGGACGAGACCGGCCGCGAGGCCGAGCAGGCGTCGCGTGGAGCGGTGCATGGAATGATTGTAGGGTGTCGAGGGCCGGGTTTCGGTTGTCGTAGAAAGAAAACTCCCACTCCCGACACCCGGCGAGCGAACTCCCCGAATGCTTCTCTGCACCGTCCGCACCTGCCATCAGCCTCTCGCGCGCGAAGAGCAGCGCGTCGCCTGTCCGCACGGACACTCGTTCGACGTCGCACGCAGCGGCTACATCAATCTTCTCCAGCCTCAGGAGCGGCGATCGAAGCGGCCGGGCGATACGGCGGAAGCGGTGGCGGCACGGCGGCGATTACATGACCGCGGTGTAACGAGACCTCTCTTCCAGTCGATTGCGGAGATGTCGCGCGTCGCGGACCGAGACATCGTCCTCGATGCCGGTTGCGGCGATGGTTTCCACCTCGGATCGCTGGCGCGTGCGAGCGGATGCGAAGCTCATGGCATCGACATCTCCATTCCGGCCATCGACGCGGCCGCCCGCCGTTTTCCCGAATGCGAATGGATTGTCGGCAACGCCGACCGCTTTGTTCCCTACTCCGATGCCACGTTTACGCTGGTCATTTCGATCACGGCGCGGATGAACTGCGACGAGTTCCGGCGCGTGGTGGGCGACGATGGCCGCCTGCTCGTCGCCGTTCCTGCACCTGACGATCTCGTCGAGCTGCGCGGAGCCGGGCGGGACCGCGTCGCGCGGACCATCGAGACATTCGCAGGCCGGTTCACGCCTGTGGAGCAACGACGCATATCGACGACGGCTGAACTCGACCGCGAGGCCGTTCACGATGTGCTCCTCTCCATCTACCGGCCGCGCAGTATCGAGGAGGTCAAGGACATCCGGCTTACGTTCAGCCTGGACCTGCTCCTCTTCCATCCGCGCTGAGCGCTACAATCCGCCGCCCGATGTCCGCCCCCTATTTTTCCGTTGTCATCCCGACGCACAAGCGCCTGCCGATGCTCTTGCGCGTGCTCGACGCTCTCGAGGAGCAGCGCGGTGCGCCGGAACTCGAGGTGATCGTGATCGACGACGGTTCCGGCGATGAGACGGCGGCGGCGATCAGCGAGCGGCGCGCGAAGAACTACGCGCTGACGTTTCGCTCGCAACCAAATTCCGGTCCCGGAAAGGCACGCAATCTCGGAGTCTCGCTCGCGGCCGGCCGCTACATCCTCTTCATCGGTGACGATACCGTGCCGGAGCCGCGTTTTCTCGCCGAGCACGCCCGAGTCCACCACGACGCGAACGATGATCCGCTCACGGCATGCCTCGGCTACACCGGCTGGCCGCCAGGTGAGCGTGTCACGGCGTTCATGGACTACATCAACGACTACGGCCTGCAGTTCGGTTACAAATTGATTCACGATACCGAGATCGTTCCGTTCAACTTTTTCTACACCTCGAACATCTCCCTCGACCGCGAGTTGCTCGGGCACGAACCGTTCGACACCACGTTTCCGGCGGCGGCGTGGGAAGACATCGAGCTGGCCTTCCGTCTCGATGCGCTGGGCCTGAAGATTCACTACAACGCCGGCGCCGTCACCCGCCACTATCACCCGATGACGGTCGATTCCTTCGCCCGCCGGCAGTACACCGTAGGCCGTTCCGGCGCGATCTTCTACCGGAAGCACCCTGAACTGGCCGGCTTCCTCGGCGTCCATGAGTTGGAGACCCGCACATTGGCGAGCGAAGCGCGCCTGGCTCATCTCCGCCGCCGCGCGCGGCTTGGCGAACGGTTCCGCGTTCTGGCCACCAATCGTGTCTTCGAGACGCTGATGCGAGAGCATTACCTGCGCGGGCTGCGAGATGGGTTGGGGTCTTGACCGAACCCCGCCCGCGATAGACTCGAACAGGAATGTTCATCACGTTCGAAGGGATCGAGGGATCCGGCAAATCGACGCAGCTTCGGAAGCTGGCTGCCCGCCTCGCGGGTGCTGTCGTCACCAAAGAGCCCGGCGGGACTCCGTCTGCGGACCGGATCCGCGCCATCCTGCTCGACAGCACCGCGCAGATCGATCCGGTCGCGGAGCTCTTTCTTTTTGCCGCGTCGCGCAGGCAGAACGTCGTCGAAGTCATCCGTCCGGCTCTGGAGCGCGGAGCGACGGTGCTCTGTGACCGTTTCACGGACGCGACGCTCGCCTATCAGGGCTTCGGCAGGCTTCTCAACCTCGACCAACTGCGCACGCTCAACGCATGGGCCACGGATTCCCTCACGCCCGACCTGACGCTTCTATTCGATCTGCCCGAAGAGACCGGGCTCTCTCGTGCACGCTCGCGGAACGCCGAGGCAACGCGAGATGAGGGGCGCTTTGAGACGGAGGATCTGCGTTTCTTTCGCCGCGTGCGTGAGGGATATCTCTCGCTTGCGTTGGCCGAGCCGGCTCGCTTTGCGGTCGTCGATGCCGCTGGGGACGTCGATGAGGTCTATGCCCTAGTCGAGGCCGAGCTGGTGCGGAGAATGCCCGAGGTGTTGCGGTGAGCGCTACCGCTGAACTGCTGCTCGAGACGGCGCGACGGGGGGAGTTGCATCACGCAATCCTCTGTCACGGTCCTTCAGCGGCTACGTTGCGCGAGATTGCCCTCGGTATCGCCAGGACGCTCAACTGTCTGAACGGGACCGAAGGGGATGACTGCACGGCCTGCCAGCGAATCGAGCGCCGGATGCACCCCGACGTCCATTTCATCGAAGTAGCCGGCGAGAAGAAGATGATCAGCGTCGAGCAGATCCGCGAGATCGTCGCCGCCGCGACCATGCGGCCCTACGAGGGGCGCAACAAAGTCTTCATCATCGATCCGGCCAACGCGCTCAGCGTTGGAGGCTCGAACTCGCTCCTCAAGACCCTGGAGGAGCCGGCGAGCGACACGACCTTCATCCTGCTGACGCGATCGCCCGACCTGCTGCTCCCGACGATCCGTTCCCGCTGCCAGATGATCTTCGTCGGCGGGGAGGTCGAGACGAATGAGAAGCTCGCTTCAGCGATCATTTCCGGCCTCACGCGCTTTTCCGACGAGCGCGACACCGCCGCGCTTCTGGGAGTGGCATCACTCATAGCTTCGCAGGACGAAGTCAGCGACGCCGTCGCTCTGCTCGGGAAGACTCTCTGTGACGCGGTCGCCGGCCGGTTGTCTCTCTCGATCGATCAGGAACGCCTGCTCGCAGCAGCCGGCGCCACCACCGCGGCGATCCGCTGGCTGAACGTCAACGCCGATGCCCGGATGCTGGTGGAGCAGGCGTTGGCGGAGTTGGTTGTGTAGGTTGGTTTGAAGTCGTTCTGGTGGGGCTACGGATCTCACGCCGCCGGCGAACCAGCCTTCAGCGCTTCGCCTCGCCACGCGGACAACCACTCACCGCCACCCAGTCTCACAAACTTGAACCACAGCTCCTGGCAACCCGGTAGACCGGCTCGCACCACGCGAGACCTCGTAACCCCGGGACCTCGCAACCCAATCACTCAGCAACCCAACGCCCCCAAACCCTACCCCGGAAACCGTCCACGCCCGCCCATACCGCCCCGTCCACCGCGTCCGCCGTAGCCGCCTCGGTTGTTCTGGCTGGGGCGGTTGCGCGAGGCGAGAGCCTGCTGCAGCGCTTGCCACTGGACTTGCGTCAGGAGCGTCCGTTCTGCGGCGAACATCTTCACCCGATGGTCGAACAGCGCATCGCGGATGCCTCGTAGCCTTTGCGCGGCGCCGGTGATGTCGTCGGTTGACGGCTGCGTGGAATCGACCACCTGCCGCAGGTCGCGTGCGGCCACCAGGCTGTCCCGTTCGAGATGCGCGATCTCCTCGCCTTGCTCCTTGTTGATGCGATCCAGCGATGCAATCTGATCGCTCGTCAGAGTCACGGCCCCGCTGATCTGCGGATCGTGCCACCAGTCTCCCGGCGGAATCATCTCCAGCCCGTCTCCGACGCCCCCGCCTGTTCGGGCGATGCCGCCGGACCGTTCACCGTTCCGGCCGGGATAGCTTCTCGGCTGACGGTCGTCGACCGTATCGGATGAGCAGGTGACGAAGGCGAGAGTGACGACAGAAAGGACGAGAGCCTGAGCGATGCCGGTGTACTTCATGTCTTCAGCGTACGACAACCGGTTGGACTTGTTGAAGCCGTACTCTGCCGGTTGTCGTAGAATCAATGCCGTCCCAAAACCAGAGAGTACGAGGTGTGTATGCGATCGACAGTGGTTGCGGTTCTCTCCCTGTTCATGGCTACGGCTGTGCTGGCTCAGTGGGAGCCAGCGGATGCGCCCGCGAACCTTCCCGACAACGGCGGCCCGCCGCGCGTCTACTTCGCCCACTCCTACTTCAAGGCATCTCCGCATATGGCCGGTCTCGACGACCGGATCTCCTTGCACATCCAGAACTTCGGGGCGCTTCTGAAGCAGGCGAACGGCAACTGCCAGGGGATCGTGCTGTTCCTCGACGGAATGCCGATCAAGGGAGTCAAGGCACAGTCGTGCGATCCGGTCACTGGGCATGTGCGCTACCTCCTCCAGCGGACAAAGGATGACGAAGATTCATGGCGTTCGCTCCTCGGCAAGCCCAACCATTTTGCACACTCGATCTCGGCGAGCGTCGGCTCGGACCAACAATTCTCGATCCCTAGTACAGCCAGCTTCATGCTGGAGTCGATTCCCGGCCCCCAATTCGTCATCTTCGTGGTCATCTTCGTGCTGGCGTTAGCCATCTTCATCTATCTCTGCCGCACCACCAGCCTCGTTCGGAGCGGAACTCATCCGATACCGAACAAGCGCCCCTACTCACTCTCGCTCTTCCAGATGTCGTTCTGGTTCTTCCTGGTCATCGCCGCGTATGTCTTCATGTGGATGATCACTGACGAGCTGGATACCATCACCAGCTCGGTCCTCGCTCTCATCGGAATCGGCGCCGCGACCGCTCTCGGTGCCACTCTCATCGATCAGAGCAAGCCAGCGCCTGCACCGGACGAGCCGGGCGGAGAGTCGCGCGGCTTCCTCAACGACGTCATGAGCGATCCGACCGGCGTCAGTCTGCACCGCTTCCAGATGTTCGTCTGGACGCTGGTTCTCGGCGTGATTTTCTGTGGCTCGGTCTACAAGAACCTGGAGATGCCCGATTTTAGCGCGACGCTGCTCGGCTTGATGGGAATCAGCTCCGGCACCTACCTCGGCTTCAAGGTTCCGGAGAAGAAGGGGAGCGATACTCAGGCAGGAGCCACCACTCCTCAGCCGGAGGCGCCGCCGCCGGATGCTGGGGCGTAGCTTCGATAGTCTTCCGTGATGCTTCGAAAGTCCTCAGAGACGCTTGAAGAGTCCTCCGAGAGGGCTTCAGTAGTTGTCCAGGCATATCAAAATAGTCCTCCAGGACGCCTTGAATGTCGCCGGAGAGCGACTTAGTACAGCTCCCCGGAAGAAAGTGTCCAGTTGTTTCAGTCGGACCGCTTGCCGGTGTCCCCGACACTTGTCCAAATTAGCGCTAACGCTAACTTAAGGTCTCCGCGACCGGAACGTTGGCGTCTCGCCGGCTGGCTTGGCGGCGTCCCCGCCGCCATTTTCGCCAGATTTCGGGCGCCGAGACGGCGCCCAGCCAGCCGGCGAGGACGCCAGCGCTCCATAAGTTAGCGCGTATGACCCCAACAGCGTGCGTGAGGATAGAGCGTCTCGCCCGCGCTCCCTGGTGTCGTGTCGCAACGCTGCCCGCTGGTGACGCACATGGGTCACGACCTTGACGCAACGCGGCCTCCTGGTGTCGCACGTGCGCCACGACCGCGACGCAACGCGTCCCACTGGTGACGCACGTGCGCCACGACCGCGCCGCAATGCGTCCCACTGGTGACGCACGTGCGCCACGACCGCAACGCAATGCATCCCGCTGGTGACGCACGTGCGCCACGACCGCAACGCAATGCGTCCCACTGGTGACGCACGTGCGCCACGACCGCAACGCAATGCGTCCCACTGGTGACGCACGTGCGCCACGACCGCAACGCAATGCATCCCGCTGGTGACGCACGTGCGCCACGACCGCGACGCAATGCATCCCGCTGGTAACGCACGTGCGCCACGACCGCAACGCAATGCGTCCCACTGGTGACGCACGTGCGCCACGACCGCGACGCGTTGCATCGAGGCCGTGACCCGTGTGCCTCGCCAGCTGGCCGCGTTGCAACGAGGTCGTGACGCATGGACACTCTCTTCCGGGAGGCCTGTACTAAGCAGTCCTCTGAGACGCTTCGCGAAGCATCGCCAGGGGCTCGCGAGACATCGGTGAACACTTGCGAATCACCACCGCTGGGTCTCTTACCGCTTCGGATCGTCCAGCAGATCCAGAATCGCCGTCAGCTCACGCTTCACATCGCCGAGCGCTTTGGCGACTTTCTTCGATGGCGGGGCGGGCGTCGCTTCGACGGTGGCTGGCGATGAAACCTCGACATCGAGCTTCTTCTTCGCGCCGGCGATGGTGAAGCCCTCGGAGTAGAGGAGTTGCTTGATACGCAGGATGACGTCGATCTCGCGCCGGGTGTAGAGGCGCTGACCGCCGCCGCTCTTGTTCGGTGCGAGCGGCGGGAACTCTGTCTCCCAGTACCGCAGCACATACGGCTGCACCTCGGCGATCTTGCAGACTTCGCCGATCTTGTACAGCCGGCCTTCGTCGTCGGCAGCCATCGATTGCGATTATAGGATCTGTTGTGATGGCACGGCCGAGTCTTAAGGCAGTCATCATGCGACAGCTCTTCGTTGGCCGGCTCAACATCCGTTGGGTGACCGCTATTTTTCAGGTAGCGCTGGTTCTGGACGGCGAGGTTGCAGCGTCACAACTCTCGCTGCGTGCTCACTCTGCTTCTCGCGAAGAAAACGACACAAAGCGGCAAGATCGTGGTTGCAACTCGCGAATAGCTGCTCGCGTGCCTCTCGAGTCTCTCGGACGATGGGGTCTTCCCACATGGCGATCACCGTTCCAGCAGTTCCTGCGGTGTACAAATGACGGGAGGATCGTATCCCGACAACCTGCATTGTCGTTCAACAGCTCGACGAATGGATGCATTCGCGATGTGCCTGCAGTTCCACGTGAGCAGATATTGCATACCGTGTACCGCGGCAAGCGCCATGTGAAGGGCATCCGTCGCTGCGTTCGATGCCAGACCCGCAGCACGGAGAATGCCCGGCGCAAGACGCTCCGCCTCTTCAGGTACTGAAAGTATTGGCAACTGCGCCACCAAAGCAAGCCGGCTACGAGCAACTGTCGTGTCGCCGATTTCCGCCTCTCGAATCACGAGCTCGGAGATGAACAACTCGTACTCCATGCGCTGCGTGTCCCACCACTCGCGAGTGATCTCTTGATTCGCGAGTGTGATCAAGTCACGGCTTGGTCTACCGACCAGGTAGCTTATCAGGCTCGTCTCGAGATAGATGCGCAATGGCACTGGCAAGTCCCCAAACCATCGCTACGGCGTCAGTGCTTCGGTGCTTCGAGGCATCAGCAGCACTTCCTGGGCGTTCATGGTGAAGTCGATCCACTCCGGTACCGAGTCCTTGTGGCGGATCAGGAACTCCGACAGCTCGTCCTCGATGTAGCGTTGGATGGCACGGCGCAGCGGGCGGGCGCCGGAGTTCGACTCCTCCTCGGCACGGCTGAGGAGCCAGCCGATGACACCGTCGTCGATGGCGATCTGGACTCCCTTTGGCACGAGCGCGAGGTTGACGTCGTCGACCAGCAGGCGGCAGATCTCGCGGAGCTCGATCTGCGTCAGCGGGTTGAAGATGATGATGTCGTCGATCCGGTTGATGAACTCGGGGCTGAACTCTTTTTTCAGCTCCTGATGAATCATCGCCTCGGCTGACTTCTGGTCGGCTTCGCTCGACTTCTCGCGGAAGCCCATATGGCCTTTCGTCGTCAGGAAGCGTGTGCCGAGGTTGCTGGTCATGATGATCAGCGTGTTGCGGAAGTCGACCTGGTTCCCGAGCGAGTCGGTCAGTATCCCGTCCTCGAGGATCTGCAGCAGTATGTTGGAGATGTCGGGGTGCGCCTTCTCGATCTCGTCGAGCAGAACGACAGAATATGGGTTGCGGCGCACGCGCTCCGTTAGCTGACCGCCTTCTTCGTGACCGACGTAGCCGGGTGGCGAGCCGATGAGCTTCGACACCGCATGCTTCTCCATGTACTCCGACATGTCGAAACGGATCAGGCGCCTCTGCGAGCCGAAGAGAAACTCGGCCAGACGTCGGGCCACCTCGGTCTTGCCGACGCCGGAGGAGCCGAGGAAGATGAACGAGCCCATAGGCCGGTTCGGTGACGCCACCCCGAGGCGCGACCGGCGGATCGCGCGCGAGATGGCGCGGATGGCTTTGTCCTGACCGACGACCCGCCGCATCAGCGAGTCTTCCATGTTGATCAGCTTCGCCGCCTCGTCAGCTTCGATCGATGTGACCGGGATGTCGGTCCAGGAACTGATGATCTCCTCGACATCCTTCTTGGTCACTTCCATCAACTCTTCGCCGGCCGTTTCGCGCTCCTGTTTGAAGCGCTCGATCTCTTCTTTCAGCTCGATCTCGCGCTCGCGCAGGAAAACGGCTTTCTCGAAATCCTTGTCCGAGATGGCCTTCTTCATTTCCTTGACGATCGACCGGATCTCCGACTCCAGCCGCCGCAGGTTCTGCGTGTCGGCAACGCGGCGCAGTTTCACCTTCGCACCCGCCTCGTCGATGATGTCGATCGCCTTGTCGGGGAAGAAACGGTCGGTGATGTAGCGGTTCGATTGATAGACCGCGCTGCGGATGGCTGTGTCGGAGTACTTGACCTTGTGGAAGCTCTCGTAGCGCTCCTTGACACCCTCCAGGATGGCCAGCGTCTCGTCCTCGTTCGGCGGCGCGACGTTGATGGCCTGAAAGCGGCGGAGCAGCGAACGGTCCTTCTCGATGTAGCGCCGGTACTCGCGGATGGTGGTCGCGCCGACGCAGGAGATCTCTCCACGTGACAGCGCCGGTTTGAGGATGTTGGCGGCGTCGAGCGACCCCTCGGCGGATCCGGCGCCGATCAGCGAGTGGATCTCGTCGATGAAGATGATGATGTCGGTGTTTTCCTTCAGCTCCTTGATGATCCCCTTGAGCCGCTCCTCGAACTGGCCGCGATACTTCGTGCCTGCCACGATGAGTGAGAGGTCGAGCGAGAGGATGCGCTTGTTGGCGATGAAGAGCGGCACGTTGCCGTCGACGATTCGTTGCGCCAGACCTTCGACGATGGCGGTCTTACCGACGCCCGGCTCGCCGAGGAGAATGGGATTGTTCTTCGTGCGCCGCGAGAGGATCTGGATGATGCGGCTTACTTCCTTTTCGCGGCCGATGAGCGGATCGAATTGCGCCGAGTGCGCCATCGCCGTCAGGTCGCGGGCGTATTCGGCCAGGAACGGCAGCTCTTTCTTCTGCTTGTCGGCCTCGCGCTCCTTCAGGATCGAGATGGTCTCCTCACGCACACCGTAGACGTTGAGGCCTTTGGCGGTGAGGATGCGCGCCGCGGTCGACGACTCGACGCGCAGGATTCCGATCAACAGGTGCTCGGTGCCGACGTACTGGTGAAGCATCGACTCCGCTTCGTGCGCTGCGTAGGCGAGGATCTTCTTTGATTCTTCGGAGAGAGGCAGTTCGGCAGAAGACGAGATGCGGTCGACGAAGAGACGATCGCCCTCGACCTCGCGGCGGATCTGCTCCGGCTTCACGTTGAAGCGGGAGAAAATCTCCTTGATGATTTCTTCTCCTTCACGAAGGACGCCGAGGAGGATATGTTCGGACTCGATGACGCGGGAGCCGAGCTTCGACGCTTCGTAACGGGCAAAGAAGAGCGCGCGGCGTGCTTTCTCGTTGTATTTTTCGAACATGGGCAGCCAGTAGTCTAACCCCTGCCGCCAGCGCTTACCTCACACACGCGGGCACAATCAAGTTCCGCCCCGTTTTGCGCTCGCGGCATGGCATTCGTTCTCAGCATCAAGCTCTGATGCCTGCACTCATCTCGAACACTCTGTCACATCGCGCAGCCAGATCACGGTTGTGAGTGACGATCACCGAAGTCAACCCGCGCTTGCGGTGACACTCCCGCATGAGATCGAAGACCCGTTCGCTCGTCTCGAGGTCGAGATTTCCGGTCGGCTCGTCGGCAAGAAAAAGGATTGGATTGGTCAGCAGGGCCCGGGCGATGGCCACGCGTTGTTGCTCGCCGCCGGAGAGCTGATTCGGGAAGTGCCGCCCGCGATGTTCGAGTCCCAGCTCCGCCAACAGCGCGGCCGCTTTGTTCATCGCCTCGTCCTTGTCGAGTCTTCCGATCCAACCCGGCATGGCCACGTTTTCGAGCGCCGTGAATTCTGGCAGCAGGTGATGAAACTGAAAGACGAAGCCGACGTTGCGGTTGCGGAAACGCGCCAGCTCGTCGTTGCTCATCGATGAAACGACGACCTCAGCGACGCGGATCGAGCCGGTGTCGGGTCGATCGAGTCCGCCGAGGAGATGAAGGAGAGTGGACTTGCCGATGCCCGAGGGACCGACCACCGCCAGCATCTCTCCCCGTTCCACGGTGAGCTCGAGGTCGCTCAGCACCGGAACGGGGACCTCGGCGTTGCGATACGTCTTCGAAAGGGATCGCGCTTCGAGAAAGAACATGCACTCCGATTATGCCGCGAGATACGATGGGCAGCTTGACGATTACCCATTCACGCAGAAGCACTTTCATCGCCGCATTTATGTTATTGATTGCTTCGGTAACTACGGCACAGCAGATTCGTATCGGCGGACTGGAGGACATTCACGGCGGGCGATCTGACCGTGAACGTTTACGACGCGTCCGGAGCCAGGGTAGGAAACATCACCAAGACCTATGCGGCGAACTACTTCGAACAGGTTGCCGCAACGGCGTTCATCGGCGACGCTCTTCCGCCCGGCGGAAAGATCGTGGTTTCCGCGTTCCAGAAGGATTTCATCGTCTACGGTGCGGTGACCGACAATCGGACGAACGATCCGAGCATGAGGATCGGTTTGGACTGAGGGGCTCTACCGCGCCGTCGATGTTGCCTGCAGCGCAGCGGGGCCGGTCGACACGCCTACGGTTCCGATCACGGCGAATACCGGCATCTTCTGCTGCATGCCCTTTAGGGCAAACTCGCCGAGCGACTCGGTTTCGAAACTGCCCATGATGCGGTCGACGGTGTTCTGTGAAATGACGACCTGACCGGGCTTGGCCACGCCACTTTCGAGGCGGGAGGCGATGTTCACCGCCGAGCCCAGTACCGTGTAGTCGACGCGCTTCTCCGTACCGACGTTGCCGACCACGGCCAGGCCGCTGTTGATGCCGACGCGCACCATCACCGGCGGAAGATCGGTCTTGGCCCGCTCGACGTTCCAATCGTTCACCATCCGCTGAAGCATGAGACCCGTCAGCACGGCGCGGTCGGCGTGGTCATCCTGCGGCAGCGGTGCGCCGAAGAAAGCCATCACCGCATCGCCGATGAATTTGTCGAGCGTTCCGCCGTACGCGAAGATCGACTCCACCGCGCACGAGAAGAAGTGCGACAGGAACTCGGCTACTTCCTCAGGCTTCTTCGTCTCGGAGACAGTTGTGAAACCGCTGATGTCCGCGAAGAGAATCGACACGTCGGTGCTGCGGACTTCCGATTCTGTTGAAATCGAGCCCTTCACGATCTCGTCGACGACGGCCGGCGAGTGGTAGCGCTCCATGCGGGCGCGGATCTTGCGCTCTTCCTCGATCTTCTCGGCGAGCTGGGCGCGCTCGATCGCTACGGCAGCGAAGTTCGCCAGCGCCGTGAGCAGGTCGAGGTCTTCTTCCGTAAAACTGCCGATGTGGATCGGCGAGTCGACCTGCACCGCGCCGATGACTCGCTGCCGGTTCCACAGCGGCACGCACATCGCCGAACGGATGCCGTGAATGGCGATCGATTTTCCGCCGAGGAGGCGCGCATCTTCGAGCGCGTTCGAAGTCATCAACGCCACCTGTTGCTGTGCCACCATCTTCAGGATCGTGCGCGAGATCGGGATGTCCTGCTGCTCCGCGCCGTCGATGAACTTCGTCAGCTTCGGGATCGGATTGCCTTCCTCGTCGAAGAGGATGATCAGCCCGCGCTCGACCGGCAGATACCGGAAGATGATGTCCATCACGGTCGTGAGCACCTGTTGCAATTCCTCGGATGAGAGCAGCGCCTTGGCCACCTGCACCAGAACCTGGAAGATCTTCTCGCGCGACACCGCCGGCTCGCGAACGCCGGGCTGCGACGGTGGACGCGAGACCGGCCCCTTGTCGGCCATCTCGCCGATGTCGAGGCCGAACTCGGAATTGAAGTCGGAGATACGCCGGATGACCGTGCCCGACGGGTTGTCGAACATCGAGTCGGCGTTGAAGTCGACCGATGGAAGCGCGCGGGCGTCCAGCAGGACGGAGCCGACCGAGATCTTGTCACCGGCGGCTATCTGCGCATCGGTGATGAGGTTTCCGTTGATCTTGACGCCATTCGTCGACTTGAGGTCGACGATCCACCAGTGATCGCCGCGCAGGTCGAACCGCGCATGCTTCCGCGAGACCGACGGGTGATTCAGGATCAGATCGTTCCCCTCGGTGCGCCCTACCGACAGCTCGTGCTCGAGGTCCATGACCCGCGGCACGCCGAGATCGACGTAGTGCAGTTGGAGCTGATCCATCGATGCTCGTGATTATAGCTGTCTGGCCAGCGCTGATGCGGCGATACACACGGCTCACCCGCCGATGTGCGACATCTCCACCTTCGATGAGGGTGTGGCCTCGGCGCGGATTTCGGAATATCGGTCGTCGCGTGTGTGCCAGTGAGAACGGATGGCGCCGGCGATCGTTTCGTCATCGGCACCGCCGCGAAGAAGGCCACGCAGGTCGTGCCCCGTGCCGGCGAAGAGGCAGAGGTAGAGCTTGCCGTCGGCGGAGAGGCGCGCGCGCGTACAACTGCCGCAGAACGGCTGCGTGACGGACGACACGATGCCAATCTCGCCGCCGCCGTCCAGATAACGCCAGCGCCCGGCCACCTCGCCGAAGTAGTTTGCCCGCAGCGGCTCGAGCGGCCAGTGCGCGCTGATGCGATCGACGATCTCTCGCGCTGAAACGACGTCTTCCATGCGCCACCCGTTCGTGTTGCCGACATCCATGTACTCGATGAAGCGGAGGATGTGACCGGTCTCGCGGAATCGGCGCGCCATCTCGACGATGCTGCCGTCGTTCTCGCCGCGCTTGACCACGACGTCGATCTTGATCGGCGTCAGACCCGCTTCTTCGGCGGCGTCGATGGCCTCCAGCACACGCGTGACGGGGAAGCCGGCGTCGTTCATGCGCCGGAAGACCGCGTCATCGAGCGAATCGAGACTGACGGTGATCCGACTGACGCCGGCGTCGCGAAGCGCGAAGGCCTTCTCGCGTGTCAGCAGGGAGCCATTCGTAGTCAGTGCAATATCCTGCACTCCCCGGATACGCGCGAGCATCGCCACAAGGCGCTCGATATCGCGGCGAAGCAACGGCTCGCCTCCAGTAAGCCGGATCTTGGTAACACCTTCACGCACGAAGAGTTGAGCCAGGCGGGAGATCTCTTCGAACGTCAACAACTCCGCGCGGTCGAGAAAGGCGAAGTCACGGCCGAAGACTTCCTTCGGCATGCAGTAGGTGCAGCGAAAGTTGCAGCGGTCTGTAACTGATATCCGCAGGTCACGAATGGGGCGGCCGAGAGCGTCAACTGCCATTTAGAGAGGACAACTCCGGCGCGGGGAACAAAAACTCCAGCACCGCGGGCACCCGCTTGGCCCAGGCGCGCTCGCTATGATCGGCACGACGATCCTCGAAGTAACGGAAGTCGTCCTCGTTCCTCCACCCGGCCGCGAGCAGACGGTCGCGCAGCAGGCGTGCGTTGGCAAGCCCTTCGATCCCTTCGCGGCCGCCCATGTCGAGCCAGATGCGAGGCCGTTGCGGCGCGTTGAAACGATCGACCTCGGCGAGGATCGCACGGCTGTCCCACCAGACCGAGGGGGACATCACGGCGAGATGCCCAAAGACATCGGGATGCGTGAGGCCGAGATACATTGCCGCCAGTCCACCTAGCGAAGAACCACCCAGGGCGGTGTTCGAGACATCGGGCAGCGTGCGGTAACCCGCATCGAGGATTGGCTTCAGCTCTTCGATGATCATCCGGCCGTACTCGACGGCCTTTCCGCCGCCGTGGCGCGCGGTGTCATTCGTCGGGGTGTATTCGTCGATTCGTGAGGGTGTGTTGTCGATGCCGGCAATGATCATTGGGCGCGCTGTGCGGCCGCCGATCTTTTCGTCGGCAGCTTCGGCGAGACGCCAGTGCTGACCGGGGATGAACGCGCGTTCCTGCTCAAAGAGGTTCTGACCGTCGTTCATGTAGAGAACCGGATAGCGAAGATGGTCGCGACTGTTGTATCCGGGAGGCAGGTAGATGGTGATCTCGCGATTGTTGCCGAGGATCTCCGAATGAAAACCGCGGATGTGCTCGAGCGTGCCGCGGCGCGTTTGCTTCCGCCAGTTGGGAAGCCGGAAGACTCGTTGAAACGTCGTGCGCAGCGAGTCGCGCATCTCCTGCATCAGCTTCGTATCTCGCGATAGCCGCTGCGGAAATAGAGAAGGGGATCTCCCTCGCGGGTATGGATGGCCATGACTTCGCCGATGAAGATGGTGTGATCCCCGCCGGGAAGCTGATCGTACAGCCGGCATTCGATCGCGGTCAGCGAATCGGCGATGAGCGGTACAGATAGATCGCCGGGAACAAGCTCCACTCCAGTGAATTTGTCGTCGCTGCGCGAGGCGAACTTCGAGGAGATGCCTGCCTGCGCGCTGCTCAGGATGCTGACGCCGTACTTACCGGCGGCAGCGATCGCGTCGTGTGTCTTTACCGATCTCTCGATACAGACCATGACCAGCGGCGGGTGCAGCGAGAGCGATGCGAACGATGCCACGGTCATCCCGTACATCTGCCCATCGTGCTCCGTCGTTACGACCGTCACGCCGCTGGCGAAGTGAGACATGGCCAACCTGAAATGATCGTCATCGATCGGCATTGCGAACCTCCGGGCAACGGCAGTCTAATCAACTTCCGGCCGCTCCCGCGAATACATCGTTCAGTGTGATAAAACTCCGCGCCCTATGAAAGTCCACGAGTATCAGGCCAAAGAAATCCTGCGCCGCTACGGCGTACCGACGCCGCGCGGCATTGTCGCAGAGAACGCCGACGAGGCCCGCGCCGCGGCGAAGGAACTGGGCGGCCGCGTCGTCGTCAAGGCGCAGATCCATGCAGGCGGCCGTGGCAAAGGCGGCGGGGTGAAGCTGGCCAAGGACGCGGATGAAGCGGCGGAACTGACGAAGAAGATCCTCGGTATGACGCTGATCACGCATCAGACCGGCCCCGAGGGCCGCCTCGTGCGAAAAGTCCTGATCGAAGAGGCGCTCAACATCGATAAGGAGCTCTACCTCGGCATCACCCTCGACCGGCGTATCGGCATGCCTGTGGTCATGGCCTCGAAGCAGGGCGGCATGGAGATCGAGGAAGTCGCGCAGCGGGATCCATCAGCGATTCACCGTGAGCCGATCGACGGCGTTCTCGGCGCGCTGCCGTTCCAGGCCCGGGCGGTCGCCAACGCCCTTGGACTGACAGGCGACGCTTACAAGAGGTGCGTCGACTTCGTGCAGAAACTGATGCGCTGTTACATCGACATGGACGCGTCGCTCGCCGAGATCAATCCGCTGCTCATCACAAAAGAGGGCGGCGTGCTGGCGCTCGACTGCAAGATGAACTTCGACGACAACGCCTTGTTCCGCCACAAGGATGTGGTGGAGATGCGCGACCTGACTGAAGAGGACCCGCTCGAGGTGGAGGCTTCCCAGTTCGGGCTCAACTACATCACGCTCGATGGCAACGTCGGCTGCATGGTCAACGGCGCAGGTCTGGCCATGGCCACGATGGACATCATCAAACTGGCCGGCGGTCAGCCCGCGAACTTCCTCGACGTCGGCGGCGGGGCCAGCGCCGAGCAGGTCCGGAACGCGTTCCGCATCATCCTCTCGGACAAGAACGTGAAGGCAATCCTGATCAACATCTTCGGCGGCATCATGCGCTGCGATCGCATCGCCGAGGGCGTCGTGAGCGCTTCGAGGGAAGTCGGGCTGCCGGTACCGGTCGTCGTTCGCCTCGAAGGGACGAACGTCGAGCTGGGGAAGGGGATCCTGGCGCAGTCGGGACTACCTCTGATCACCGCCGATGGGATGTGGGACGCGGCGCAGAAGGTCGTTGCCGCGGCACAAGGGAAATAGTCGATGGCCATCTGGGCAGACAAAAACACACGAGTGATCGTTCAGGGCATCACAGGACGTGAGGGGACATTCCACGCGATTCAGTGCCGCGAATACGGCACCCAGGTCGTCGGCGGTGTGACGCCTGGCAAGGGTGGTACGACACACGAGGGCTTCGCGGTCTTCAACAGCGTTCGCGAAGCGCGCGAAAAGGCGGCTGCGAACTGCTCGCTGATCTTCGTGCCGCCGCCGTTTGCGGCAGACGCGGTCATGGAGTCTGCCGATGCCGGGATCGAGCTGATCATCTGCATCACGGAAGGCATTCCGGTGAACGACATGATGAAAGCGCACGACTTTCTCCGGAAGTCGAATGCGCGAGCGATCGTGGCAGGGGCAAGCCCCTCGCGTCTGATCGGCCCGAACTGCCCTGGCATCATCACGCCTGGTCAGGCAAAGATCGGCATCATGCCGGGCCACATCCATAGCCCCGGACCGATCGGCATCGTCTCGCGCTCAGGAACGCTGACGTACGAGGCGGTCGGACAGACGCGTGCACTCGGTCAGTCGACAGCAGTCGGGATCGGCGGCGACCCGCTGCCGGGCACGAACTTCATCGATTGCCTGGCTGCGTTCGAGAACGATCCTGAGACCGAAGCCATCATCATGATTGGCGAGATCGGCGGATCAGCGGAAGAAGAAGCCGCCGCGTTCGTGAAAGAGCACGTCACCAAGCCGGTCGTTGCCTTCATCGCCGGCCAGACCGCCCCGCCGGGCAGACGCATGGGTCACGCCGGCGCCATCGTCAGCGGAGGCAAAGGGACAGCGGCGGAGAAGATGGCGACGCTGACGGCGGCTGGCATTCACGTAGTCGAGGCGCCCAGCGAGATGGGGGCGAAGGTGGCGGAAGTTTGGAAGGGGCGGCGTTAAGCAGTCCACGGATCGATCAACTCGAGTCCGAGCCCTTCGAAGTGACGAATGTTGCGTGTGGCAAGTTTTGCGTTGCGCGCGATGGCGATGCCGGCGATCTGTACATCCCGGACTTCGAGGCTTCGACCAAGTTTTCGACGTGCCGCCGCGATCTGCCCCGCAGCATGCGCTGCCGACTCGTCGAATGGAACGATGCGTTCGGCAAAAGCCTGATTGAGAGCGCGTGAGAAAGCATCCTCGAGCGCCTGCCGCCGCCGGCTTGGCGCAAGGATTTCCAGCCCGGCTCGAATCTCAAATACAGTAATCGCCGTAGTCCAGAGTGATTCCCGCGGTTGAGTATCGAGCCAGGCAACTACCGCCGCGTCCGATTCGGGTTTCATGAACGCCGAGATGACATTTGTGTCGAGCAGAATCACCAATCGAACTCGATCGGTTCAACGGGATAGCCACGTAGCTCGGGGATCTCCTCGTCAATTCCCACTCCGTGAAAGATCGCCGCGAGCTGTGTTCCCAATCCCACAGGCTTGCCCTCATTCCTGACGGCATTGCGAAGGATCTCGCGAACCTCCTCCTCCGTGCTGCGGCCATGCTGGCGAGCACGGCGCTGGAGCTTTTCCTTCACATCATCATCGAGCTGCCGAACCAGGAGTTGAGCCATCGACTATGAACGATATCACGATAGCGTCATCGGGTTTTATCGCCTTGTAATCACAATCTCGCTCACGTCAACCGGCCGTTCGATCGCGTCGACGATCGTCGCCGCGACGTCGCTCGGATCCATGAAGCCCGCACGCGGTTCGGGCCAGAACGGTGTGTTCATCCCGCCGGGCTCCACGGCGATGATGCGGACCTTCGTCCCTTTGGCTTCGGCTTTCAGCGCTTCGCCGTACCCACGCGCACCCCACTTCGCCGCGCAGTAGACGCTTTCGTTCGCCTTGCCGGTCAACGCCGCGGTGGAAAGGACGTTGACGATCGTGCCGCCGTGCTCTTTGAATCGCGGGAAGAGCATTTCGCAGAAATTGATGGTGGCGATGAGATTCGAATCGATGACTGCCGCGATCGTCCTCTCGTCGTAGGAGCCAGGCGGACCAAAGACTCCGATGCCGGCACAGTTGACGAGAAGGTCGATTGTGCCGAGGCGCTCGGCCGCTTCGATGGCACGTTGTGCGGTCTCGCGTTTTGCGGCATCGCCCGATACGTCAGAGCTGGCGCTGCGGGCAACGCCTACGACCGGTGTTCCGCGTTCGCGCAGGAGCTTCGCGATCGACAGCCCCAACCCGCTCGATGCGCCTGTGACGATGGCAACCATGAAGAGAGTTTACTCAGTACCAATCAAGCCAGCGATCATCGAGCAACATGCGTTCGCCGCGGCCATCGATGATCTCCACCTGGACGTCGGTATTCGGACGGATGTTCTTTGGCCGCGAAGCAAACTCCCGGACGTATGCGGGCTTCGTGGTGGCGTCGTACCAGGGATACCAATGGCTGGTACCGGGATCGGTCTTCAGAGTCGCGGGCAAACGGACCATGCCATTTTCAAACAATAGGTTCACCTCGCGGATACCAAACGGCGAGAGCGCGATGCCGGAGAAGGTCGCGCCTCCTTTGAGCGTCTCGTGGCCCGTCGGCAGGAGGAGCGCGCCGAATGTCGACTCGTTGTATGTCGCGTGCCCACTCAGCATCGCCCGCAGCTCCGGGGAATCGCCTCGCGCGCCGACGCGAAACAACCAATCGCCGCCTACACCATCGCCGTCGAATCGCCGAACCAGGCCGAGTTGTCCGCGGCCGACCATCGTTCCCAGCCACGTCCTGCCCGCCGCGTCGAGAGCGTCGGCGTGGACAATCACATGTGTCACCCCGATGCGCGCCAGCTCCGGCACGAGATCGTCCGACCATTTCTCAGCCAGGTCTACGAGCCGCGTGTACTCCGGCGGATCGAAGCCGGAGACACCATTGACGATTGGGCGATGGTGGGCAGTCGCTCTCAGCATGACCGCGTACTCGGCGTTGTGTTCGATCGGTAGCTCAGCCATCGCGTGCGGGCGAGCGTTCGCCGCCCAGCGATCGACGGGACGTTCGTCCGCCGGCGCCATGTACCAGCGAATCGGCGCGTGCAGTTCGATGAGGAGCGCGATCGCGACGGCGATGCCCGCCCAGCGGGCGCGTCGTGTCATTGCGGCGACGGCGATAGCGACGAGCAGCGCAAGGCCGGCGTGGGTGATGAGCGCCCATCGCGCCGCCACTCGGACCGCGCGAAACCCCGGTACCCAGGTGAAGAGGAAACGGTAGAAAGCCGTGTGCAGGCCGAGAGACCCAATGAAGCCAAGGACGACCCATGACCACGCCAGCACCAGTTGCTTCCATTCGCGCGAGGCGAAGGCCACGAGCGCGAGACAGAGTGCGAGCGCGCCTGGGAAAAGCCATCGCTCCGGGTCGACCGCAGGATCGCTGATCGCCGGATACGGACGCCAGGAGAAGTTGTCGAGTAACCAGTCACGCGGTACTGCTGAGTGACCCATGGTCTCGTCCCACGACCGTTCCATTCCATAGAGCTTCGAGGCGGCGCGATACGGGTAGAGGAACGGCGCCAGGATGAGCAGCGCGATCGCGCAGGTGACGGCGATGCGTGCCAGCGGCGGCCTGAGGAGCGCGATCGTCACCACGATGGCGATGCTGCCGAAGAGGAAGAAGTGAACGTTCGACAATCCGTTCCAGAGGAATACCGCACCGAACCAGATCGCGTGCCGCCAGTCGGGCTTGCGCGCGTAGCGAACAAGCGTGAAGAGAAGGAGAGGCAATGTCCACGCCCACACGTACTGAACGTGCGGCGCATGGGTGAATCGGTATGGGATGAACGCGTAGAAGATCCCGGCCGCGATTGCTCCCCACGTACTGCCTGTGATCTCGAAGGCGAGCAGATACGCGGCGAAGCCGCACAGCGTGTAACCCAGCAGCATGGCCACGTTGTAGGCCGCCAGCGGAGGGACTCCAACGGCGCGCAGCGGGAAGAGGACGACAGCGATGCCGTAGAGATTCTCGCTGAACGCAAGCGAGTACTTCGCCGGATAGAAGATGTTCGCCTGAAACAGTCGTCCCGGCTGGTGAAATGTGGCGTGCCAGTCCCAGTCGAGCACCCAGGTATTGATGTACGGGTCGCCCGGATAGGCGACGGCGCGCGTGAGGTTCGGCAGCAGGGGCCAGGTCATGAAGACGGCGAGCGCTGCGAAGAGAATGGATGCGGCAGCGTGCTTCTTCGGCGTCACGCGGTGATGATACCGACACACCGAGGAACGATCGGATCATGAAGAAGAAAAACGCCAAGGAGATTCTCGCAGCGGCGCGCGCTGTCCGTGCGCATGTGAAGCGGGAGCTTACGGATCAAGAAATCGACGAGGCCAAGCGGCAGGGGCGTGCGAACGTCATAGAAGTTCTGGATACGGCACGCCGTCTTGGATCGACGCTGGCGTTCGAAGCGACGGATGAAAAGATCAATGAGACGAAGCGGCAAGGGCGCCCGTAAGCCGCATTCTGGGAGCGCGGGCGGCCCGCCCGCTGCCGGCTGTCGAATTGATATTGATGAACACGATGCCGGCGGGTCGCCCGCTCTCCCAGGGCTTCGCCTACGGCCTGCGTCGCGTGCGATCCGAGAATCGCGGTCCTGAATTGATTGCTGCACGGCCATTCCCGCCGGTTGCCGGGCGTGAGCCAGCGCGCGCCTGCGGACGCGAGCTTGCGTACGTATTCGGGCGTTGTGGACGGGGGGTGGCGGGGCGCGACGGCCTCCACGACGTCATCGTTTCGGTCGCTTTGTAGGCGCTGGCGTCGAAGCCTTCGGCTACCTTGCGGGGGATGCCGCGGGAGATGAAGCGCTCCAGATCGCGAAGGTTGCCGCGGTCGTCCGGCGTGACGAAGCTGATGGCATCGCCGATCGCCTTGGCGCGGCCCGTGCGGCCGATGCGGTGGACATAATCTTCGGGCTGCGGCGGGAAGTCGTAGTTGACGACGTGCGAGATCCCTTCGACGTCAATTCCGCGCGCGGCGATGTCGGTGGCCACGAGGACGCGCACCGCACCGCTCTTGAACGCTTTGAGGGCGGCGATGCGCTGGCTCTGGCTGCGGTTCGAGTGCAGCGTAGCCGTGTTGATGCCGGAAGAGGCCAGCTTGCGGGCGATCTTGTCGGCACCGTGCTTGGTGCGGGAGAAGACCAGCACCGAGTCGAGTGTCGTATCGCGCAGCAGATGAAGCAGCAGGGGCAGCTTCGCCTCCTTCGTCGTTTCATAGACGAACTGCGTGACCGATTCGGCGGGATTGGCACGGCGGCCGACCTGTACGACTTCGGCGTCGACCAGAAACTCGTTCGTCAGCGTCTCGATCTCCTTCGACAGGGTCGCGGAGAACATCATCGTCTGGCGCTGTTTCGGTAGCGCTTTGACGATACGACGCATGGCCGGCAGGAAGCCCATGTCGAGCATGCGGTCGGCTTCATCGAGTACAGCGACCTCGAGGCCGGAGAAGTCGACGTGCCCCTGATCCATCAGGTCGATCAGCCGGCCCGGCGTGGCGATGATGATCTCGGTGCCGGCGCGCAACGCCTGGATCTGCGGACGCTCGCCGACGCCGCCGTAGACCGTTGCCACACGGACGTGAAGATGCCGGGCGTACTTGCGCACGTTCTCTTCGATCTGCACGACGAGCTCGCGCGTCGGTGCGATGACGATGGCGCGCATGACCCGGCGGTTCGTGGCCGAGCCTCGCGTGGAGAGGCGCTGCAGGATGGGCAGCACGAACGCAGCGGTCTTGCCGGTGCCGGTCTGTGCGATCCCGATTACGTCGCGTCCGCGTAGTACGAGCGGGATCGCTTTGGTCTGGATGGGGGTGGGTTCTGTATAGCCGGCTTCGCGCACGGCTTTCGCTATTTTCGGGTCGAGCCCGAGTAATTCAAAAGGCATTGTGTCCGTTCCTGTCAGAGTGATTTGTTCAGCTCTGACGCTCGGACAGAGGTGAAGCAGTGGACCATCCAAACGGTACGAGTGACTGAAAAATTGCTGTGACCGCCCAGCTCACCAGTTCGCTTTCTCTCGGGCGGCGCGCAACTGGTCCTCGATATCGAGCGCCGCAGCCCATCGCTGAACGTATTCGACGTCGAGATTGGTGCCCTGAATCTCGATGATGCCGGCAGCATCCACAACGTCGATATCCTGAGTTGCTCGCGGAACGCCATGAACCGAGCTAACGAACGAGCCGGTCACCATGTACGAAACGCCAGCGCCGTCCAGGGCGTTGCGAAGATTCTCCAGCACGTCCCGTACACTCACCGCGCTACCCGGCGGCCATAAAACACCGCCAGTACCTCCGCCAAAACCTGCTCCTCACCGTACTCTGGATGGCGATGCTTGACTCCAGCGATTGCCAGGTCTCGGAGCAGATCGCTCATCTCAGCCGCGATCCGGGCACGGCCGGTTTCGCCGATCTCTCGGTAGAGTCGATGATGGGCTTCGGTCATCGCGGGAGACGTATCCAGCGGCATGGTCTCGTGATGTTACGCGAATGCCGATGCGTCCGTGCTCACCTCCGGAACACGAATGCCTTGCTGATCGCCTTCCCGTCGCCGTCGTAGAAACGAATCGTCATCGAACGGCCGTCCAGCTCGACCACGGCGAAGCCGAGTTGCGGCGTGGCCTCGGAGGGGAACAGCGTCTTCGCGTGCGGGACGAGCGGGGGTACGGGGTCGGAGCCGGCGCCGCTGATCAGGAATCGCGGCTGGCCGTCGATCAGCTCGAGGTGATGATCGTGGCCGCAGATGTAGAGGTCGACCTTCGCGCGCTTCATCAACGGTTCGAGCGTGATCATGCGGACATGCTGATCGCGCGGGAAGTGGCCGTGGTAGCCGGAAGAGATGACCGGATGATGGCCGGCTGCGATACGCCAGGCCGTCGTCCCAGCGAAGCCCTGACGAACTGCATCGGCAGCGTCGTTGGTGCGGCCGGCGGCATACGGCGTCGTGTCGAGCATGAGCAGCTCGGCGACTTTCGACTCGACGACATACTGCCGCGCCGGGAACTCCCAGTGCGGGACCGTCTTCGCTCCGATCTGCGAGTCGGGAACCGATCTGCCGCAGAAATCGTGATTACCCAGGACGGGGAAGATGGGAACACCGATCTGGCCGAGCGCGCGGACACGGTCCCACTGACGATCGGCCGCGGACTCCGGGCCGCACGGATAGAAGGCATCGCCGGTGATGACGACAGCATCCAGGGGTGTTCGCGCATGGAGCCTGGCGATGCCGCGGGCGACACGGTCCGATCCTTCGCCGGTATCACCGGCCACGGCGATGCGCACAACGCCGCCGTGCGGCGCGAGCGTCACGTGTGGGAGCGGCTTGCCGAGCGTGAGCGCCGCGAGGAGCAGATAAACTGTCGTGATCATGCCGATGGTGAAAATTTACGTACGCAAGAACAGAACCGACGACGAACTTCGCACGATCGGCGACGGGGTCCACGAGGCGCTCGTCGCCACGGCCAGCGTTCCCGCCGGCGACCGCTTCCAGATCCTCAATCGCCTCGATCGTGACCATATCGTTGCAGATCCATCGTACGGAGGCGTGAGCCGCTCCGAAGATATTGTCATCGTCGAGATCACACTCAACGCCGGACGGACGGTCGAGATCAAGAAGGCACTCTACGCTGCGATCACGTCGCGGTTGGAGAGAGTGGGAGTCAGGCCCGACGACGTGCTGGTCTCGCTCATCGAGGTAAGCAAGGAAAACTGGTCGTTCGGCGGTGGCAGGGCCACCTACGCATAAATCCCCGTTTTCTCGGGGGGCAGTTTGCTAGAATGCGCCGCCGCTTTGGTCTGTTGTGGGCTCCCGCGTGACCTGAGTCCCGGTTCGCACGTCAATAGGTCGACAGGCTGCAAGGTGCTCCGGGTCCGTGGCGGCTGGTTTCAGTCCGTCCACGTAACCCCACAGACAAACTATGAAACCTATCGTTGCCATCTGCCTAGCGGCCGGACTCTTTGCAGGGAGCGCTTTCGCGCAGACCCAGCCCGATCCGCAAACTCCTCCCAAACCGAAGGCTGGAACGATCATCGATCGTCCCGATGCCGGACGGATCACCTCCGAGCCATCGACGCCTCCTCCACCCTCGACTACGCCGCAGCAGGGCAAAGCCGGGCAGCGGATCGAGCGATTCGAGGCCACCGGCAACACCAGCGTTGCCAGCGACACGATCCGCGTCTACCTCGGGGTCAACCCGGGCGACCCGTACGATCCGGCCGCGTTGCAACGCAACTACCTCAACCTCTGGCAGACGGGGCTCTTCGATGACATTCGTCTGGAGACCGACGCGGCGCCGAATGGGGGCGTTCTCGTCCGCGCCGTCGTCAAGGAGCGCCCGCGTATCGGCGCGGTCGAGTATCGCGGCAACAAGGACTTGAACACCGCGAAGATCACCGAGGGGCTCGACAAGGACAAGATCGACCTTCACGTCGGCAACACGGTAGAGCAGACGTTGATCCGCCGCGCCGCCGAGTCGATCAAGAAGGCGTATTCCGAAGGTGGCTTCGAGGGCGTTACCGTCGACACCATGATGGAAGACATGGGGGAAGCCGGCGAAAAGAGGATCGTCTTCAACATTAGTGAAGGCATCAAGGCCACCGTCGCCCACGTGGACTTCACTGGCAACCAGCACTTCTCTTCTCGCATTCTGCGCAGGCAGATGAAAGAGGTGAAGGAAAACAACATCGTCACCTGGATCCGGAAGAAGAACCTCTACATCCCGTCGAAGCTCGACGAAGACCTGGAGCACATCAAGAACTACTACCAGGACTACGGCTACACGAACGTGGCCTTCGGAGAACCGCAGCTCACCACTATCGGAACAAAAAAGAAGTCGCGGATGAGGATCACCATCGCAGTCAAGGAAGGGACGATCCACAACTTCGGCGAAGTGACGGTGACGGGAGCGACGGTGTTCAAGCCGGAAGCGTTCACCGGTAACTTCCCGATCAAGAAGGGCGAAGTCATTCGCCGCAAGCCGATCCAGGATCGCCTCGACGCACTCGACGAGGCGTACCGGATGCGCGGCTACATCTACTCCTACATCAATCCCGAGTACGTGGAGCGGGAGCACAACGTCACCGACGTCCACATCCAGGTTTTCGAGGGGGAGCAGTTCCGCCTGGGCCGTCTCGAGTTCCAGGGCAATACCACGACGAAAGACAAGGTCCTCCGCCGCGAGATCTTCCTCGAAGAGGGAGAGATCATGGACATGGAGACCTTCAAACAGTCGATCTACAAGCTCGGGCAGCTCGGTTACTTCAAAGTCAACGACAATCCCGATTTCAAGGTCAGCCAGGAGAAGAAGACGGTCGACGTGACCGTGAAGGGAACCGAGGAGGGGAAGAACGACGTACAGTTCGGCGGCGGCTACTCCGAGGGAACCGGCTTCTTCGTACAGACACAGTTCTCGACGCGCAACTTCCTCGGCGAAGGAGAGAACCTCGGTGTGAGTTTCCAACGCGGCAACCGGCAGAACTTCTATTCGTTGTCGTATGCCGATCCCTGGTTCATGGACACACCGAACAGCCTGGGGATCTCACTCTTCAACCGTAATACCGACTACCCCGTCTCCATCGGGTACCAGGAGCGCAGCAGAGGCGGCTCGATCGCCTATGGGTACAGGCTGCATCGCTTCGACAGCTTCTCACTCGTCTACGGACTCGAACATGTGAGGACCCATGAGGAGACGAATGTCCGGCCCGATGCCAACGGCAACGTGCCGATTTCCGACATCTCCGACCTGATATACACCTCGTCGTCGATCGGCCCGTCGTACGGGTACGATTCTCGCGACAACCCGTTTGATACGACACGCGGAGCGCGCTTCGCCGTGGCGATGACGGTCTCCGGCGGTCCGCTCGGGGGCACCATCCACGCGATCCGGCCTACTCTTGCCACCACGAAGTACTTCAAGCTCTCCCGGCGTTCGTCGTTCAGCGCGAATCTCGACCTTGGCTATCTCAGGCCGCTCGACTACGGCAAGGGCTGCGCGCTCACGTATGACGACTACCTCGATCAGAACAGCAAGCTGTGCGTCCCGAAAGGACAGCGCTTCTTCGTCGGCGGCGAGTATTCGGTGCGTGGCTTCGAGTACGGCACGCTCGGTCCGAAGGAGTCGTTCCAAGGCGTCTCGCAGATCGCCGGCGGTTACAAACAGGTGTTCTTCAACACCGAGTACGTTTTCAAAGTGAACGACCCGCTGCGCGTCGTGCTGTTCGGCGATGGCGGCTGGGCGTACGGCTACAGAGACAAAGTCGATCCGAGGGTGTTGCGGTACTCGACCGGAATGGAGCTGCGCATCTTCCTGCCAGTCTTCCAGTTCCCGATCCGTTTCATCTATGCAATCAACCCGGCTCCCAAGCCTGGCGATCGGTTCAAGACCTTCAACTTCACGATCGGGAATACCTACTAAACGCGTGGCGATTAAGCGATCGTCCACGTCCACAAACTTAAGGAGATCTCCATGAAGAAGTTTCTCGTTACGCTCGCGGTGACAGCGCTCGCAGCGCCGATGTTCGCCCAGAGCGCGCCGGCCCGCATTGCGGTAATCGACGTCAACAAGGTGCTCATGAGCTCGGCCCCCGGCAAGATTTCGTACGAGCGTCTGAAGAAGATGCAGGACGACCGCATCGCCAAGGCGCAGGCCATGAACGACGAGATCACCAAGCTCGACAACGACATCAACACCAAGAAGCTCACGCTGAGCGAGGACAAGCTGGCCGACATGGCCAAGCAGCTCTCCGACAAGAAGATCGCCGCGCAGCGCTTCGCGCAGGACGCCGATCGTGAAGTCGGCGAGGCCCGCGACAAGACGCTCCTCGAGCTCGAGAACAAGATCAAGCCTGTCATCGACGCCATCGGCAAAGAGATGGGTCTGGCCGTCATCTTCAACAAGTTCGAGTCCGGCCTTGTCTACGCCTCCGAAGCCATCGACATCACCGACGCGGTCATCAAGCGCTTCAGCGAGACAGCTTCGGGCGCTGCTCCGGCCGCTGCTGCACCGGCGAAGAAGCCGTAAGGACGAACGCACGCACGTGTGAAGCCTCCCCGCGTGGGAGGCTTTTTTCGTTTCCTGCGACATACAATGCGCGCCCGAATGCCCGCGGTACCGATCTCGGAAATTGTTGCATTCACCGGTGGCCGATACAGCGGCCCAGCCGGCCGGATGATCGAGGGCGTGGCTTCGCTTGCCGACGCCGGCGAAGCGCAGCTCACCTTCCTCTCCAATCCGAAGTACGCCTCGCAGCTCGCTTCGACGCGGGCCGCTGCGATCCTGATATCGGACGAGGTTGCCGGCGACGACGGCCGCTTCATTCGCGTTGCCAATCCTTACTATGCGATGGCCAGTGTCGTGGCGAAGTACTTCGACCGCCGGCCGATGCCGCAAGGCATCGCACCGTTGGCGTCGATCTCGCCGGCGGCCGTGCTCGGCGCGAATGTCGCGGTCGGACCGTTTACCACCATCGGCGATGACGTGGTCCTGGGTGATGGCGTCGTGATCTTCCAGAACGTCTCGATCCAGGCAGGGACGACGATTGGCGAGGGAACGATCGTCTATCCGGGGGTCTCGATCTACGACCGCTCGGTCATCGGCAAGCGCTGCATCATCCACAGCGGCGTCGTCATCGGGGCCGACGGTTATGGGTTTGCCACCGAGGGGGGAAAGCATCACAAGATCCCGCAAGTCGGTATCGTTCGCATCGGCGACGACGTGGAGATTGGCGCCGGATCGACGATCGATCGCGCCGCGCTCGGTGAGACGTACATCGGCGACGGCACGAAGATCGACGACCAGGTGATGATCGGCCATAACGTGAAGGTCGGCCGGCACTGTCTGCTCGTCGCGCAGGTGGGAATCGCCGGCTCGACGGAGCTTGGCGATTATGTCGTCGTCGCGGGCCAGTCAGGGTTCGGCGGGCACCTCACGATCGGCAACGGAGTGCAGGTCGCGGCGAAGAGCGCGGTGCTGCACGACGTGCCGGACGGAGCGAAGGTAATGGGGATTCCAGCGATACCGTTCCGCGAGTTTGCCCGGCGTGAAGTCGTGTTGAAACGCTTGCGGCGGAACACGGAGAAGAAGTGACCATGCTGACCATCAACGAGATCATGAAGCTGCTGCCGCATCGCTACCCGATGCTGCTCGTCGACCGCGTGGTCGAGATCGAGAACGGGAAGCGGATCGTCGGGCTGAAGAATGTCTCGGCGAACGAACAGTTCTTCCAGGGCCACTTCCCGGGCATGCCGGTGATGCCGGGCGTTCTGATCGTCGAGGCCATGGCTCAGTGCGCGGCCATCCTGGGACTGATTGACATGCCGAACCGCGAACGAAAGCTCTATATGTTCGGCGGCGTCGACAAAGCGCGCTTCCGCCGGCCGGTGGTACCGGGCGATCAACTGCGTCTCGAGTGCGTCGTCCTGCACCGGCGCCCAACCTCGGTGAAGATCCAGGGCAAGGCCACCGTCGACGGCCAGCTCGTCGCCGAGGCTGAGCTGTTCAGCGTGTTGATCGACAGGCCGGAGTAAAGACGATGGCGGATATCGATTCCACCGCAATCATCACCGGCAACGCCGTCCTTGCTGACGACGTCGTCGTCGGCGCCTACGTCATCATCGGCGCGAACGTAACCATCGGCAGCGGTTGCCACATCGGCCCGTTCACACGCATCGAAGGGCCTGCAACGATCGGCGAGCGCAATCTCTTCTATGGTCACGCCTCGATCGGCAGCCCGCCGCAGGACCTCAAGTACAACGGCGAGCACACCGAGCTCGCCATCGGCAACGACAACGTCTTTCGCGAGTTCGTCACCATCAACCGCGGTACGGCCGGCGGTGGCGGCAAGACCACCATCGGCTCCGACAACTACTTCATGGCCTACTCGCACGTGGCGCACGATTGTCACGTCGGCTCGAGCACCATCTTCGCCAACAACGCCACGCTGGCCGGACATGTGGAGATCGCTGACTTCGCCACCATCGGAGCCTTCAGTGCCGTGCATCAGTTCTGCCGCGTCGGCGAGCACGCCTTCGTCGGAGGCGGTTCGATGATCACGCAGGACGTGTTGCCGTACGCGAAGACGGTAGCCAAGCGCGACAACCGCTCCTACGGAATCAACACAATCGGTCTGGAGCGCAAGGGCTTTTCGAAGGAGACTGTCGATGCCTTGCAGCGTGCCTACCGCATCCTCGTCCGTTCGAAGCTGAACGTGGAGGACGCACTGCAGAAGATCGAAGAGGAGCTCGGCCTTTACCCGGAAGCCAGATATCTGGTCGAGTTCGTACGCGAGTCGAAACGAGGCATCATTCGATGAGGACCGGCGTCATCGGGACCGGCTACCTCGGGCGTTTGCATGCGAGGATTCTCACCGAGATGCCGGAAGCGGAAGTCATCGGCTTCGTCGAGACGAATGACTCGGTTGCCGCCGATTTGACCGCGAGTCTTGGGTTGAAGCGATTCGACTCCGTGGCGGCGCTGGCGCGCGAAGTCGATTGCGCCGTCGTGGCCACTCCGACCACGACGCACTTCGACGTCGCTCGCGAACTGCTGGAGGCAGGTTGTGACGTGATGGTGGAGAAGCCCATCACGCCCTCCGTCGAAGACGCGCAACGTCTGATCGACATCGCCGCGTCGCGGCAACGCGTCCTGCAGGTTGGTCACGTCGAGCGCTACAACCCGGCCATCATCGCCGTCGAGCCGTTCATGCGCGGAGTCCGCTACATCGTGGCGGAACGCCTGGGCGTCTTCGTGGGCCGCTCTCTCGACATCGACGTACTCCTCGATCTGATGATCCACGACCTGAATCTGGTGCTCTCTCTCCTTGGCCAGCGCGTGGTCGACATCCGTGCAGTCGGCGTGGCCGTGCTGACGGAGAAGGTCGACATCACGAACGTGCGGCTCGAGCTCGAGAACGGCGCAGTGGCCAACCTGACGGCCAGCCGCGTCTCGGAGGAACGCGTACGCAAGATCCGCTTCTTCAGCGGAGAGGCCTACATCTCGGTCGATACGAAAGAGCAGGAAGCCAAGGGCTACCGCATGAACGGGAAGGCGATTGCTCCGATCGATGTGGCCGTCGTCAAACGGGAGCCGCTACGCGCCGAACTGGAGGCGTTCCTTGCATGCGTCCGCACGCGTGCGCGCCCGCTCGTGAGCGGCGAAGACGGGATGGCGGCGGTGGATCTGGCCATCCGCGTTGCGAAAGCGATTGACGAATCGTTGCGGCGATTCGGAATGGATAAAGTGCAAGCGCTATGAACGACATAACCATCGGCATCATCGGCGGCTCCGGCCTGTATCAGATGGAGGGACTGCACGTCCTCGAGGAGCGCAAGGTCGAGACCCCGTTCGGCAATCCTTCCGACGCTTATGTCGCCGGCGAGATCGACGGTGTGCGTGTGGCCTTCCTCTCGCGTCATGGCCGCGGTCATCTCCTCTCGCCGGGCGAATTGAACTATCGCGCGAACATCTTCGGCTTCAAGCTCCTGGGCGTTCACACGATTCTCTCCGCAAGCGCCGTCGGCTCGATGAAAGAGCAGTACGCGCCGACCGGCATCGTCTTTCCGCACCAGTTCATCGACAGAACACGGCATCGTCCGGACACCTTCTTCGGCAACGGCATCGTCGCGCACGCCGGCTTCGCCGACCCGATCTGCACCGGCGTGTCGTCCGCCATGGCCGCCGCGGCTCGTGAGTTGGGCGCACACGTTCATGAAGGCGGCGTCTACCTCTGCATGGAAGGGCCGCAGTTTTCGACCCGAGCGGAGTCGAACCTCTATCGCTCCTGGGGTGTCGACGTCATCGGCATGACCAACCTGCAGGAGGCGAAACTGGCCCGGGAAGCAGAGATCTGTTACGCGACCATGGCCCTCGTTACCGACTACGACTGCTGGCACGAGACGCACGAAGACGTATCCGTCGAAGCGGTTCTGGCGTATCTGGCGAAGAACGCCGAAACCGCGCAGAAGATCCTCCGCAACTCGATCCTGCCGGCCGCGAACCGCAAGAAGGACTGTGCCTGTCCCAACGCCCTGCGGTACGCGATCATCACGCAGCCCGGTGCGATCTCGGCCAAGGTGAAGCACGATCTGGCTCCGATCATCGGGAAGTACGTGCAGTGAGCGGTGGAGTAGTGAGCGGTGGAGCGGTGGATCAGTAGATCAGTGGAGCGGTGGATCAGGAGTCCTCAACCCGAATCAACTGACCATCACTCGCTGTTGCCGGTTCTTTCTGTTACCACTTCTGATCCTCTTCTGACCCACGGACCCACTGGTCACTGACGACTGATCCACTGATCTATGAGCACCCAACGTTTGCTCCCACACGCCAATCCCGCTACTCTCCGCGCGCGCAATTTGCGCCTGGAGACTAAATGAGCATTCTGGTGGTCGGCAGTGTCGCGTTCGACGCGATTCAGACTCCCTTCGGGAACGTAGACCGCTGCCTTGGCGGATCGGCGACGTACTTTTCCGTCTCCGCGTCGTTCTTCTCGGAAGTCGATCTTGTCGCGGTGGTCGGCGACGATTTCACCGACGACGATCTCGGCATCTTCCGCGGCCGGAAGATCAATCTCGACGGCCTGCAGCGTGTGGCCGGAGCGAAGACGTTCTTCTGGAGCGGTGAGTACAGCTACGATCTCAACGTCGCCAAGACGCGCGACACGCAACTGAACGTCTTCGCCGATTTCAAGCCGCAACTCAGCGAGAAGCACCGCAATACGGACGTGTTGTTCCTGGCCAACATCCAGCCTGATCTGCAACTGGACGTGCTCCGGCAGTGCCGCCGCCCGCGCGTTGTGGCGCTCGACACGATGAACCTCTGGATCGCCACTGCGAAGGAGTCGCTGACCCGAATCCTCCGTGAGGCCGACCTCGTCATCATCAATGAGGCCGAGGTGAGGCAATACACGGAAGAGGCGAACCTCATCAAGGGAGCGCGTCAGATTCTCGCCCTCGGGCCACGAACGCTGGTCGTCAAGCGTGGTGAGTACGGCGTCATGATGATCACTCCCGATGCGGTCTTCGCAGCGCCTGCCTACCCGCTGGAAGCGGTCTTCGATCCCACCGGCGCCGGCGATACCTTCGCCGGTGGCTTCCTCGGCTATCTCGCTTCGCGCGCAGAGGTGACGGACCGCGATCTCCGCCGCGCCATCGTCTTCGGAAGCGTGCTGGCGTCGTTCACCGTCGAGAAGTTCTCACTCGACCGCCTGCGCGAGATCACGCTGGACGACGTGTATGACCGTTATCAGGAGTTCCGCAAACTCACTCACTTTGAGGATCACGAGCAGTAGCCGCGACATCCCACATTCGAAGATATTCTTCACGGACGGAAGGGTCGAGGTTGTCGGCGATGTCTCGCGGAAGCTTCAAAGTCACGATCAAGTCCTGAACATCGGAGAGATCGCGGAGACGAAGCGGTGCGGTTAGACCAGATGCAAGCTTCAACTCGATTAACCTTGGCAGCTCGATGACTCGATAGCCAAGGCGTTCGGTCGTGTTTGAGGAAGGATCAGGGAATCGAACCGCCTTCGGCTTACCATCGCCAGGATATTCACCTGTCGTGATGAAATCGATGTTGACCCCGGTCGTCGTGTCGCGCAAAGACTTGCGAGACCCTGAGAACGCGGGAATGAATCCACGGCCGACAAGATCACGATGTACCTTTTCGAGTCCTTCGCGGGAGACAAGGATGTCGACATCGGCAGTCGGACGGGCATAGCCGTGCAAGGTGAGGGCCATTCCGCCAATCATGCCGTAGTCGATGCCCGCATCTTCGAGACGTCGAGCGGCGCGCGTCATGGTCTGCCAGACTCGGTCGGTTCTCATAAAGAAGCCGTCAATCTCTTCAGCCAGCTCCTCCGCCGTAGCGCCAATGAGGATCTTTGCCATGCCTCATTCTACTTCCCGCTGTACACAACCTCCCCACCCACAACCGTGTACTTCACCTTCGTCGCGAAGAGTTGCGATTGCGGCGCCGCGTACAGATCGCCATCCACGATCGTCAGGTCGGCCAGCTTGCCGGGCTCGATCGTGCCGCGTGATGACTCCTCGAAAGCGGCGTAGGCGGCGTCGGAGGTAAAGCCGCGGATCGCTTCGGCCATGGTCAGCTTCTGGCCGGGGTACCAGCCACCGGCGGGATTGCCTTTCTGGTCCTGGCGGGTAACGGCGCTGTAGAGGCCGAAGAACGGGTTCACGTCTTCGACCGGAAAGTCTGATCCGAGGGCGAGGCGGGCGCCGGAGTCGAGCGCGGTGCGCCAGGCGTAGGCGCCTTTGATCCGTTCCGGGCCAACGCGGGCTTCGGCCCAGGGCATGTCGGACGTCGCGTGCGCCGGCTGCATCGAGGCGATGATGCCGTGCTGCGCAAGGCGAGGAAAATCGGACGGTGCCACGACCTGGAGGTGCTCGATACGAAACCGGTCCGCCGGCGCCGCACCAGCTTGCTCGTAGGCGTCGATCACGTTGCGCACGCCGCGGTCGCCGATGGCGTGCGTATTGGCCTGATAGCCTGCCGCGCGTGCGCGCCGTGCCACCGCCAGCATGTGCTCCGGCTTACTGACCAGGAGGCCGGTGTTCGACGGGTCGTCGCTATAGGGCGCCAGCATGGCGGCGCCGCGGCTGCCGAGCGCGCCGTCGGCATACATCTTCACCGAGCGCACCGTCAGCCGGCCGCCGTAACCGATGAGCGGCTTGCGGGTAAGCCAGGAATCGAGCAGTGCCGCATCGTCCGTCAGCATCACGTAGACGCGAATCGGGAACTTGTGCTCATCGATGAGCTGCTGGATCGCTGTGATGGTCGACTGCTCCGCGCCGGCATCGTGCATCTCGGTGAGACCGTTCCCGGCGATCTTTTGCGCTGCCTCCAGCACGCGCGCCTTGCGCAGCTCCGCGGAAGGGGTGGGCACTTTCGAATCGATCAAGGCCTGAGCGCCGTCGATGAAGACCCCGGTCGGATTGCCGGCGGAATCGCGGAGGATGCGTCCTCCCTCCGGGTCCGGCGTCGCCTTCGTGACGCCGGCCGCGCGCATGGCGGCGCTGTTTGCCACGCCGGCATGTCCATCGACGCGGCGGATCCAGACGGGATGACCGGCGATGGCGGCATCGAGAGGGGCGGCAGTCGGAAACTGCTTGTCCGCCCATCGGTTCTGATCCCAGCCGCGGCCGAGCACCCATTCGTTGGGCGCCGCGCGCTGGGCACGTTCACGAACGCTTGCGATCACGTCAGCGTACGATGCCGCGCCAACGACGTTCACAGTGTCGAGCGAAAGGCCGAGCCCGTACAGATGGCCGTGCGCATCGGTCAGTCCTGGCATCACGGTCGTGCCGTGGACATCCACCACGCGGGCGTCTGGATGCGCGGTTTGGATAACGTCAGCGGGCCCGACAGCGACGATGTTTCCGTTCGCGGTCACGACGGACCAGTTCGCCTGAGGGGCCTGACTCGGGCCGGCAAGTACCGTCCCTCCGGCGTAGATGGTCTCGTGGATGGAGGAGTTTGTTGTCGTGTTCGGCATTTTGCAGGCGGTGAACGCGAGGAAGAGTAGCGCAGCAGCGCGTCGCTCGATCGTCATGAGCGAATCGTATCGGAATAGCGTCCTCCGTGGCGGACGTTCCTGCGTACCCTTGCGCGCTGCGTCTCCATTGATCGCCGTACCCGCTGTACTCCTGGCGGTCTCCGCGTTTGGCGGCAACTTCAGCGCCTCCGACGTACCACTCGCGCATATTCGTCACACCGGCACGGTCACCATCAGCAACGACGGCCGGCACATCACCGCCTATCGCTTCTTCGGCGACATCCGCGAGTCGCTTTTCTCGCTGCGGTCCATCCGTTCCGCGATCCACTACACGCCTTTCGGCGCGGCGCTGTTCAACTCGGCCGCGCGCGTGTCTACGCCGATGCCGGCCTATCTGTCGTCGCTCATCGCGGACGCTTCGAAACAGCATGGCGTCGATCCGCGTCTCGTGGCTGCAATCGCCGCGCGCGAGTCGGCGTACGACCCCGCCGCGGTCTCACCAGCCGGGGCGGGTGGGGTGATGCAGCTCATGCCTGCCACCGCCCGCTTCATCGGCGTCGTCAATGTCTTCGACGCGAGAGAAAACGTGTTCGGGGGCGTGCGCTACCTCCGCACCCTGCTCGACACCTTCCACGGCGATCTCGACCTCACCCTTGCCGCCTACAACGCCGGACCGGGCGCCGTCCAGAAGTACAACGGCGTCCCCCCGTATCGCGAGACGCGCGACTACGTGCGGATCGTGCGCGCGAAATACGAAGCATCGCTGAAGTAGGTTCCTGGTTG
Source organism: Thermoanaerobaculia bacterium (assembly GCA_038230535.1). GTDB lineage: Bacteria > Acidobacteriota > Thermoanaerobaculia > Gp7-AA8 > Gp7-AA8 > JADGNZ01. The sequence goes on from JBBRNB010000039.1 coordinate 43,588, forward strand.
GCTTCGCGACAACCGCGGCGATGCCCGCGATCAAGTGCGAGCGCATCGCGATCAAGCAAGCGGCTCTGACGACTGACGCCGAGGCTCTCATCATCGACTCGGAGCCTCTCGCCACTTCCCCTAGGGCACTTACGACCCTGTACCCCCACCCTCAACATCCACTCGGAGGCTCTCGCGAGGGTACCCCCCCACCCTCTCGACCCCCCTCCGAGGCTCTAAGCACACTACCCCCCCACCCTCGCGACGGTACCCCCCCAGTGTCGCGAGGGGTACCCCCCCACCCTCTCGATCCCCGCCCCCCACCCTCAACAGGGTGCCCCCCCACCGTCGCGAGACCACCCCCCCCAGTGTCGCGAGTGGCTTTCTGGAGATCGTTAGAGGGGGCCCCCCACCCTCGCGAGGGTACCCCCCCACCCTCACGATCGACGCCGAGGCTCTCGCCATCGACCACGAGAGGGTGCAAATCACACGGCGGCACTCTCAGTCGTAGCGTCTCAGGATCTCGCAGCCGCAGTCATGATCAACACAGCGAGACCCCGTAACCGCGAGACCCAGCAACCCAGCAACCCAGAACCCCTACCCCTCTCCCCACTTCAACTTCGCCCGCAGCACTTCGAAATAGCTCTTGCGCGGTGTGCGGATCAGCGTCACGGGGATTGGTGATTTGGTGATGCAGACGGTGTCGTGCTGTGCGATCGGCAGCCCTTCCTGGCCGTCGAGGGTGAGAAAAATCTCCTGATGTGGTGTGACGATGCTGATCTCGATGTCGAGCGAGTCGGGGAGTACGACGGGACGGTTGGTGAGCATGTGCGGACAGATCGGGGTCAGTACGACCGCTCCCATCGTCGGGTAGATGATTGGTCCGCCGGCGGAGAGGTTGTACGCCGTCGATCCGGTGGGGGTGGCGATGATCAAGCCGTCGGCTCGGAACGATGAAACGAATTCACCCCCGACCGTGACCCGCATCTCGATGACGCGCGCCAGTGCGCTCTTGTTGATCGTAGCGTCGTTGAGGACCCGATACGTTCGGTGATCCCGTCCCGGTCCGCGCACGGTTACCTCGAAGGTGACGCGATCCTCGCTCTCATAGTCGCCCGCAAGCACGCGCTCCATCACCTCGGGGAACTCATCGATGCGCACTTCCGTGAGAAAGCCGAGCGTGCCCATGTTCACGCCGAGAATCGGTACGTTCTTCGGCGCGTGACGTGCCACCGAGAGCAGAGTGCCGTCGCCGCCGAACGACATCAGCAGATCGGAGTGTGTTCCCAGATCGCTCTTGGCGACGCACTTACCGCGGTCGTTCAGCTTGTCAGCGGTCGCGAAGTCGAAGCAGACGTCCAGACCGCGGGCCCGCAGATCGGCGGCTACCGTCGCTGCGAATTGCAATGCGTCGTCCGAGGTGATCTTCGCGGAGATCCCGATCGTCTTCACGTGCGGGAGTTTACGCGATCGCTCTGCGCACATCCTCCGGCTCGATCACCACACGCTCGCCCGCTCTTTCCGGACCGGCGAACAATACCGGATGGAGCACCTTCTCCAGGATGGCCCGGAGGGCTCGGGCGCCGAGCTTCTGCCTCAACGCCGCCTCGGCGATTGCATCGAGCGCCTCGGGTGAGAACTCGAGCTGGATCTGGTCGAGCGCGCAGAGGCGCTGGTACTCGGGAATCATCGCCTCGCGCGGCACAGTCAGGATGGTGACGAGATCGCGGACCGTCAGCCTGTCCAGCTCGACGTGTACCGGCAACCGGCCAAGCAGCTCGGGGAGAAAGCCGTACCTCACGAGCTCTTCGGTGGTCACTTCCTTTTGGCGCGCCTCACTGTCGCCGAAGAAGCCGATCGGCTTCGTCTCGCTGTTCGCGTCGATGTCGCTGAACGCGCCGGCGCAGACGAAGAGGATGTTGGCGATGTCGATCTCGACGTAGTCGTACTTGTTCCAGTGCGATGTGACGTTCAGCGGTACGAAGAGCTTCTCGCCCTCCAGGATCTTGAGCAGCGATTGCTGTACCCCCTCGCCGCCTATGTCGCGTGCGCCAGCCCCGGTGCGGCTGCCTCCGGAGCGTCTCGCGATCTTGTCGATCTCGTCGATGAAGACGATGCCGTTCTCCGCGGCGTCGACGTTCTGGTTCGTGGCGTACAGCAGTCTGCCGATGGCCACCTCGACATCTTCGCCGTAGTAGCCGGCCTCAGTGAAGGCCGTGGCATCGTTGTACGCGAACGGTACGTCGAGGATCTTCGCCAGCGTGCGGGCCAGATACGTCTTTCCGCAACCCGAGGGACCGATCATCAGGATGTTCGACTTGCGAATCGATACGTCGCCGCCGAACTTCAGGTACTCGATCCGCTTGAGATGGTTGTATGCGGCGATGGCCAGCACTTCTTTGGCGTGCTTCTGCCCGACGACGTACTGATCGAGCTGTTCGTAGATGCGCCGCGGAGTGACGTGGAGGAAGCGGTAGATGTCACGCTTTTCCTTCATCAGATGAGTATGAGTATAGCCTCGCGGGAAAGCAGAAAGCAGAAGGCAGAAGGCAGAAGGCAGAAGGCAGAAGGCAGAAAGCAGAAAGCAACTTTGCTTCTTCTGCCTTCTGCCTTCTGCCTTCTGCCTTCTGCTTTCTGCTTTTCTACACCACGTAGCGCATGACGGCGACGTAATGACAGGCGCTGCCGCCGATCACGCAGAGGTGCCAGATGCCGTGCATGTGAGCCACGCGTTTCGATAGGGCGAAGAAGACGATGCCGGCGGTGTAGACGGCGCCGCCGGCAGCAATCCAGGCGATGCCGTTCGGAGGCATGGCCAGTTGCAGCGGCTTGATCGCGACGACGACCAGCCATCCCATCAGGACGTAGAGCACGACGGAGATGGCACGGTAGCGGCCGCGCAGCAGGATGTCCTTCAGCACGCCGGCGATGGCCAGCATCCAGACGATGCCGAACAGCCACCAGCCCCACGGACCACGCAGCGTGACCAGCGTGAGCGGCGTGTAGGTCCCAGCGATGAGCAGGTAGATCGCGCAGTGATCGAAGACGTGGAAGACCGTCTTGGCCTTCCCGCGCAGCGAGTGGTAGAGCGTCGAGCTGAGGTAGAGGAAGATCAGCATCAGCCCATAGATCGTGACTGCCGCGACCGCGGTGGCGTCGCGCCCGTGCTTGGCTACCGCATGGATGGCAAACGCCGCCCCTACGATCGCCAGCACGCTGCCGATGATGTGAGTGATGCTGTTGAATCGTTCGCCGGCGTACATGGGTCACCAAAACCGCACAGACAAGAGTGTCTGTGCCACAAGAGTCAGCCCTGTGGCACAGACCACGCGTGTCCAAATAGCTGAGGACTTGCCTCTGAAAGGACTCGATGAATTCCAATCGAGAGTCCTTCTCTCCTCCGCAGAGGGGAGAAGGTGCCGAAGGCGGATGAGGGGTCCCTCGCGAGATGTGTCATGCGGGCTCCGGCTTCACCACGTTGAGTGTGGTGAGGCGCGTAAGCCACATGAGCTACTCCCAAAGACCCCCTCATCCGCCTTCGGCACCTTCTCCCCCGTGCGCGAGGGAGAAGGGCTCTCGATGGGGATTCATCGTGTCCTTTCAAAGATCAAACTCCCAAGGATGTCTTGTGCCACAAGCGTCGGCCCTATGGCACAGACTCCCCTCTGCGGAAGGGAGAAGGGCTCTCGATGGGGATTCATCGTGTCCTTTCAAAGATCAAACTCCCAAGGATGTCTTGTGCCACAAGCGTTAGACCTGTGGCACAGACCAAAGCCTCTAAAACGGTACTTCGTCGTCGTCTTCGATCTGGGATCCCTGCGGCGCTGGCGACCCTGTGCTTGCGGGCTTGCGGTTGTAGCTGCCGCCGCCGGTGTAGCCGCCGCCTTCGTCGTCGCCCTTCTTTTCGAGCATCTGCATCGTGTTGGCGATGATCTCGGTGCGGTACTTCTTCACGCCGGTCTCTTTGTCGTCCCAACTGTCGGTGCGGATCGATCCTTCGATGTAGACGAGTTTTCCCTTGCGCAGATACTGGCCGCAGATCTCGGCCAGCTTGCCCCACGCAACGACGTTGTGCCATTCCGTCCGTTCCTGCTTCTCACCAGCTTTGTCGGTGAAGCGCTCGTCGGTGGCGATCGAGAACTTCGCTACGCTGGTACCACTGGGGATGGAGCGCATCTCGGGATCTTTGCCGAGGCGTCCGACGAGAATGACCTTGTTTACTGTTCCTGCCATCTGATTCTCCTGTTCGTTTCAATCCGCTCGCGCGGAACCCTTCCTGCGAGAGACAGGCTCTCGGGCTCATCGTGTGGGCCTGGGTATCTTATGCGAGCAGAGCGATGCGGTACATTTTTCTACCGCGCGTAGAATCCACCGTCGTGAAGTGCGTCATCCAGCGTGTACGCCGCGCGTCCGTATCCGTCGCCGATGAGCTGGTCTCGGAGATCGGAACCGGCCTGCTCGTTCTCGCCGCAGTCGAGAAGAGCGACGCCGAACAGACGATGCGCGACGCTGCGAAGAAGATCCGCGAGCTGCGCATCTTCAGCGACGGCGCGGGGAAGATGAACCGCGACGTCGCTGAGGCCGGCGGCGCCATCCTGGCCGTCTCGCAGTTCACCCTGGCCGGCTCCATCGCCCGCGGACGCCGCCCCAGCTTTGACAACGCCGAGGAGCCGGAACGTGCCAGGATGATGTTCGATCTGTTCACCGCGGAGCTGGCTGCGACCGGCATACCCGTGAAGACCGGCCGGTTCCGCGAGATGATGATCGTAGCGCTGGAGAATGATGGACCGGTGACGTTCGTCTGGCCTTGAGCACCTCATTCGTGCCACGATTCGAGCTACGTGAGCAGTTAATCATGGTATTCGAGACTCAGATCATGGCGAGTGAGCAGTTGTTCATGGCACTTACACCATGAAGAATTGCATCATCACATCAAAGCCTGTCGTGATTAACTTGAATTAAGTTATTAACGACGCTAAGTATGCTGATAACGCCATGAATCATGGCGTTTGCGAGCCGAATAATTGTAGCATCACCACTAATCAGGGTACGCTCGCCATGACTTTTGGTGCGCGTGACATGAATCATCGTACGCAAAGCGCCGCCTGACCCTCGCGAGCTCGAGATTCTGGCTCGCTTGGGAACAGACGGCATCTCGTTTCGATCGCGCGACCGTTACAAAGCTACGGCCCGCCGCATGCGCTCACCCTCTCGAAGCTCTCACGCGGCCTGTGACCATTTGTGTGATGCTCATCCAGAGGACGCTGTTGGCTGAGTCGAATGTGTAGCCGGTTCCAATCACATTCGTGACGGTCAGCGAGTAGCTGCCTGGTCCACCGGCCGTGACGAAGGTGGCGAAGCCCATGATGTTCGTCGTAGCGGCCTGAGCCTCCGTTACCCCGTTCGGTCCGGTCCATGTTGCCCAGATGACTACGCCGGATACTGAAATTCCATCGCTGTTCTGGACAGCCACATGGCCGGTCACCGTGACAATCCTGCCCTGGACCGCTGCTGACAGATCGATCGCGCTCGAGCGCAGCGCGGTGTCGGAGACCATGGTGGAAACGATGGCGACACTGTCGCTCGCGCTGCTGTTGGCGTTGTCAGTGACCGTCAACGTCGCCGTGAAGTTGCCTGACGCGTAGGTGTGGGTGGGATTGGCGACGGTCGAGCCGGCACCGTCCCCGAACATCCACGAGTACGAGGTGATGGTGCCGGTCGGGTCACTGGAGCCGGCGGAACTGAACTGCACCGTCAACGGCGCGCTGCCGCTCAGCGGCGTTGCCGAGATCCGGGCCAGAAGGTTCCCGGCCGTCTGGATGGCAACGCATGACGAAAACTCGGAGGTGTTGCCGCTTGACGATTGCGTGGCTGTGGCGGTGGCTCTGCTGCCGGCGGCCACCGAAACCGGCAAGGCCGCGGTGAACGCCGCCTGTCCCGCACCGTCGGTGGTCACTGTGGTCGAGCCAAGATACGTGGCACCTTCTCCAAAGCCCGACGGATCGCACGAGGGGCTCGCGAAAAACTCGATCGAATACTGTGTGAAGCGCGTCGAGTCGAGTGTTCCCTGGACTTCGACCCCGGAACCTGTCGCGACGACCGACTGGAGGAGTGGATAGTTCTGCAGACCATTGCCGCCTGAGTCGCCGTCGCCCGGGTCGTTGGCCGTGGGGCCGTCGGCGCCGGCTGTGGCGCCGAGGTCGATGCCCTGACCACCGCAGTCATGGATGGAGTTCCGGGTGATCATCACGCTGTTTTCGAGAGAGCTGACGAGAATGCCGGCGGTGTCGACAAACGCGATGTGGTTGGAGGAGATCAGTGTGCCGGCCACGTGAAACGCCGAGGTCACGGGTGAGATTGCGATTCCTGCGTGTGTTGCGATGGGCGTCATCCCATCCGCGGCGAGACCGATGGTGTTGCCCTGGATCATGGTTCCGGTGGTGTTGCCGTTCGTGGCATCGACGAGGATTGCTTGTCCGAAAATCTGGCCTGCGGCGTGGCCGCTGCCGCTGACGAGCAGTCCGGCGATCAGGTTGTTGCGGATCGTCGTTCCTCCCGAATCCCGTACTTCGACGCCCACAGGACCGATTTGAGGATAGGCACGCATCCCGTCAGCGGTCGTTCCGATCAGGTTTCCTTCGATGATGGTCCCCTGAGCATTGATGACGCTCACCTGATTGCCGGTGGGGAACCCCTCTTCGTCGTAGCTGCCGGCTCCCGAGATGACGTTGCCTTCGCCCGGACCCGATCCGCCGATGTGATTGTCATTTGCGTACACTCCAGGTTGTGAGGCTCCACGAACCTGCACTCCGACGAGCAGAGCATTGCCGATGACGATGTTGCTGACTGCGGGACCATCGATCAGCAGGCCTACGAGCGAGTTGCCCTCGCCCGAAGCCGTTCCTCCGATGATGTTGCCAGAGGGTATCGGTCCCCCCACATCCCCTCGGATTTGGACCGCCGCGAGCAGCGGGCCGTCGATCTGACAGCCGGTCACCCGGTTGTCGTTCCCCTTGATCTGTACCGCGTATCCCCGCTGGTTGACGGTGCCAAGTCCCTTGATGACACAGTTGCTGCCGAGCACGACGATGGCAGGGCTGCCAAGCCCGTTGGGCTCGAGGCCGTAGATGCCGGCCTCAGGGCCGCCCAGGTTGGTGTTCCCGATGTTCGCCGTCTGTGTCGAGAAGTCAATCGTCGTGCCGGAGCCGGTCAGGAAGAATGCGCCCTGCTCGAGCCGAAGCATTGCGACATTGGGGATGAGCCAGAACGTCGATGTTGGGATGGCGAAGGCGATGGTTTGCGGCCCGGCGGTGTTGTTCGCCGCGGTGACCGCTTCGCGAAAGCTGACCAGTCCGTCGGTGCCGGGCAGGTTGCTCACTTGCTGAGCGCCGGAGATGTCAGAAACGTCATCGAGCGTGGTGACGGTGATGGTTTCGCCCGCAGTTGCCTGGACGAGGCTGCTTTGTGCGGTCAAACTCGAGGCAACGAAGAGAGCCGCGGCCGCGATTGAGACTATGGACGAGTACTTCATCATTGAGGTCATAGTTTGATTACCTTGCTGATTGTCGTCGCGTCAGTCGGGTATTGACGCTGGCGTCGATCACGCTGCCGTGTGACCTACCGGTAGAGAGCGCTGCGTGGTTAATTTGGAGTACTGCAACTAGCGCTGCCGCTTGGCGTTGGAGGGTGGGGAGGGCGGTGGTGCGCGCACGATCACAGGAGGTCGCGACGCGTCGTGCGCGCAGGCGCGCGACACAAGATAGCCCCGCGCTCGGCGCGGGGTAACGGGAAGAGATTGAAGTTGCGGCCGCCTCCGCGGCCGCGCGAACCTACGACGCAACCCCCGTTCCCCTGGCCGAGCCAGGGGCTGGATTGTTCGACGCGCCTTCGCGCGTCGACGCCCGCCGGTCCGCGTCCTGCGTAGTTTTTTTCTTTACCCGCGATTACGTCACGCCTTCTTCTTGGAGGCGATCCAATCTTCGATGCGGTGGCCGAGGACGTCGAGCGGGAGGGCACCGGCGCCGAGGACCTGGTCGTGGAACTCGCGAATATCGAAACCGTCGCCCAGTTCGGCTTTTGCGTGCTCGCGCAGGCGGAGGATCTCGAGCTGTCCGAGCTTGTAGCCGAGGGCTTGTCCGGGCCAGACGATGTAGCGGTCGGTCTCGTTCTGCACTTCCACCTCATCCTGCGCGGAATGGTCGTGGAAGTAGTCGACGACCTGCTGGCGGGTCCACTTCTTCGAGTGCAGTCCGGTGTCGACTACGAGGCGGATGGCGCGAAGCATCTCGTCCTGCAGGCGGCCGTAGTTGTTGTAGGGGTCCTGGTAGAAGCCGATCTCCTTGCCGAGGCGTTCGGAGTAGAGAGCCCAGCCTTCGACGTAGGCGGTGTAGCCGCCTTGACGGCGGAACATCGGCAGATCGGTCAGCTCCTGCGCGATGGCGAGCTGCATGTGGTGGCCGGGCAGGCCCTCGTGGTATGCCGTCGACTCCATGGTGATGGTTTTGCGGTTCGTGGCGTCGTAGGTGTTGACATTGATTCTGCCGGGCCGCGATCCGTCCACGGCGCCGAGGTCGTAGTCGGCACCGGCTGCTTCCTTTTCCCGATAGGCGCCGACAGGGATGACTTCCAGCTTTGCCTTCGGAAAACGGCCGAAGAGCTTCGGGAGCTGCGCGGACATCTGATCCTCGTACTTGCGGTAGATATCGAGAATCTGCTCGCGCGATTTGGCACGGAGATCAGCGTTCTTGTCGATGGCGGCGTTGAATGTCTTCAGGTCGTTGTAGCCGAGACTCCTGGCGATGACGAGCATGTCGCCTTCGATCCGAGCCACCTCCCCGAGTCCGATCTTGTGGATCTCGTCCGGTGTGAGTTTTGTCGTGGTGGATTGGCGAGCCCGGCGCGCATAACGCTTCTGCCCGTCCGGCAACGACCACATCCCAACCTCGGTGCGCCCAGCGGGGGCATATTCGTCACGGACGAACGCCGCGAATTTCTTGTACGCGGGGATGACCGAGTGCTCGATGGCGTCGGTCATGGAGGCGCGGATGCGTGCACGATCGCTCTCCGGCATCGAGTCAGGGAACTTGGCGAGCGGCCCGGCGAAGGCCGACTTATCCACCGGAGTGTCAGCGATCGCGGATGCCTGCCCGGCTACTTTCTCCAGCAGGAACTTCGGCGGCATCAGCCTGGCCTTCATCCCCAGCCGCATGACCGCGATGGTGTCGTTGATCTGTTTGGGGAAGTCGTGCATGCGGACGATGTAGTCGTCATAGTCCTTCGCTGCCGAGAAGGACAGGTACGAGGGAAACTGCGCCGCATTCAAGTGGATGCCGCCCATCTGGTTGACCGGCATCTGCCACTCCATCGACTCGTATCCTTCGATGGAGTCGCGGAGGTTCTTGACCATCAGCTCGCGGTTGAGCTTCTCCTGATCCGAGAAGCCGGCCGTGTCGATGGCCTCGAACCGCCGGAGAAACTTGCGGTCCGCTTCGTTCTGCGTCTTCTGGCCCGCGGCGGAGTTGTCGCTGGACTTGTCGTTGTACCGCTTGTCGCCGAGGATCGATGCGTATTCAGGAGAGGTACGGAGCGTGTACTCCCACTGCTCGGTGATCAGGTCGGCGAGGGCTTTGCGATTCTTGTCGAGCTTCGCGGCGCTGTCCTCAGCGGCGAGCGACAGCGGAAGAAGCAGGACGGCGAGGAGTGCGGCCAGCAATGATTTCATGCGAGTGCTCCGATCTCTGAGAGTGATGCTCAGTGTACGGGAGTGGGTGCGGAAAGTTGAGGAGGCCGGAGAGATGTCGTCGTCTGGATCGCGCAACCCGAGCCATGGCCAGTCTCCCCTCGCCGAGTTGCTGCTTGCATACGCCTTAGAAGTGACGCGACGGGAATGCATGGTGTCATTCTCAAAGGTCAAATTCTCGGCTTTTGGCTTCCTCGCCGAGAGGATTCTGGCGGCCATGACTCCATTCGTCGAGTGGCCATGCCCTCCTGGACGCGCACGTGGTGCACACTACAATGTCGATCCGAAAAAGGTCGACCGAGCCTGCTTGTAACGTGGTTGCGCGCGAAGGCGCGTACAACAATCTAGCCCCGCGCTCGGCGCGGGGTCTCGAGTTTGGACGTTTCTCGGCACCCCAACGGGGTGCGTGAGGGTAGCCGGTGGCCACGCCGGAGGCGTTGCCACCGGTTCGGTTATGCGAGGAAGGCACCCCGGCAGGGGTGCGTGAAGTCAGGCAGGATCGATCGCGTAGA
>JBBRNB010000040.1:0-53527 GCA_038230535.1 Thermoanaerobaculia bacterium
AACCTACAGCGATCCCTGGTACGGCACGGTTACGGTGACCGATCGCGGCCATGGCCGGTTGTGGATCACATTCGATCGCACACCGGGCATGGAGGGGGCGCTGGAGCATGTCGCCAACGATACCTTCCGCACGCGGTTTACCGACCGTGGCATCGAGGACGCGTACATGACGTTCGAGGTTGCAAATAGGCGCGCCGCAAAGGCGGCCATGCGGCCGGTCTCGCCGCTCGCGGACTTCAGCTTCGATTACGCCGATCTGGACTTTTCACCCGCCGTGACGCAAACACACTGACCCAGAAGGGCGCGCCGGAACTTGATGCGACCTGGCTGTGGCGGGAGGACTCGAACCTCCGACCACCGGATTAACAAAGCTGGCCATGCGTAATGAGGCCCGTCTCAGCCGATTCACCTCGGAGGCGGACGCTTTTGGCGCACGGCACACGATCGGGCACTCGTTGCCAGTTAGCCATCTTCATCAGTCGACATGCCGCCGGGCGTGCGGTGGTGGTCTCGGTGGGTTGCTGGAGGGTCGTACCGACCCCGGGATTGCAGCCGATTCACCTCGCAAAGGAAGCGGATGCGCCGCGCCTCATTGACGTGCGGGAAGGCCTCGCACAGCTCGCTTCCGGTGCGACCCTCGATCGATTTGTACGCGCGCAACGGTGCTACGAGCGGATTCGGCGGTGAAATTGGCTGTGGCAGGAGGACTCGACCTCCGACCTGCTTAAACAACTCACGAGGGCGTCGAGCGCGCGCAACGCCGAAGGAGCGGATGCTTCCGGCGCCAGCGCTACTACATTAGCGAGCTGAGCGGTCGCCACATATCCGCCTGCGTCTGCTTGTACTTCGATCCCGCAACGACTTCGAGCACTGATGAAGGTAGGGTTTTCCACTCTGAAGACACACCTAGTTTAGACAGGGTCCACCTGAAAAACTGCAGAGAGAAAGAGGGCTCGCATGCGATTCTCGGAGAAGCTGTACCCCTCCGGCTCGGAGAAGGAGCCCTCGCAAGATCAGCGTCTGCGCGGCCCTGTTCGGGCGCTGTTAGTGATCGGCCAGCGCGTTCTCGCCGACAAGGTCGGTGCGGCGCTCGATCATAGCCACTACGTCGTTCTCGTGGCATCGACGGTCCAGGAGACAACCTCGGCGATCGCTCATTGGAGTCCGCATCTCGTCGTGCGCGACATGGACATGGAGCAGCAGGACGAGAAGTCTCGGGAATTTGGACGCCTTCCCGTGATTGCCCTCACGCGACGCGATGACCTCAAATCGAAGCTGACGGCCTTTGAACAAGGGGTGGACGACATCCTGACCGTGCCGTTCTTCCCGGAAGAGCTCGTGGCGCGCATCGTTGCGGTCATGCGGCGCACCTATCGCGATGCCGCGGTGTTCACTCCGCTGCTGCGGCTCGGCGACCTGGAAATCGACATCCTGAACCGGCGCGTACGAACGAGCGGCCAGGAGGTCCACCTTACCTCCCTCGAACAGAGCCTGCTCTACCTTCTGGCGGCCAACGCTGGTCGCGTGCTAACCCGCGACGAAATCCTGGACTATCTCTGGGGCGCCGATTACATCGCAGAGAGCAACGTCGTCGACCGTCATATTCGGAACCTCCGTGTAAAGCTGCAGAGCCGTTCACCGGGGTCGCGATACATCGTCACTGTCCCCAGGCGGGGATACCGGTTCCTGCATCATTCTGCCGAACCCGTCTGACGGAGTTGAATCGCTTTGCGCCGCCCGACGCGGACCGCTTGGAGCAGACGACCAGAAGCTCTGTCCGTTCACCGTCAGACAGGTGTCGATCACCTCGATTTGCGTGAGTGGCGGGAAGACACGAACCTCCGATCACCTCAACGTGGTGGCCACTCGGCGTGAGTCAGCTATGTTGCCCCTGCACCAGCGTCCATCGGCTATTGTCAGCCGCCGGGTTTTCCTTCTTACGAGCAGACAAGTAAGGTTGGTGTTTGGGGTCAAAGTCGACAAGGCAATACCCCGGCATGGTTGCGTCCGGCCAGTCAATGATGATTGTTTCTCTGTCGTAGTCGATTGAGAAATCGCAGACAGGGTCGCGAGGATTATTTATGAACGTGTACAAAGTTTTGAAATGACGATACCAAGCTTCCTTGGTCGTGGCCAGCGTACTGATGGTCTAGGAAGCTGGTTCGCGCTTATTTTCATCATATTTCATTTCGATCGTTGTCCATGACCCTGCCAGCCGGTCGTGGTCGTAGTACGAGGTTTTAACCGCGCATACATTATCGACCCCGTCCGAATGGCAAAAGACGCGTATCGTTTGTGAGGTCCTCACGTTGCGAAGTTCCTGTGCTTCCCCTGTAAACACCCCCCTGCACCAGGACGGATAGTAATTGGGAACGGCTTTGATGAATGCACGAAATTCGTCCAGATGCGCGATGCTGTCCTCTGTGGCAGATCCGCCGACGTATCGCACGCGCCAGATAAAGTTGCGTCGCGTTGCCATAGATTTCGATGATTCGCGCGCACCATCGAGGCTTTTTTTGCCCCTCCGTGTTTACCGTGTGTCGTGCTGACCAAGCCCGAGTTGCGCGTTCCGCATATCCATTGCGCGTCGGGCCTCCGCAACGGCTGCATCATTCACGCGCACGTAGCGCTGGGTCATTTTTGAGGAGGTGTGGCCGAGGATCGTCTGGATCACCTGAAGCGACACGCCAGCGAATGCGAGTGTGCATGCAGCGGTGTGCCGAAGGTCGTGGAAACGGAATCGGAGCGTGATGCCCGCGACACGCGAACCGTCGTCGTTCACGAAAACATGTCGGTTGACGACCCGTCTCTTCCGGCACTCGTCGAGCGCCGATCGACACAGCATAGAGATCGGACAACTGCCCACTTTTTCATCTTTTTCATGAGCAGCCGAATGAACCCACCGTCGAGGTCCACCGGCACCGACATCGTCGACGGCGCGGTCGGAGTGGTCTGCACGCCGTCGCCCGGCTCGACGTTCGCCCTCGGCGTCACGACCGTCAATTGCGCCGCCAACGATGCGCATGGCAACGTCGCCGCCGGTGCGTTCACGGTGACGGTCGTCGACACGACGCCGCCGGTGATCACCTCCGTCACGGTCACCCCCAGCTCGATCTGGCCGCCGAACCAGAAGCTGGTGAACGTGACGGTCAGCGCGACCGCCACCGATGTCGTCGATGCAGCGCCGCTCGTACGGATCTACGTCATCACCTGCGACGAGTCGATCACTTCCGCGGACGCGGTGATCACGGGCCTGCTCACCGCCAGGCTGCGCGCCGACCGCAACGCGCTACAGGACGGCCGCGTCTACACGCTGCACATCGAGGCCATCGACGCGTCCGGCAACCGCAGCACCGCGACGGTCACGGTCACCGTGCCGCACGATCAGGGATGAGGAGGGGTCGCCGACGAGCAGACGGGCGCGCCCGGGGCTGGCTCAGACGAACGTACCGTGATTCACGTTTTCGCCTTCGATGAGCGCCGCGTTCGCCATGCTGCACGAGCCACCCGATAGGGCCAGCACCGTACCGGCCAGAAGAACATAAGGGTTCTTGTCCGCAAGAGTACCCGCGCCTGAAACCACTGATCCGGCGCGCGTCATCATTTGACCGGTCCAGCTCAGCGGACCGGGATTGGCCAATACGTTTGCAGCGATGTTCGTTCCCAGGGTGGCGACGGAAATCACCATGCTCACGATGTTCTTCTCTTTCGACCGGCTGGCCGCGGCCGCGTATCGACTGAGATTGGGGAGAACGTACGCAGGGATGTAGCTCATGAAGTATTGCGACACCCGCAAGCCATACGCGGCCTGCTTCTTGGAGCCGTCGAAGGTCGCCGCTGTGGCCAGCGGGATGGTGTTCGCGTGCGTGATGATGCTGAACACCATGCTGATTTCGTCCGCCAGCTTCACCCCCTTGGCAGGCGTGATGGCGCTGTTGAGCATTGCCATGAAACAACCGACTACGCCGCCTACGCCTCGATATTGAGCCACCACCTCGTCCCACTCGCTGGAGTCGTCGTCGGCGCTCCCCAGGCCGGCGATTTCGGCAGGTTGCGCGCGTTGCGGGGGCGACTTCCAGAATGCGTCGAACATCTCCGGCTCGCCGAAGCCGTCCGTGACCGTGTCGAATGGCTTGTGTCCGCCGCTGAATACCTTGTAGAAGATGGTGTACGGCGCGGAGATCATCAGCGAGAAGGCGTTCAGGAAGTTGAACTCCTCTTTTTCTCCCAACAGTCCGGTCACGAACTTATACATAGGACCGACGAACGGAATCTGGACCTTGGAGCCGAACAGTTCCTCCAGCTTTTCCACCGCGTCGACGAGGAAGTCCAGGAGTCCTCGGAGCAGTGCGCCGACCGTCTTCAGAATTTCGTCCAGCAGCGGCCGGAAAAGTCTCAGCAATCCACGCGTCGAGAAATTAGGATCGGTCGCAAACTCCAGGATGGCGCACAACTGCTTCTCGACGAAGGTGACGACCTCTTTGTGGATCTCCGCCTGTTGTTGTACGAACTTGTCCAGCGCTTCGACCCTGCCGATGGTGAGATGGTAGGCCTCCTCGAGGATCACGATCCCGCCGTGCAGCAACATGTACAAGGGCCAGCTGAACAGGGGCGATGAGAGCAGGTCGTTGAAGATGCTGAGGACTCGATTTTTCTTTTTTTCGCTGTCGTCGGGCAGATTCTTGTCGGTGATCTCCGCCAGCTCCCGTTGCAGCCGGCTGACATATTCGTCGAGGTCGTCTTTCCAATCGCTCACGGAATGCTCGATGTGGGTCACGAGGCTCTTCGTGCCGTTCCTGGTGATCCGGGCGATCATCTTGTGCGTGGCCCAGATGTCGTTCCATCCCAGAAACCGTCCCAACCATCGCAACACCGTTTTGAATACGAGGCCGATTGCGTCGAAGATCGCCTTCAGAAACGGGAAGACTTTCTCCAGCGTGTCGATGACCACATGAATGATCTCGCCGGCGAGGTTCAGAATGAACGTCGTCACCCGGTCGACCTGGCGGACCACGAAGGACCACGCTTTTCCGAACAGAGACTTGATGCCGTGGACGACGGACCCGATGGTATGGCCGATCCACCGGAATGGATGAAACCCCTGACCCGGTGCCTCGGCCAGGATCCCCTGGACCTGGTCACCGTCCAGATAGGTCACCGATCCGTCTGCGCCGAACTGAACCCCCCAGCTCCCATCCGGACGGTCGGGGGCCGGCCCCGCGCCGGGCAGTTTCGCGCGCTCGTCCTCCAGCAGTCCCCGCCTGGTGTCGAGCAGTCGGCTGATGATCGTGGCGGACGCATCGAGGTCGTGGCGAGTCGGTTTCGAAGCACTCCCTTTCCATAACGACTCTCCCTCATTGGTGCGGGCTTTTTCGAAATCATCGGCGGATTTGACCGCGCGCAGCCGCTCCTCGACGTGATTCAAGGGATCGAGAACATACCTTGGCTGCTCTTTGTCGTGGCCGAGGTAGAAAATCGGCGTGTCCAGCTCATCCACCGGATGAATGATCGTCAGCGCACCCATGATGTCGGTCTTGACGCGGACCGGTTCAGCGCCGAGGAGGTAGACCGCTCCGTTGATCGTCGCGCGTACCTGCGAGGAGCTCCGGACATGACACTCCTCGCCGACTGCCGGCGCGTCGTCTTCACCGGTACGCAGGACCATGCGAGTGGTATAGCAGGGGAACTCCAGGATGCTGTCGTCCAACGATTCGACAGCAATGGCCTTCTGCCACCAGAACGTGCTCGACGGATCCTGATAGTGATGGGAGAGGCGATTCTCCGCATCGATCAGGATCAGGTGATTCCCGTTGGCGGAGCCTTTGACGCACGAAAACTGGCGGATGTTGTCCTGGAACTCCAGGTCCGAGGTCCACTGCGGCTCGCGCCGGAAGGTTTTTTGCTCGTCATCGAAATACCGGTCCGTGAGAAACAGCAGCCGCGTGTGCTGATCGTCCATTTTCTCGATCAGCCAGAGACTCGTGTAGCCGTCGTACTGAGTCACCTGGACGTCGTAGAACCCGCTGCCCCTGCTGGCGATCAACTCACGCGATGTATTGAGGGACCCGTACACGCGAACGGAATCGCCGCACGCCACCAATTGATCCTCGCCTTCGTCGTTCCTGATCAGAGCAATCGACGAAAGGCGGCCGCTGATCGCGTATTCCAGCGAGAGGATGACCCCACTGGAGCGGAAGGCTTCGAACTGCAGAACCTGCCGGCCGCCGACGGTGTACAGCAGGTACGTCCCCTGGACGCCTCCGTAGGAACCCACTACGAAATCGGTGATTTCCTCGGAGAACAGCGGCAGCTTCAACTTCTCGTCGGGCTGATCGTCATCGGCAAAGCCCGCTACGCAATAGAAGGCGTTGTAATTTTGGTACACGCAGGCGAACATCATGTGCTCGAAGTCCATCTCGATCCGGTTGATCGCGACGTCTGCGGGATCGAGGCGGTGCTCGATCCACTCGAACGGCGCGTCGCTCGCCAGCGTCTCGAGACTCCTGGGCTTCGAGTAGTAGAGCTTGGACTTCGCGCCGTCATACGTGGAGTACGCGACGCGGATCTCGCCGTTTTCGGGATTCTGGGCAACAGCGAACGAGTGAACCGCCTCCGCCGCCAGGCCCGTGAGATGCCAGGGAGCGGTGCTCTGCTCGGTCTCACGGATCAGACGCAGGCGCTGGTCGGTGCCGATCGAAACGATCAGCGGCCGATTGTTCGCATCCATCAGCGTCCGGAAGGCATTCCCGCCGCCGACCGGCACCTGGACGGCGTAGTTGTTCATGAGCTCACTGTCATGGTCGAGCCGTGTGTCGCTTGCGGACATGCGTTCCTCCTCTTCGGACGCGCTACGTCGCTTTAGTCGTATACGAAGCTTCAAAGGTGATGACGCCGTTCGTTTCGTCTTCTCCGGCCTTGATGTAGCCGACCGACTTGTAGTTGTAGACGTTGCTGATCGGCAGAATGACCTTGGGCAGTGTCTTGATGCCTTCCTTCAATCGACGTTTCAGGTCGTCCAGGAACGTGGGCAGTCTCAACTTGCTGTAGAAGTCGCCGCTGATGGCGTCGTCCACGGTGTACACGGCGGCGGAAGAGCCCGATGTGAGCCGTGCCTCCGAGGACTCGCCATACGGATGAATATCGACGCTCATCGTGCCGTCTGTGCCGGGGTGAAGGTCGATGTACAAGCCCGCATTGTCTTGCGTCGTCGTCGCCTTTTTACTCGAGCCGTAGAAGTACTCGGCAAACAGCAGGAACTTCAGATCGATCCGCAGGATGCTGCACTGCAGTTTGCTGTCCTCGGGAAAGGTGATGTCTGCCCAGGGCTCGGGGTTAATCGTCTTCCTATAGTCGTAGGTCTTTGTCTCGATCGACGGGGTCATACCCCCGCCGGACATGATCTGTTCCTGTCTGTAGGACTTGACCTTGACCATAGCCGAACCGAAATCGACCCGCAGTTCCTGGCCATGAGTCATGGAGAACGCGCCGCTGGTCTCGATCGTCTCCTCGCCGCGGACCGAGATGAACGGGTTGGGGTCCCTTTCCTTGTGCTTGGCACCCAACGTGGCGAGCGTCTCCGTCAATTGCGCGGCGATCAATTCGATGACCTTTTTCAGGTATTTGTCGTAAAAGAGGGGGTAATCGATGGCCAACACGTCATAGTTGCCGAGCAGGCTGTTCATCGATCCCGCCGCAGCGGTGTTGACAGGCGCGTGGGTGATCATCATCAGGTAATTCAACGAGCACTTCCGGCCGTTTCCCTCGCCTTGGACCGGACCGGGCACGAACGAGGTCGAGAAATCGAGGGACTTGGGCTGGAACACCGCCGGAGCGCGCTCCGGAGGCACGGGAATCGTGACGCCATACCCCAGAACGTACGCATCCTGGCGCTCTTTGAAGGTGCGCGACGTGAAGTAGGCTTGTAATGAACCCTGAAACGTGTCCCACACCTCTCGGTCCGCGTCCGTCCAGCTTTGCGGATATTTCGTCCTGGCGCTGTCGGCGGCGAACCGGGCCGTCTCGAAGTTCAGAAAGAGCTTCTCGATCGTGAAGTCTTCGGGCCTGAGCTCGGGGGTACCGCTCGTAGTGTCGGCAATGTATTGCTGGAGCGCCGCGTTCGCGATCGGATCGGTCACGGACGCGAAGTTCGAATAGTGGATCCGGTCCAACTCCACCGTGAACACGTAAACGACTCCGGCCAGATCGAGGGTATCGATTCCGGGCTCGTCCTTGTACGTTTGATCCAACCGGCCCTTGGCGAACGGGATGTTGAAGCTGACTTGACGAATATCCTCGTGCTGGATCGAAATGTACGGACTTTTGATCGTGGCGATGAAGCCCGACATGAACGTCTTTCCATCGGCCTCGTTGAACGCCGCCGTGAATTTTTCGTTCACGGCGTCGTAGGACGCGTCCGTTGTATAGCCTTCGTCGATGATCACCCCGGTGCGGTGGTGCTTCCCATCGAACGTGATTCTGCTGCTCCATACGTGATGGATCTCGTGCAGGGCGAAGCGGCCGGCGAAAAGACCGTTGACGGTGTTCTCGGACAAGGACGTGACCATTTCGTAGGTGCCGAGCTTCGACATGTGCCCTCCTCATGCGAGGCGCGGCTGCACGTGCCGATTCCACGCGCGGAATCGCAAACGCGCCGTCTCGCCAGATTGAATCGTCCGGATGGACCCGCTGGTAGTATGGAGGCCCACCGGGGCGGAGGTCATGAAGTTCCTTCATCCCGCGCCGGCCATGAAGCGATATTCCCGTCCAGGCACCGTGACGATGGAACGCACCTGCGTGGGATGGCTCCGCAGCTTGACGCGTAGATTTCGAATGTGCCGGTCGACGACGTTGCTCCGGGCCACGTAATCGGCGCCCCAGAGAGAATCCAGAATCTCGTCACGGGTCAGCGCGCGGCCCGCGTTGGCGGCCAAGAGGTAGAGCAGGCTCTGCTCGATGGACGTCAGGTGAAGCTCGCGCTCTCCGACGAGCACGCGGCGGTTCAGGATGTCGATCTCCAGATTGCCCAGCCGTAGCACCGGGCTGAAGACCGCGGCATCGCGATACGTGCGCCGCATGACCCCACCACGCGCGCCAGCATCTCTTCCGGGGAGAACGGCACGGTCAGGATGTCGTCCACTCCCTGTTCGAAGGCCGACAGCTGGTCTCGAGGTCGCCACGACGGGTCAGGCGATCACCGGGAGAAAGCCGCCTTCCAGCGTCGCTGCGGCGAAACGCTTCAACATCTCGTTTCCCTCGATGTCCATGTCCAGGACCACGAGATGCGGGCTCCAGTCCGCGACCGCCGACCCGGCTTCCTGCCCCGTCGATGCGACACGAACGATGTAGTGGGCGTGCCCGAGCGCCTTGCCGACGACGGCGGCCAGGACCGGCTGTCCGATCACCACCAACGCCCCCCGCCCGCCGTGCATCTCCACCAGAGAGCGCACGATGGCCAGACCCAGACCGATACCGCCGTGTGGGCGCGTCGTAGAGCTGTCTGCCTGGCGGAACGGCTCGAAGACATACGGAAGAAAGCTGCGCTCGATGCCTTCTCCAGTATCCGACACGATCAGTCGCACCAAGGACCCATTCTGAGACAGTCGGAGCGTGACGCTCCCGCCGCGCGGAGTGAACTTGATCGCATTCGCGAGCAGATTCCAGATCGCCGCGCGCGCCTCTTCGTCGCTGAGCCCGAGCTTCAGCATCCGCGACCACCCGAGTATGGCGGTCATTGGCGTACGCAGCTCGTGCGAAGCGTCGCCAGAAACTCGTCCTTCGCGCGGTTCGCGGCTTGCGCAGCGCTATAGAGGCGCGCGTTCTCGATCGCGATCGACGCGCGATATGCGAGCTCCTCCGCCTGGGTGAGGTCGTGTTGTGAAAACCACCGGTCGGATGCCACGAATGTGATGGTTCCGACCACCTCGCCGCGCGAGCGCAGCGGCACGCACATGAACGACATGATGCCAAGCTCGCGGATCATCCGCAGGTGTTCTTCACTTAGCGCCGCCTGTTCGAGCATCTGTTCCGATACAAACGGTACGAGCTCGGACGTGCCGGTACGCATCACGTCCGCGCTACTAGTGAAGGCAAGGGCCGTGGTGCGAGCTTCACGCTGGAACTGCCGGTGATGGAAGCGGCGCCGGCGATCGTCGCCCCCCCCCCGGCATCGGAGCGTTCGATTCTACCCGTCGCATCCGTGGCGCTGCCTGCGCTAACCGATGTCACGATTCTGATCGTCGACGACCAACAATACACACGTGATGTGGTCGCGGGGATTCTTCGCCATACAGGGGCCGTGGTTCACACCGCGGCATCCGTGCGTGAGGCGCTCCCGCTCTTCCGCAGAGTCGAGCCGCACATCGTGGTGTGCGACATCGCCATGCCGGAGGAGGATGGATACGTGTTTCTCCGCGAGGTACGCGGCCGACCAGACGCGTACCGCTCGACGCCGATCCTCGCGCTTACCGCCTTCGGACGGCCAGAGGACAGGCTCCTCGCTCTGAATGCCGGCTTCGATGCGTACCTGAAGAAGCCAGTTGACCCGGCAGAGCTTGCGGCAACGGTGCAGCGGCTGTCGGCGCGGTCGTAAGGTGCATGAAGATCGATCTCTCGTGGTCTCGGTGGGGCCCGTCCTCGTTGCCGATTGAAATCATCGCGACTCCTTGTCGCCGCTTCGGTCATCGCGCCTTCGTGCATCGCGCATTCAACTCACGATTGTGAGCGTCCAACGCGTTTCTGGCTTCCGCGACTGCCGCATCGTTCACGCGCGCGTAGCGCTCCGTCATCTTCGATGACGTGTGGCCGAGAATCTTCTGAATGACTTGCAGCGATACCCCTGCCGAGGCGAGCGTGCACGCGGCGGTATGCCGAAGATCGTGGAATCTGAACCGACGCGTGATGCCGGCGATGCACTTCGCTCGGAGAAATGCGCGCCGCAGCGTGATGTCCGCCACGCGTGTTCCGTCCTTGTTCACGAAGACATAGCGACTTACCACAGCCCGTGAGCGACACTCATCGATGGCCGTTCTGCACAGCGCGGAGATCGGCACGACCGCCCATCTCTTGGTCTTCTTCATCAGCAGGCGAATGAAACCGCCATCGAGATCAACCTGTGCCCACTCGAGGTTCAGCAGATCCATTTTGCGCAGGCCCGTCTCGATCGCGACAACGAAGATTGGCTTCAGACTGCGGAAGCGCTCGAAGCGTTCGCGGGTCGCGTCGCTGTCGGGATTCGGGCCGAAGCCGAACTTCCGCGGCGCGGTGAAGTGCTCACTTGCCACGACGTGCGCGTCACGACGGCGCTCCCCACATCTTGTTTGAACCCACGTTCATCGTCGAACGCACCGAGGAAGGCCAGCCGCTCATCATCGGTCAGCTCGAGCTCCGGTAGAGGCACATCCTCGAAGCGGATCTTTTCCGTGAGCGGCGAGGCAGCGATGAGCTGTCGCTTGACGGCGTGATTCATGAGCGCCTTCATCGTGCGGGCGCAGTTATTCACGTACGCCGGGCTGCACTCACCGAGCATCGCGGCCATGAAGTCCTCCACGTCGCAGGAGTGGATGGCATCGAGCGACCTCTCGCCGAAGTACGGCACCAGCCTCGTGAAGGCGATCGTACGGTAGATGGCGAGCGTCTTCCTCGCACGGCGTGCGCAAATCTTCTCCAAGTACTCGGCGACAAACGTTGCGAACGTGATCACTCGCGGTTGCGATGGCAACTCTGAAGGAATCGGCTTTCCGCTGATCTCGGCACGAAACGTCTGCCATAGCCGGATCGCTTCTTCGCGTGAATCGGCTTGCACGGTTCGCTCGCGACGGAGCTTCCCGCTTGTGTTCGGAACGTAGAGCGAGAAGTGGGCGACGTGCTTCTTCGGGTTGTAGCTGAAACCGGGGATACGTCCTTTCATCTTGGACTCCCGAGCGTCCGCCAGCGCGGGCGCGGTTGTGCCGGGTCGGAGACCGAAGGCAATCGCTCCAATGCCTTCGAGTTCACGCGCGGCAGGGTGTGGGGTTGATCCAGCGTCAGGCGAGTGGTCGATAGATGGCGCGCTGAGAGGCTCTTCGGGAAAAATAGAGACTCTACAAATCGTCACCGGTTCGATTTGGCGCTGCGGGTCTCCTCTAACTAAGTCTCTGAAACCAAATTGGCTGTGGCGGGAGGACTCGAACCTCCGACCACCGGATTAACAATCCGGCGCTCTACCAACTGAGCTACACCACAGGATCGACAGAAGGGGCGGCATGGTGTCCCAGGCCGTCGGGGGTGTCAACCGGAGCCGTTCATCGAATATTTGACGCTCCCGGGCTGGTTCACTACACTCGCGAATCTTCTGAGAGGGCGACGTAGCCAAGTGGTAAGGCAGAGGTCTGCAAAACCTCCACTCGCCGGTTCGATCCCGGCCGTCGCCTCCATCCCTGCCCCTCCTCACTTCCACTTCGCGTCGACCGTCGTCTCGCACGGGTGGTATCTGCTGGCGCCGTTCCGTTGGGTTCGCGAGGAGCAGACGTTGCACCGGCCTCAGCTACTCGGCGGGAAGGCGTTGGATCTGACTATCTCGTTCGACGGGGCGTCCCTTCGCGTCGAAGGCGCGGACGAAAGTGATGAGCTTCGCCGCAAGCTGGGCCGCATGTTCCAGCTCGGCATCGACACCAGCGAGTTCATCGAGCTTGCGCGCAGCTCGCCCGCCCACGCGTGGGTTCCCGCGTCAGGCTTCGGCCGGCTACTCTGTGGGGCGACGCTCTTCGAAGACGTCGTGAAGATCATCACCACCACCAATACGATGTGGAGGCAGACGACGCGGATGACGGAGCTTCTCGTCGAGAAGTGCGGCCGCCGGACGAAGTCGGGACGGAGGGCGTTCCCCGATCCGGCGGAGGTGGCGCGCTTTTCCGCCGAGGAGCTGCAGGAGGACTGCCGGCTCGGCTATCGAGCCAAGTCGATCCACTCGCTGGCCGGCGGCATCGTCAGCGGGGCGATCGTTATGGATAGGTTGAGCGATCCGTCGCAGAGCACCGAGGAGTTGTTCAAGAGCTATCGCGAACTGCCGGGAATCGGACCGTACGGCGCCGCGCACCTTCTGGCGATGGACGGACGCCACGACTTCATCGCCGTCGACACCGAGTTCCGCCGCTTCGTCCGCGAGCGCTACCACGGGGGGAGGACCATTTCCGATCGGGCCATGCTGCGCCGCTACGCGAAGTGGGGACGGTGGAAGTACCTGGCGTACTGGTCAGAGCTCTGGGAATCGGTGTCGGCCGGGCTGGAACCGAAGGAGACGAAGGTCACATAGGGTACGCCTCGCGATGCGATTTCGGAATTTGACCTTCGCCCTTTGCGTACTACACTGCCTGTAACCGGGGACCAGACCTTGGACGACAAAATCAAACAGCTCCTGCGAGAGCTCGGAACGGCGATCAACGAATCGATCTCGAGCTCTGAAAACGTCAACGAGCACCTCCAACGGATCCGCAACGAGGGGTACAACCTCTACGTCGTTCTCGATGCCACAATCGGGCTGAACCGCCTTGGCGAGGAAGAGCAGACTCCGGAGCCGGCACCAGCCGGCATGCTGGTCAAGAGCGACAGGGAAGTGCAGTTCCGCATCAACGTGAACGATCTCGCCCTGCTCCGTGCCCTCGGCATCGATCCGACGCGAAAGGTGAGGGGTGCCCGCCGCGTGGAACCGCTCGCGGCCACCCGTGACGAAGAATGACGTCAACCTCTACGATCTGCCGGCGCCTCGCCTCGAACAAGCGCTCGGTACGATCGTTTCCCCTTCCTTCCGCGTAAAGCAGATCGAGGATTGGATGCACGTCCGCGGCGTCGATTCCTTCGACGCCATGACGAATGTACCGAAGGAGCTCCGGTCTGCGCTCGCCGAGCACTACACCCTGGCTTTTCCACGGGTGATCGAGCGGACGACTCCGGCGGCCGATGCCAGCCAGAAATACCTGTTCAGCCTCCGCGACGACAATCGCATCGAAGCGGTCTACATGCCGATGGGAGACCGCACGAGCGTTTGTCTCTCGTCGCAAGCCGGTTGCGCGGTGGGATGTACGTTCTGCGTGACGGGTTTCTTCGGCGCAGGGCGTAATCTCACGCCGGGCGAAATGCTCGGCCAGTTCTTCACGATCCAGCACGAGCACGACGTGCCGATGGAGCTGATGAACGTGGTCTTCATGGGTATGGGTGAGCCGCTGCTGAATTTCGAGAACCTCGTGACGACGCTCGACGTGCTCTATCGCAACGTCGCGCCGAAGCGGATCACGGTGTCGACGTCCGGCATCATCCCCAGCATCGACGATCTGGCGAAGTTGCCGCGGCGGCCGAACCTGGCCGTGTCCATCAATGCCCCCGACAGACGGCGGCGCGAAGAGATCATGCCGATCACGAAGAAGTATCCGCTGTTGGAGCTGATCGCGTCACTGAAGCGCTACCCATCGGAAAAGGGGCGCGAGATCACGATCGAGTACGTGTTGCTGGCCGGATACAACGACTCACACCTGGACGCTGTGGCGCTGGCGAAACTGCTTCACGGCCTTCGCGTGAAAGTGAACGCCATCCCCTTCAACGAGGATCCGAACCTTCCAGCCTGGATGAAGCGGCCGAAGGAAGGGTCGATCGACCGCTTCGCCGACACCCTCGTTCGCAATGGCGTGGCCGTCACGGTGCGGCGGTCGAAAGGGCGTGAGATCGCCGCGGCGTGCGGGCAGTTGCGGGGGAAGGACGTTGCGAAGAGGGCCAGACGGTAGGTCTGTCATTCCGAGCCGCGGAGACGGCGAGGAATGACAGACTTCACGCCAGCGTGAACTTCTGCATTGCTGTGTGGATCGCGCCATTCGGATTGAGCTCGCTGGAGAACAGCGTCACGGCATCGACGACGAACGGGTCTGACTTGTAGTCCCGCAGCGCGCCCTTGAAAACCTCGAGGCAGGCTGGGGGCCATCGGTCGCGGATGCGAAAGAGGGTCAGGTGCGGCCGGAAATCGCCGCGGTCCAACTTGACGCCAGCCGCGGTCACTCCGGCACGGACGGCATCAGCGACGGCACGGAACTTTTCTTCCGGTCCGGCGCCGACCCACCCGACGCGGGCATGATGCGCGTTTGGAAAGAGTCCGCATCCTCGGAGGTGTCCCTCGAAGCGCGGGACATCTGCCAGGCTCTGCTCCATCTGACGCGGGAGCTTCGCCAGCAGCGATTCGGGCTGGTCGCCAAGGAAGGCAAACGTGAGGTGCTGTGATTCGGGACGCACCCACCCTGCGGGCGGCAGCCTCGTCTTCACCATCGCAATCCGGTCGCTGATCACGCGGAGCTCAAACTCCGGGAAGGAGATTGCGATGAAGAGTCGCATGGTTGTGTGGTGGACGGCTGACGACTGCGGATGAATTGTAGTCGTCAATCACTCTCCCCGGTCAGGAACTCGGGGGTGAAGATGCGGGCGATCTCCTCGTCGCTGAGCAGCTTCTTCTCGCGCAGCAGTTGCGGGATGGGCGTACCGTTCTTTGCCGACTCCTTGGCGATCTCCGCGGCCTTCGCGTAGCCGATGATCGGATTCAGAACCGTGGCCAGAGACGGAGAGCTGACGTAGTACACCTCACACTGCGTAGGGTCCGCTTCGATGCCGGAGATGCACCTGGCGATGAAGACCGGCAGGTAGTTCTTCAGGATCTCGATCGAGAAGAGGATCTCGAACGCCATCAGCGGCATCATCACGTTTAGCTCGAGCTGCCCCGCCTGAACGGCGTAGTCGATCGTCGTCGCCGATCCGATGATGTGGAAGAGCACTTGGTTCATGCACTCCAGCATCGAGGGGTTCACTTTGCCCGGCATGATGGACGAACCCGGCTGCACAGCCGGTAGGATGATCTCGGCAAGGCCGGTCTGCGGCCCGGAGGCGAGAAGGCGCAGGTCGTTCGTGACGCGCGTCAGCTCGATGGCCAGATTGCGGAGCGCCGCCGACACCGCGGTGACCGGAAGCTGCGACTGCATCGCTTCACGGAGGTCGTCGGACGCGGTGAGATTGAGGTTCGTCAACTCGTTCAGGCAGCGTACGACGATGTGGCGGTAGCCGCGCGGTGCATTCATACCGGTGCCGACGGCGGTTCCGCCGATTCCCAGGACGCGCAGCTCGTCCGCGGCATCGCGCAACAGACGTGTGGCACGCCGCGTCGCCGACGCGTAGGCGCGGAGCTCCTGGCCGAGCGTCATCGGCACGGCATCCTGAAGGTGTGTTCGCCCCGACTTGATCACGCAGGCGAAGGCTTTGCCGCGGCCGTCAAACGCATCGGCGAGCGCGGTGAGTTGAGGAAAGAGCTCGTTCAACAGGAGCAAAGCCGCAATGCGGATCGCAGTCGGAAAGACGTCGTTCGTCGACTGCGCCATGTTGACGTGATCGTTGGGGTGGATCGGCTTGTACTCGCCGAGCCGGCCGCCGAGTGAGACGTTGGCCAGGTTGGCGATCACCTCATTGCAGTTCATGTTGAACGAGGTGCCGGCACCGGCCTGAAAGACATCGACCGGAAAGTGCCGGCGGTGCCCGTCCTCGTCGCCGAGGATGCGGTTGCAGGCGCGGACGATGGCATCGGAGAGCTCGGCGTCGAGCGAACCGGACTCACTGTTCGCCAGCGCTGCCGCTTTCTTCAGGAGGATGAATGCGCGGATGAAGAGCGGGTGCTCGCGCAAACCGCTGATCGGGTAATTCTCGACAGCGCGCTGCGTCTGCGCGCCATACAGCGCATCGTCAGGGACGTTTACTTCGCCGAGGGTGTCGGTTTCGGTTCTCATGCTCAGTGGATCAGTGGATCAGTGGATCAGTGGGCCAGTGGACCAGGTGGATCAGGTGGATCAGGTGGATCAGTGGTTCAGTCGACAATGCACACGCTGTTCCCGATCCACTAATCGGCCAATCCACTGATCGACTGCACATTCCTGGCCCACCGATCGACTACAAACACTACGCCTTCATCGCTTCGATGCGAGCCTTCGACTCCTCGAAAACGTTTCTGTGCAACGACTGGCCGTGGGCGTCCATCGTCACGATGGCCATGAAGTCTTCCACCCAGAGATGCCAGATCGCTTCGGGCGAGCCGAGATCCATCCAGTCGACGCCGTCGACGCGCTTGATCGAGGCCGCGCAAACCTGAGCTGCGCCGCCGATGGCGTGGAGGTAGACGGCGCCGTACTCCTTGCAGGCGGCCAGCGTCTTCTCACCCATCCCACCCTTGCCGATGACGCCGCGGATTTTGTAGTCGCGCATGACTTCCCACTGATAGGGCTCTTCGCGCGAGGAGGTGGTCGGCCCGGCGGCCTTGCACACCCACTGCTCACCTTCCTTCACCATCACCGGGCCGCAGTGATAGACGATCTGCC
This sequence comes from Thermoanaerobaculia bacterium, assembly GCA_038230535.1. Classification (GTDB taxonomy): domain Bacteria; phylum Acidobacteriota; class Thermoanaerobaculia; order Gp7-AA8; family Gp7-AA8; genus JADGNZ01. The sequence goes on from JBBRNB010000040.1 coordinate 17,367, forward strand.
CTTCGAGATCGACGGGCGGCTTCGTACCGGTGTGGATGCGGTGGTGGACGGCATCGCGGCCAGTGTAGAGGCGGCCGTTGAGGGAGACGGAGTCGCCGACGTGGAGGGTGCGGATCGTCGCTTCATCAATGGGAGTGGTGAGCGTTACCAGAGCCATGCTTCGATGCTATCGCGTTTGGTATTCCGCCGGTATGACACGACATGCAAGCGGTCTTTACGTCGTCGGTCGAACTGACCGGTGTGCTGATGGCCATTCACGGAAAGACGCCGGATGGTGGCGGCGGGGGCGGCGGTTGGGGCGAAACGAGCTGCGCCAACGAAGGCGCTGCGAGAAGTGCGCGAACGGCATTCGGTCTCTTTGGCGGTTTCAGCGAGGCCATCTCGCGTTGCGTCAATACGTGGCACGAGAACACGAGCAGGGTAAACACGAACGGCGCAAACCGGTTCATGCACTGTTAGACGATCAATAGAGCCAATTGGAAACTTCACCGCTCAGACTCAATTCCGCGCCGCGCCGGCGGTAGGCCCAGCACATGTAGGCGATGGAGACGAAGAACGAGGCAGGCAGCCGGTTCAGCGTGCCGATCTTGCAGGCCAGCAGCGTGGTCTTGCCGCCGAATCCCATCGGACCGATGCCGGAGGCATTCGCCTTTTCGACGACGCGTTTTTCGATCTCCGACAGAACGGGATCGGGGTTCGTGTCGTCGAGCAGCCGGAGCAACTGTTCTTTTGCAAACCCATACCCGGATCCTCGGTCGCCCCCGATGCAGACGCCTAGGATGCCGGGGCCGCAGCCCTGCCCCTGCGCCTGGAGGACGCAGTCGAGGATGGCGTTCTCGACGCCTTTGAGATCGCGGCCGCCGAGGTCGGGGTGTGGGAGCGAATACTGCGCGTTCATGTTCTCGCAGCCTCCACCCTTAAGCATCAGCTTGACTTCGACATGAGGCTCGCGCCACTGGTGAAAGTGGAAGACCGGCGAGCCGGGTCCGGTGTTGTCGCCCGTGTTCTTGCCGGTGATGCTGTCGACGCTGTTCTGCCGCAGGAAGCCTTTCTTCGTCGCCTCGCGCACGGCCTCCGTGGCCACTTCCTCGAACGCGAGCTGGTCGTAGCCGGCCGGCGTATGAACGTAGAAGAGAATCGTGCCGGTGTCCTGGCAAAGCGGGAGCGAGCTGTCGCGGGCCAGACCTATGTTGCATCCGATGACGTTGAGCGCGACGTCGGCGTTCGACCCTTCCACTTCGTTCTTCCGGGCGCCGGTGACCGCGCGGACGACGTCATCCGGCAGTTGCGTCGAGGTGCGCCGGATCAGTTCGAGGATCGATTCGAAGAGGGTTGTTTCGGGCGAGATGCGGTCAATCGTCTGCGCGGTCGCGCTCATGGGAGTCTCCGGAGCGAAGTCTATCTGATGAGCTTCAACGCGTCTCGTGCCTAAGCGATTCTGTTGTTTCACTAGTGGATTTCGGAGCTGTAGGAGAAACGGGCGTCCTTCCTTTCGCCCGTGAATCGGTTGGTCAGTTGTTGATTGTGTTGGTGGCGACAACCGCGACCTCGGTTACAGACGGGGCCGATGGTGTGCTTTGCGCCGGGGCTTCCTGAAGTGGCACGGTCCGGGTACCGGTTGAGCGCTTCCTCAAACCCGTCCATCACCAACTCACGCCGAACGGCATGAACTGTATTCACGTGTACGTCCAGCGCTTTCGCTACCTGCTCGTCGGTCCATCCTGGCCCCTGCTCTCCCTGATCCACTTTCAACAGAATCTGCGCTCGCATTCTCTTCTTCGGCGGAACTCCCTTCTCCGCCTTTACCAGCTTCGTCAATGTCGATCGCCCGTCTTCACTCAACCGCACGAAGTATCGTTTCCCAGGCATCTCCACCCTCCCATCACGTTCCCGCTACCACATAAGCTTACCGGAACATCCTTGAACATCGACTAGATGACTGACAGCTCGCGGCCCTTCAGGCTCTCGAGTGCCTCGAGCCCGTCGCCTTCGGCGATCTGTTCATGGTCATGCAATGCCATTGTGCGAATAGCATCGTCACAAACACGCGCAACGTCGGCGAAACTAATAAGACCGCTCACTCGACTGGCCAAGTGCTCGGCCGCTTGTGCCCTGAGCCCGAGAGAGCCGAGTCTCAGACAAAATAAGTCGACCAACTGCGCACGATCCGGTTGTTCGAACGGGACGATGACGTCGAACCTGCTCTCTTGAACAACCCCAGCCTCGGGTACCGCCCTCCCAACACCGGCTCTGCGTCATGGCCGAACCACTCCTCGACGATGCTCGCGTAGATGGAGCGAAAGTCGATTGGCGCGGCGAGGTCTCCGTCTTCGAGGGCGGCCAGATTTGGCGGCTCGCCGTGCAGACCTCCGTTCACTGGGTCGCCGAGGAGAAAGACCAAGCCGCCCTTGCCATGATCCGTGCCGCGGCTGGCGTTCTCATGGGCGCGGCGGCCGAACTCGGACCAGGCGAGCACGGTGACGCGGTCGTTGATAGAACGCGCGGTCAGGTCCTGATGAAAGGCTGCCAGCGCAGAGGCGAAGTTGGCGAGTAGCGGGGCGTGGCGCGTGTCCTGTCGTGAGTGGGTGTCGAAACCGCCGACCGTGATCAGCACAGCGACTGTGCCGAGAGGGGCGGCCAGAAGCGCGGCGGTGCGGCCAAGCGCTTCCCCGAGCGGCGATTGCGGATAAGGCTGGGCAGTTGCCGCGTGGAGACTGCCCGGGATCTCGTTGAGCGCCGCGAGGAGCAGAGCGCCGTGAGCGCGGACCGCTTCCACCTCCGGGCGTGCGTGCTGCGTCGCGTACATGCCGTGCAGCGCGGCGAGAAAGCGTGGATCCTCGTTCTGCAGCGGACGGCCGGCGAACGTATCGAATTCACCCAGCACCGCGGCCCGCCCCTTTCCGGCCATCATCTCCGGTGGCATGCGGTGGGTCATCGCGACGAGGGAGAGGGGCGCCGCCTCGCGCGCGAGGTAGAGATCGGCGTAGCGCCCGATCCAACCTAGGCGTTGGCGGCGGTCGTGTCCGCACGATTCGTCGGCGGTCTGCCACACCTCCTGCGAGCGGAAGTGCGACCGGTCGAGCGACGGAAAGCCGACGCCCTGCACCAGCGCCAGCGCCTTCCGCCGGTAAAGAGGAAGCAACGGTGCGAGCGAAGGATGGAAGCCGAAGCGGCCGCTCACCGGCAGGACGTCGTGCTCCCCAATGGCCAACGTCGGGCGGAGGGCGCGGTAACGGTTGTCGGCATAGGGGACGAGCGTGTTCAAGGGGTCATTGCCACCCACGAGCTGCACGCAGACCAGCACGCGCCGAGGGCGGGCGGTGGCCGCGGACGCCAGGCGTGGCGCGAGAATGGTGAGGGTGGCCCCCATCATCCCGTTTTTGAGGAACTCGCGGCGCGTGCTCAGTTCAATTGCCATTCAGGACTCGACAAAATCAGGCGCACCAACCCTCGTTCGCCGCCGCCTGCGGCGAGGTAGCTGGTCAGATGGTGGCGTGTGGCGGGGCCGGCCGGCAGCGGCCCGAGCCGGCGCAAGTAGACGTCGACGAGTGCGGCGGGCGGGCGGGCCTCGGTCCCGGCGGCTATCTGGCCAGGATTGCACTGCGCGGCCACTATCGCCGCAAAGCGCGTCCTGCTCAGAAGCGACCAGGTGTTGATCCAGCGCATCCCGCTCTTCCATCCCGCAATATCGGGAGGATTGAAGAGCACCAGACCCTGCTCGTCGAGCGCCTCGGCCACTCGGTCGGGGTCGATATCGGCCAGAAGTTGATGGCAGGCGATGAGCGTGGCGTCGAGCGGCGACTTCACGGCAGTCCACATTGCACGGGGCGAATACATCTCCGGTGAAGTGAGGATGGCTTCCACGAGCGGCCGGATCTCTGTGTCGTGATCGAGGTAAACCTTCGCCAGGCGCTCCACCACCTCCGGCTCTGGCTCGTCGTAGGCGAAGCAGGCAAAGAGTTTGGTGGCGATGAACCGGGCATGGGCCGGCTGGCGGCAGGCGATGCGCACGACGTCGTCGCCGTTCCAATCACCGCGTTGCGCGAGAAAGCTCTTCGGCTCGGCGTCGTGCATGTCGCGGTCAAAGACGAAGCTCGCGCCGGGCTCGTCGTTCGTCAGCGTCCAACCGGTGAAGGCGCGCACGGCCGCGCGCACGTCGCCCTCGTCGTAGTTGCCGAGGCCGAGCAGAAGCAGCTCCAACAACTCGCGCCCGAAGTTTTCGTTTGGCTGCTCCTTGCGGCTCAGGTAGTTGTCCAGCCAGAGCAGCATGGCGGGATCGCGGGCCACGGCTACGGTGAGGTTGCGGAGGTTGCCGAAGGCGTAGCGGCGAAACAGCTCATTCTGCTGCAGCATCAAGCGCGGATGCCGTACGGCGACGATGCTGGTGGCGAAATGGTCGTGCCAGAAGAACGTCATCCGCTCTTCGAGCGGCCGCTGCGTGCGCAGCATGCGCGCCACCCACCACCGCTGCAGCGCGGGAAACGAATCGGGAGGATGCACATCGCGATCGCCGGCGGCGATCCATCCTTCACGTTTGCCGGTCAATCTGGCCACGGCGGCATCGCAGCCATCGTCAATTGTTCGAGCAATCTCGGCGGGGGTGCCGCCGAATGCGGCACGGCGAAGGAGGTGCGCGGCGCGTTCCTCATTCCACTGGACCTGTGGCGGGGTCACCGCCGCTCATGATACGTCCATTATTCGGGTAAAATGAATCACCTCCTTTCGAGTCCGTCTGTCATGCCATCGAAGCGATTCAATCTGACGCGTCGCGGTTTCCTCGGCGGCAGCGGAAAGCTGGCCCTGCTCGCTTCCCTCTCGCCATTCCGGTCGCTGGCGGCCGAAACGCCGGCCACAACCGCTGTCTCCGAGCGTGCCGAGCGTGTTTACCAGACGCGCCTGCGCGCGGCGCGCTTCGAGCGCGATCACACGCACGCCGAATCGGCCGCGAACGGTGACGATGCCCGCTATCCGAAACGGTGGGGAAGCTACACGAAGGGATTGCCGCACAACGAGCTGGGCGAGGTGGACCCGGCGGTGTACAACACCTACCTCCGCGCCGTGGAGCGGGGCGATCAAGAGGAGCTCGACCGCGTCCCGCTCGGCGGATACCTCAAGCTGAGCGACCCGCAGGCTGCGCTGGCAATCGACCTGGTCGGCCCCGACGCCGCGCAACTGAGCATCCCTCCCGCACCAACGCTCGCCTCCGCGGAGCAGGCAGGCGAACTGGTGGAACTTTACTGGCACGCACTGTTGCGTGACGTGCCGTTCGCCGAGTACGACTCCAACCCGCTGGCGCGCCAGGCCGCTGCCGGGATGTCCAGACTGTCGGACTTCCGCGGCCCGAAAGAGGGCGGCGAGGTCACGCCGGCCACGCTCTTCCGCGGAGCTACCAGAGGAAGCCTCCGCGGGCCGTACATCTCGCAGTTCCTGGTACGGGACATCACCATGACTCCGCTGCGTATCCCGCAACGGATTCGCACTGCGGTCGCCGGCCGCGACTTCATGACTACAACCGGCGACTGGCTCAACATCCAGAACGGGCAGCTCTACGGCGTCAACACCTTCGACGATACGCCGCGCTACATCCGCAATGGCCGCGACCTCGGCGAATGGGTACACCGCGACTTCGACTTTCAGGCCGGTCTCTGCGCCTGCATCATCCTGATGAAGATGAGCGCTCCGCTCGATGGTGCCATCCCCTACCAGCACTCCCTCACGCAAGGAGGCTTCGTCACCTTCGGACCATCCGAGATCTTTCACCTCGTGGTCACTGTGGCCAACCTCGCTCTCAAACCTGCGTGGTACCAGAAATGGATCGTCCACCGGCGCGTGAGACCGGAGGAGCTCGGCGGACGCCTTCACTTCGCGCTCTCGGGCCGAGCCGGCGCGCCGCTGCACAGCGACGTGCTGCATTCGGAGGCTGTGAAGATCGTGCGCCAGCGCAATGGCACCGCTCTCCTGCCGCAGGCCTACCCTGAAGGCTGTCCGTCTCATCCTTCCTACCCTGCCGGGCACGCGGTCATCGCGGGCGCGTGTGTCACCATCATCAAAGCGCTGTTTGCCGAGTCGTGGGTGCTTCCCGAGGCCTTCGTGCCGAGCAAAGACGGCCTGAAGCTCGAGCGATATCAAGGACCGCCGCTCACGGTCGGCGGTGAGCTGGACAAGCTGGCGGAGAACATCGCCATCGGACGCGACTTCGCCGGCGTCCATTGGCGGAGTGACGCCGCTGCCGGCATACGACTCGGCGAGGAGTTCGCCATCCGCTATCTGCAGGAGATGAAGCTCACCTCGAACGACTTCTTCACCGGCTTCAGCCTGAGCAAATTCGACGGGACCCAGATCACTATCTGACCAACCCGTCGCCGGCGCGGAAGAGGCCCGGTATGTCCACCGGCAGCCGTCCGGGTGTTGCCGCGCCCTCCAGCACACGAGCCGCGGCGCGCTGCGAGACCGGCAGGTAGCCGTACAGGCAGACGTAGGCGCCGGCAGTGGGAAGCTCGCGGATGAGTTGCGGCGAGCCGAGCGAGATCAACACGATGCGGGCGCGAGGATTGGCTTCATGTGCGGCGCGGACGACCTGCATCTGCGACACGTTCTGCACAGCAGCCACGAGCAGGGTGGCGCCGGACGCCTCCTTCGCCGCTGCGGCACTCCAGCTCTCGATCTCGCCACCGGCGAATCGAACAGGCAGGTGCACCTCGCGCGCGCCCCGCAAGGCAGCAGAGATCGGCCCGGCTGGTCCGATGTACACCACGGCCTCGCCCTCCGCGCGCCGCAGCGGGAGAATGCCATCCCGATTGCGGAGAAGCGTGGCGGACATCGCGGCGATCTCCTCCCCCACCGAACGGTCAGCGCCGGCATTGCCTTCCGGGCGTGACTTGGCGCGGAGGATGCGGCGCAGCGACGCCCGGACGCGCCCTTCGCTCAACTCGCCCGATCGATAGGCGGCACGCAGCTCGGCAAAGACCTCATCGCGGTCGTGCTCGTGCCACAGAACCAGGACCATGTCGGCTCCGGAGTTGATTGCATCCAGCGCGACATGTCCGACGCCGCGCTTACGGCCGACCGCTCCCATCTCCAACACGTCCGTGATTACCACGCCGTCGAAATGAAGGTCGCGGCGAAGAAGGGCGACCGTCTTCGCCGAGTGCGTGGCCGGTGCGTCCGCGTCGATGCGCGGCACCAGCGCGTGTCCGAGCATCACGGCGTCCACACCCGCGCCAACCGCCGCGCGGAAGGGCTGGAGATCGCGCCGCAACTCCTCTGCCGAGCCGCGTAACACGGGCAACTCGTCGTGCGAATCGATCCGGCTGCTGCCGAGGCCCGGAAAGTGCTTGGCCACCGCGACCACCCCTCCGTCGTGCTCCCCGTGGATGAATGCGGAGGCGAGACTGGCGGCAACGCCGGGATCAGCACCAAAGGATCGGATGCCGATCGACGAGTCAGCATTGGTGCTCAGGTCGACGACTGGCGCGAAGTTCATGGTGATCCCGAGCCGCCGGAGGTCCACAGCCACCGCGCTCCCTGCCCGGCGCGCGAGGAGGGCCGATCGCGTCGCGCCGAGCGCCATGTTCCCGGGAAGCATCGGTACCTCGTCGCTGAGGCGCGTCACTTCGCCCCCTTCCTGATCGAGCGCGATGAACGGCGGCACGCCCTCGCCGGCGAGCTTGCGGATCGAGCCGGTCAGCGCCCTCAGTTGCGCCACGGAGGCGATGTTGCTCGCATAGATCGCCACGCCGCCGGCGTGCCAGCTCCCGATCAGCCGGCGTAGCTCGTCATCGACCTCGGTTCCGGTGAAGCCGATGAACAGGAGCTGCGCAAGACGCTCGTCAGGCTGCATGGCGTCGATGCGCCGATCGATGTCATCCGCAGCGGCCGGGAGGGCGAGCGCGCAGAGCAGGCTGATCGAAAGCCAAGCTCCGCGCACTCGTCTCAATGCTGTTGGCCAGGCGTCTGCACCCGGCGCAGTGACGCGTCCGCGGCCGGCGCCGCACCAACGTACTTCAGGATGAAGAGCTTCTCCACCCCCCCACCGCTGCCGGTGACGTAGGCAAATGGCGGTGTCAGCGCCACGCCGTCGCCGAAGTAACCCAAGGTCGGGAAGTGCAGGCCCGGCAAACGGGACGGGACGGAGAAGTCCACCACGGCGGCGATACTGTCCTCGCTGAGGTCGGCGCCGGCAGCCAGCAGGCGGTTGCCTGAGACTGCCATAGCGGATGTATTGAAGCTGGCGAGCGGAGTCGCCACCAGGGCTGCCGGCGAGGCCGGATTGCTGATGTCGAACAGTTGCACCCTACTTGCTGCGACATAAAGCTGCTGTCCGGCGATGGCCAGAGCGCGCACGTTGCCGTTGACCTGCACCTGACCCACCTCTACCGGCGCCGCCGGAGTGGAGACGTCGATCAGGTGCGTGGTGCTGCTACCCGGACCACCATAGAAGCCCGGCGCGGCCTGTTCGGCAACCGCCACCAGCGTTCCAAGAACCGATACGCGAACAGCCGGACGGGAGAAACCGATGACTGCTAACTGCTGCGGTGAGGCGGGGTTGGAAATGTCGTAAATCATCAGGCCACCGCCACCCGCCGCGACGAACAGAGTCGAGCCGTTCACTGCCAGCGCTTCCGCGCCGCTCGAATTCGACAGAGGCGCGAGCTTCACCGGATGATGCTGATCGGTGATATCGACTACCTGCACCCCTCCCTCCTCAGTGGCCACGTAAGCGCGGTTGCCGGCGATGCGGACGTCTGACGCAAATCCCGGCAGCACAGCACGTCCGGTGGCGAACGGCGCCACCGGATTGGAGATGTCGACGAGCTGAACTTCGGAGACGCCCTCGGCGGCCGCCCCCTGCGTCCGCGGGTGCAACCTGGCGCCGTTGGCTGCCGCCGGCGCCGGGCTGGAGAGCGGCACGATTCCGCGGACACCGAGGGCCACAGCGGCTACGTTGGCCCGGACGTCGATCCCGTTGGCTTTCGCCCTCAGCGGAACCGAGGAGATCGTGCCCACCGGCAGCGGAGCGATCGTGATGTCGATCTGCGTGATGCCGCCGGGCACCGGCGGGACCGGGCCGACAACTCCGCTATTGAGAGTCCCGGCGAGTGTAGCTTCGGCCGCGGCGACGAAATCGCCGCCAACGGTGGAGAGACCGGCGATTTCATATGCGCCGGAACCGTCAGTGGTGGTCGTGCGCGATCCGATGGTGACCGATGCTCCAGGCACCGTGTCTCCCTGATTGGTGCGAACCGTTCCCCGCGCGGTCGTAAGCGGATCGGGAATGACTGTGACGGCCACCGGCGCCGCATGTCCGACGTTGTTACCGAAATCAACGGCGGCAGCGTCGATGGTCAGCGGACCGGGGGCGGGAACGGTCAGGGTGGTAGTGAACGGTACGCGAAGCGTAGCCGCCTTCGCACCATTGAAACTGATTGTGGCCAGGTCGACACCGACATCGTCGGCCGCATCAAGGGTCACGGTCACCTGCGAACCACTAACGACCTGCGATCCGGCGGCAGGCGCGGTGATCCGTACCGTCGGAGCGATCCCGGCGTGATCGCTGACGCTGCTGTATTGCGCGATCATCAACACGGTCTGGCCGGTGGTGCCGAAGTCGCTCGTCACTACGAAGTTCTCGCCGGTGACGTAGACGTACAACTGATCGGCGTCTATCCCGGTGCCTGCGTAGTCACCGAGCGGCGATAGGTCGATGACGGCAGTGAAGATCGGACTGTTCGGATCGGAGATGTCGACGAACGGCACGGCATTGGGGAAGAGTTGCTCGGCGCAGATGGCGGTGTTGCCGTGCAGGAGAACATCTCGCGGCACGAACAAGCCCTCTGTACCGCCGCGGTTCTGGGGCGAGGCCGGGGTCGAGAAGCCGACGAGTTGCAGGCCACCGGTGTAGGAGGCCACATAGGCGATATTGCCGGAAGCGACGACATCCTTCGGATCGCCGGGCACGGCCACTGACCCGACCAGATGCGGGGAGCTGGGATTGCTGATGTCGATGATGCCGACGCCGCCTGAGCTGCCTCCGCCGGCGAGAAGGGGCATGATGGGCCGCGCGCCCGCTAGAGCCGGGGTACCGCCGCCCACCGCCACCACGGCGTAGGAACCGGAGACTGAGACGCCCTTGGCCACGGTGCCGCCGAGGGAGAGCGAGCCAGTGATGGACGGGGTCTGCGGGTTGGAGATGTCGATGATCTGCAGCCCGGCATCACCGTCGGCCACGTAAGCGTGGGTGCCGTCAAGCCAGACATCCTGTGCGATGCCCGGCGTGTCGACGCCGCCCACAAGAACCGGAGAGGTGGGTGTGTCAATGCGGACGATCTGCAGGCCCGCCTCGCCACAAGCCAGGTAGGCATAGATGCCCCGTATGCGGATGTCGATCGCCACGCCGGGAAGTGCCAAGGCGCCGGCGAGGGCCGGCTGCGTCGGGTTGCGGACGTCCACCACCTGCAGGCCCGCGTCGCCGGCGGCGACGAAGGCGTAGCCGCCGCTGATCTTGACATTGTTGGCGTAGCCGGGGAGGGCGATCACACTGACCGGCGTGGGATTGAACTGCTCGACGATCACCGGAACGACGATGTTGAAGCCGTTGCTGGTCACTGTGACGGTGGCGGATCCGGTCGCGCCGGCGAATAGAAGACCATCCTGCGGCCCGAAGTTGACGATCGAGAGGTCGCTCGAGAGATAGGTGGTTCCCCGGCTGGCAGAGGTGAGGTCGATCGTCGCTGAATCGAGCATGGTTCCGATCACGGCGAGCTGCTGGGTTCCTTCACCGAAGAGTGGATTGGAACGGAGAGCGACCGTGCCCGGAGTGACGTCGACGCGGCGCAACGCGCGCGCCAGATCGAAGCTCTGCGGATCGAGCGGGTTTGTGCCGAGTTGCACTTCGAGGCCGTCGCGAACGCCGTCGCCGTCTGTGTCTGCCTTGCGCAGGTCGGTTCCGAGCTGGTACTCGCGGAGGTTGGAGAGACCGTCGCCGTCGAGATCCCCCGCGGCGTCGGACGGGTCGTTCGGGTTGAGGCCTACGGCGCGCTCGAAGTCATCGGGGATGCCGTCGCCGTCCGAGTCGAGAGGACCTCCGACGGTGAGCCGGATCAGACCGAGGGAGCCTTCGTTGACGGCGCTGATGATGGCCACGCCGTTGCCATGGGCGATGGCCACTCCGAGGCTGGTGACGGTGATGACTGCGGCGCTGCTAGTGGTGTAGCTAGTCCCCGCCGGCGTAGCGGTGACGTCGCTCGTGCTGCCGTCGGGATTGGTGACCACGGCGGCGAGCTGCACGCTGTCGCCCGCGCCGGTCAGGGTGGCGCGCGGCGCGGAGAGCCTCATCGAGGCGGGAACGGGCGCGATGGCGGTGAAGTGGATGTCGCCGGCAAAGACGATGCCGTTCTTCGGCACAGTGAAGAAGCCGGAGACGCCGACTGTGGTCACGCCGTTGCGGACGCAGGTGGCGCGCGCGCGCACCTGCCCCAGGTTGGTGGGTACGTTCGCCAGACGCCAGAAGCCGTTGCGGTCAGCCCGCGCGGTGCGGTTGAGGACCGCCACTGTGCAACTGTCGTCAAGCTGGGCTTGGGCGCTAACGGCAAAGGCGAGGAGCAGCAACGAGTGGCGGAGTGTGATGAGCAGATGCGTGCGCATGGCCTTCCTCGTCGTCATGGGTTGAACGAAACGCCGCTGTCGGGACTGGTTCTTCGTGCCGGCTTGAGAGTCGGATCAGGCGCGGCGGCACCCGCCGGCGTCAGGGAGAGGGCCGGTGCGATATATCCGGCGATTGACTTGGTCTGAAAGTCAGCGGGTCCGCTGTATTGGAGACCGTACGAGGAATCGAAGTAGGTATGGGTGCAATCCGAGTCGGTAATCTCGACGATGGCGTGATCGGGGAACGCTTTCTCCGAGGGCGAAGACGTGCTGTTCTGCCCTGGCACGCCATTGTCGTTGGTGAGGTCGCCATATCGATTGCCCGGGCCCGGCCCGGGCGTCGTTTCGAATATGCATTCGGCCGGTGAGTCGCCTGCCGGGCATGGACCGGTCTTCCAGATGGACGTGTACACGCCGAATCTCGACGGGAGGCTGGTTGCGGCAAACGTCCACTCCTTGACCAGGAAGCCGTTCGCGCAGAAACCCGTGGTGAAGTCGGTCACCGTAGTGCACGCCCCCACGTTGGCCACCAGTACGCTTATGGCTCGTGCGCCGATACCATTGATCTTCAACGCCTCGAGCAACAGCTCCTGCTGCATGCCGCAGCGTCCTCCGCCGCTGCGCGTTCCTTTCAGGAAGTCGGGGAACGAATTCTGCTCGACGTCTTTAAAGGAACTGCCGGGCTGGTAGTAGACGAAGGCACGCCCGTCCCATCCCTTCACGTTGGCCGGAGCGCTGCCGGTACCGAACTTCGCCCAGGTGCTGTTCACAACTGTCTGCTTCGACGTTGCCGGTGGACCGTTTACGGCGAGATCAAGCGGCGAGAGATAGACCGGCGACACGGTAGGAGTGCCGAGGGTGACGTAGACCACGACGTCACTCTTGCCGAGGTCCACCTTGGTGCTGTCGTCCGTGCAGGCGTTGTTCGGTTTGATGCTCCAGGTGATGGACATCGGGTTGAAGTAGTACGTGCTGGCCGGAAGGGTGAAGTCGATGTCGAAGTCATCGACGGTGAACTTCGCGTCGCCCTTCCTGATGGTGAGGCCGGTCTTCTTCAGCTTGCCGCCGGCGAAGCCGCCTGCATCGGAGGCAACCTCACCCACCAGATCGAGGTTCGAGATGTCGGCAGGCAGCGGAGGTGTGACCTCGAAGACCGCTTTGACTTTGATCTTTCGGCTCCCGCCGCCGAAGTTGCCGACATACGCAACCCGGTCGTTCACCGAGCTCCCTTTCTTCCAGACCGGGTCGCTGACCGGAGTGGTCGCTCCTGCGACGTCCTTGACGAGCGCGATGTCGTCAAGGAACGACAATTCGGAAACCGCGGACACCAGCTTGATGAACTTGATGGGAGCGTCTTTGGTGTCGCTCCCCTGGGAGGAGGTGTACGTGACGCGGACGACAACATCGCCGGGATTCGCGGCCTTGATGCGCGCCACGCACGTCGGTTGGTTCGCACAGGCCGGCTGCTCGATGAACGTCGCGCTGCCACTGACGATCGACCAGGAATAGGACGTATCTCCTACTGGCGGGCTTCCGCCATCGGGCCGGCCAGTGGCGGTGAGCTTCAGACAGGTATTGATCAAGGCAGTCTTCGGCGCGGTGAGGCCTGCTTTCGCCTGCGGGCTGCGGCCGATCGTGTTCGCTTTGGACTGCGCGTGCAGCCGGCGCGTCGACGGCGGCAGTGAAGCGCCGGAGACACCGGGGTCATCTTCGACGTCGAGATCGACCTGAATGCAACCGGTCGTCCCCGAGCCGGCTGGGTCGCCGCCGCAGTGCCATCCGGCCTTGATGATGCCGACGCCGGGATCACTGGCGACCGTGGTGCCATCGGTGCTGACCGATCCAGTGCCGATGGCTACAAACTGCCCCAGATCGTGATCGAACGAATAGAGCTCGGTGATCTGGCCAGGACCGAAACCATCGACGTTCGGGATGGTCAGTGCGGCCGGAGGATCGAACAACGCGCCAGGAGGTTGGATCGTGACGAGGAACCGCGGTTGCTGTCCGAAGCCCGGAGTCATCGGCATCTTGTCGTTGTGTACCAGGGTGGCGGAGACCGTACCGGTGCGCAGCCCGCCGGGGAATGTTGTGGAGCCGGGGGCAATGGTCAGCGAGAAACCGGGGAGCTCGGGCAGGGTGATGGTGCCGCCATGCTGCTCGTCCACCTGCACGCCCCGCGTGGTGTCGATCGGCAGGAGAAAGATCGGCATGCCGATGGTGTTGTTCTGCCCCGAGTTTGTGTACATCGCAAACTCGAGCGACGGCCACGTGCCTGGGCGCTGCGCGGTGGAGCCGTCGGCGACTAGCCGGACGTAACCGGCCGGCGCTGGCTGCAGCACGAATTGCCCCTGGGCGTCTGCCTGGGCGACGAGCGAGGTTCCTTCGATCCGCAACGTCACGCCCGGCACCGGGGTGCTGGTGTTGTCGAGGACCACGCCGCTGACTTTCGTCTCCGACGCCGGTCCCGCCGGCGCCGAGGAGGCGTTGAAAACTGCCGGCGCTGCGACGCCCGGCACGGTGGCCCAGAAGAGGTTGTTATCCAAACCGCTGTTCGGTCCGAGCTTTGGTGCTATCCAGGCGCGGCCGTCGCTGTCAGTACGGATGACGGTGTTCGGCTGTCCGCCGAAGTTGCCACCTCCCTCAACAGTCGTGAACATGACCGGCACGTCGTTGAGGCGGTTGCCGCCGGCATCGACCACGGCGACGACCAGAGGCCGGGGCAGCCGCTCGCTTGTGATGCCGAACTGGTTGTTGCCCATATCGACCACGATGTTCGCCGGCGCGCCGGCCGCGCCGGAGGCGAAGCACTGCGCGGTGCGGTAGCCCGCAGCGGTGGCATCGACGCGTTGGTTGGCGACGCCCGCACGCGTACCGAGGGTCCAGTTGACGCTCGCGTCGCCCTGCGCATCGGTGGTAACGGTAAGCTGCCGTCCGTTCAATGCGCCCGCGGTGAGACTGCCGTTGTTCACGGCCACAGTGAAGGTGACCGGCCTGCCGGCAGCCGGGGTTCCGCTCCCGTCGAGTGCCCGAACGCGCAGCGGCGCGGCCAGCCCCCCGCCGATCGTCCCGCTTTGATCATTGCCGCTCTGGATAGCCAGCCGTGGTCCGGCCGGCGACACGCCGTGTACTGTGTGCGAGATGGTGACTAGGTTGCCGCCCTGATCGGTGGCGGTGACGATGATGGTGTTCGTCCCCGGCGTGATGGTGACGTTACTGGCCTTGAAGGTGCGGTTCACCACCTGCGCCGGGAGGCCGTTGACGGTGACCTGCACCTGGCCGGCATTGATGGTGCCGATCACGATGTCGTCCACCATGCCGGAGACGATGGTGGTTGGCGTCTCGACATCGCTGTTCGCCTGCGGCGAGTAGACGGTCAGCCGCGGCGGAATGCTGTCGCGGTACACGTTGATGCTGGCGGTTGAGACATCGCCACCGCTGGTGGCAGCGGTAGCGGTGATGACCGTCCGGCCCTGCAGCAGCGGAACGCCGGCGGCGGTGAACGACCCTCCGCCGAGCGAGGCGGCGATGCCATTGACCTGCACCGACGCGATTGGGCCGCTGAACGCGCCGGTGACGGTGACAGTGGGGCTGTGAAGGACGGCTAGATCGAAGGGCGAGGTGATGGCCACTGATCCGCGAGCGACGTAACGGACGTCGATGGCCCGCACGGTGGTGTTGCCGGCGCGGTCGGCGGCGCGAATCTCGATGTGATTGCCGCCTTGGGTCAACGCCACCGTGCTGCTGAACTGATTGGCGGTCAACGTGACGCTGTTGCCGCCGATGGTCAGCGTGGCCACGCGGTCGTCGTCGGTGACGGAGCCCGAGATGGTGATGGCCGGTGCGTTCGTCGTGAAGCTCGTGGAGGAAGGATCGTCGATGGTGATCTCGGGTGGAGTCTGATCGAGCTTCACCGTTATCTCGTCGCTCTGCGTGTTGTCCGCTGCGTCAGTGGCCACCACACGTATGGCCTGCAGCCCCGCTACCAGCGGAACGAGGCAATCGAAATGGCCGGCCGTGACCGTTGCCGCCACGCTGCCGCAGGTGACCGACGCCAAGCCGGACACGAGATCGGAGGCCGTGCCGGTGAGATGGTAAACACCGTTGCGGGTGATGTTGTCGCGATCGCCGTCGATGGCGAGCAGCGGCGGCGTACCGTCGACGTTGACCGTGACATGGAGAGTGGCCTGGTTGCCGGCGGCGTCTATGGCCTTTCCGTCCACGTTCTGATTGGCTCCATCATTGAAATATCTAGTGGGAGAGCAACTGGAGATCGCAACGTCGTCCGTGCAGTCGAAGCTCAGCGTTACCGGTCTCCGCCGCCACCCGGCCGCGTTTGCCGGCGGCAGGATGGCCCGGATCGTCGGCGGCGTATCATCGACATTCAGCGTCACGTTGCGGCTGATCTGGCTGCTGTTTCCGGCCTTGTCCGTCGCTACCACCAGCACATTGTTCGTTCCCGGCTGCAGCGCGACGGTGCAGACGAACTTGCCTGTCTCCATCGCCGCGGTCGCGCCGTTGCAGGTGACCGTGGTTAACCCGGAAAGGGCATCGCTGACCGGACCGCTGATCGTCGCGTTGTTTCCCCCGCCCGTACGGGTGAAGTAGCGGGTGGCGTCGGCCGGCGGAAGAGCGATGTCGAGCAACGGCGCCGAGGTGTCGAGCTTGACCGTCACGCTGGCCGAAGCGCTGTTGCCAGCGCGGTCGGATACGTTACCCGTGACCACCTGCCCCGCTGTATTGGTTGCGACTGTCACCGGAGCGGGACAGGCTACGACGCCGCTTCCGGAATCGGCGCAGGTGAACGTCACTGTGGCAGTGGTCTTGTTCCAACCAGCCGCATTGGGCGCCGGCTGGAGAGCGGCGGAAATCGTGGGCACCGTGGTATCGATCACCACGTGGACTTGCGCGGTAGCCTGGGTACCGGCGGTGCTGGTGGCGACGGCGGTGATGGTCTTGCTGCCGTCGACCGTTCCTCCCAGCGGCGGGAAGGTAATCGAGGCCGTCCAGTTGTTGCCGGAGATGATGGCCGCCACGCCGTTGACGGTCACCGAGGCGATTCCCGGCGTCCCGCTGGCTGTGCCGCTCACGGCGATTGTCGCGCTCTTCGAGAACGATCCCTCGGCCGGCGTGAGGATCGCCACCTGCGGCGGAGTGTTGCCAAAGATTAGGGTGATCTGCTGCTGCCGGCTGTTCCCCTCGCAGTCAGTGGCCAGGAAGGTCAGCGTGTTCGGCCCCGGCGCGAGCGAGACGCTCTTCTGGAACGCGCCGCCGTTGCCGGGCGTCACGGCCGCGCCGTTGATGCTGAAGGTGCTGACGCCCGAGTCGTCCGTCACCGTCCCGGTGACGTTGAACGGGGAGCTGTTGACGACCTGTTGATCGTGCAGTCCGCCGCCGAGCGTGATCGTCGGACCCTGCGTGTCGGTCAGATGGCGAACGATCTTCACAACGATGCCGGCGGGCGTCTTGTTGGTCTTGAGATCGAAGGACAGCGTGTTCTGCGCCTTGAGCGTTACGTCGCGCAGGATGATCTGCGGGTTGTTCGGATCGCCGTTCTGATTGCCGCGGCTGTCGATGTCCTTCTTGGAGATGACCTCCACGCCGTTGACCCTGACGCTCGCATCGTCCACAGGGAGAATGCTTCCGTTGCCGTTCTGCAGGATTAAGGTGTAGGGGCCCGTTGTGTCGTTGAGCGAGAACGAGTCGTTGAAGGTCCCCGACTTGGAGGTGGTGAGGGTGTAGCTCTTGCTGCCGAAGACGCCGGCGGTAAGGTCGACATTCCGGGTGATGCTCACCGTGATCGATCCGTCAGTGCTGTTCTGGGCCTGGATGTCGATCTTGAGCTGGTTGGTGCTCTGGACGCTGATGACCTTCTGGACCGTGCCGGAGGTACGGGAGATTTCATCGTCACCGACGATCTCGTTGCCGTTGAGGGTGATCGTCCCCTCCTGCACTTTTCCGCTGGCGTTCGCGGCACCGTTGGTGACGACGATCGTGTAGACGGCCTTGGCTGTGTCGCACGGACCGTTGAAGAGGATGGTCTCGTTGAACTCCTTCTCCTGATGGGCGGTCACCGCGTAGCTCTTCGGACCGAAGACGGCCGGGGCGGCGGAGACGCGCGCGGAAAGGAACAGAAGAGTCAGGACAGCAAGAGCCGTCAACCGATGGGCCGGGCGACTATCGGTCATACATCCCTCCGGATAACCAATACTCCTAAGCGTTGCTTCGCGCTCTACAGACGCGACGTAGTAATGGATCGACTGAGGGGCGCTAGTGTATCGCAACTCCCCTATTGTCAAAATGCCGGATTGGTTACAGATGGCGCTCCCGGTTGTTCATCTGATCCGTGAGGCTGACTGATCTGAGCGGCCGGCTCTCGACCAAAGAAGGCGAGACACACTACCCATTTCCGTGTCACGACGAAGGTACGGAAATAGCCCGTTGCTATCTTCGCGAATGGATTTGTTGGCTTCCCCTATCGAGCCACCCTCGCCGAGGTTGGGGAATGGATGGTTGGCTCGGAATGTTTCCCGCAGGCCTTGACGCCGGGGCGGCCATTAACGTTTTATTTGGACCCTCGCGAGCATCTTTTGGACCCTGCGCGCATCCCCTATACTCCGGCGCTTCATGAAGTCCGCTCGTCCGGAGGTGTTCAAGTTCGGTGGGGTCGCGGTCGGTAACGCCGAGGCGATCCGCGTCGCGCTGGCGCACGTGAAGCGCGCTGCGCCGAACGTAGCGGTCATCGTCTCGGCGATGAACGGGATCACCGACCTGCTGCTCGATGCCGGGCAGGCCGCGTTACGACGCGACCTCGTACGCTGCGAGGACGCAGCGACCGAATTCGAGACAAGGCACCTGAAGCTGATCACGGAACTGATCGTGTCGCATCGGCGTGCCGAAGAGATCACCAATGTGATCCGCGATTCCGCGCGCGAGATGCGGTCGATGATGGAGAGCGTTTCCGTTCTCGAGGAACTGACGCCACGCGCGCAGGATGCGCTCGTCGCACGCGGAGAGCGCGCTGTTGCGAGGATCTTTGCCGGTGCCGCGGAGGAGGCGGGGATCGACGCCGTCTATGTCGACGCGATCGATGTCATCCAGACGGAGCGACGTCTTGGGACGCTCTGGCCGAATCTCGCGAAATGCGAGCGGGGAGCGAAGAAACATGTTCTCCCATGGCTCGCCGAGGGGAAAGTCGTCATCCTCCCAGGCTACATCGCCAGCGGGCCCGACGGCTCTCTCGTCACCCTCGGGCGCGGTGGCAGCGACTTCTCGGCTGCGATCGTTGCCCGCAGCGTCGGTGCTCGCGCGTTGACGCTTTACAAAGAAGTCGACGGGCTGATGACTGCCGATCCGAAAAGCGTTCCCGCCGCTCGTGTCATCGCCGATCTTCACTACCGCGAGGCGGCGGAGCTGGCCTACTACGGTGCGAAGGTGCTCCATCCTCGCACGATGATCCCGCTGGTCGACCGGCGGATTCCGTTGTTCGTGCGAAACAGCTTCCGTGAGACCAGCCCGGGCACACGCATCGCCGGCGATGTGAAACCGGGTGCGTATCCGGTCAAGGCGCTGACTGCCATCCACCGGCAGGCGCTGATCGCGATCGAAGGCAAAGGGATGATCGGCGTGCCGGGCGTCGCGGGACGTGCCTTCACCGCTCTCTCGCAGGCGGGACATTCCGTCTCGATGATCAGCCAGGCTTCGAGCGAGTCGAGTATTTGCTTCGTGGTACCGGAAGGCGAGGCCGATCACGCCGTGGCGGCTCTCGAACATATCTTCGAGTCGGAACGGAAGCTTCACCTCATCGATCGAATCGACGCCGAGAAGCGGGTCGCACTCATCGCCGTGGTCGGCCTCGGCATGCGGGGCACCTCCGGTATCGCCGCCCGCACGTTTTCTTCTATCGCGGCGGCCGGCGTCAACATCGTAGCCATCGCCCAGGGATCGTCGGAGCTGAACATCACCATCGTCGTCGCGGAACGTGACGCAACACGCGCGTTGCTGGCGCTCCATTCGGAATACCAACTCCAAAAGATCCGCCCGCTTGCCGACACGACCGGGCGGGAAGCGAAGCTCACCCTTCTCGGTCTCGGCCAGATCGGACGCGAGCTCGCGCGGCAGCTAATCGCGCAACAGCCGCACCTCCGCCGCGACCTCGGCATCGACCTGAAGGTCGTCGCGGTCGCCGACCGCTCCGGTATCCGGATCGACGACACAGGCTTCAGCCCCGCGGCTCTGCAGCGCTTCGCGAAACAGAAGGCATCCGGCGCGCGCCTCTTCGAACGCGGTTCGCCGCTGACGCTGCACGAGCTCGAAGCGATGATGCGCGGAGAGCTGTGGATGCTGCCGTCGTACCGGCCGGTCCTGGTCGACCTCACGTCGGAAGAGACCGCGCCGCTGCTGCAGGAGGCGCTCGAACACGGCTTCCATGTAGTCTGCGCGAACAAGAAGCCGTTGGCGGGGCCTCAACTCGAATTCGATCGTCTGATGGAGACCGCGAAGGAGCGGGGCCTTTCCATCCGCTACGAGGCAACGGCCGGTGCTGGGCTGCCGGTACTCGACACCATCGCCAAGCTTCAGGAGGCGGGCGACAGGATCGAAATGATCCTCGGCTGTTTCTCGGGCACGCTCGGCTTCCTGATGACCGCACTGGAAGACGGCGTTGCGTTCTCGGAGGCCGTCAAGCGGGCGTGGGAGCTGGGCTACACCGAGCCAGACCCTCGCGACGACCTTTCCGGCAAGGACGTTGCGCGCAAGGCGCTGATTCTGGCGCGCACGCTTGGTCATCGCGCTGAGCCGGACGAGATCAATCTCGAGCCTCTCTTCCGCGACGATGGCGGCCACACCGACGCGCGATCTTTCATCGCCAGCCTCGGCGCGCTCGACGGCGCCTACCGCGAACGCATCGACCGCGCTCTTCGTGACGGCAAAGTCCTCCGCTACGTTGCCAGGATCCGCAGCCGCTCGATCTCGGTCGGTATCGAGGCGGTGCCGAATACATCGCCGCTCGCGCACCTTCGCGGCACCGACAATCAGGTGGCCATCTACTCGAAGCGCTACAAAACGAACCCACTCGTCGTCACCGGCCCCGGCGCCGGCGCTACAGTGACGGCCGCCGGTGTACTCAACGACATCGTCGCCATCGCCATGGAGGAACGGCGGAGGCATTCCCGATGAAAGCGACGGCGTTCGCTCCGGGATCGATCGGCAACGTCGGGCCGGGCTTCGACGTCCTCGGTCTGGCGATCGAAGGGCTCGGTGACCGCGTAACCGTGGAGCTGACCGATGGCGATGCGCGCATCGATGGCATCACCGGAGTGGATGCGTCGCTCGTGCCGCTCGATCCACACCGCAACGCGGCGGCAATCGCGGCGATCGCCTGGCTCCGCGCCCACGATGAGGCGCGCAACCCCATCGTGACGATCGATAAGGGCCTCCCTCTCTCCGGCGGCCTCGGCGGCAGCGCCGCCAGCAGTGTGGCCGGCGCCTTTGCCGCCGCGCTGGCGATGGGATCGGAGACGACTCCAATCGAGCTCGCTGCCGCGGCGCTTCAGGGTGAGGTGACGGTGGCGGGAGAACATCTCGACAACATCGCGCCGTCAATCCTTGGTGGTCTGGCGCTCTCGCGCTCCGTCCGTCCCATCGACATCGTCGCGCTGACGGTGACAGCAGACTGGTATCTGGCACTCGTGACACCTGACGTGCGGATTCAGACCAATGCGGCGCGCGAAGTCCTGCCGTCGACGTCCGGCCGTGCCGTGTGGGTGCAGCAGATGGCAAACACCGCAGGCGTCGTTCACGCCTTCGCCGTCGGGGACGGCGAACTGCTGCGGCGGGCGCTCGACGACCGCTATGCCGAGCCGCGGCGCGCCGCGCTCATTCCACACTTCAATGCGGTCAAGCGCACGGCCACCGACGCCGGCGCATTCGCCTGCACCATCAGCGGCTCCGGCCCGACGCTGATGGCTGTCTGTGAAGATGAAACGGTCGCGCGCCGTGTCGCAGAGGCGATGCAGACGGCGTTCGGACAGGTGCGATCGATCGCGCGGGTGTCAGCAATTGCGCGGCAGGGAGTGCGTCAGGTATGAGCGAATGGCTTCAGTGCATCGGTTGCGGACGGCGCTTTGATTCGTCCGAGGTGCGTTACACGTGCGACTGCGGTGAGCTGCTGAGCGTTGAGCGCAGCGAGATGCCGGCGCGGGCGACATTCGACGCCCGTCTTTCCAGTCGCCGCACGATCGACAAGAGCGGCGTCTGGCGATTCCGCGAAGCGGTTCTCAACGTTGATGAGAGCGAGATCGTCACGCATCCCGAGGGGGCGACGCGGTTATACGAGCGAGGCGGAATCTACTTCAAACATGAAGGAGAGAATCCCACCGGCTCCTTCAAAGATCGCGGCATGACCGTGGCGATGACGCAGGCCAGGCGCCTCGGTGCTCGCGCCGTTGCCTGCGCCTCCACCGGCAACACCAGCGCGTCGCTCGCCGCCTACGCCGCGCAAGCCGGACTGCGGGCCATCGTCTTCATCCCGGCCGGAAAAGTATCCACAGGAAAACTGGCGCAGACTCTCGCATACGGTGCCACCGCGCTCCATATTCGTGGTGATTTCGACGCGGCGATGAAACTCGTCCGCGAGGCCAGCGACCGTCTGGGCATCTACCTCGTCAACTCCATCAACCCCTTCCGAATCGAAGGACAGAAGACGATCGTCTGGGAGCTCCTGCAGGATCTGGAGTGGAACGCTCCCGACTGGATCGTCGTCCCGGCAGGGAACCTCGGCAACACCAGCGCATTCGGTAAGGCGCTTCGGGAAGCGTTCTACGCCGGTTGGATCGCAACGATGCCGCGGCTGGCGTCGATTCAGGCGAGCGGCGCGAATCCGTTCTATCGCAGCTATCGCGAATCATTCGCGCAACGGCATCGCATCGCCGCCGAGACCATCGCGAGCGCCATCCGCATCGGCGATCCGGTCAGCCATGCCAAAGCCGTCACCGCAATCCAGCTAACGAATGGGATCGTCGAAGAGGTGACGGACGATGAGCTGATGCAGGCCAAACGCGAGATCGACGAGATGGGCATCGGCTGCGAGCCAGCCTCGGCGACGACATTGGCGGGGGTGAAAAAGCTGCGCGCCGCCGGCATCATGAAAGACGGCGAGCGCGTGGTCTGCGTCCTCACCGGCCACCTGCTGAAGGATACCGATGCCATTCTTCGCAACGTGTCAGCGGAGCGAACAATCGAGATCGATGCGACGATTGATGCGGTGGAAGTTGCATTGAGTAGCATCGGCTAACCGATGGTGGGTCCTAACTGTCCGCCAGATCACAGCCTGGCGGCTTTTCGAGAAAGCCGTCGGCTTCCTCCGTTCTCGCACGGCCAAGCCATCGCGTCAGCGAAACCCGACAGCGCGGCGGAGAGTCTCCCGGCAGGGCCTATCGGTCAGTGGCTTCACTAGGAGCGAAAAGCAAGTGCCTGTCCCTCAATACTCCAAGAAGGAGTATGCATCTGGGCTTGGGTCTAGAGGACGTACGAATGGTTGTGTCCGACGATGTGCCAGAATACCGCAGCATGGGTCTCCTGACGGAGATCAGGAACGCGGTTACGCATTGCTCAGACTCGCCACCGACACGCTTCGAAAAGGGTTGGTCCTAGGCTCTGTGCTGGAGACGTAGCCGGAGGGGCCGCTAAAGAGAGAGTTTCAAGGGTACGGACCGGGTTGGGCCGTGCCATCGGACCAACGCTGCGCGATGAGGTGTCCACCATGGGAAAGATGAAAACCAGTTTCAACGGTCTGGTTAAGCTCCTCGCCAAGAGTCTCTACCCCGAGGCGGATGTTTTCATCCGAGAGCTGATCCAGAACGCTCACGACAGCATCGCCCTGCGCAGGGTGGACGATCCCAACCTGGCCGGACGTATCCGGATATTCACCGATCCGGCCAAGCGCACCATCAGCTTCGAAGACAACGGGCGCGGTATGGACCGCAACGACATCGAAGAGCTGCTCTCCACCATCGGCCGCAGCGGCACCGGCGAGGCCACAGCCGCCTTGCGCGAACATCACAAGGCCGTGGAAACTATAGGCCAGTTCGGCATCGGCCTGCTCTCTGCCTTCGTCGCGGCCGAGCGGATCGACGTCTACACCCGCAAGCAGGGGGATGACACAGCCTGGCACTGGTCCAACCAAGGGGGCGAAGACTACGACCTGGAGCCCTATAGTGGTGAGCAACTGCCGGGTACCCGAGTGGTAGTCAGCCTGCAACCGGACCGCACCAGCCACCTGGATGAGGACGCGATCAAGAAAACGGTCCGCAAGTACGCCGACTTCGTCCCCTTTCCGATCGACGTCAATGGAAACGGCCCCATCAATGCCATCGATGCCCCCTGGCACAAGCCTCGAGCGGTGTGGGGAAGCGACAAGGAATACCGCTCCGCCCTGCGTGACTTCGTCAACAAACGTTATCCCGACTTCGCCCTGCTCGTCATCCCGGTAGACTTCGACTCCCCTCGCGCACACGGTGTGCTTTACATCTCCGACCGCCACGTTCCCGGTATCAACACCACCGGGGTCGTAGACGTCTACCAGGAGCGGATGGCCATCCGTGCCGCCGACCAGGAACTGCTACCCGACTGGGCCAAATTTGTGCGCGGTGTGATCGACAGCCCGGACCTGCAGCCGACCGCGGCCCGCGACAACCTAATCAAGGACGGCAATTATCACCGCCTCCGCGACGCACTAGGCAAACTCATCGTC
Organism: Thermoanaerobaculia bacterium; assembly: GCA_038230535.1. Lineage (GTDB taxonomy): Bacteria > Acidobacteriota > Thermoanaerobaculia > Gp7-AA8 > Gp7-AA8 > JADGNZ01. The sequence goes on from JBBRNB010000040.1 coordinate 41,758, forward strand.
CAGGCACTGATCGAGCTTTCCCGTGAGGACCACAAGAGATTCCTGCGCCTGTGTGACTGGCACCATTACCACCTGAAGGGCATGGCCCTGCACAACGAGGACTTCTATACCGCAGTTATCGAGCATCTCCCTTTCGAGACCAATAAGGGTCACCTCACACTCCCGCAAATCGTTGCCAAACAGCCCGCGAAAACGGGGGATCGCATCCCTCTCTACTACTTCTCCTACGGTTTCGATTCCAACCAGTTCAACGAGCTGTGCGATGCCCGCGGCCTGATCGCCATTAACACCGGGCGCCGCTTCGATGAGGAACTGGTGTACCGCTACGCCGGTCAGCATGAAAAGACCGTCGAACGACGCCAGCTCGACAGCTTCGATTCCGCTGACCTTTACGCACATCTCGACGCCGAAGAGTCCCAGCGCTTCTATCCATTGGAGGCATCCTTGCGCCGCGCCTTGGAGCGTGTGGGTATCCTCCGTGTCAATCCCACCACCCGCCGTTTCCTTCCATCTTCCATGAGCGGCGTAATACTCAACACTAAGCAAATCGAAGCACGTGAACAGATGGAGGCACTGCTCAATCAGCCTTTCCTCATCGAAGGGTTGGGGGACATGGCCGAGCAGATGCGCGCCGACTTGCGGAACCAGCCGCTCGATCTCTTTCTGAATGCCGACAACCCTCTGGTGCGGCGGCTCGCGGCCCGCACGGATCTGGACGACCTCCACTACCAGCCGCTGTTGATCGGGCTCTACAACAACGCGGTCCTCTATTCCCAGCACCGGATGACTCCTGAGAATGCTCGCATCTTCTACTACCAGATCCAAGCCCACATGGAACGGACCTTGGAACTGGAAGTGAAGCTCGAGGACTGTCAGGTGGCTAGGCGCACCTTGGAACTGAGAACCTTAGAGTCTGCCGGAAACGAGGCGGCGCCAGACCACGACTGGGTGCGGCTCTTCGTGATGATGCCTTTCGATCCGACCTACGACCGCCTTGAGGGTGCGCTGCGGCAGGCCCTCGAGCGCCCGCCCTACTGTTTCGAGCTGGTCCTGGCCCGTGACCGCACCCTGAACCCGGCATTGCGTCAGAACCTGCGCCGCCACATCCACAACAGCGATGGCTACATCGCCGATATCAGCGATCACTCTCCCAACGTGATGATGGAGCTGGGATGGGTCTTCTTCGAGCCCGACTTCGAACGGCGTCCCAATCTCCTGTTGCGTGCCTCGGACCGCAAGGAAGCGCCGGTAGACTTGGGCGGCCAGATTCATGAGACCTACTCCAGCCTGTCCAGCGACCGTCTGGCGGAAGAGATGACGGCCGCCCTTGAGCGACACGACGGGATACAGAGTCTGAGGGAAACAAGACGTGCGCGCTTCCTCACTCCAGCCCTCTTAGAGGGGGCATACCTGCACGAAGCCATGGTCCGAATCGTCTGCGAAACCTGGGGTTCGGTTGAGCAGTTCATGGCGGTCGAATCCGCGGAGTTCACCCAGCGTATGAAGGATGCAGGTTACCCGAGGCTCGGTACACAGTTCCAGTCGGTGCGCGACGCTCTTCAAGCGCTTTGAGGGGGAAGGTATTGAATTGAGCAACGACCGGGAGTTTGAGAAGATCAAAGAGCTGCAATGGGAGGCCTACTCGGCCGGCCTGTGCAAGAAATCCGCGGAGATAGCCCGCCGCGGCGCCGAACTGGCTGGCACCACCGGCAACGCTACGTGGCGGATCTGTTTCCTGTTCTGGCACGGAGAGGCGTTGCGCAGGGCCGGCGACTGGAAGGCCGCCCAGATCCCACTCTTGGAGGCCGCTCGTCCCGATCCCGAGGCCGATCCGGCTGACCAGTACAACGCACTTACCGCTCTGATTTCCATCGCGATGCGCGAGAGCGAGGCTGGCTACTGTCGTCATCTGATCACCCAGGGCCGAGACTATCTAGCCGCCGTACACAAGGAGTCTTGGAGTCATAAGCTCGACAGCCTGGAGGGCGGTCTGGAACTAGGTCGAGGTGCATTTGCGCTGGCAGAGAGTTGCTATCAACGAGCTTGGAATTCCGCTCCGAAGGGGGCCTATCCCGGCTACACCAGCGCCACCTACGCTGACAACTTGGTGCAAACAGCCTTCGCCCAGCGTAATGTTGCCGCCCTTTCCAATTGGCAAGCCCGTCTGCAAGACTCTGACAAGGTGGGCGAGGGAGACAAGATAATGGAAAAAGCTGGCCTTCTGCTTCTGATGCGCGCCCGGCGGGCCGAGGAAGGTCTTGCTTCGGCCGTTCCAGCCGCGCTGGACCTTTTGCGCCACGTTCAGGCTTTGGAAGACTCAGCCGCCGGCGAAAACCTCGTTGCTCTGCGCACCTTGGCCATTGCTGGTCACTGGGCTGCCCTAGACGACTGGCTAGCGCGACTGCGTTTGGACGAAGTCGGTTTTGATAATCAGATCTTCTGCGGCGACGAGCGCCTTTGCCGGGCTCGCCACGCCCTCGGCATGCCGGCACGGGACGATGAGTGGGACCAGGGTTTGGAAGAGTTGTGCCCGCCTTCCAGTCCGATCCTGGAGCCCGCACGCCGCGACGAGGCCGTGACCTTCCTCTATCAGGCCCGCGGTCACTACGAGTCAGTCCTCGCCAAAGCCGAAGCCGAGGACCGCCGGCTGGAGACCACTTGGTACACAAACACTCTCGAACAGCGTCTGGCCCGGCTCTCGGCACTTGCGAAGCACTGAGGTAGCAGATGTAAGGATCCGCATCGATCCTGCCGAAATAAGAGCCTCGGAGAAGGGTGGCGAAATGCTTCCGCGACTCGGACCAGTCCGTAATGAGTGCCCCATAGCCGGCACACTAGACCGCACCGACCCCACTCGGTCATCCCAGAGACGGACGCGGCGATGAAACTCGTCCGCGAGGCCAGCGACCGAAGCACGGCGAGGAATCCCCGGTCTGAAACCTTGGGTGGTGGGCTATCGGCTGGGGATTCCTCGCCGCGCTTCGCCGGCTCGGAATGACAGGTCGGAGGCTGTGCCAACCAACGAACGCTGCCCGTCGTACGGGCTGGCGGAGAGAGAGGGATTCGAACCCTCGGTAGAGCTTTAGGCCCTACGACGGTTTAGCAAACCGTTGGTTTCAGCCACTCACCCATCTCTCCGTGGCTCAACCTTGGTGCCAAATGCACACCGCAGAATGCGGAATGGGGTAGACCAATTCCCCGCGAGGATGCTTGACTCCAAAACTGATGTTATTTCGGAGTTCACTGGCACAGTTCGTGAAGCCGACTAACTTGCTTCACACAGGCTGTACCCAGTTCGCGTAGTACCGACTTCGAAGAACTCCAAAGGAGACGTCATGATGAATACCAGCAAGCGCGGTTTTGCGTCGATGGATCAATCCAAGCAGCGTGAGATCGCCAGCAAGGGTGGGAGAGCGGCTCACGCGAAGGGAACCGCCCACGAATTCACGTCCGACGAAGCACGCGTTGCCGGGCGGAAAGGCGGCGAAACGGTGAGCCGCGACCGCGCCCATATGTCTGCGATCGGCCGCGAAGGTGGCCACAGCCGCGGACGCACAAGGCAGGCCATGCCCGGCGAGGGCGAGGCTAACTCCGGCACCTCCGATACGGAGGATCAGAACTACATCGCACATGGAAGCGATCGCGGATCGATCGGCGAGACGGAACGAATCCCGTCGCGTCCTGAGGGTGGAAGCGAGCTCCACTCTGACAGCAACGCCGGCCGGCGACCGTTCTAGCCTCTTGCGCAGCCGCCGGGCACGCGGATGCGGCAGGCGGCCGCAGGGTGGTCCGTTTTGGGGGACCCTTCCGGTCTCACGGAACCCGTTTCCAGAACACCACGCCGTCCTCCGCGAAGGCCGGCGTAAAGTTCTGTTTCAGGAACGCCCACACCAGCGGCGCGCGGTCCGCGTTGGCGATGTCATCCACGCTCTGATCCGTTCCCGGGAACGTGATCAGCGCGGCTCGAACTCTGGGGTTCCGCTTGATTCGCTCGATGACTTCGCGCTGCGCCGCCCCGGATTGATAGCTCGCCACTTCGACTTGAGGCAGAGGACAGTCCCGGTTCGTCAGTGTGTACAAGAGCGTCGAGTTCGAGAAGTCCACGAAGGTGTCATCCGGCTTCAACGTCGCAACGAATCGCTGCGCGGCACGGATCGAGGTGCTGACCGTCGGATTGAAGAGTGGCCCCTCTTTCGCGTGCCGCAGCTCCGGAATGACCGTGATCACATGCCGGAAGGGCTCGGCCAGAAGCACGACCACGACCATCAGCACCGTGGTCAGGGTGCGAGCATACCGGCGCAGCACCCAGAGCGCGACGAAGATGAATGGGGTGGCTACGACATTGAAATAGGGGTCAGCACGAGTGATGAAGGACGCCGTTGCAACCACCATCCAGACGCCGATCAGCCAGGGAGCGTCGCTGCGTTGCGCCCGAAACGGTGATCGCGCCAGCGCCGCGCACGTTGTGATGAGCGCCACGAACCAGACCATCGGTGTCAGCCCTTCGCCGAGGTGGTGGATCAGCGACGGAGACCGGAGCGGCTCCGGAATCTCCAGCGGCCGCATGAAGTAGACGGAATGGCCGCTGAGGACCTCAGCATTCACGCGGATGAAGTCGAGCGCGAATCCAAATGCTGCAAAGATCATCAGGGCCGGAACAGCGGCCGCGGCCACTCCAAGCGCAAGTGCGCGCAGGTACCGAGCGCGAAACGCGGCAAAGAGCGCAACGATCGCGGAGTAAATGCCGAAGTCGATGCTGACGAGATAAGCGATGACGACGAGTGCTCCTGCGGCGATGAACCAGCGCCGTGAGCGGAGACGGGTTCCGGCGATTGTCGCGGCCAGTGCGAAGATCGCCGCGGACGGCCGCAGCCAGATGGAGACTCCGGGGGTGAGGCAAATGGTCAGAAATGCCGCCAGCAGAGCCATCTCCGGGACGCCCGTGGCTGCAAGCACGACGCAGTAGATTGCAACGCCACTCAGCGTCCCGGTCACGACCCGCATGTTCAGTAGTTCGCGAATAGATCCGTGCCCCGCCTTCATCGCCAGGTAGTACAAGCCACCGTCATTGATCAGGCCATGCATCGGAATGATGTCGGCATAGGGTTTCTCCCCCCGCATCATCTCGCTCGCCACGGGGACGTCATGGCCGTCTTCGAAAAAGTTCGAGACGAAGATCGGGCTGGGCATCTGCAGCACCGCCAGGGGGTAGAGGAACACCACGATTGGGTAGACGATTCGGCGCGAGATCACAACTCGCCGGCGCCAGAGGAGAAGGGGTGGCAAGACGATCACGAGGAGCGCCAGTGCCGCCCCGATCTGGGGTGGTTGCAGCCGGGTTTCGAAAATCAGTGCCAGCGGCGAGAGGATGAATGCGTCCGCATTCCGAATCATCAGGCGAAGAGCGAACACGACGATGGCCGCCCGAAGGAACGTTGCAATCGGCGTGTGCCCGAAGCCGATGTCGATGAAAGCGACGTAACAGGCCAGGACGATCGGAAGCTGAACGACATCGCCGCGCGAGAAGAGTGGATCGCGTTTCCGAAGGGCCACGATCGCGGCGGCCACGGCGCCCAGCAGCAGAACGTGCCTGACATTGCCGTAGGACATCAACGAGACGGGCGCGATGAGAAGCGAAGCGCTGTAGCTGACGGCCGCCCATCGGTACTCGGCAAGGAGCCGCCAGATCCGTTCGCCGATCATGGCGAAGGCCGCGGTGAGAATGACCGCGAGCAGGAACTGAAGGATCAATCCCGTCGGACTGTGGCCTTCCATCTTGAGCGCCGAGAGCATCTCCGCTGGACGGGCGCGGAGAGCGAGCTTCGGTGCAAACCCGACGGCCAGCGAGAACCCAAAGACCGCGCTCGACGCGCGAATCAGCCAGCTCAGTGAGCCGGTCCCGGCCGCGCGGACGTTTGTTGGCTTAGTCTCGGAGTCCAATAGGCTCAATCGCTCGTTCGTCCTGTCCTCCCGCGTCATTCGGAACATTGGCAGGGAAGGCGCGGGCTCCTTCGAGCAATAGTAGACATCAGATTCCTGGATTCTGACCCAGCTACCGCGAGTCTCAACGCGGGAAGCGCCCTGGCAGCGGAAAGGCGAGGAGCGGACCGTGTTCCCGGAACCCGTTCAGCCGGCGGTCCTGAACGAGCGTGTCGAAATTCAGTGGCTGTTCAGTGACGATCCGTTCGGCGCGAAACCGAAGGTGAACGTGAGGGCGATGCTCCGTCCAGCCTCTAGGGTGAGCACGTCCCCCGGCGCCGGGACCGAGGTCTTCGTTGAGGCCGGGTTGACGCCGAGGATGTTGTGATCGTTGAACAGATTATTGATGCTCAGGCGAACGCGCGTCGGGTTGAACGAAGAGTGGCCGCCGATCGTGTAGTTGAAGAACAGGTTCGTGATGTTGAACGGATCGATGGTGACTGCCTGGTGCGCTCAGACGCTTTTTGAACGTGACGACTTCCGCGCCCAATTCGAGGCGGCACGAAAGGAGCTTCGAGACTCGCTCGGCCTTCTCTGACAGCCGCGGCGGGCGAGGCGAACGCGATCATGTTAAACCAGCCCTGAGGCACGAAAACGTTGAGCCGATTTCGCTTTTCGGCGAAGCGCGGCGGATCGTTTTTCGTGGATCGTAGAGTTTGGAACGCCATCCGAGACAGATACGCTTAGGGCTCGAATCACAAGTGCTCGAGACCGGGGGCTCACCCATGAACATCCGGAGCGCGTCACTCTTGTTGCTTCTGTCGGCCGCATGTGCGTCAGTCCCATCGGTCAGCCTGCCGCCGGCAATCTCTTCCTATTCGCGAACGACTCGCCGTTGGCATACTGCAACAACCGCGGCGAGGCAGTGATCACGATCGAGCGCACGAAATAGCCGGACTTCCCTGCGGGCAAACAGAGAAAGGAAAACGCTCGTCGTCAGATCTCTTGATCGCACCCAGTCGTTGATTCGATTGGTGTCCCCGGCAGGGATCGAACCTGCGACCCACAGCTTAGAAGGCTGTTGCTCTATCCGACTGAGCTACGAGGACGGATGCAGGAAGAGAAAGTTGGTCGGGGCGAGAGGATTCGAACCTCCGACCCCCTGCTCCCAAAGCAGGTGCGCTACCAGACTGCGCTACACCCCGACGCGGACTGACACAACAGCGGGTGCGACGGAGTCGATTCCGTCAGACCGCTTTGGCCCGGTCGATCCGGCGGGCGGGCAGCGACGCTTCCCATAGTTTCGCCGTGGCCAGATCGAGCGTGAATTCGAACGCGTGGTTGTGCGCGCGGAGGCGAAGTACCTTCCCGGCTACCGTGTGTCCGGTCGCGGTCTCGTCGTCGTATTCGACTTCCTCGATCAGCGGGACATCGATCGACGCCTGCAGATCCCTGTTCTCGTAGTAGATGGAATCGCCGGTGAGCACGAGCGCCACCGGAATCTGCTCCATCCCTTCGAGCAGACAGGCCCGGCTGCAGACGCGGGCCGACCCGCGGTGCTTCGCCAGGACCTCATCGACGCGATCTTTGCTTCGCAGTCGGATGAAAACCCAGATCAGGGCCACCAGAACAACCAGCCCGACGATGGTAACGGTTCCGAGCCACGGCATCATGAACCTCCTGTAGCCAGGTTACGAGACGGAAAAAGCCTACGCCTTTTTCACCAATTCGTCACGCTCTCTCCTGATATTGACGTGGCTGCCCTGATGATGGATCATCCGGGTTCTGGGGATCCGAGGGGTGATGATGGCTCGATGCAGTACTGTCGCCGCGATCGCGGCCGGTGTAGTACTTCTCTTTTCGACGGGCCAGGCAAGTGCTCAAAATGCGAGTGCATCCATTCAGGTCACCGTCTCGCAGCCGCAACCGGTGGCAGCCGGGACGAACTTCGACTACGTCATCAACGTGAGTAACGAGGGTCCAGCCGGCGCGTTGAACATGGTGCTGACATTTCCGCTCCCCTCCGGCGTTTTGTTCCAGTCGGAGGTCGTTCCGGCTGGTTGGTCATGCAACTCGATTGCTCCTGGAACGATGTCGCCGACGGTAACCTGCACCACTCCGCTACTGCAGCCAGGAACCGCTGCGTTCACGATCACGGCGTCTACACCTCCGACTGCCTCCGGCACGTTCAGCACCGTCGCCACGGTGACCACAACGTCTCCAGATCCCAACGACAACGACAACAGCGCAGCGGTTGACGTGATCATCACGACCCAATCCGATTTCGGTATCGGTCTTGCCGCAGCACCGAACCCGGTGAATGCTGGAGCGAATCTGACCTGGACGATGACGGTGTCGAACATCGGCCCGAGCTCGGGCATGAACGCCACAGCCAGCCTTCCACTGCCCGCTCCTACGACCTTTGTCTCGATCGTTGCCCCGGCGGGCTGGTCATGTGTCACGCCATCGGTTGGCACCAACGGCAGCGTTACCTGCTCGCTCATCACCCCAATGAGCCCGGCGACATCGGCAACGTTCACGGTCGTTTCGAAGGTCCCCTCATCGCTAGCCAGCGGTACGAACTTGTCGTCGACAGCCAACGTCTCTTCGACGGACGATGCATTTCCGGTGAACGACAACGCTACCGCCAGCGTGCAGACGGCACTGCTCGCCGACCTGAGCATCACGAAGACGCGTACGCCAGGGCTCGTCCTCCCCGGAGGTCCGCAGCAGTACACGATCGTGGTGACGAACAACGGGCCGAGCGATGCCCCGGGCGCGACGATGACAGACGTTCTTCCCGCTCCTCTTCAGTTCAGTTCAATCAACGCGCCTGCAGGATGGTCGTGCACGACGCCGTCCGTGGGCGCCAACGGAACGGTCACCTGTTCGCGCCCGTCGATGACGGCCGGAAGTGTGGCCAGCTTCACACTCAACGTGGTGGTTGCTCCGGCCACAGCCCCCGGCGCAGCCATCAACAACACGGCCAGCGTTGCCAGCTCCGCACCTGACTCCAACAGTGCGAACAATTCCGCAACCGCGCAGGCATTCGTGGTCACCTCAGTCCCCGCGCTCTCGTTGTCGATGTGCGCTCTCCTCGCGAGCGTCCTCGCTGCGATGGCCCTGTTGATGTTGAGAAAGTAGAATTCAGCGAAATGCCTGAATCGCGCCGGAAAACTCGTAACGAGCACTCTTCCGGTGGCGCAGTCATCGACCTGCGCGGCGGTGCACCGTTTGTAGCCATGATCGCTACACGCGGAGGCAAACGCTGGGGCCTGCCGAAAGGCGCCGTTTCGCCCGGAGAAACATCGGAGCAGGCGGCGTTGCGCGAGGTTCAGGAGGAGACGGGACTGGATGCCGAGATCATTCGTCTCCTCGACACGATCGAGTATTTCTTCCGCGCCGGCGACACATTGATCAAGAAGAGTGTCGACTTCTACCTGATGCGCTATGCCGGAGGATCGCTGACGCCGCAGCTCAGCGAGGTCGACGACGTCGAGTGGGTGGCGCTGGGGGAGGCGATCCAGCGCGCGAGCTTCGAGTCGGAGCGGAAGCTGCTTTCTCTGGCCCTCGAGCAGATCGACTCCGTGGCAAAGCAGCCTGCACCTTCGTAGCCTTCTTCGGGCTTTTCTTTTCGAGCTTCTCCGCGGTGTGAGCTCCTCCCAGATCGATCCTGCACCGCCATTCCAGTAGCCGGTGCCCGGAAGTTGCTGAAACGATGCTACTTGATTACGAAAGCCGGCCACATCAATGCGGCGTCGATCTTGCATTTCGCGCTCAGACGATAGATGGACTCCTCGATTCGCAGCACGTTGTGGAGCGCCTTCGCGGTGCTCGTGGTACTGATCGTCGCCGGTCTGGCGCTGGCGATGCGCATCACCACGATGGGCGCCGGGAGCACACTGCTGATGGTTGCAGTGGCTATCATCATCATTGCAATCACCTCGTACCTGATCCGGCGTATCCAGCATTCGCTCATTGCCTCCGTCAACCGTCAGGTGCGGCGAACCGAGACGATGATCGCCGGAATGTCGGACGGCGTCATGCTCGTCGACGCCGAGGGCAAGACTGTCTACCTCAATCCAGCCGCGCAGAGCCTTCTTGGACGTTCGGACGTTGGAGTAACAATCTTCAGACACGCCCAGGCATACGGATTGTTGAACGACGGCGGCGAGCCGATCGACGACAAAGAGCTGCCTGCCGCGCGGGCGCTGTCAACGGGTCAGCCTGTTCGCGATGTGACGATGTTGATCGCGCGTGACGACCAGCAGATCGCCACCTCGATGAGTGCCACGCCAATTCACGAGGATGGCCGCATCTCCGGAGTCATCGTTACGTTCCGGGACATCACAGAACGGCGGCGGCTCGAGGAGGAGATGCAGATGCAGGCAGAACGCGCGGAGATCCTGGCCGACGCCGGCGCCTTCTTCGCAAGCAATATCGAACCGGTCTGGGTGACGCAGGCGATCGCCGAGCGAGTGGCCGAAGTGCTGGGCGATTGGGCCGCTGTCATCCTCAAGTCGTCGGACTCGAGCGAGTTGCGCGTAGCCTCGATCTATCACCGCGAGATGGCCTCGCTCGGGCTGGCCTGGTCCTACATCTATCGTCAGCCGCTCGTCGCCGGCGAGGGGATCATCGGGCAGGTCGTCAGCACCGGCTATCCATCGCTGACACAAGACCATGGCAACACAGGCGCGGCCGCGCCTGGACTCGAAGGCGGATATCACGCCGCGCCGATGAAACTCGCCTCGCTGCTGATCCTTCCTCTTCGTACACGCCGCGAAATGCTCGGGGCTCTCGTCATCGCCGCCAACGATCCCGATCGGGCCATGAACGACGAGAAGCTTCCGCTGGCCGAGATCCTCGCCGAGCGCGCCGCACTGGCTATCGAAAACGCAAAACTCTATACCGAGCAGGTCGATGCAAGGCGCAAAGTCGAAGACCTTTCTCGCCTGAAGGACGAGTTCCTCTCCATCGCCTCACACGAGCTGCGCACGCCGGTCACGTCGATCAAGGGTTACACCCAACTGGCGAAGACCCTCATCCGCGAGAACGACCTGCGCACCTCGGAGGAGTATCTCGACGTCGCGCTCGATCAGATCGACCGGATGTCCCGTCTGATTCTGGAGTTGCTCGACGTCTCGCGAATCGAGACAGGCCGCATCGAGATCCGTCGTGAGCCAATCCCTTGGAACAACTTCGTGAACGACGTCGTACACCGCCACCACACCGCCGTGAGCGAGCGCCGGTTTCAGCTCAACCTCCCCGTCGGTCATAAACGGGTACTCGGCGATCGCGACCGCCTCGAGCAGGTACTCGGCAACCTGATGGAAAACGCCGTGAAGTACTCGCCCGACGGCAGCGAGATCCTCGTCAGCGTCGATGACCGCGGCGATCAGCTCGTCACCTCCGTTGCGGACCGCGGCATCGGCATCCCGTCCGATGAGCTCGGGCAGGTGTTCGAACGTTTCCACCGCGGCCGTCAGGTATCGTCGACGAACTACGGCGGACTCGGGTTGGGCCTCTACATCACCAAGCAAATCGTCGAGCGTCACGGCGGCACGATCAGCGTAGAAAGCCGTGAAGGGATCGGAACGACGTTCTCCTTCTCGCTGCCGGTTGCTGCCACTTCTGAGCAGCCACCTGTTGCACCCAACAAGGAGACAGAGACGATCTCGGTAGTTTGAAAGCAGAAGGCAGAAGGCAGAAGGCAGAAGGCAGAAGGCAGAAAGCAGAAGGCAGAAGGCAGAAGGCAGAAGGCAGAAGGCAGAAGGCAGAAGGCAGAAGGCAGAAGGCAGAAGGCAGAAGGCAGAAGGCAGAAGGCAGAAGGCAGAAGGCAGAAGGCAGAAGG
>JBBRNB010000041.1:0-53240 GCA_038230535.1 Thermoanaerobaculia bacterium
GGCGCCACCGCACTCCAAAGCGCGCCTCCGGCGCGCGAAAACCTGTTCAGAGTTGGCGAGGATTGTCCACATCATTTCGCGCGAAGCGCTTTGGAGTGCGGTGGCGCCCAGCCACCGCTTTGGGAGGGGGGTGGAGTGCGACATACTCGCAACCGCCCGTTCTTTGAGAATCACCGCGCGGTTGGATTTCTGCACACCCTCTGAGCCTGCCGGCGCTGCAGCCAACGGCCGTGAGGCCGTGTGTTTGCTTCGAACTATCGCGCCGCGTGCGGCGCTGGCCGCCGAGGCGGCGGTCCTACACTGCAGCGGAAAACACGCGATTTGTGCACACTCTCTGAGCCTGCCCGAGCCGCGTGGACGGGTGGTTGGGGGAGCGGCGGAGGACGGCGAAGGACCCCCCGACTACAGGCGGGGAGGGAGGGAGGGGGCGAGGGTACAAACAACGATGCCCCAACTACCCACTACATTTTTCCTGTCATCCTGAGAGTTTGTGCAGAAATCGCCCGTCCCGAGCTCCCTGTCATCCTGAGCGAAGGACAGCGCGGGCGCTGCACCTGAGAAAAAGAAACATGGTGCTGACGAAAGCCGCGCGATTGCTGGTGTCGGCGCGCGCAGGCGCGTCGGACAATGTAGCCCCTGGCTCAGCCAGGGGTATTCGTCGGTAGTGGATGTGGCGGCCGCGAAGGCGGCCGCCACAATCGCGACCATCGCGCCAGGACTGGTGGCGACCGCCTTCGCGGCCGCAAATTCAATATCTTCCTGTTACCCCGCGCCGAGCGCGGGGCTGGATTGTTTCGCGCGCCTTCGCGCGCAACGTGCCAGGACTGGCAGCAGCCCTCACCTCGATCAGGTCGCTGCCTCCTCAGATCCGCATCAGCTTCGCGTACCTGGCGATGAACTTTTTCGAACCGATGCGGTCGAAGTACACCGTCAGCTTGGCATCGGGGCCGGCGCCTTCCATCGTCAGGATGGTGCCGTCGCCGAACTGCTCGTGGCGGACGCGTTGACCACGTTTGAGCGCGGCCGGCGCGCTGGGCGGCGCAGCAGGGCGGAGGGCGGCGGGATCGAGTTGCACCGGAGACTCTTTGAAGAACGACAGCACACCGTTGACAGATTCGTTCTTGCGCGGCTGCGGCGGGGGAGGGGGCGCAACGGCACGCGGCGGAGGTGGCGAAGAAGGGCGGGTGTACGCCGGTTGGCGCCGCGGCTCGCCGGAGTAACGGTCGTACTGGCCGTACTGACCAACCGGGCGCTCGCGCCATGATGGTTTCTCCGGAACGTAGCGCGCGCGGGCGATCCGCACCTCCTCGCGTACATTCTCCGGAATCTCGGTGATGAACGGCGATGGGTTCTGTTCGCGGAACTGACCGTGCAGACGGCGCTCGAAACAATGCACGCACCAGAGCTGCTCGCGGGCACGGGTCATGCCGACGTAGCAGAGGCGGCGCTCCTCCTCGAGATCTTCGTTCGACTCCTTCGACTGCGAGTGCGGCAGGATGCCCTCCTCCATCCCTGTGAGAAAGACCACCTTGAACTCGAGTCCCTTCGCGGCGTGGAGCGTCATCAGTGTCACGCCCTTCTGCGACTCGTACTTGTCGAGGTCCGACATCAGCGTCAGCGAATCGAGGTAGTCGCCCAGGCTGGCTGACGGGTTCTGCTCCGAGTACTCCCGTGCGGAATTCATCATTTCGTCGAGGTTCTGCAGGCGCGACTCGTCCTGCACGTCGCGTGATTCCTGCAGCATCCGCCGGTAGCCGGTGCGCACGAGCAGGTAGTCGTACAACTCCGGCAGGGGATTGTTCGCCGCCGCGAGTTTCAGGTCGTTGACGATCTCGCGGAACTCCTTCACCGCCTTCAACGCGCGCGGCGGCAGAAAGGAGAGGTCGCCTTCGATGACCGTCCAGAGCGTGACGTTCTGCGCCGTGGCCTGATCGTTGAGCGCTTTCGTCGTCGTATCGCCGATGCCGCGTGAAGGGACGTTGATCACGCGCTCGATCGACGGCGTGTCGAACGGCCGGATCGCCAGCCGCAGAAACGAAAGCACATCCTTGATCTCAGCCCGCTCGTAGAACTTCACGCCGCCGACGACGGAGTACGGGATGTTCCCGCGTAGGAGCTCTTCTTCAAACGGCCGCGACTGGGCATTCGTTCGGAAAAGCACCGCGTAGTCAGACAGCTTGTACCGCGCGCGCATGCTGTTGATCTTCTCGATGACGAACTGCGCTTCCTCGCGCTCGTTGCCGCACGTGACCACGCGCACCGGCTCGCCGCTGCCGGAATCGGTGAAGAGAGTCTTGCCCTTCCGGGCGATGTTGTTTGCCACGACCCCCGTTGCGGCGTCGAGGATGTTCCCGGTCGACCGGTAGTTCTGCTCCAGCTTGATGATCCGCGCGCCGGGAAAGTCGCGCTCGAAGTTGAGGATGTTGTTGATGTCCGCGCCGCGGAAACGGTAGATCGACTGGTCTTCGTCGCCGACGGCGACGATGTTCTGGCGCTTGCCGGCCAGCGCCTTGATGAGCAGGTACTGGGCGCGGTTCGTGTCCTGGTATTCGTCGATCAGGAGATGCTGGAAGCGCGTGTGGATCTCTTCGGCGACATCGGCGTTTTTCTCGATGAGCTGCACGTAGTTGCCGATGAGGTCATCGAAGTCCATGGCGTCGTACTCTTTGAGCCGGCGCTGATACATCCGATAGACCTCGGCCACCCGTGAGCCGAAGAAGTCGAGGGTCCCTTTCTCGTATTCAGCCGGTCCGATCAGCTCGTTCTTGCAATTGGAGATCCGGTTCAGGATCGAGCGCGGCGGGAAGGCCTCGTCGTTCATCTGCAGCTCGCGCATGCAGCGGCGGACGAGCGTGAGCTGGTCGCTGGTGTCATAGACCGCGAAGGACTTCGTGTACCCGAGGCGCTCGGCGTGGCGGCGCAGCATCCGGAGCGATGTCGAGTGGAACGTGCCGATCCAGAGGCTCCCATGGTGCCTGGCGCCGCTGGCGGGAACCAGATGGCCGACGCGGCTGACCATCTCGCTGGCTGCCTTGTTGGTAAACGTTACGGCCAGGATGTTCGTCGGATGCACACCGAGCTCGCTGATGAGCCACGCGATGCGATATGTGATCACGCGCGTCTTCCCCGACCCTGCGCCGGCCAGGACGAGCAGCGGCCCCTCGCCGTGGGTCACTGCTTCGCGCTGCTGGGGATTGAGTCCGGCCAGATCGATCATTCGGGCGCATGGTAACAGCCGTTCTCCAGCATGAAATCCGACAGCGAAATCCCTTACCCCATGCGCCTTGTTCTGCCAGTTGGACAGCAATTCGTACTACACTTTGCAGGTTCGTCAACGCGGGAGCAGGGGCCGCCGCGGCAACCACTCGGAGGCTACTAATGTTAGGTTCACTTGGATTACCTGAGCTCCTCATCATTTTCGCCATCATTCTCATCGTCTTCGGCGCAAGCAAGCTCCCCCAGCTCGGCAAAGGCCTTGGCGAGGGCATTTCGAACTTCCGCGACGGCCTGAAGGGCCGCGAAGACAAAAAAGCGGCGGCGGCGACACTGGAAGAGAAGAAGAACGCGTAGAATCCCGCGCTTCGAGGTCCTTCTGTGCCATTGACGCCGGAACCAGCAGCACCGCTGTATCAGACGGAGATCTCCCAGATGCCTCTCGCCGAGGTGCTGGTGAAGATCCATCGATACCGCGCGCCAGGACGCGTCGACTGCAAGCGCGGCGACGAAATCAAACGTATCTACCTCGACCACGGGCAGATCGTTTTCGCCACTACCAACCAGCTCGGGGAATCGCTCGGCGATAAGCTGCTCCGCGAAGGCCGCATCACAGGTCACCAGTACGAGGAGAGCCTCATCCGAGCTCGAGCCAGTGGCAATCGCCACGGAACCACACTCGTGGAGATGAAAGTTCTCTCGGCGAGAGATCTTTTCGTGGCCGTTCACGAACAGATCGAAGAGATCATCTGGCCGATCTTCGGCTGGGACTCGGGGACGGTCAGCTTCACGGCAGGACGCGACAAGAAGCAGGAGTTCATCAAAGTCGACATCCCCGTCCCGATGGCTATTCTGCGCGGCGTCCGTCACGTGGCTGAGGCTCGCGGGCTCGTGGCCCGCCTCGGTACGAAGACGACACTTTTCGCGCGCGCCAATGGTCACACCGAGGGCTTGGTCCTCAGTGCGGAAGAGCAGAGCCTGCTCGACGTCGTCGATGGCCGCAAGGTTCTGTATGAGCTCGTGAATACGCCGCCGCTGCCTCCCGGCGACAACGCACGCATCCTCTACGCCTTCTTCGCCCTCGGTCTGATCGTTCCGCGCGAGCCGCGGCAGATCAAGGTACAGCTCAAGACCGACGGCGGAAAGTACGCGTGACGTTGCGCTGGCTCGTCACCGGAGCCGGCGGGATGGTGGGCCACGACGTTTGTGACGCCCTGGAGACGCGCGGCGAGAGCATCGTTGCCTTGAAGCAGGCGGATCTCGACATCACCGACGTGCACGCGGTCCGTGATGCTGTTCGCGACGCCCGGCCGGACGTGATCGTCAACTGCGCCGCCTACACCAGGGTCGACGATGCCGAGACGCATGAGCATCTGGCGACGGCCATCAACGGATCCGCGGTCGAGTTCCTTGCGGATGCCGCGAACGAGCTCGATGCCCTGCTCGTTCAGATCTCGACCGACTTTGTATTCGATGGATCGAAACGGACGCCGTATGAGATCAACGATCCCCCCGCGCCGCTCTCCGCGTACGGACGTTCCAAGCTGGTCGGTGAGCAGGCGGCCAGCGGCTCACGGAAACACGTCGTACTGCGCACCGCATGGCTCTTCGGCGTCCACGGCCCGAACTTCGTCGAGGCCATCCGCAATCAGATCCGCAAGGGAACGAATCCGCTCCAAGTGGTGAACGACCAGCGAGGGCGGCCGACCTACACGCCCCACCTCGCGGACGCCATCGTGCGCCTGGCATGGCTGGCACATCAGGACGCCGGCGCCCGAGGTATCGTCCACTACGCGGACGGACCAGAGTGCACGTGGTTCGACTTCGCGCGCGCCATCGCCGGCGAGGAAGTAACGGTAGTCCCTGTCTCGAGCGACGCCTTTCCGCGCCCAGCCAAGCGGCCTGCCTACTCGGTGCTCTCGACCGAGCGCTACGAGCGCCTCACAAGCGTGATGCCGGAGTCGTGGGAAGAGGGGTTGCGCGAGTACGCCTAACCCCGGCAGTAAGAAAAGTGTGCAGCCGGTCCCATTACCGAACCACGTCGACCCAGACGAGCGCAATCCACCACCGAAACCGGCTGCCAATTGTTAGAGGGACCGATCCGCCAGATTTCCCAGGTTCATCAAATACTCGACATTCCCCTCGGCGCCTTTGATTGGGCTCTCGATGACGCCCTTGACCTCGAAGCGCTGCTCGCGAGCGAACGCGACGATCGCATCGACGGCAGCCTTGCGCTTGGCCTCATCGCGGACGATCCCCCCTTTCCCGACGTCTGCCTTCCCGACTTCGAACTGGGGTTTGATCAACGCCACCAGCTCGCCGCGCAGGAACGTTGCCACCGCGGGAAGGATCAGCTTCAGCGAGATGAAGGAAACGTCGATCGAGGCGAACGCGACGACATCGTCGAAGTCGCCCGCCCCGAGGTAGCGGGCGTTGACCTTTTCGCGATTGACCACGCGGAGATCGTTGCGCAGGGAAACGTCGAGTTGTCCGTACCCGACGTCGATCGCATACACCTTTGCCGCGCCGTTCTTCAGCATCACATCGGTGAAGCCGCCCGTCGATGCGCCGATATCGGCGCAGACCTTCCCCTCGACGCTGATGCTGAATTCGGCCAGCGCATGGGCCAGCTTCATCCCGCCTCGACCGACCCACGGATGCTCCAGCGCCTCGATCTGCAGTTCGTCGTCATCCGCGACGCTCGCCCCCGCTTTGTCGACATGCCTGCCGTTGACCAGAATGCGGCGGGCCATGATCAGCGACTGGGCCTTCGAGCGCGTCTCGCAGAGCCCGCGCTCAACCAGAGCGATATCGAGGCGATGCTTTTTCATCGGTTCACGATCATGAAGCCGCCCTGTGCACAATGGTCTCCACGTACGGTACGCTCATCTCGTGGCGCTCGTCTTTGTCGCCGGCAACGCTGCCGATGTCTTTGCTCCCGAGCTGGCGCAAGCCATCGACGCCGAACTGCGGAAACGCTTTCCGTCGCTTCCAGCCGTCGATGCCGAGCCGTATCGCTCGGATCCCGTCGAAGGCATCGGCTGGTCTCAACTACAGGCCCGCGCCATGCGAATGATCGTAGCCCCGCACCTCTCCGGCCTCGATGCCTACCAGTCGGTCTACCTTCCCTTGCGATTCGAACGCGTGGAACATATCGCGATCCCGACCGTTGCCGATCCTCTGGAGACCGGAAGCCTCGACATGCTGCTCGATGAACTGCGGCTCTTCGCCGCGAACGCGTCGCTGCCAACCGACGACGTGGAGCTCATGCAACTCGCCGCCAAATACCTCGAAGACGACGCTCTTTTCGACGCCGACCTCGACATCCAGACATACGTTCAACTGCTACTGACCGCGAAGCAGGCCGCAGCACACCGCGTGGCGCTGTGGATTGCGGTTGAGTAGGGTTGTCCACCCAACACACACGCAACCACTTAGAATCATTCACGGATGGACAGACTCAAACGGCTTGCCCCGTTTCTCAAGCCGCTTCTGATCCTGGCGGTGTTCGCCATTGCCCTGCGGGTGCTGCAAGATTCGCTGGCGCAATATCACTATCACGACGTCATCGGCTACGTCGTTGCCCTCCCCGGGAGTCAGGTCCTCCTGGCAGCCGTCCTCACGTTTCTCGGATACCTGGTGATGACCGGCTACGACACGCTGGCCTTTCGCTACATCCGCCATCCCCTTCCGTACTTCAAGATCGCCATGGCGTCGTTCATCGGCTACGCCTTCAACAACAACGTCGGCTTCTCCGGTCTGGTGGGTGGCTCGCTCCGCTACCGGCTCTACACCGCCTGGCGGCTCACAGCGGTCGAGATCGCCAAAGTCATCGCCTTCTGCACCATCAGCTTCTGGCTCGGCTTCGTGCTGCTCGGCGGGATTTTCTTTCTGGCCACGCCACCGGACATTCCGGTGTCGATTCACCTCCCCTTCCCATCGATCCGGCTCCTCGGCATCGCCATGCTGCTGCCGGCGATCGGCTACATGCTCTGGATCGCCATCCGGCGCGAACCGATCCGGGTGAACCAGTGGGAGTTCGAGCTGCCGTCGCCGGGATTGTTCGTGGCGCAGGTAGTCACGTCGTGCCTCGACTGGGCAATCGCTGCCGGCGTTCTCTACATCCTGCTGCCCGGCCCGCTCCCGCTGACGTTCGGCCGGTTTCTCAGCATCTTCCTGCTGGCGCAGATCGCGGGTGTCGCCTCCAACGTGCCCGGAGGGCTGGGCATCTTCGAAGCCATCATCCTCGTCTTCCTTGCGCCGTTCTTTTCGCCCTCCGCCATTCTCGGGGCGCTCGTCGCCTTCCGCATGGTCTACTACCTCTGCCCTCTCCTCGTGGCCATCCTCATTCTCGGAACGCACGAGATCGTCGAGAAGCGCGAAGGAGTGGCCAAAGCGTGGAGGATCTTCGGCCGCTGGGCTCCCGGCATGGCACCACAACTCCTCGCCTTCACCACGTTCGTCGGCGGCGCGGTGCTGCTCTTTTCCGGCGCCACGCCGACGCTCCCTGGCCGGCTCGGAGTGCTGCGGCGCCTCGTGCCGCTGCCGGTCGTCGAGCTGTCGCACTTCTTCGGATCGATCACCGGCGCGGCGCTGTTGCTGCTCGCGCGCGGATTGCAAAGACGCCTCGACGCTGCTTACCAACTCACGGTTGGCGTTCTTGGCGCGGGCATTCTCTTCCAGCTCTTCAAAGGAGGCGACTTCGAAGAGGCCACCATCCTCTCTGTGATGCTGTTCGCGCTGGTCGCGTCGCGGCGTCACTTCTACCGAAAGGCTTCGCTCCTCAACGAAGGCTTCGGGCCGGGGTGGATCGCGGCAATCATCCTCGTGCTCATCTCAGCGGCCTGGCTCGGCTTCTTCAGCTACAAGCACATCGAGTATTCGCGCGATCTCTGGTGGCATTTCTCGTTCCGCGCCGACGCCCCGCGCTTCCTGCGAGCCTCGGTCGGCGTGGTCGGCGTCTTGCTGTTGTTCTCGATTCAACGGCTGCTCCGGCCCGCGCCGGAGGAGCCCGATCCGCCGGCGATCGAAGAGCTCGAGCGCGCCGCCGCCATCCTGACCACCGAGAAGAACAGCCAGGGTAATCTCGCTCTGCTCGGCGACAAATCACTCCTCTTCAGCCCAAGCGGTGAAGCGTTCCTCATGTACGGCGTCGAGGGCCGGAGTTGGATCTCAAAGGGAGATCCGATCGGCGCGGAGGAGGAGAAACAGGAACTGATCTGGCGGTTCCGCGAGCTCTGCGACATCCACGCCGCCTGGCCGGTCTTCTACGAAGTGCATCGGCAGAATCTCCACTTCTATCTCGACGTCGGCCTGACGCTGCTGAAAATCGGCGAGGAAGCCCGGGTCCCGCTCGAAGCCTTCACGCTCGCAGGCAGCCACCATAGCTGGATGCGCCAGACGCTCCGGCGCATCGAAGGAGGAGGCTGCGTGTTCGAAGTCGTCGATCCCGCGCCCTTCATCGACGAGCTCCGCGGGATCTCAGACTCATGGCTTGCGCAGAAGCGAGCTCGTGAAAAAGGCTTTTCGCTCGGGTTCTTCTCCGACGCATACATTTGCCGCTGCAAAGTCGCGATCGTACGCCGAGGCGATCACATCATCGCCTTCGCCAACCTGTGGGATGGAGCCGGCGAAGAGCTCTCCAGCGACCTGATGCGACAACTCCCAGACGCGCCAAACGGAGTGATGGACTACATGTTCACGAAACTCATTCTCTGGGGCCAGGAGCGAGGGTATCGCTGGTTCAACCTCGGCATGGCACCCCTGTCCGGCCTGGAAGACCGCACGCTCAGCTCGCTCTGGAACCGGCTCGGATCGCTGACCTATCGATACGGCGAGAACTTCTACAACTTCCAGGGCCTCCGCCAATACAAGGATAAATTCGACCCGGTCTGGGAGCCGATGTACCTCGCCAGTCCAGGAGGATTCGCCCTGCCCCGGATCCTCACAAACCTCACCGCGTTGATCTCGGGAGGGCTGCGTGGGGTGATCTCGAAGTAGGGTTGGCACCCAACCAACCTCAGCCTCGCGATAAACTCCGAAACATGAAGAGCGTCGTCACCTCAGCCCTCCTCACTCTCGCTATCGCCATCACCGTATCCGCCGCGACGAAAAAGGCGCCACCCACGCCGCCGTTCAATGTCGTCGAGGCAGGCATTTCTGACATGCAGGCCGCTCTGCGCGACGGGCGCGTTACCTCACACGAGCTGGTGCTGCAGTACCTCGTGCGCATCGCTACGTATGAGGACAAGCTTCACGCAGCAGTCACCGTCAATCCGAATGCGCTGAAGGAAGCCGATGAGCGCGATCGTGAGCGCGCCGCCGGCAACATCCGCGGACCGCTGCACGGCATACCCATCGCTCTCAAAGACAACATGCAGACTACCGGCATGCTCACCACCGGCGGAGCGTTGGCGTTCGCAAACCTCACTCCACCCTACGACGCCACGCTGACGAAGAACCTCCGCGATGGAGGGGCAATCATCATCGCCAAGACCCAACTCACAGAGCTGGCCAACTGGGTGGCGGGCAATCCGCCGATGCCGACGAACTACAACGCCCTCAACGGCTACGGCTTCAACCCGTACGATCCGCGGCGCGACCCGCGCACCGAGACCGGCGACGGCCGCCCGGCACTCGCCACCGGCGGCTCCAGCTCCGGCGCCGGTACGACTGCGAACTTCTGGGCCGCCAACGTCGGCAGCGAGACGTCCGGATCGATCCTCAGCCCCTCCAACCAGAACATGCTCGCCGCGATCAAGCCGACCGTCGGCCGCATCTCCCGCTATGGAATCATCCCCATCACCGCCGACCAGGACACGGCCGGCCCGATGGCGAAGTTCGTGACGGACGCCGCCATCCTCTTCGGCGTCCTCGAAGGCAACAACCCAGACCCGAACGATCCCGCCACCACGCGCTGCACCCCGCCGCCCAATCACGACTACACGGTATTCCTGAAGAAGGACGGTCTCAAAGGTGCGCGCATCGGCATCCCCCGCGCCGCCTTCTACGACAAGTTCACCACTCCCGGTGCCACGACGCCGCGCGGTGGACTCAATCCCGAGCAGTTGAAAGCGATGAATGAGGCTATCGCGATTATCAAAGACCAGGGCGCCGTCATCATCGACCCGGCCGACATCCCGAGCGTCGTCGACAAGAACGCCAGCGACAACTACTTCCTCTGGGGAGTCTGCACCGACATGGACGACGTGAAGGGCCGCAAGTGCTCGATTGATCTCGCCTACGGCATGGAGCGCGATTTCAACAAGTGGCTGACCGCCCTCGGCGCCGCCGCTCCGGTGAAGTCCCTGACCGAGCTGCGCAAGTGGAACACTGACCACCAGAAAATGGGCGCCATCAAGTACGGCCAGTCGTTGCTCGACATCTCCGACGCCATGGACCTAGACGTCTACAAGACGCGCTACGAGTCCGACCGCGCCAACGACATCCGCCTCAGCGCCACGCATGGCATCGACGAGGTGATGAAGGCCCAGAACCTCGACGCGCTTCTTTTCCCCGGTCCGAGCGGCGCCTCGATCGCCGCACGTCCAGGCTATCCGACCGTCATCGTGCCCTGGGCCATGGTCCCGAATGCACCAACGACGGCCTTCCCCGAGGGATTTAAAGCTCTGCCGCAGCCCTTCGGAGTGAGCTTCACCGGAATGGCATGCAGCGAGCCGGCGCTATTGAAGCTCGGCTACGCCTTCGAGCAGGCCACGAAGAAGAGAGTGCCGCCGCCGTCGACGCCGTAACTATCAGCAGCCGTGTAGGGCCGCCGCCTCGGCGGCCAAGCGACTCGCGCAACAGTTTCTGGAGTGGAGATTGGACGTTTCTCGCCGGCGTGAGCCGGCGTAAGAACCGTAGCCCCCACCTTCAGGTGTCACCTTCAGGTAGGGGTATTCGCGTCCCGAATTATTCGAGCCCGCTTTAGCGGGCGGCAGAATTGCGTCCGCAACGGTCGAAGGAGCGGGATTCCACCCTGTCGCCCGCTAAAGCGGGCTTGGAAATTGTGGAACCTTGAGAACCCCCACCTGAAGGTGGGGGCTACGGATCTCTCGCCAGCTACGCCGGCTAACCGCGGCAATATGCGACAGGCAGCGGCGCGATCGTTTAGGTTTGCAGGAACAACGGCCTCACGGCCGCTGGCCGCCGAGGGCGGCGGCCCTACACGCTGTCCGCGCGTGAATGTCACCGTCCTGACTCAAACGCGCACGCTCTCCTGCGCTAAATTGCGCCGATGCCGGTGAAACGTCTAAGCACTTTCTCCGCCCTCGTCGGAGGCGGACTCACCGTCGGCTCGTTTGACATCACGTACGCCATCCTCTTCTGGGCGTTTCGCGGCGTGGCACCGACACGTGTCTTTCAGAGCGTTGCCGCGGGTGTTCTTGGGCGTGCTTCCTTCAGCGGCGGTGTGAAGTCCGCACTCCTCGGGGCGGCTCTCCATTACTTCATTGCGTTCAGCATCGTGGTGGTTTACTGGCTTGCCGCCAGGACGCTGATTCTTCTGAGACGATACGCGGTGATCTGCGGCGTCATCTATGGTGTGCTTGTGTACGTCGTCATGAACTACGTGGTCATCCCGCTGTCGAACGCCGCAAAACCGACTCGCTTCAACCTCTTGTGGGTCGCTTGCAGCCTGGTCGTACACGCATTCCTGATCGGTTTGCCGGCGGCGCTCTTCGCAAGAGCGGCACTCCCCGAATCGCGGTCGTAGAATCGCGTCATGACAGACATTCGTGAGTCGGTACTCTCAGCGATCGGGAACACGCCTGTGGTCAGGCTGCGAAAACTCGGCGGCACGGACAGCGCCGAGATCGTCGTGAAGCTCGAGTACTACAACCCGACCGGGTCTTACAAAGATCGAATGGCCCTGGCGATGATCGAGGGTGCCGAAGGCCGCGGCGCGCTGACGCCAGGAATGCGCGTGATCGAATACACGGGCGGAAGGTATTTTCGCCGGCGTCTCCACCGGACTCAATGTCGTCGCCGCTCTGCAGATCGCGCGCGAGCTCGGCCCGGGCCACACCGTTGCCACGGTCGCCGTGGACACCGGCCTGAAGTATCTGGCGGAGGGACTTGTTCGAAGCATAGCGCGAGTGTAGGGCCGCCGCCCCGGCGGCCAAATTCTTGCGCCGCGCGACGATGCCGCCGGGGCGGCGGCCCTACACTCGCCGGCCGCAATTCACCCTCGCTATACTCGCTCTCATGAAAAAGCTGCTCATCCTTCTACTGCTCGCCGCTTCCGCCTGCGCCTCGATGCCTTCGCCGCAACCCGCGCCGCAGCCGGGAAGTGACGCGGCTGCGATCGAGTCGGCGGTACTGGCGGTTTACAACGTCATCTCTGGACCGGCAGGGCAGCGGGACTGGGATCGGTTCGATGGCTTGTTCGCGCCTGGCGCCCGGCTGATCTCCACGCGTCGCAAGGACGGTGTGGTGACAGCAAACGTGATGACGCCGAAGGAGTACGCCACGAAAGCGGGAGCGTATTTCGCCGAACATGGATTCGAGCGCCCGGCCGCGAACCATTTGGAGCGCTTTGGCGACATCGCCCACGTCTTCAGCACCTACGAGTCGCGGCACGCATCGTCCGATGAGAAGCCATTCGCGCGCGGCATCAACAGCTTTCAACTCGTCCGCATCGGCAACGATTGGCGCGTACTGACCATTTTCTGGGAAGAGGAAGACGCCACGCATCCAATTCCCGCCGAATACCTGCGATAGAGCGAAGCGAATTCCAATGCCTGCAACCCTGATCGCGCCTTACGGCGGACGGCTGATCGACCTCTTCGTGCCTTCCCAGTCTGTTGCGGAGCTCGTCGCGACGGCGAATACGCTTCCCTCGGTACGCCTCACGGAGCGATCACGCTGCGACCTCGAGCTCCTTGCCACCGGAGGCTTCTCGCCGCTAGATCGCTTTCTCGGGCGCGCGGACTACGAGAGCGTCGTCGCCGGGATGCGCCTGGCCGGCGGTACGCTCTTCCCGATTCCGGTAACGCTTCCTGTTGCTGACGATGCGCCGGTGACGATCGGCAACGATGTCGTTCTCCGCGGACCGCACGCCGAGATCCTCGCCGTCATGACTGTCGAGGAGATCTACGAATGGGATCGCGATGAAGCGGCCATCCGCGTCTTCGGTACGCGAGACACGAAACATCCGCTCGTAGCGGAGATGGCGGGATGGGGACGCCGCAACATCAGCGGCCCGATGCGCGTGATCAGCGCCGGCACACCATGGGACTTTCGCAATCTGCGGCGTACTCCCGCCGAGGTGCGCGAGGCGTTGGAAGCATTCGGACATGACAACGTCGTTGCCTTTCAGACGCGCAACCCGATGCATCGCGCGCACGAAGAATTGGTGCGGCGGGCCATCGATGCGGTTGACGGCGTGCTGCTTTTGCACCCGTCGGTCGGTATGACCAAGCCCGGCGACGTCGATCACTACACGCGCGTCCGCACGTATCGAGCGCTGGCGGAGAAGCACTTCCCGCCCGGCCGCGTGCTCCTATCGCTTTTGCCGCTGGCGATGCGGATGGCAGGCCCACGCGAAGCGCTGTGGCACGCCATCATCCGCCGCAACTTCGGCGCGAACCACTTCATCGCCGGCCGCGATCACGCCAGCCCCGGCGGCGGCTATTACGGACCGTACGACGCGCAGGAGCTGGTTGCGGAACACCAGGAGGAGATCGGGATCACCATGGTTCCGTTCCGCGAGCTGGTCTACATCACCGGCGAAGATCG
Source organism: Thermoanaerobaculia bacterium (assembly GCA_038230535.1). GTDB lineage: Bacteria > Acidobacteriota > Thermoanaerobaculia > Gp7-AA8 > Gp7-AA8 > JADGNZ01. The sequence goes on from JBBRNB010000041.1 coordinate 13,951, forward strand.
GTACGAAGAGGCCTCCCGCGTGCCCGCCGGCGCGGAGACACGCTCCATCTCAGGCACCCAGGTCCGCGACGACTTCCTCGGCGCCGGCCGTCCGTTGCCGGAATGGTTCACCCGCCCCGAGGTGGCGGCGATCCTTGCAGAGAGCCACCCGCCGAAGCACAAGCAGGGATTCTGCGTCTGGTTCACAGGCCTGAGCGGCGCCGGAAAGTCGACTACCGCGGAGATTGTTGTCAGCCTCCTGCTCGAGCATGGCCGCCAGGTGACGTTGCTCGACGGCGACGTCGTCCGCACCCATCTCTCCAAAGGCCTCGGCTTCAGCAAGGAAGACCGCGACGCCAACATCCTCCGCATCGGCTTCGTCGCTGCCGAGATTGTCCGCCACGGCGGTGCCGTCGTCTGTGCTGCCGTCAGCCCCTATCGCGCCACACGCGACGCCGTCCGCCAACTGACCGGCTCGTCCAACTTCATCGAAGTCTTCGTCGACACGCCGCTCGATGTTTGCGAGTCGCGTGACACGAAGGGGATGTACGCCCAGGCGCGGCGTGGCGAGATCAAGAACTTCACCGGGATCGATGATCCCTACGAAGCGCCGGCAACACCCGAGGTAACGCTCGATACGACGTCGATCAGCGCGGAGATGAATGCAGTGAGAATTGTGGGCCTTCTTCTCGAGCGGGGTCTCATTCGTGGGTAGGTTGATGAACGGACTATGAAGAAGGCACCTACTAAATCGGACGATCAAATGCGGTCCGAGTACCGATTTGACTATTCAAAGTCACGCCCGAATCGATTCGCCTCACGGATTCGCCCGGACAGTATTGCTGTGGTACTCGATCCCGACGTCGCAGCCGTCTTCAGCTCCTCAGAGTCCGTGAACCGTCTCTTGCGCTCAGTTCTGGAGGCTGTTCCCTCGAACAAAGTCGCCAAGAAGAAGCGGGCAAGCTAACGGGCTACTGATTCCTCTAAATCACGTACGTCAGCAGCAGCACCACATACAGCGCGGGCACTCCGTACGCCGAGGCTCGGTCGAGTAACCGCTGTGTGTGCTCCTTGCCTCCGTAGCCGAGGTTCACGGCCACGATCGTTTCAAGACAGGTCACGAAGATTGCGGCGATGCTGACCACGATCAGGCGATCGGCCATCGTGGTGGCGTTCGTGTCGGGGAGCATGTTGTTGATCGCAAAGGTCGCCGCGGCAGCCGCGAACAGAGAGCCGACGCACAGGCTGATACGTGGTCCTGTCTCCTTGGGGCGTACCCAGAACGCCAGCCAGGAAATGATTGTGGATACGAACAGTGTGAAGAACACCTTGAAGAAACGGCGGACGTGGGTAGGGCGCTGGATCTCGACCGCCGACACGAATCTGGAATACGACGACTCGTTTCCCGTCGGAATCGATGTGTCTCCGTAGTTCGTGGCGTACTTGTGCGCGATCACCGACTGCGAGGTGCCTGCCACTCTCCAACCGGGTACTTCCACCGTGGGGCTGGCATGGCTGTTCGCCCGGTCCGGCACGTACATCAGCAGGTTGTCTTCGTTTTCGTTGTCTTCGATCTCGAGAGTCAACTGATGATCGTCGAGCGGGTATCTTCGAAGGTCCCAGAACTTGTTGACCGTGGCCAGGAGCCGCGCCGACGCGTAGTGAACTCCGCCCGGGAGATCCTTCTTCACGATGCCGATCTTCGACGTGATCCGGCCGTTGGCCAGGTCGAAGGTGTCGAACGGCTTGACGGAGTCGCCCTTCCACCGAAACCAGACGTAGAAGTCGACGCTGAACTGGTTGCCTTTGAGATCCAGAGCAAGTATCTGATTGACGTAAGTACCGACTTCGACGGGAACCGGTACCTTCTCAGCAGGCGTCGCCGCTTCGGGCTGCTTCTGCGCGGCCGGTGCAGTCTGCTTCTCGGTTGTGGTGCTGGTGGTGGGCGGAACCTGCGCCTGCAAGGCGGAGACGGCAACCATGGTGAATACAAACGCAAACGCGCTGACACGTCTCCGATTCAATGAAGGACTCCTTTTTTGCTGAAGCGCGCGCACACTACCGCTGGCTCGGAGTGGCGTCAACTCGTATCATCCTCTTCACGATCGGCCGCCGGGCGTAGTAGCGTTAAGCCATGAACAAACGCACTCTCGGAGCTCAAGGGCTCGTCGTTTCCGCGGAAGGCCTCGGCTGCATGGGGATGAGTCAGTCGTACGGCGCGGCGGACGAGCAGGAATCGCTGGCTACGATCGATCGCGCGCTCGATCTCGGGATCGACTTCTTCGACACGGCCGAGGTGTATGGGCCGTTCATCAACGAAGAGCTGGTCGGCCGGGCACTCCGCGGAAAGCGGCACAAGGTCATCATCGCCACGAAGTTCGGCTGGAAGATCGACGGCGGAAAGGTAGCGGGGCTGGACAGCAAGAGCATTCGGCAGGCGGTCGAAGGATCGCTGCAGCGGCTGGCCACCGATCACATAGATCTTCTCTATCAGCACCGCGTCGATCCAGAGGTGCCGATCGAAGTGGTCGTCGGCACGATGGCAGAGCTCGTGCGCGAGGGAAAGGTCCGCTACCTCGGCCTTTCCGAAGCGGGTGAGCAGACGATCCGGCGCGCGCACGCGGTGCATCCCATCACGGCCTTACAGAGCGAGTACTCGTTGTGGGAGCGGAATCTCGAGCCGCGGATCATCCCTTTGCTGCGCGAGCTTGGTATCGGCCTCGTCCCTTTCAGCCCCCTCGGGCGCGGCTTTCTGGCCGGCAGCGTCAAACGCGCCGAGGAGTATCCCGAGGGCGATTTCCGCCGCGGCGATCCACGCTTCCAGGGCGAGAACTTCGACGCCAACATGCGCGCCGCATCGGTCGTCCGCGAGATCGCCGCGACGCACGACTCCAGTCCCGCGCAGATCGCGCTCGCCTGGCTCCTGCACAAGGGCGACGACATCGTCCCAATCCCCGGCACCAAGCGGCGGAAGTACCTCGAAGAGAACGTCGCGGCCGCGTCGATCACCCTGAGCGCCGATGAGATGGCGCGGCTCGAGGATGCCCTACGCCCCGAGGCGATTGCAGGACCTCGGTACAACGAGCGGGCCATGGGGTGGGTGGACCGGTAAGAGCTGATCCGCAGATTACGAAGATACGCAGAAAAACACGGCCCCTTTTCTTCTATCTGCGTCCATCTGCGTAATCTGCGGATAGCGGTTCCAAAGCGGCGCCCGTCCGTGCGACAACTCCTCGCGCGCCACCTGCATCCACGGCAGAAACAGCTTCACAGTGTCATTCGTCATCGGGTTGCGGGCGACGATGTCGCCGAACAAGCCGTGCCATGGATAGCCGCGCGCCACTTCATCCACAGGCACCGGAAGCTTGGTCGAGAAAACCGCGCCGTGAAGGAACGCCAGCGTCATCACGAGAAACAACACCGCGATGCGCCACGGCATCGGAGCGATCCAGTGGTGCACCGCGGCGACCAGGAGGGCAGCGGGAACGATGATGCCGAGCAGGACGACTGCAATCACGCAACGTGATCGTACGCCGCGTCAGCCTCTGATCTCTCTACTTCAGCTACCGACCTCTTCGCTTCTTCGCTCACAGCCGCATCGAGGAAGCACTCGCCGCAGAGCAGCATGCTGTGGACTCGTACCGCGGCACCGATGTGAAAGCACGAGTCGCAACGGAGCAGTGACGGCCTGCGCGACGCTGAGAGGAGCGGCAACGGAAAACTCGCTGGACGGGGCATCACGCCACCTCCTGTTGACTCAACGCCAGGACCTGGTCTCGCACGAACGTCCCTCGCCACGGTTTGTCGGGGGTGCAGTACCACGATGGCAGATGCAGAATATGCATCAGTCTCTCCGCCTGGGAACAAAGGGCGGCGGCTACAAGCCGCCGCCCCGATCGAGGAGGATCGATCAGATGGCAATGGTCCAGAGAATGGTGCCGCTGCCGCTGATCGCAACGAGATTCCGGGTGGGCTCTCCACCTTTGGTTGCAGACGGTATGACTACGACGGCATAGGTGCCCCCGTTGAACGGCGTCAGATCATTGACGCGCCCCGTGACGTTCAGCGTCCAGGCCTGGGTGCCGGTCGAGACGGAAAGAGCCTTCAGTGTCGTGGTCGGAGTGGTGGCGCCGCTGGCCGTGCTGTCATAGACCTCGATTACCTGCGAGTCTGACAGCTCGACGTCCGTCCGGGGTGAGGGGAGCGTCGATGTCCAGGCGATGGCGCCATTGCGGATGGCCACGACCTCGGCCACCGGATTCGCGGCGGTGCTGCTGGCCGCCTCACGCGTGATGATCACCGTCCCGTCCGGCGCCACTTTGATCCCGCCGCCGGCCGGTCCGCGAAAATCCCCGCCCGGTCCACCCGGCCCGGGATGATTGTCCGCAACGGCAACCGTCGCCGCCATCAGAAGTGCAAGAACCGCGATACCTGTTTTCTTCATGAGAGTGTCTCCTTTTCGGGGAGGGACTAGAACAAGCGCGATGCCACCTGTTCGCAGGGTAGGAGCACCGTTTTTAGGGTCAGGATGACGCACGGTCCGAGTCGGAATGACCCGGTGATGTGGGTCGGGAGGTGAAGAGTGAGCCCTTACACCCTTTTGGCTCCTCGCCTTCGCTCTTCCTTTGCCGCTTGCGAATATAGCCGTACGGACATATTCGCGGCGGATGAGAAGCGGTAAGCCACTGGTGTGGCTGCACGGTGAGGTAAGCAGACAATCAATGTTGCGCGTAAGCGTCTGCGCTCCTACCGCCGCGCCCTTGAGGAGGACTAACCATGAACATCGAAAACAGACGGAGGCTCGAGGCTGTTGGATGGCGAGTTGGCGAAGCGCGAGATTTTCTCGGGCTGACTGCTGGCGAAGCCGAGTTCGTCGAAATCAAGTTGGCGCTTGCCCGACGCGTCCGTGAATTGCGTGAAGAGAGAAACTGGAGTCAGGCAGAATTTGCTCGTCGCGTAGAGTCGAGCCAGTCCCGTGTGGCGAAGATGGAAGCCGCCGATCCAACGGTAAGCGTTGATCTGCTGGTGCGCTCGCTTCTGGCCGCTGGCGCCAACCGGCGCGAGCTCGGACTTATCGTCGGCTCTGCGTAAGCGCTCTCTCCCGCTCCAGCACCCGCTCCAGCTCCGCAACTCGCCGTGCGTCGAGGTACTCGCGCGCCATCTCCGCGAACAACTGCTCCACCCCGGCGCGATGGCGGCGAAAGAGGGCTTGTGGCGGATCGAGACCATGGGCCCGGAGAGCGCGGATCAGATCGAAGGCGGGAGAATCTCCCGGCATCCGAAGCGGCAGATCGAGAACATACGGAGCGAGTTCGCTCGACCGAGGATGCACTCCCAGGATGCGCCGTCGCGTCCGATTCTTCGACGCCACTGTTTCGACGATGCGGCTCCGTGCCTCGGGGAGAAAATAGATCGCGCGGACCGATTCACGTGTCTGTCCGATGCGGTGCGCCCGGCCGTTGCGCTGATCGAGCTTCACCGGATTCCACGGGATGTCGTAATGCACCACCACGCCGGCACGCTGCAGGTTGAGCCCTTCTGATGCCATGTCGGTAGCGACGAGACGATCGATCGTGCCCCGGCGAAATGCGTCGATCGCAGCGCTACCGTCGCGCGCCGTGGCAAGTCCGCATCGCAGCCGGCGCGCGAGCGATCGCGCGGACGCCGCGGCACCCGTGAAGATGAGCGTAGGTTCATCGGTCAGCGCGGCATCGAGCAGTGCAGCCTTCGTGTCCTGGGCGCTCTCGACAAGGGCGCGCACCACTGCCAGCCGTTCCATCTCATCGCGAATGGCTTGCATATCAAAACTGGCGTCAGCGCTAGCGAGGGTTGTGTAGGGCCGCCGCCCCCGGCGGCCATCGTCGCGCCGCGCAAGATCGAGGCCGCCGGGGGCGGCGGCCCTACACCCGACGAAATCCCAAAACAAAACCTGCTGAATCGCATCCGCATCCTCCTCGGCTGCAAACGCGTGGCGGTAATCGCGCCGTGAAAGCGCCCGGCCGCTCTCGAGGACCCGTTCGTAGAAACGGACCTGACGCCGCACCGACTCGATCAGAGCGGCCGGGCTCGATTCCAGGCGGCGCCAAAGGAATTGCCGGAGCAGCGGCGCGCTCGTGCTTAGCGGAAACTGCAACGCGCCGATCGGAGCATCGACCATCGGATGACGGATGACCCGCCGTTCCAGCGTGCCGAAGCGCAGCTCGGGCGGGAGGACGTCGCGCTCGCGGCGGATGACCAGCTCGCGGACGATGACATCGAGCGACGGTCCGTCGCGAGCCGCGAAGGCATCATCGATCGACGCTACGCCGCAGACGCGCAACGCGTCATCCGCGGCGATGAGCGACACCAGCGCGATGAGGTCATCGGCCGAGTTGCAGATCGGCGTGGCCGTGACCAGCATGAGTCTCGACCCGACTGACCTGCGCGCCAGCGCGCGCCAGCGCTGCGTCTGCCGGTTGCGAAAGGCGTGCGCCTCGTCGACGACGATGAACCGCTCGCTGTCGGTGAGCGATGGATCGTTGGCCAGCGAGTCGTGCGTGATGATCCGCCCCTCGACCCCGAATTCGGACAACGTCTCGCGCCACTGCGACACGAGCGACGCCGGAACGACGATCTCGATCACGCTTCCTCGGCGTTGCCACTCCGCGGCCACGCTGGCGGCTACATACGATTTGCCGAGGCCGGCGTCGTCCGCCAGGATCACACCGCCGTGGCGGGCGATCAGCGTTAGCGCACGCGACACGGCGGCCCTTTGGTGCGGCGCAAGATCAGGCATCGGCATCCATGCCGAGGCGCTTGCGGAGGAATGAAGCCAACCGCGTGTGCTCATCGGGAGAGACACCGAACAGGGCGGCCACTGTCGTATCGATCTCATCATTAATCTCATCAGTGGCCGTCTCAGGAGATCGGCGCGCTCGGCGCCCGGCGCGCAGCAGGCGTGTCCATGACTCACTCGACGGCGCAACGGACGGCAGCGGCAGGCGGGCGATCGTCCTGCCGAAATAGCGGAAGTACGAGTCCTTGGCGCGCTCGGCGATGGCGATGGCCAGGACGTTGACGATCGTCGAGTTCAGAAGTGCCGCCAGAACATGCGCCTCGTCGATCGACACTGCGTCCAGTGCGTAGAGCGTCTGGTTCGGCACCAGCGGGATGCCGCGATCGCCGAGTCTGATCACATCTTCGAGCACCGCAGCGCAGAGACCACGCGAGAGATCCTTCCAGACCACTTTGATGCCAATGTGCTCCGGCCGCACATACGACAGCCGGAGTGTTCCCACCTCCACGCCGCGCGCCTCCGCCAGCCGCTCCACCCACCGCGGCGGCCTGCGCCATCCGCCGGCCGGCGGCCAGAGCATCCACGCCGGATCGGCGATCTTCCAGCGGCGCACGTCGCGTCCGCGCACACAGCGGCAGACGGCGGTGAGCGGAATGTGAAGGCCGTCGGCCGTCTCCACAGCCTTCGCGCGAACGCGCTTCACATCCAAAAAGAACGCGCGATTGTCGCCCGTCTTCACCCCCATCACCGGCATCCTGCCGAGCGTTTCCGCCAACGGCGAGTGTGCGGCGTGGATGCGAGCCACGATCGCGTGAATGTCCGGCGGCAGGAGCGACCACTCCGCGCCGCCGAGCGTCAGCGCCGAGGGGGAAAGGGCGAACGACTCGCCTGCGGAGGTGACGGCGATGCATCCACGCGGCTGGCCGCCATTGCGCTGCGCCAGCGTGATCCCGAGCGGAAACGTATCAGCATCGAAGTGCCGCTGCGCGTCAGACGACCAGTCGTCGAGCGCGACGATGTTTGTGGACAACGTTGTATGTCTCCGCAGCGGTGCCGCATAGCCCGCATTCAGCAGCTTCGCCGGCACCAGCAGCGACACCACGCCGCCCGGCGCGGCCAGCGAGAGCGCCCGCTCGACGAATGCAATCGAGAGATCGGGCTGATGGAACGCAGCACCGCGGACGCCGTCGCCGCGAAAGAGAGCGAAGCGCTCCGCGTACATCCGCTTCGCCCGCGGCTCGATGCGGCTATTGCGCACCCACGGCGGATTGCCGCCTACGACGTCGAAGCCGCCCCGCGCCATCACGTGCGCGAAATGAACATCGAACGAGAAGAACGCCATCTCGCCGTCCTCGATCCGTTCGAGCATTTGGCGGTTTGCGACGATGCGCTCACGCAGCTCGCGGCAGCGGTCGAGGTTCTGTTCGCGCAGGCGGCCGAACAGATCGCGCTGCGGCGCGCAGAGCTGCTCCTGCTCGTGCTCGTCGAGATCGATCGCCTTCGCCACCAGCTCGCTGGCCAGCCGCCCGTCGTTCGCGCGGATGAGCCGCGCCACCTGCGCACGTTCCCGGCGCGGCGCGGTTCGGTAACGCTCGATGAGGTCCGACTGTGCGCGCAGCGCGTAGACCCATTCGCGATAGACGTCGGCCCGGTTGTCGCCCAGGAAGTCCGTCGGGCTGAGCAGCGAATTGCCCTGGAGAATGTTGCGGTCGAGATTTGGCAGCGGCTCGATCCTGCTGATCGGCTCATCCGTCTGCGAAACGATGGCCAGCCAGAGGCGCAGCTCGCAAAGCCGCACCGCCTCCGGTTTCAGATCGACGCCGTACAGCGAACGCTCCACGATGCGGCGCCGGCGATCGGGCCGCGGCTCGGGCTCGAGCGCCGTCAGGAGACGCTCGACGATCCGCAACGCCGAGAGAAGAAAAGCGCCCGACCCGCAAGCCGGGTCGAGGATGGCGATCGAGTCGAGCTGCTTCGCCAGCGCTGCCGCGTTCCGGGGAAGCCGCACTGTCTCTCCTCGGACGATCCGTTCCAGCACCTCGCTCGTGCGCACGTCGCCTTCGCTCAGCCAAGCCACGATCGCACGCGCGGCTAGTACATCGACGATGGCGCGCGGCGTGTAGAAACTCCCGGTCGACAGCCGCTCGTCCGTCGCCATCAGCGACTCGAAGACCTTGCCGAGCATCTCCGGATCGATGTGCGCGCCGGCGGCGTCTGACTCGTCGATCGAGAAGGCAAACCTCTCGAACACCTCTTCGACGACGCGTTGCAACAGGTCGTCCGGAAGCTCGAGATCGGGGTTGCGCTCCTCGAAGGCAGATGGCTCGAAGAGGCCGCCATTGAGGTACGGGATCCTGCCGAGAAAGCGGGCGGCACCTTCGCGCTCGCGGGTAGCCGTATTGAGACATCCGAAGAACAGCGGCACGAGCAGTGTGGCGTAGACGCCGCGCTTCTCCCGGACCGCGGCTTCGATACGATCGACCAGAAAACGCCGCTCGCCGTTCAGCCACCCCTTCTGCTGGATGAAATAGAGAAAGAGAAGGCGCGACAGGAGCAGCAGCGCCTGGCCGTCCACCGCCTCCTGAGGCTCCCTCGGCAGTGCCGCTTTGATCGCCTGCGAAACCTCATTCACCGCACGGCGAAAGCGCTCGAAGAACTGGCGCGTCAGCGACTCCCGGTCGAGCGCACGGTCGAAGATTCGTCCCGGATCGCTGCCGTTGGCCAGCAGGTTCAGCCGGTCCAGCGCGTGCGCCGTCGGATGGCCGAGATCGATGTCGAGGCGCCTTGGTTCGCGTCGAGAAGACAGATCGTGAACCGTCAGCCGCCGCGCCGTCACACCGATCACGACCGGCTTGACCAGCGCGTTGTACGCCGCCAGCGAACGGAGGAACGTGGTGATGGCATCTGACTCCGGCAGCTCATCGGCGCTGACGACATAGATGTCGATCTGCGGCGTCCGTGCCGCCAACTGGAGCGCGACGGCATTGCTCCAGGGGATGTCGATCCCGGCTCGCCGCCAGTCCGCGGCAGCGATCGCCACCGGCGCCACTTCGTATCCGAGCTCCTGCAGCAGTGCGAAGACTTCATCGCTCGAACCACAACGGCGAAGGCGGGCCGGCGTGATCACGCCATACCTCCGCGCGATACACTGCGCCTGCCGACATGCCGATACGCTGGGCGTACCTCAAGCGCGTGCTCGCGGGCGCGATCTTCGGCCTCTACATCGCCAACCTTCTCTACTTTCTCAACCCGCAGATCGACATCACGCCCGGTCGCCTCGCAACGGTCACGATCGTTTACGGTCTGATCTGCGGCCTGCTGTTTGGAACGGTGCTCTGGCTTCTCCGGGCCTTGCGCGTCCGCCTCTTCGGCGAACCGGAAACAAACGGCGGCTTCCGGCCACACGGCTTCGGCTTCGTCGTCCTGGCCGCCTTCATCGCCGCCGCCATTTATTGGATGCACCTGGAGGTCTTTCGGATCTACCTCCCCATCGGCGCGGTGCGTGTGCTGTCGAAATCGACGAACCTCATCACCGCCACCGCCTTCGCGCTGCTCCTGATCTGGTTCGCCGAGCGCAATGCCAACCGCCGAACCTCGCGCATCCTGGTCGTCGCCGGCATCATCGCCATCGCCATCTCCTCGGTTTTTCTCTATCAGCGCCGCGACAGCTATCGCACCGAGGAGCACGCCGTCGTGATGGCGGACATCGGAACGGTGGCCGGGCAGCGGCCGGTCATCGTCGTAGCCATCCGCAATCTTCCCTACGACTGGATTCTCACGCTCACTGGCGAAGGCGCGCTGCCGTTCTTCGAGCAGACCCGAACCCACGGCTACCTCACGCGGCTCGAGCCGTTCCCGACGATCAGTCCGAAGTCGCTGTGGGCCTCCGTTGCCACCGGCAAGCTGCCATTCCGCCACGGCGTCACCGGCCGCCTCGGCTACCGGACGCCGCTGAACCGTCCCGGCGAGCGCTTCCTCATCATCCCGGCCGCCGTCGGCTTCAAAATCTGGGGTCTCATCCCGCCGGTAACGCGCGTCTCCACGCCGCTTCCCGCCGGCCTTTCTCTTCCACTGTGGACTCTCTTCGAGCGCCTCGGCCTGCACGCAGCGGTCATCGGCTGGCCGTGGTCCGAAACCGTAGGCGCCGCCCGCGTCGTCACCGACCGCTACTTCGAGAATCCGTCTCGCAAACCGCGGGAGGTCCTTCCGCCGCAGTACGCCGCTCAGATTGCGAAGCTCGAAACCGTGCCGCCGGAAGCCGAAACGCAACGCTTCAACGGAACCGGCGACGCCCGGCCGCCGATCGTCAGCGGCCTGGCCGCCGACCTTACCTCGATGGCGATCCTTCGCTCCTCGGCGCCGTCGTTCCCGCTCACGGTCTGCACCCTGGGCGGTTTCGAGCAGGCCCAGCGCGCCGTCCACGTCTTCAACAACGACCTCCCGCCGCGCTCGACGGTCAAAGGCGTCGTCCTGCGCGCCTACGCCGAGCAGCTCGACCGTATGTTGGCCTCGCTGTCGCGCGACTACCCAAACCACATGATCATCGTCGTCTCCCCTTCCGGCCCCGTACCGCCCGAGCTCCCCACCTCCCCCTACGCCCTCCTCCACGAATTCGTCGATCCCGCCGACCCAAGCTCCGACGACGGCTTCGTGCTCATCCGCGGCGCTGGCGTCGTCCACAGTGACAACCCCCGCTCCGCCATGGCCGTCGACGTCGTCCCGACCGTCCTCTACATCGCCGGGCTCCCCGTCGGCCGCGACATGGACGGCAGCGTCCTCTCCGAAGCTTTCTCCGAAGACACGCTGCGAAAGAACCCTCTGTCGCTTGTACAGACCTACGAAGCACAGCGGCTCATCGTGCGTCGGAGCGGTATGTAATCTGGGCACACGTTCTCCTTGTGGTGTGGTGTGGTGTGGCGTGGATTAGTGGATCACTGGGTCAGTGGGGCAGTGGATTGGTAGAGCAGTGGATCAGTGGATTCGTGGCGGGTGGATCAGGATTAACTTGGAAACCCAGTGCTCTGGTGACGTGCCAACCACTGGTCAACCGATCAACCGATCAACTGCTCTACTGACCCACCAATCCACTGACCACAAACCCCCCAAGACGGCCGCCCCGCATGCGCGAGGCGGCCCTGTAGGAGGGACGAGTAGGGACGACGCGCTACCGCGTCGCGGGGGTGGGCGATTTGGAGGACTTCGAACGCTTACCGCTGCCGGCCGACTTCACCTTCGCTGCGAGCGTGGTCTTCCCTTCGACGGTGACCCACGGAGAAAGCTTATCGAACGACTTCTCGCCGAACCCTTTGACCTGCATCAGGTCCGACGTCTTCTTGAAGTTGCCGTGCTCCTTGCGATAGTCGGCGATCCGCTGCGCCGCCTTCGCGCCGACGCGCGGCAGCAATGCCAGTTGTGTCGTATCCGCTGTATTGAGGTTCACTACACCGGTCGCCGTCACCGGCGGAACCGGCTGCGCTTCTGACGCCATCACAACACTGGAAATCGAGAGAATGAGAATGACCGAGAGGACGATGTGGAGGGACTTCCGCATGGCCTACGTCTCCTTATAGTTCATGGTTTATTCGACAGTTGACTCTTGACACGCTTGACTGCACTTGGCTGTTTCCCACACGAGGACCTTTGATCCTCTGCATCAGTTGGAAATCGCTCTCTCCGTTAGCACCACCTCCTTTCGAAGGGATGTAGTGCGATCGAACGGCCAGCGTGCCGAATGTGCTAATTAGCTGATGGATAGAGAGTTACGCGTGGACTGGCGGCGTCGCGTCGTCAAGAAGGGTGGGGGAGCGCAAGGTTTCTTGACAGCCTTGGTTAGCGACTGGGCCCGACAGACAACAGCGGCCGTTGCATGGAGCAGATTGGAACGCCCGAGTCGCAGCGCCCTTCAGAGTTTGTCATTGTGAACGGGCGTAAAAAATACCGCGTTCCGCCAATACCCTCTCATCCTGAGAGAGTGTGCAGAAAGCTCTGAGACTGCCGCAGCGCATGGGTGGACGGTTGGTGGAGCGGCGGAGGACCGCGAAGGACCCCCCAACTACAGGGCGGAAAGGCAGGGGGCGGGCACCGATACAAGGACTCACGACTCCTGGAACGGCATGAAACAAGTGAGGGGGTTCTTAGCCCCCGGTCCTACGTAACGTCGCTGGACCGAGCCACGTGAGAACGGCTTCGCCGGCACGGATGTGAACGAAGCCATTCCACTCGGCCACCCAAAGGCGAAATGCTGTCCCCTGACCCGGAAGGTCCACTGCGACATCTGGCGCACAAAGATCGATTGTGAGCCTGCCTCGCTCCTTGTATGGATAGCCGGGGTCCGGTCGATCGAATAAGCAATACTCGACCTGGGTCAGCTCGACCCTCGCAGGGCGATACTCTTCCCGCGTTTGCTCAGGCGCATCGATGTCATCGATCCAGATGTCCAGACGAATTTGGAGCAGCGCTCTCTCGTACGACAACGCCAGATCAACGACTTCGGCGTCATGAAGCCCGTTCGGTAGAGAGTCAGCTATTTCAAAGATATCCACGGAGTTAGAATCCTTTTATCAGCAGATGACCCAGATGGCCACAGATAGAAGCGACGCGGCGTTCTCGAATTCTGCTTCAATCCGCGGCATCTGCCAATGGGCGGTCTGGTGCGCGGTGATCGCCTTCGTCCTTCTGCCGTCGCGCGCCGATCCTCAGGAGATCAGCGAGCGTGTCGAAGTCCATGCAATCGAGGTCTCCGCAAGCGTCCACGATGCCGCCGGTAAGGTTCCGTATGATCTGAGCCCGGCTGACTTCATCCTCCTGGAAGATGGGAAACCCCAGCGAATCATCGGGCTCGCCTATACGCACGCCACCGCGCCTTTGGCGAACGGCATGATGGTTGCGGAGAATGCCGCGCCAGCGCACCCGAGGCAGCTCCTCGTCTTTCTCCAGCAGTCTCTCTCCACCACGGAAGGACTCCGTCTGGCCATTCACTCGCTGGCCTCGGAGGCGGAGACGCTCGTCGAGGGCGGTGATGTCGAGATCGCGGCGGATGTCCCGCGCCCGCACGTGATCTTCGGTCCAACCCGCAACGCGATAGCTCTTGGCGCGTTCCTGGAGAAGCTTGGCCGGGAGGCTGTCGGAGATGAAGAGCTGATCAGGATACGAGTGGCGTTCAAGGTAAACGACGGGCCTATCGATGCTTCGGGCGACGGCGCGCGCGCCGCCGGCGTTCTCGCCCGCAATGACCAGGCCCGTATGCGTGCCCGTCACGAATGGACCAGGCTTCGAACGAGTCAGGACGAGATGCTGGTCTGGCTCGGCCGCTACCGCCGTCATGAGCCGGGAGAAGTACGCGCACTGCTCTTCGTCACCGGCGGCTTCGATCTCAATCCGTCTGCGTTCTACGCGCTCGATCCGGACAACTGTCTCACCGCACTGTGCAGGGAGCTTCGCGAGTTGAGCTCTTCCACGCATCAGGACGAGATCGCCAGGGCTCTTGCCGCGCAGGTTGGACGATCGTCTCTCTGGCCATGGCGCCGCGCCTAACTCGCATGACCCACTTCGATCCACAGAGCCACAATATTCGGTCCAATGAGGACTTCGTGGAAGTTCTGCACCACGGTACGGCCATCAACAGAGCCGCTCTGGAGCCGCTGTTCCTCCTTGCCAACGCCACAGGCGGAAGTGTGCTGACAGACGCCACCAGGATCGCCGGGCAGATCCACGATCTCGATCAACGCGTGGTCATCACCTACCAGGTTGATCGGGTCTCCGATGACAGGCTGCGGCGTGTCGAGATCCGCCCGGTTCGTGCCGGCCTGAACGTCAATGCCCAGAAGTGGGGCCGGCACTGCCTCGAGTGAGGCCATGGCAGACACGACCGCTGCTGCCTTCGCCACGATGATTGCCGCGGCGAGCAGGAGGAGCACGGCGATCTGCCCGTGACCTGCTCGATCAAGCTCGGAGCGAGCGTGAACGGAGTGCGAAACAGCGAGGTCGAGGTGCGGGTCGATCTCACTCCGATCGCCGGCTCCTCCAGGCCCCTCGACTCCGGAACGCTCCGCTTCACGATCGCCGTGGTGACGCCCAATGGCCGCCCCTTCACCTCCACGCGCCGACTCGACCACGCCGGCCTCTCCTCGGCAGGACGGTTGTACACCATCGGCGTGCGGCATCGCGACGACGCCAAGATGGCCGTGATCGCCGCGGATTCGCCGACCGGTTCATGGGGAGGCTGCGCTGTGAAGAGTGAAGAGTAAGAGAACTTGCTCGGGGGCACGCCGCCAACCCGGCCAGCCGAGGAAGCGGCGAGTGGCCGCCGGGATGCCGAAGACGCTTGGAGACGGGTCTCACAGGTGAATGGCTCTCCCCACGTTGTCTGCGGCGGAGGGCTCTCTCCTTCGTAGCGGCTCGAACTCCAGACGCACCTCGGCGCTCGCCAGCCACTCGATAGGAAGTCCCCGACCAGCGCAGTGCCGCTGGAGAATCGTCCTGTTAGCTCGCCGAGACGCGCGATGCGGGATCGATACCCAGCGACCGTGATTCGTCAAGGAGATTAAGTCGCAAGACCGGCGCTGCAAGTCCGGTGTCACACGGCGGCGAGACGCCGCCGAACCAGCCGGCGGGGACGCCAGCGTTCCGGGCTTTCGTGCGAGGTTGACCACCTCACGCCGGAACGCTGGCGTCCCGCCGCCTAACAGGATGACAAGAGTATGACAAGAGTATGACAAGAGCTGTCTACAGCTCTGCAAGCGCTGCCCGCTTGACCTTACCGCGCTCATCGACCGGGATGGATTCGATCAGCTTCACGATGCGGGGCACTTTGTGGGGAGAGAGGTGCTCGAGGCACCACGCGCGGATCTGTTCCCGGGTGACGTCGGGGCTGGCCACGACCGCCGCGGCGACGACTTCGCCTCGGGCGCCGGCGGCTTCGCCGTAAACCTTCGCCTCGCGCACGCCTTCGATCTGCATCAGAACCTGCTCGACCTCTCGCGGGTTCACTTTCTTGCCGGCCGTGTTGATCAGATCGCTGGCGCGCCCGATGATGGCGACTTCACCGTCGTCGCGAAGCTTGATCAGATCGTCGGTGACGAAGAGTCCCTGCTTGAACGGCTGGAACGTCGTCGCGTCGTGAAGATAGCCGAGCGCCACGTTTTCGCCGCGCACTGTGAGCCTTCCGCGCGCGGACGAGAGCGTCACGTTCGTCATCGCCTTCCCGACCGCGCCGCGCTCCACGGCTCCCCCATCGCGGTCGTAGGTGATACCACCGCACTCGCTGCAACCGTAGAACGTATGAATCGGTATGCCGAACCGCTCGCGGAACTTGCGCGAAACGGCCGGAGGGAGGGGCGCTCCGGCGGAGAGAAACGTCCGCACGCTCCTGAGCTCGCCCGCGCCTGTCGCCACCAGATGGTCGAACACCATCGGGATCAGCGGAACGACAGTGCAGGAGAAGCGATTACAGAGATTCATGACCGACTGCGGGAGGTAGTCGTTCGAGATCACGACAGCCGTTCCCTGCACGAGGAGCGGTGTGACGAGGTTCGAGAAGCCGTACGAATGCGACATCGGAATCGCGCCGAGGTTGATGTCGTCCGCGCGGATGTCCATCGTGGTGCAGATGTTCAGGCAATCGGCGAGCAGATTCGCTTCCGTCGCCACGATCCCTTTCGGCATCCCCGTGGAGCCCGACGTCAACTTGATGAGCCGCGCTCCTTCAGGAATGCTGGCGCAGCCAGGATGCCGCCTCGAGATCATCACGTCGCTGCCGTTGCGCGTGTCACCCCGGTAGACCAGGCCGCGCGCCGCAAAGTGGCCGAGTACGTTGCCCACCTCTGTTTCCGTGGCATCGCGATCGATCAGGATCGCTACCAGATTCTGCTTCAGGATCGCCCCGAACGCTGCGATGAGGTCGACGGCGTTGGGAAGCTGGATCGCCACGACGTCGTTCGGACGAAACCCGGCGTCCGCGAAACGGGCGGCAAGGCCTTCGATCCGGCTGGCGAGCTCCCGTCGAGTCGTGACGCAGCCCGTCTCACCATCGATCAGCGCGGCGGCCTCGGGCGCGGCAGCCGCAAGTGCAAGGAAACGTTCGAACATTGACTGGGGGAGGGAGAATAGAGTCGACGCTCCTGAACGTCAACCGACCCGGCTATTCCGCGGTCGTGTAGACAAGCGGATCATGCTTCTCCATGAATCGCTGAGGCGCTGCCAGGGGAGTGAAACCGTACCTGGCGTACAGACCGTGAGCGTCACGCGTCGCGAGTGCCCACCGCCGTAAACCCTGGAGCCGAGGATGGGATATGACGGCATCCATCAACAGTGTGGCCAGACCACGTCCGCGATGCGACTCCAGCACGAATACGTCCGCGAGGTAAGCGAACGTCGCGAAGTCCGTGACCACCCGCGCAAAGCCAACCTGCTCGTCTCCTTCGTACACGCCAAAGCAGAGCGAATTCTCGATTGAGCGCCGAACAACTTCGAGAGGGATGCCCTTGGCCCAGTAAGAGCCAGCCAGAAACCGATGGATGGTGTCCAGTTGAAGCCGGGACTTGTCCGTGTCGATCGTGAAGCCACTCGGTTCGTCTATGCGCATTCGATGACGTCGCTTTCAGATCGTGAACCTCGCGGTCAGCTAAGCCGCATCGATTCTAAGCCCCGGAGCATTACGCAAACGGTGGGACGACCATGACGCTCCCTCTGGCGCTTGCGTTCCTTCGACGCCCAGCATCACGGCGGCGGTCACACCTGGCGTCCGTCAGTTCCGGGGTGGGGTAGCAACATAGTCAGTAGACCCGGGTAGACGAGAACCATTTCAACCCATGACTCCCGAAGTTGAAATCCTCCGCGTCTCCGTCTGATAGTTGAATGACACTCCCATCTCGTCTAACGAGTCGGACGAAATCAATCCACACGGATGCCTGAAGATCGAACATCTGACTCTTGACATCAAATCCGAACGCGGTCACGTGCGCCGCCCTCGACCCCAAAGTCCGGTCCGCGCCGCTCGCCCAGGAGGGCAGGCGGAAGCTGTCGAATGGAATCTCGATCTCTCTCCACTCCGTCGACAGCGGCAGGCCACCTGGCAGGTCGAAGAGGTACTGAATGTGATCCTTGCCAACAAATAGGTTGAACTCGTTGAGTGAAAGACCTTCGGCCGAGCTCTTTGCAAAGAACTTAATGGCGCGAAATTCACGCCAGTCCATGAACGGCACATTTCCTTGAGCGTCCGGAACAGTCTCAGCATGGAGCAATGACCCAGAAACACCACGGCGCCAGTTCGGTATTAGATGAAACTCCCATCTCAGGGATCCTGCGCCCTGCCTCTTCTCAGCCCTGTCGACCAGAAGCCTAGAGTCGCCTGGTGAGTTTGGTGCGGTCAGGTTTGACCACACGCTCGTCAGCAGTAGCATTAGAGCGCTTCCGGTCAAAGCCCACATCAGGTTGACGACCCTTTCCTTCGAGCTGGAACTCGGCGTCGTCGGGCTACCCTTGCTAACTCGCCGTTTGCTCGCCATGATCCTGCCTCGAAAACCGCGCGGCCATCCCGATTGCGCCAATGACGCCTGACTGCACTAGAAACGTTACCTGCCATAAGGCTCCGGCCGTGCCAGCGCGCCAGTTGCCTTCGACTACTGCGCGGGCCATTGCCAGTGCCACGAGAAGCGTTGCCAAAAGGTGGAACACAACAAACCAACGCCTGGGGCCACCGTAGCGGGTCTGCGTCTTTGGCGTGACCTCGAAAATGAGCTCACGGCCAAGTGACAAATCGGCAAGCGCCCTGCTCATGATTGCCAGATCACCGTAAAACAGCGCGCTGCTCGCCGCGATCGTCAGAATCCTCGTACCGCATGCGCGCCATTCGAGGATCCAGGTCGATGCGACAGTGATTCCCAGAAAGACTGCGAGACTGCCGTCGAGCACCGGGGCCACAGGGGCGGGCTGAAGATAGAAAAGAGCCCATGAAAGAACCACGATCAGATACACCACGACCCCCTGCAAATAGAAAAGACCGTTCCATCCGAGATAGAAGGCCCATTGTTCGGTGCTGAGACTCGAAGGGGAGTCCAATAGTAGTCCGACAGCGGCTCGCCAGTTCTGGAGCGTGCCAATCGCCCATCGCCGCAGTTGCTTATGGTAGGCGGCAAAATTCATGGGCGCATACCCGGTTGCCACGACCTTTGGAGTGTACAGACCCTTCCATCCTTTGTAGTGCAACTGCAGCGTGGTACGCAGATCTTCAGTCAGGCTGCTCTCGTCGAAGCCTCCCACCTCCCGAAGCGCCGCTAATCTGACGAGGGTGTTGCTCCCGGACATGAACATGCAGCCTGCCGCGGACAGGCCTGGGCAGATGTGTCTGTAGAACACTCGCTGCTTAAAGCAGAAGGCAGCTCCGACCAGGGACTTGCCTGGTGCTTCGTACACTTGCGGAGCCTGGACGAAGGCCAGAGTCCGATCACCCTCGAGAAATGGGACGAGAGTCTGAAGAATGTGCGCACAGGGAGCATGGTCGATATCGAGCACCAACGCATATTGAACATCGGCGCTCAGAACCGACAGCGCTCGGTTCAAGGCTCCGGCCTTGAATCCGCGGGATGTCTCCTTTCGAATGATCGTCACTGATGGAACTTCGAATTCTTGAGCTAGCCCCACTAGCGCGCTTCGCTGCGGAGTCGAACTGTTGTCGACGACAACAATTGTCAGAGCGGGGTAATGAACCTCTCGAAGGTGCATGAACATCCGGCGAACGACGTCAATCGGTTCATCCCTGATTGGGATGAGTATTGCCACCTGCGGACTCGTGGCAAGAGCCTCCGGAGTGACGATCGATGCGCTCTTTGTCGATCGCGAAAGAGATCGAAAATACCAGTAGCCAATGAGTTGGAACCAGCAGAAGAAGAGTGCCAAGCGAGACACTGAAACGAGACTAATGTAAAGACCCGTTGATGACTCGAAAGCGTAAAGTCTGAGGATGGGATAGACAACGATGACCCAAAGCCCGCACGCCAGAATGACCTGGATGGTCTTCGTTTTTCGACGCGTTGCAACGTGCATCGTGATTGCCCGTTCGAGAGCTGTTAGCGTACCTCGCGTTTCGGCGACTCTCGTTGAACACTTAGAATAACCGATTCTTTGGGCGGAGGGAAGGCATGGTGTGACCGCCAAGCTGGCATCCGCTGCGACGGGCGGCGCTACGCTTTTCGGTCTCCCGGACGATCGAATCCTCGTCAGGGCCGTGCACGGCAGTTTGGTGAGTAGCGCCACGCTGATGAGCGAAACGACGACGTGTCGCATGAACGCGAGAAAGGTGCGTGCTCGCAAGTTAGCTGACTTGGTGCCTGGAGGAGTCACCGCCTCCACCAAGTATGTGAGAATGCCCCAGCCCATGGATGACTTGAGAAAGAAACTGAAAGAGCTGCTGATCGAGCGTTTGAAGTTCGAAGACATGACGCCCGACGACATCAAAGATGACGATCCACTCTTCGCCGGCGGCCTCGGGCTCGACTCGATCGACGCTCTCGAGATCGTGGTGATGCTGGAGACTGAGTTCGGTATCAGGGTGAAGAACGAATCGGCCGCGCGCGACAACTTCTATTCGATCTCGTCGCTGGCCGACTTCGTGAGTCATCGGATCGCGGATCAGGAGCGGGCGCAGGTTTGAGCTGGCTGGCCAGCCTTCCTCATCAGATTCCGTTTCGCGCCGCATCTGCCGCGACACGCATCGACGACAAGACGATCGAAGGGGTCTTCGTCTGCACCTGCGACGACCTGATGCCAGCAAACGTGATGGCTGTGGAGGCGATGGCGCAGCTCGGCGGCGGACTGGCGTTCTCCGAGTCCGGTCTACCCGGATTCCTCACCGGAATCGATCGATGTGAAGTCGATCGAGCGATCGAGGCCGGCGACGTAATCCGTTTCGTCGTCACGCTCGACGCAGACTTCGGCGGAACGTTTCGGTTCTCAGGGCGCGGATCGATCGACGGAGTAGAGGTGATACGCGGCAGGTTTTACCTGGCATCGCCTGTGCCAGAGGAAGGGCAGGAGCCCTGACGCCGCAAATGACACGATGCTCAACGATCGAGAATCCATCCCTTCGTCACCCCAGCGGGGTGCGTGAAGGTAGCCGGTGGCCACGCCCGAGGGGTTGCCACCGGACCGGATGGCGGACGGAGGCACCCCGGCAGGGGTGCGTGAACCGCTCGTCGAATGGCGATGTCGTTCTTGTGGAGCCTGCGCCGGGCCGGCTTCTCGCACCCCTGCCGGGGTGCCTCCTTGGTACTGGACAATCTGGTGGCAACGCCTCCGGCGTGGCCACCGGATACCGTCATGCACACCTCTGGCGTGCTTTCGCTGCTAGTGCGGCGCTCCGACCTCAACCCGGCTACCTTCATGCACGCCTTCGGCGTGCTTTTGATCGGTCGACCCGGATATCCTGCTCGCCTCCAACGTTCGGTGAGAACTGATGCGCCGATCTGACCCGTCCACCCGTCTCGCCATCACCGGCATCGGGATCATCTGCTCGATCGGATGCAATCGAACCGAAGTGTGGCGATCGATCGTCGAGTCGCGGGCGGGCATCGGCAAGCTGACCAGGTTTCCGGGTGAGACGTTTCCGACGGACGTCGCTGCCGAAGTCGGCGAAATCGAGGGCCTGTTGCCGATCGATGGGCGCGAAGCGCGGCGGATGTCGCGCAGCGACCTGCTGGCTGTCATCGCCGCACACGAAGCGGTCTCGCAGGCGAACGACGGTGCCACAAACCCGTTGCCGCGCGAACGCGCGGTTGTCTCGACCGGAACATCGACCGGCGGGCTTCTCGAAGGAGAGAGCTATTACTTCGACCGCCTCGTACACGGCCGCGCGCGCGTAGCCGTTTCGCGCGTACTGCAACAGCCGACGTCGGGCCCTTCGGATGCCGTCGCGCGCGCGCTGAACCTCGGCGGCGGCGTTCTCTCCAATGCGACCGCCTGTGCATCGGGTGGCGCGGCCATCGGCATGGCCGCCGATCTTCTCCGCTCGCGCCACGCCGATGTCGCCGTCGCCGGCGGGAGCGATGCGCTTTGCCGATTGACATACAGCGGGTTCAACGTCCTCCAGGCGGTCGACGACCATCCGTGCATGCCGTTCTCGGCGGAGCGCAAAGGGATCACACTCGGCGAAGGAGCTGGATATCTGGTGATCGAGCGCTGGGACGACGCATTGGCCCGCGGCGCGGCGATCCTCGCGGAGCTTTGTGGATACGGCTCGACGTGCGATGCCCACCATGCGACCGCGCCTCATGAAGACGGGCGTGGCGCAGAAGCAGCCATGCGGGGGGCGCTCGCGGAGGTGGGCGCCGGTCTCGCGCACGTCGATTACATCAACGCACACGGAACGGGCACGTTGCTCAACGACTCCGCGGAGACGAAGGCGATTATCGGCGCGGTCGGCGAGGCGGTGCCGGCGTCGTCAAGCAAGTCGTACTTCGGCCACACGCTCGGAGCATCCGGCGGCATCGAAGCCGTGATCAGCGTCCTCACGCTTCAGAACCAGCTTGCGCCACCGACCCTGCGCCTTGACGTGGCGGCGGCCGACTGCACACTCGACTACATCCCGCACACGCCGCGGCCGATGGCGATGACGAATGTGCTGTCGAATACCTTCGGCTTCGGCGGCTCGAATGTGTCTCTGCTCTTTCGCAGAGCGTAGTGCTATAACCACTTGTTCCGCATGAATGGGGTTGCTATCACCGGCATCGGGATCGTTGCGCCGGGAGCGGTAGGCGTTGAGGCCTTTCGCTCGATGCTTGATGCGCCCGCAACCGCGGTTGCGCCGATCGACCGTTTCAACACCGAGGGCCTTTCCGCGCATACCGCCGCACTCGTGCGCGACTTCAAGGCCAAGGACTACATCCCGGCGATGAAGATGCGGCGGATGAACACGCTTTCGCGTTACGCCGTATCCGCCACACGGCTGGCGATTGCCGATGCCGATTCGCGTCTGTCCAGCGCTTCGGGGGTTGCCCTCGGCACCGCGTTCGGTCCGGTGCGGACTTCGGTCGATTACATGCAGGAGTACGTGGCCAGAGGGGCGGCGCTTGCGCCTCCGCAGCTCTTCGCGGAATCGGTGGCGAATGCGCCCGGCTCGCACATCGCCATCGAATTCGACCTGCGCGGCTTCAACATCACGCTGACGCAGCGGGAGTCGTCGTTCCTCGCCGCGGCGATGTTCGCCAGCGCACAGATCATCAAGGGGACGGTTCCTTCTGCGATCATTGGAGGTGTGGAAGAGGTCAATGAGATGGTCTTCTCCGTTCTCGACCGCCTTGGTGCGCTCGCCCACGCGGAAGGCGAGCTGAGCGAGCGTATGAGGCCATTCGACCGGCGTCGCAACGGAATGTCGATCGGAGAGGGAAGCGCGATCTTCGTGGCCGAGGGGAGGCCGTCGAGGCAGCCGTATGGGTGGCTTGCGGGATTCGGCATCGCACGGGATACGACCGCGACGATCTCTGACTGGGGAACCGGCGACGCGCAGGTAGCCGCGGCAATGCAGGCCGCGATCGACGATGCGGAGATCCAACGTTCCGATATCGACGCCATCTACGCATCGGCTAACGGTACGAAGCGAGGCGACCTGCTGGAGATGCGCGCCATCCACCGGCTCTTCGGCGAGCATGTACCTCCCGTCGTGGCGACAAAGGGCTGCTTCGGCGAGTACGCGGCTGGTGGCGGCTTCCAACTTGCGGCAGCGCTCCTGGCGCTTCGTGATCAGAAACTGCACGCATCATCCGGCTTCGAAGAAGCTGATCCGGAATTGCAATTCACACCTGTCACCGCGCCGCGCGCCGCTGACCTGCGATACATCCTCGTCAACTCCATCTCGGCCGGCGGCGGTGTCGTCTGCGCGGTCGTATCGCGGGAGCAGGCATGAGGGCGCTGGTCGTCATACCGGCCCTGAACGCGGAGCGGAGCATTGGTGCTGTCGTGCGCGAGTGCAAGGCGGTTAATGACGACGTGCTCGTCGTGGACGATGGGTCGTCCGATCGGACGGGCGAGGTTGCGCGCGAAGCGGGGGCGCAAGTAGTGAGGCATTCCGTGAATCGCGGCAAGGGCGGCGCGCTCAAGACAGGATTCGCCTACGCGCTGGAGCACGGTTTCGACGCCGTGGTGACGCTCGACGCCGATGGCCAGCATCTCCCGTACGAAATCCCGAAGTTCTTCACCGCCCGCGCCGAGAGCGGTGCGGACCTCATCATCGGCGGCCGCGCCCATCTGTTCGAGCAGATGCTTCCGCGCCGCCGGATGGCCAACCGCTTTTCAGCACGGTGTATCGCCTACGTATCGAAGACGAATGTCACTGATTCTCAGAGCGGTTTCCGGCTCTACTCCGCGAACCTTCTGCGCGCCATCCGTCTTCGCAGCGACGGCTTCGCCATGGAGAGCGAAGTGATCGTCTACGCCGGCCGCCGCGGATTCAAAGTCCTCCTCATCCCCATCGAGCTCGGCTTCGTCGACGGCCAGTCCACCAGCCACTATCAGCCGCTGATGGACACGCTCCGAATCGCCTGGACGGTGTTCCGGGCATGTTGTTTTTGGAGCCGGTAGACGTCACTACACAGCGCTCCATGTGCCGCGCAGTTGTCTGGCGAGCGATTTCAGCTCCTTTTGCACCTCCTTGCGGAGCTTGTTTCCGTCGAGCATGTTTGCCAGAAACTCAATGTGCTCGATGGAGGAAAGGCGCTGCGCTTCGGTCGCCGAGGTGGGGGTGGAGGCGGCGTCAGCGTAGAGCTTCGCGATTTTGTTCGGCTTCAGATCATTTTTCTGGAGTGCCCGAGTGAGGTCGAAGTCGGCGGCACCGGCGCGCTTCCAGTAGTCGTCGGACTTCGCCCCGGCTTGCACGATCGCCTCACAGGCCTGGAGGCGTTTCACGAGAGTTGCATCGGAGCGATTGAGCAGCCACTGCACGTTGGCGGCGTTCAGCAGTGGGTACGGATCCAGCGATCCTGTCTTCTCGTCGATTGCAACTGCGCCGAGATAGGCCTTCGCGGCCTCGGCAAGCCAGGAGTTTCGCTCGGGGCGCGACTTTGCGTGGCCCGCCAGCTTCTTGTACATGCTGCCAACGAGCGAGAGTCGCTCGGACGATTGGCCGAGGAGCAGGAGCGCGTCGAGGAGCTGCCGGGCGCGGTTAACATGCTCATCGCGCCGTTTAGGATCGTCGATCGACAGGCGCACGCGCATATTGGCCAGTTGCTCGACGGCGTCGATCGGCATGCGCGCCTCGGGTCTGGCAAAGGCCTGCTCGAAGGCATCGCAGGCCTGCTGATAGTCACCGAGGTCGCGCCATGCCCTGGCTACAAACGCGAGGAGCTCGGCATCTTTCCATTTGAGCGGTACCTGCGAGGTAATCCCTTCGAGCCTCTGCTTCAGCGCAGCAGCGGTCTGCGGCTGCGGGCTCTGACCGACTTCCGCGCTCAGACTGCGCAGCGCATCCAGGTACTCGCGCTGCGAGCACGGCTCAAACGCCTTGTCGCCGGAAGCATCGGCCTCGACATCCGCCAGCATGAAGCCGGGATTGCCATAACATTGATACGCCCCCCACGTGTTCGTGGCGCCGTGCTTGCGGAAGACCTGTTCGCGGGCGGTACGCACCGCCTCGCCGAACTTGCGGCGATTGGCGAGCATCTCTTCGTAGAACGTCGAGGCGAAGGTCACGGCGGCACCGTCGTCGACCGCCCAGCCAGCGGCGATGATGGCCTTGACCCCGAGCGAGATCAGCTCGTTGGCGATGCTGGCGGCCAGTAGATGCGGGTTGCCGCCCGCGGGCACGGCGTCGATCGTTCCGAGGAAGCAGCAGTTCAGAAAAACGAGGTCAGGCACCGTGCGCAACTGGCGCAACTGGCAGGCTGTGAGGAAATGGTTGTCGCCGATGATCATGCCGCTCTCTTCCGGCTTTTTCGGGTCGTATCTGCCATGCCCGGCCAGGTGGAGGATGCGGTATGGGCGGGTGAAGAGGCTGGTTTGGATGTCTTTCGCCTGGCAGCGAACCAGAAGGGTGGTGTTGTAGTTCGCTGCTCCCAGCTCGATGGCGACAGCGCGGGCCTCGGCCTGTGCGCCGTGCAACTCCGGATAGCGCTCCTTGTCGGTGCCTACCGGTCCTTCGATCAGGGCGTCTCCGACGACCAGCGCCGCCTTTGCTGAGGAGTACCGCGGCGAGTGGCGGAAATCGGGATCGATGAACTGTCGCAGCATGCCGGTGCGGACGGCATAGGGGAGGCCGTCTTTGTTGTACGGGTCGGCCAGTAACTCCCACGGATATTTGGCCGTATCACGATCGAGGATGAGCACGACGCTCGGCGCTTGATCGGAAGTCGATTTGATCTCATTCGGCACGAGTAGCTCGAAGAGGGCGCCAGAAAGAGCGGGATCGTACCGGTGCGTGGCGATTGCGGAGGCGATGAGGTGATCCGTGGCATTACTCTCGCGACACTGCAACTGAGCCTCGACGCGGGCTCGCTCGCTCAGGACCACGTACCGCATAGGCGCGCTGGCCCGTTTGGCAGGGTCGTGCTCGGGGCTTTCGACGGTGATGAAGAGACGCTGCCACCAGCCGGCCTGCTCGTCATCGAGCGGCACGCGGAACTGGCCCGATCGGGTGGTCCGCAGCATCTGCACGACTTCGATCCGTTCCTCGGGCTCGAGCTCGTTGCGCAGTTGACGGGCAACGTTGCGGGCGGAATGAAGACTGGCGATGGCACGCTCTTCATAGAGCTCGATGAACTCGATGGCGTCGATGCGCACCTTGTCCCAGAGCGACTGCGCGCGGAGCATCCGGTTGACGTCGAGCGCTCCACGAAGGACGGCGGTGATCGACGACTCGCCGGTCATCGAGCTGCCGCCCTTGGTGCCGATCATCACGGCGCTGAAGGCCGCGGAACGCCAGGACTGACCTGCGTTGGAGGCGCCGCTCGCGTCTTCCGCGACGGAGAGGGCATACCGAGAGGCCGCGGCGGCGATGCCGCGGCGCACCGTTTCGAGGGTAACGCTGCCGACCTGTCCCAGCCCGATGACCAGTGCGCCGGGCGGTGAGGCGTTGGGCATGCGCACGACTTCAACGCTTCCGGCCTTGCCTGGATACAAGCCGAGCTGAAAGCGGCGCGAGAGCCGGCGCTCGAGCTGGAAGTCGAGCGTCGCCTCCGCGCTCACGAGCATGTCGCCGAGGTAGTGGCCGACCGCAACCGGATAGCGCGCCACGCGCAGATCGCCATGCGTGACCGAGACGGAGAGTGGGTAGTCCTGTCGCTCCCCACCGTCGCGCCGGGTGCCGATCGCTTCGTCGAGCAGGTCATCGTTCTGCGGGAAGAGCAGAGGTTCCTCGAGGCGCGCTTGCGGCTCAGGCGGCACGGCGACTCGTTGCGAGAGCGGCAGCGCGGCCGTATTGCCTGTATCGAGCAATTCGCGGTAGGCGTCGAATGCCCCGCCCTGAGTCAGCAGGTCGCCGTGTTCCGCTTCGACGCGCCGGAGCGGGATGGTCTCATGCATCTGCGCGACGATGACGCGGCCGTCACCGCTCCTCGATATGGAGATCTTCCCAGCGCCGTCGGCGGCGACCAGAGTCTCGGCGGCGCGCCCCGCTACAGCCGTGAATTTCGCGAGCACGCCGGCTGGCATGTTCTGCAGCAGGTTGCGCAACTCCAGCGGCTTCTGCAGCGAATCTTTCGACTGCGGCACTGCTCCGGCGGCTTTCCAGCGATCAGGTTGTTGGAGGAAGTCGTCGGGGGCGAGCTCGACGATCGCGGCGCACGCCGACAATTGCTCCGCGATGTCGCTCGTGCTCCGAACGCCATCCGCAAGCCGAAGCAGCCTCACCAATCGCGACTGCGGCGAGCACCAGTCGACCGCCGCAAACATTCCGCGGTATGGCGATCCGAGCAGCAGCACCCGCTTCGTCACCTTCCACGCTTTTTCCTGGCTGCCCTCTTTTGCCGCCGCGAGGAGTTGTGCGATCACTCCGCCGGCCCCATGGCCGATGAGGCGAATGTCGCGATCCGTGTAACTGAGAATCTTCCTGGCCAGTTCATCGGCGGCCGTCGCCATCGATTTGCGCCAATCCCACGCGAATGCCACCACCTCGCTGGTTGCCGATAGAGCGTTGTACAGGGCTTCGTACGCATTCACGACGCCCGTCGGGACGTAGGTCTTCTTGTGCAGCTCGAAGCCGTTCCGGGCGATGCTGGCTACATCCGGCCAGAAAGGTGACTTCCCAGGAGACTTAGCATCGACACCGAGCATGGTGCCGAAAAGATCGGGGATGATGATCGTCACCGGCAGGCTTGCGCCGGCGGCACCACGCGACTCATTGACCGTGATTCCGGGCCTGGTGGGGTCGAAGATCTGGAACTCGGGATCGGGCTCTTTGGACGTCAGCCAGGCGTAGAGCCGGGCGCGGGTACGCTCGTTGCGAAAGTAGTTGAAGTGGTTCACTACGGCGCCGCGGTGGTAGAAACCGTACGCCGGTTCGGTGCGGCCCATGCCGCCGAACATCGCGGCAGTGTTGACCACGAGGTCGTGCTCTTCGCGATAGAAAAGGTCGGTCCCGAGGAGCTTGAGCCGCTGCCAGAAGGTGTCGCCCTCGGCATCGCCGGCAATCACGGCCAGCCGCGACTTGCTCTGCAGTCCCTGGTTCAGGAAGTGGATGAAGGCCGATTCCGGCATCTGCGCCTCGAGTCCGGGGAGCTTCGTTACATCGGTGCGCATTCGCACCAGCTCGATCGTGGTGGCTTTCAGAAGCGTGAAAAGCGGGCTGGCCTTCAGTGCCGGGATGGCGCCGAAGAGGTTCAGAAGGATGGAGAGATAGAGGTCGAGCCGCTTCGAGACCAGGATTGTGCCGCGGGCAGGGCAGGCCACGCGAACAAACTTCTCGATGTCGAAGTTCTTCTGCCGCAGCAGCTCGATGAGCTCTTCGAGCTGGCGCCTGCTGGCGTCGCCGTAGCTTGTCCCATAAGCCGCGAGGTTCGGTTGATCGACGACTCCCAGCGCCAGCAACTCGCCCACCAGGCCTCCCCGTGAGTGCGTCACCATGTGCAGCGTGGCGTTCTTCGGCAGCAGCTTTGCGGCGTAGAGGGCATTCTCGACGGGACTGACGCTGAGCGTCTTGTGCTGTAGCGCAAGAATGCGGTCGCCATAGACGTCCCGGAGCTGCTTCCACTCCGGGGTGATCTGCCGCCCCGGCGCAGGATTGTTCGCCGTCGGATCATTCTTGTCTCCGAAGAGACCACCAAAGCTCCCTTCGGTCGATGACGCCGTCCCGTGAATGAAGAGTAGCCAGGGCCGGGCGATGTCGAGATCCTCCGCTGAGGTGACAGGTTTCACCAGCTCGCCGTCCCGGCCGGCGTGATAGAGGCCCGGAGGAGGCGTCTGGCTGTCGTCGAAGCGCTCTACGATCTTCTCTTCGGCGAGGACAGCCAGAGGATTTTCGACCTTGAAGATACGAAGACCCTTCAGGACCCAATCGAAGACGCCGCGCGAGGAGGAGGGACCGCGGCGAAACTGCACCGGCACCTCCACGATCTCTTGCGCGGCGCCGCGGACGATCGTGCTCTCCGCGCGCAGCTCTTCAATGGATATGTATTGCACGACATCGCCATCGAACCTGAGCTCGACCACCGTGTACTCGTCTACGGCGAGCGCCGCGCGATCGAGCGATTGGCCTCGCACGACACCGAGTACGTCCTGCCGCTGTTGGATGGAGATGCCGAAATCGCGGAGTAACTCGTTCTCCGCCTTGTCGGCGTCCGTGAGCGCGACCATGCGGCCTGGAAGACTCAGTGTCGTCATGCAATCTCCTTCACAGATGTTTCGCTATCTATGAATAGGAGAGTGCAGCGCGCGATTTTTCCCTACCGCGCAGCGCCGCACACGCCGGCACCGGTGTGGACGTCATCGGCACCCTCTGCCCGGCAACCGATTCTCGACTGGTGGGTATTGCCCTAGCGTCGAAGACGATGTGACTCTCGCGGATTCGCGCAATATCGCAAGGGGGCTGCGCCACGTGGATGGCCGCCGCCCTCGGCGGCCATCTTCGCGCGTGGTCTGAGTAAGGCCGCCGAGGGCGGCGGCCCTACACGAGATTAGGATCTCCCTAGTGCGGCGGCGTCGCAGGCGCCGTCGTAGGTGCAGCCGGCAAATCGCTCTTCGCCAGCGGTTTCCTCGGCATCATTTCCGGGCGGTTCGCGGCTTCCCAGACGAATGTGGCCATGACTACGGCGGCCTGCATCAGGTCGTCGCGCTGCAGGCGGTCGTAGACGTCGTAGTTGGTGTGATGCGTGCGGGACTCGTATTCGACTTCGTCCTGGATGAACTGGAAGCCGGGGAGACCTACGCCGTCGAAGGAGAGGTGATCGGTGCCTCCGGTGTTGCGTTCGGTGATCGTTGTGACGCCGAGGTCTTTCAGCGGCTCGATCCAGGACTGGAAGATCGGAGCGACGGCGAAATTGTCCTGCGTGTAGACGCCGCGGACCTTGCCCGTGCCGTTGTCGAGGTTGAAGTAGGCGGAGAGCCTGGCGTGCTCGGGCTTGATCGTCAGCGGGCCGGGGTTCCGGCGCATCGCCGCGGGAAGGTCGCGCTCGTCTGCCGGGGGCTCGGGTCGTGATGCGAAATGCTCGGCTACGTACGCGCGCGAACCGAGCAGTCCTTCCTCTTCACCGCTCCAGAGCGCGATGCGGATGGTGCGCTTCGGGGCGATGCCGATCGCCTTCAGGATGCGCACTGCCTCCATCGCCACGACCGTGCCGGCGCCGTTGTCGGTCGCGCCGGTGCCGCCGTGCCATGAGTCGAGGTGGCCGCCGAGCATGACGATCTCGCCCTTCTTATCGGTGCCAGGGATCTCGGCAACGGTGTTGTAAGCGTTCTTGTCGTCGTCGTGGTAGGTCGTTTTGACGTTCACTTCGACCGTCAGCTCTTTCCCCTGGTCGACGAGGCGCGCCAGCCGGTTGTAGTGCTCGGCCGACATCACGATGGCCGGGACGGGGTATTGCTCGCCGTCGCGCTGGGTGCCGGCGCCCTGCACGTGGAAGGTGCCGAAGTCGGCGCTGTCGGAGTCGATCATCACCAGCGGTTTCTCGTCGGCGAGGAACTTCGTCAGCGCTTTGCGGAAGGCGTTGCGCTTCACGATCTCTTCGCGCGTGAACCGCGGACGGCCCGGCAACTCGTAATGCTCTAGGTCGCCGAGCGTCTTCTCACTGTAGCGCGCGAACTGCGGCTGCTCGTGTGGCTTGATCTCGCGCACATCGCCGTTGAGCACGATCTTGCCCGCCAGCTTGCCGCGATACTTCTCGATGTCTTCGACGGTCTCGATCTTCACCCTGATGGGCTTGCCGCTGATGACGCCGTTGGTGCCCGGCGTCCAGGCGCGGGGGAGTGCCCAGAGCTGTGCGACGTCCGGCGAGGTCATGCGCACCGTACACTCCTGATACGACCAGCCGCGTCCGAACGGTCCCCAGCTCTCGAGATGGGCGTTGCTGAGTCCGAATGAGGTGAGCTTGTCGCGCGTCCATTCGTTGGCGTGTTTCATGTTGGGCGAACCGGTGAGGCGGGGGCCGACGAAGTCCATCAACTCTTCGGCCGTGTCCATCACTTTCGAATTGCGGAACCCTTCCTGCCGGATGCGGTTCTGCATCGTCAGGTCGGGCGTTTCAGCGGCGAGAACGGAAGTTGCGACGAGCGCAATGAGTGCGAAGGTCTTTTTCATGGCCGCATAGTGTAGGCGAAGCGTCCTGTATTGCACTCGCGAGGATGATTCCTGGCTGCCGGCGTGGCAATCGCGGTCCGGCCGGGCTCTGACGATCGACTCGGAGGCTCTAACGATATGGGCGCCCGCATCGAACGATCGACTCTGAGGCACTAACGATGTGGTCACCCCCATCTAACGATCCACTCGAAGGCTCTAACGAGGGTGGGGGGGTACCCCTCGCGATCCCCTCGAAGGCTCTAACGAGGGTACCCCCCCACCCTCGTGAGGGGTACCCCCCCACCCTCGTTAGAGCCTCCGAGTGGGTCGTGAGGGGTACCCCCCCACCCTCATTAGAGCCTCCGAGTGGGTCGTGAGGGGTACCCCCCCACCCTCGTTAGAGCCTTCGAGTGGATCGTGAGGGGTACCCCCCCACCCTCGTTAGAGCCTTCGAGTGGATCGCGAGGGGTACCCCCCCCCCCTCGTGAGGGGTACCCCCCCCCCCGCGCGCGGGTACCCCCCCACCCACGCGAGGGTACCCCCCCACCCTCGCGAGGGGTACCCCCCACCCTCGTGAGAGCCTTCGAGCCGATCATGAGGGGTACTCCCCACCGTCGTGAATGAGGCTGAGGATCCCGCGATTGACGTGGTGTCTGTGCAAACGCACGTCGAGTCGCTCATGCGGCTCGTGCGCTAGGTCTCGATCCTGGTGAGCTACATTTCGAGGGAGCCGCTGGTGAGCTACTCCTCCAACTCGCCCCAATCGATCGACGTCGGAATGTTCGACTTCGCGAAGATCGTGGCCAGCATCTCGTCCGGCTGGTAGACGCGGATGTCGCCGAACTCGCTGGCGCGCCGTGTCTTCATGGTGAAGAGCGCACGCTGGGAGGAGTATTCGAAGTTGGCGTGGAAATCGTCATCCTTCTTCTGATCGAACATCGTTCTAAGGACGTTGAGCTGATTGGCGAGATGGTCGGTGGGGTCGGCTGCTGACGCTGTCGCTTTCTGCTGCTTCGCGGATTTGCGCCGGGGCTGATCCAGTCCGATGGCCATCAGGCGAAGCTCTGCGAGCTCCTGCTCGACGCGGTTGCTCCTGGATGTTTTCTTCCCCTCGGGCGGGAGAAGGAGCGCCGGGAACTTGTTGCAGTTCGCGCGGTGGATGGCTTCGCTGCGGGTGATCCAGCCGAGGTTCGTCACACCGCAGCGCGCGGAGACGTTCGAGGTCAGATTCTCGATGAACGGCTTCACGGCGGTCTGGAACGAGTCCTCGACACCATTAAAGAGGTTGAGGACGTAGTGAACGCGAAACTCGTCGAGCGTCTGCTGCACGGTGCGTGTGATGGGGTGGTCGCCGAGGTTTCCAGCCAGATCGCCGGCGAAGGCGTCGAGATTCGCCACCGAGGAGTCGTAGACATCCTCGACCTGATCGATCAGCTCGTTGATCAACCGCCAGAAGTCGAGCTTTCCGCCGACCGTGGCGTAAAACGGCGATTGCCGGCTGAAGATCAGGCGCAGCTTTCGGAAGAGGATGGCCTTGACGATGTCGGAGGCGGCGAGCGTTGCGCTGGGAAGATGCGGCGTGAAGATCAGGATGCCGGAGTTTGAGAACGGCAGGAAGTCGATGACGTTGGAGTCGAGCCCGGCCCGCATGTCCAGGATGACGTAGTCTGCGTCGAGGCCGTTGATTGCCTCGATCAGCTTTGCTTTGTTGGCGGCGCCGAAGTTGGTGATCTCGTCGATGAGGTGCAGCGGGCCGGCCACGAATCCGAAGTTGCGGAACCGGCGCTGGGGATCGAGCTTGTCGTCGAGGTGCGTGACGCAGTGATTGAGCGAGTCGCCCTTGCGGAAGAAGTGGTAGAGGTCTTTCTCGATCGGGACGTCGATGGCGTTGCGGATCGCCGAAGTGCCGGTATCGAGGTCCACGAGCACGGTACGGCCGTGTTGCGAGAGGGCAAGGGAGAAGTTGATGGCGAAGGTCGTCTTGCCGACTCCGCCCTTGCCGGAGGAGATCGGAATGATCCGTTTGATGGCCACTCTCGTATGGGACTTCGCCCCGGAGTGTAGCATCGGGGTCGCTTGGCGGCCTTTGCTGCTAAAATAAGCGCACCTGTGCTCCCATCGTCGTTCTATCGTAAGTTCACGCTCTTCGCCGAGCTCGATGAGCGAGAGCTCGCGTCGATCGCGGCTGTCGCCAAAACGCGCCGCTATGCGAAGGACGACGCCGTCTTCCACGCCGACGAAAGCGGCGACGTTTTTTACCTGATCCGCGAAGGACAGGTGAAGGTGACGATGATCTCTCCCGAGGGGAAGGAGATCATCCTCTCGATCCTCGGCGTCGGCGATTTCTTCGGCGAGATGGCCCTGTTCGACAACGAGCCGCGCTCGGCGACGGTGATCGCCACCGAGCCTCTCGAGATCGTCTCGATCTGGCGCAGCGACTTTCTCCACATCCTCAGCGAGAACTTCTCGATCACACAAAAGGTGCTGGCCGAGCTGTCCAAGCGGCTGCGCGATGCGTCGAATCGGATTGAATCGCTGGCGACGATGGACGTCTACGGCCGGCTGGCCCGCTTTTTCCTCGATCTTGCCCGCCAGAGTGGCAAGTCGCTGGAGAATGACTACATCGCCGTCACCCGCCCGACGCACCAGGCCATCGCCAACATGATCGGGACATCTCGCGAGACAGTGTCGCGGCTGATCCACGACCTGATGAAACAGAACCTGCTCCTCTCCGAGGGAAAGACGATCTACCTCCGCAAGTCCGCGCTCGATCAGTTCCGAGCGGAGCTGTGATTTCGGTTGCTCACCGTCCCCAACATCCTCACCCTTCTCCGTCTCCTGGCTGTGCCGGTGTTCATCTACGCGTCGTTTCGCGGCGAGTACCGGCTGGCGTTTCTGATCTTCGTCGGCGCGGCGGTCACGGACTTCCTCGACGGAGTCATCGCGCGGTGGCTCAATCAGCGCTCGCGGCTTGGAGCGATTCTCGATCCGGCCGCCGACAAGACGATGATGATCTGCGGCTTCCTCTTCTATACGTTGCGAGCGGGACTGCCGGTCGCCGGAATCCCTGCCTGGCTGACGTTCACCGTCTTCATCCGCGACTTCTTCATCATCACGTTCGCCTACCTCCTCTATACCCGCGTCCGCGTGAAGCGCTTTCCGCCGTCATGGGCGGGGAAGACGTCCATGGTCCTTCAGGCGGTCACGCTTGGTACGGCAATCGAGGTCAATGCGTTCGGTTCGTTCCTCCTGCCGTTTCTGGAGGTTCTCTTCCGTCTCGCGCTGCTGGTTACGCTCTACTCCGCGTGGGACTACCTGCGGAAGGGGAAGCGGATGCTGGCCGCCAATCCTTGACCACGTACGCGGCGTCTGCCTAGAATGCGCGGCCCGCGCGGGCGAAATAGATGATGGGCCTGAGAAGTTAGCAGGAGTCCCGAGCCTCCATAGCTCAATTGGTAGAGCAGCAGACTCTTAATCTGTTGGTTCTAGGTTCGAGTCCTAGTGGGGGCACCAAATCAAGTACGATGATGAGGACTGGGCGCGCGCTCGGTCCTTTTTTGCTTCGGGCGAAAGTGGCGGAACTGGCAGACGCGCTGGACTTAGGATCCAGTGGCCCAAAGCCGTGCGGGTTCGAGTCCCGCCTTTCGCACCAATCCAGAACGAAAATCCAACCGAAGGTTGTCAGCGAATGCTTCTCAACTACGAAGACCTTTCATCAGTCAAGAAACTCGTCGAGATCGAGATCCCGGTGGACCTCATCGCCGCTGAGACAAAGCGCGCCACAGCGCTCTTCGCGCGCGAAGCCAAGTTGCCCGGCTTCCGTCCAGGCAAGGTGCCGCTCAGTTACCTCCGCTCCCGTTTCCACAAGGAGATCCACGAGAAAGCGTTGGAGGTGCTGCTGCCCCAGACATTTAACGAGGCCATCGCGGACAGAGGTTTCGAGATCGTGGGCGAGCCGCGCCTGGAGCACCTGGATACGTACATCGAGGGAGCTCCGATCAAGTTCAAAGCCGAGTTCCAGGTGAGGCCACGATTCGAGCTCGCTGAATACCGCGGACTGGCCATCGACGATCCGAAGATCGAAGTGGCCGGGCAGGACGTGGACGACATGATCGAGCGGTTGCGCGATCAGGCCAGCGTCTACCGTCCCGAGACCGAGCGCGGTCTCGCCGAAGGTGATTTCGCGATGATCGAGATGACCACCTCGGGCGACGGCATCGACGCCGAGACGCGTGGCGGACACTTCCGCGCCGGCGAGGAGACGCCACTCCCCGAGCTCCACGATGCGCTGCGCGGCAAGATGACCGGCGAGACGGCCTCGTTCGATAAGACGTACGGCGACGACGCCCAAAACGAGAAGTTCCGCGGAAAGAACATCCACCACGAAGTCACTTTGAAAGAGATCCGCGTCCAGGAGAAGCCGGACGTCAACGACGAGCTCGCGAAGAGCACCGGCGGGTGGGAAACGGTTGCGGAGATGCGTGAGGCCATCACCGCCGACATCCGCAAACATCGCGAGGTCGAGGCCCTTCGTCTAAAGCAGAAGCAGCTCGGAGAGCTCCTCCTGGCTTCTCACGAGCTGGAAGTTCCGGAGATTCTCGCCGAGGAGGAAGTGCGCAGGTCGCTGCAGAACTATGCGCGATTCATGGCCTCGCAGGGCGTCGAAGTCGAGAAGGCTCAGATCGACTGGCGGAAGATGCGCGAGGAGTTTCTTCCCGACGCCGTGAAGCGAGTGAAGCGTTTCCTGATCCTCGAGGAGATCGCTAAGAAAGAGAAGCTCGTCGTCAGCGACGTCGAGGTGGACGCTGAGGTCCGCCGCGCTGCCAATGAAGCTGAGCGCGACTTCGCCGAGGTCAGGCATCAACTGCGGCACGATGGCGGTTACGAGCAGTTGCGTCTGTCTCTCGGGCGTGACAAGGCCCTCGATCTGGTGCTGAGAGAGGCCACCCTCCGCGGCGCGTAATCCGCGATGCTCCCGCTCGACGCGCGCCTTCTTTTCGCCACGCGGATCGTGCGGCTGTTTGCCTACGGCTTCATCGCCGTGGTCCTGGTGCTGTACCTCTCGGCCATCGGGCTGAACGGCCACCGCATCGGCTGGCTGCTGACGCTGACGCTGGCCGGCGACGTCATCGTGTCGCTCTACCTGACCACGCGCGCCGATGCCCTCGGCCGCAAGAGGACGCTGCTCACTGGTGCGGTGCTGATGATTGGCGCGGCTGCTGTTTTCGCCATCACACGCGACTTCACCCTTCTCGTGATCGCCGCTACGATCGGTGTGATCAGCCCGAGCGGGAATGAAGTCGGCCCATTTCTGGCCGTCGAGCAGGTTGCGCTCGCGCAGGCCGCGCATGGACGCGACCGCACGTCACTCTTCGCCTGGTACAACCTGGCCGGCTCGTTCGCGACCGCGATGGGGTCGCTGGCCGGTGGCTTTCTGGCCGGATTCCTGTTGAAACGAGGCTTCGGCGAGGTGGCCAGCTACCGGAGCGCCATCATCGCCTATGGGGTGCTTGGAGCCGTCCTGGCAGCCGTGTTCGCGAGCGTGTCGCCCGCGATCGAGGGGGAACGGATCGCCCGGCCCGTGCAGGGGCTCTTCCATGTCGAGCGATCGAGGCCGATCGTTCTGCGCCTGTCATCGCTCTTCGCTCTCGACGCTTTTGCCGGCGGACTGGTCGTGCAGAGCATCGTGGCGTACTGGTTCTTCCGCCGTTTCGGTCTCAGTCCGGCGGCGCTTGGATCGCTCTTCTTCGGAGCGAACCTGGCCGCCGGAGTCTCGGCGCTTGCCGCGGCGCGCATCGCCAAACGCTTCGGACTACTCAATACGATGGTCTTCACGCACCTGCCGTCGAACATCCTGCTGCTCCTGGTGCCGTTGATGCCGACTCTGCCGCTGGCTGTCGCGGTCCTGCTGCTGCGCTTCTCGATCTCGCAGATGGACGTTCCGACGCGCCAGGCGTTCGTCATGGCCGCGGTCGATCCGTCGGAGCGAACCGCGGCCGCGGGAATCACTGGCGTGGCGCGGACGACCGGCGCCGCGCTGGCACCGGTCATCGCCATGCCGCTGATCGCGAGCTTGTCCCATGACTGGGTTCCGTTCGTCGCCGCCGGCCTGCTGAAGATCGTCTACGACGTAGTGCTGCTGCGGAGCTGTCGAGGAGTGAAGCTGGAAGGATAGCCGGGGGTCGGGGGAGTCGGGAGTCGAAGCCCCACACCCAGGCTCCTCCTTCTCTTTACTCCGGCTCCCGACCCCCGATGCACGAATCCTGGAATAGGACCTGCGTGAGTGTCGTTCTGGCTGGTCCCTGAGCGGTACGGGATCTTTGGAAACGGGCGGTAACTCGAATCTGCACAGCAAGTTGTGCAGACAAACGAGCGGAATAGAGATCAGGGGCGGTGGGTTGTCGATGATCCCGCGGGTTGGACGCCGGCCGGAATAGGTAAGTGAGTCACAGAGTTGACACTAAGTAGTCAGGGACTTGACAAAGCGGTAACGGGAACGTACACTCCCCGGTCCCTGCAAGCGGTGGAAGCAACGACGAAGTAGGGTTTCCCCGCCGATCTTTCCCAGGTAGCAAAACGAGTGAGTGAGAGTGTCCGCATCAGACGGGTTGGGTTCATGGAGATGGAACCAACCCGCTTGACACGGACGGGATGGTCTGGCAGGATTGCCAGCCCTTCGCGGACGTCGGTTCCTTGACAACTGAATAGGATAGCAACAAGACAACGTGATTCCTTTCGAGATTCGAATTGCGAATCTCAAATGAAGTCCGCGGTCGCTCGAGAGAGTGGATCGCGTATCCGAATAAGTGCACTAGTCGTTCGAGACTGGTGCTGGAATCAGACATCAAAAGTTGGCGGCCCGCGGCGTCAGTCGCGATCGGTCGTAACAAGTTCAACTGGAGAGTTTGATCCTGGCTCAGAATGAACGCTGGCGGCGTGCTTTACACATGCAAGTCGAGCGAGGCGGCCCGCAAGGGCTAGTCGAGCGGCGAACGGGTGAGTAACGCGTGGATAACCTGCCCTGAGGTGGGGGATAACCAAGGGAAACTTTGGCTAATACCGCATGATACCGAGAGGTCAAAGGGGGCTCGCAAGGGCTCCCGCCATAGGAGGGGTCCGCG
Source organism: Thermoanaerobaculia bacterium (assembly GCA_038230535.1). Classification (GTDB taxonomy): domain Bacteria; phylum Acidobacteriota; class Thermoanaerobaculia; order Gp7-AA8; family Gp7-AA8; genus JADGNZ01. Next base: position 52,514 of record JBBRNB010000041.1, read on the forward strand.
TCCGATTAGCTAGTTGGTAGGGTAATGGCCTACCAAGGCTACGATCGGTAGCCGGCCTGAGAGGGTGATCGGCCACACTGGAACTGAGACACGGTCCAGACTCCTACGGGAGGCAGCAGTGGGGAATTTTGCGCAATGGGCTAACGCCTGACGCAGCAACGCCGCGTGGAGGATGAAGGTCTTTGGATTGTAAACTCCTGTCAGCAGGGAAAAAGCGAATCGGTCTAATACACCGGTGAGTTGATTGTACCTGCAGAGGAAGCCCCGGCTAACTCTGTGCCAGCAGCCGCGGTAATACAGAGGGGGCAAGCGTTATTCGGAATTATTGGGCGTAAAGGGCGCGTAGGCGGCTTGGCAAGTGGAAGGTGAAATCCCTCGGCTTAACCGAGGAACTGCCCTCCAAACTGCTTCGCTTGAGACCGGGAGAGGTGAGTGGAATTCCCAGTGTAGCGGTGAAATGCGTAGATATTGGGAGGAACACCAGTGGCGAAGGCGGCTCACTGGACCGGTACTGACGCTGATGCGCGAAAGCGTGGGGAGCAAACGGGATTAGATACCCCGGTAGTCCACGCCGTAAACGATGAGTGCTTGGTGTAGCGGGTATCGACCCCTGCTGTGCCGAAGTCAACACATTAAGCACTCCGCCTGGGGAGTACGGTCGCAAGGCTGAAACTCAAAGGAATTGACGGGGGCCCGCACAAGCGGTGGAGCATGTGGTTTAATTCGA
>JBBRNB010000042.1:0-53121 GCA_038230535.1 Thermoanaerobaculia bacterium
AGGACGGCGAAGGACCCCCTCCCTTGTTGCGGGTAGTGCGGTGGATCCTGCGTGCCTGTATGGGGAGTCCCCCTCCCTCCCCGCCTGTAATTGGGGGGTCCTTCGCCGTCCTACGCCGCTCCCCCACCCCACCTCCCACGCGGCTACGGCAGCCTCAGGATGACAGGTATGTGGAACGCGCGATTCCTGCACAAGCTCTCAACATGACAGAGATCAGTCGTGGCCGGCGGGCAATGTTCACCTCGCGTCAATACCTCCACACTCAAACCCCACCCGTGCGATGATCCACACCATCGGAGGGAGATCCATGACCATCGACACCGGGAACACTGCGTTCATGTTGTTGTGCTCCAGCCTGGTCATGCTGATGACGCCCGGCCTGGCCTTCTTCTACGGCGGACTGGTCGGCAGGAAGAACGTGCTGGCGATCATGATGCAGAGCTTCGTCTCCATGGCCTGGACCACGGTGCTCTGGTGGGCGGTCGGGTTCTCGATGTGCTTCAGCGGGAACCTGAAGAGCGGGACCGACCTGTCCGGAATCATCGGCAACTTCCACTGGGCCTTCCTCTCGGGTGTCACGCTCGACATGCCCTCTCCGATCAACGCCAGCATCCCGATGATCGTCTTCTGCGCGTACCAGATGATGTTCGCCATCATCACACCTGCCCTGATCACCGGGGCATTCGCAAACAGGGTGACCTTCAAGGCCTACATGCTCTTTCTGACGGCCTGGCTGATCTTCGTCTACTTCCCCTTCGTACACATGGTCTGGGGCGGCGGGATCCTGGCCAGTTGGGGCGTGCTCGACTTCGCCGGCGGCATCGTCGTACACAACATCGCCGGCATCGCCGCCCTCGCCTCCGTTCTCTATGTCGGCAAACGCAAGGTCGAAGACAGAGGACCGCACTCGATCCCGCTGGTGGCCCTTGGAACGGCCATGCTCTGGTTCGGCTGGTACGGGTTCAACGCAGGAAGCGAATTCCGCGTCGACTCGGTGACGGCCGTGGCCTTCCTCAATACCGACATCGCCGCCAGTTTCGCGGCGTTCGCCTGGCTCTGTCTCGACTGGAAGCAATTCCGGAAGCCCCGCCTGGTCGGGCTGCTGACCGGCGCCGTGGCCGGACTGGCCACCATCACGCCGGCGGCGGGATACGTCTCACCTGCCACCTCCTGTGTCATCGGCGTCATCGCCGGCGTGGTCTGCTTCTACGCAGTGGCGCTGAAGAACAAGTTACGCTGGGACGACGCCCTCGACGTCTGGGGCGTTCACGGGGTCGGCGGCTTCCTCGGCATCATCCTCTGCGGCATCTTCGCCACCACCGCGTTCAATCCCGCAGGCGTCGACGGCCTCCTCCGCGGAAACTCCCATTTCTTCCTGGTGGAGTTGGCCGCCGTGGCAATCTCCTCGGTCTGGGCCTTTGTGTTTACATACGGAATGCTCTGGCTGATCGACCGGGTCACGCCGGTCAAGGTTCAGGACGCCGATGAAGTCGAAGGTCTCGACAGCGCCCTGCACGGGGAGACGGCCTACCTGGAGGGGATCTGATCGGGAGCAATTCACCGCTGTGACGACTCCACCTTCATCCGTTTTTCGAAAACATGGAGCAACTCTTCATACGGCCCCGCCGACACACGTAGCTCGCCTCCGAAAGGATACTCGAGCATACTCACGAGCAACACACCGTAAATGATCACGGCAGTAAGAAATGTTGTCGCTGCGATCTGGATCGACAGATAGCGTGTGCCGTAGAACCAGGTGAACATGATCGTTCCGATCGCGCCCACAATGACCAGAGCCCACATGCTCGCTGGCAGCGCATCGTTGCTGGAGAGGATGCGCAAGCGGCGGGCGCTGGAGAAGTCGTTCAACCGGGTCAGACTCTCCCTGTAAAACGTCACTTGCCGAATATCGGACGGATCGGGATTGAGCTGAAAGTAGTCGGTCCATATGGCATCGTATTTCGCATTCTCCGTCGATGTCAGGCCATGCTCCATCTTGGGGTAGTCGCCCTCGATGACGTCGCGAACATACTCGATCAGATGCCGGTGGATACGCAAACGGTCCTGCGCCGCAAATGGCTCAGAATTGCGCCAGAGAGCATTGACCAGCACGACCTCGTTCGTGACCTTCTCATCCGCCCCCTGGATCTCCTGCCAGACCACCACGATGGTGAACGCCAGAAAGATCCCGTAGACCAGGCTCAGAATCGAGAAGGTGAAGCCGACGTATTCGTTGTTCTCAGCCAGCTTCTCCGGCGGTATGAAACGCCGGACGGCGATCACGCCGCAAGCGGAAACGACGATGCCTGCGAGCAGAATGAGGAGCAAGCCAGGAGACATGAACACTTCGCTGTCCCTCCAATCGTTTTTGGATACATCCGTCAGTGTAGCAGGAACGATCGAACATGATCGGCATGGCCTGGAAGCCTTCATCGTCGCCGATGTGGCCAACGCGATCGGGATTGCTTTGATCGCCCAGGAAGAAACCGAGCCCCATACGGTCCGGATGGGTTACATCGCCAAAGGTGTTTTCGTCGCTATACCGTTCGATCTGCGGCCTGAGCATTTCGGGGACCATCGACTGGGAAAGCAGGCGATTCGACTTCCCGTGTTTCGAGAGAGCGATCTCAATGGCGAATTTCGCCGGATCCGACGGCGTCGTCCACAATGCTGCGGCAGCCATTCCCGGATAAACGTGCCATTTCCCATCGACCACTCCGCCTGTCCAATAGGTGCCGCTCGCGCCGGAAGCGGCACGAGACGCGGGAAGCGGTTGTTCGTACATACTCTCCGTCATACCAAGCTTGTCGAAAACAGTCTCGCGGGCGAGTTGACAATGGCTGCTGTCAGGAGAACGACACGGCCTGCCTTCGATGGGAACCCGTTCATCGCTCCCGTGATGCAGGTCATCGTCGTCTCAACGTCCGAACGGACGGGAGTTCATATACAGGTCGTGGCGGAGGAGCCTATCGAAGACCCTTATTGCTCCGGGAGCAGCTCACCGCTCCAACGGTCGCGGTCTTGCCAGTACGGACAGACCGGACAGGCGGTGCCGGCCGGGTAGTCGACGACCTCCTCGTGCGGACAGCCGATGATGCGGTCAGCCATCACTACCGTCGCCGCGTTGTGCTCGCGAATGAAGTCGATGATTTCGTTTCCGATTCGAAGATCCCGGCGGACATCGGTCGTCTCGGACGTCCATCTCCGCATCTCCCCGACCTCGGCGTCCTCTTTCAGCTTGATGCCCACCGCGACCTTGCTGGCATGTGAGGCGTCCGGGCCGTAGAACGCAACCGTCGCGAGCGGATAGCCGCGATGACCCCGTCTCGCCTTCTTCTCGAGTCTGGTTGGCGGGCGTTTGATCTTCACGGTCAGCTCCGTTACTCGATGGCCCTGCCGTTCAGCGGCTGCAGCGCAACGGGCAGAGCGAGAATCACGAGAATCAAGAGTAGCAGATGGTTGACCCGCCGTCCGCTCCAAGAGCCGCCGAGATTCCACAGGGCCGAGGGCGATGGATAGCCAACCTGTCATTCCGAGCCCGCCGGAGCCGCGCCCCGATTCGCTAGCCAATCGCGCAGGACAACCCGCGCGCGGCGTAGGACGGCGAGGAATCCCCTCCCTGAAACCGTGGATGTGAGGGGGAGCGGAGAGGAGGTCATGATTGGGGGCCAGGCCTTTTGGTCATCGGCATGATTTGGGGCCAGACCTTTGGCCGTCTAGCCAGAGGCTGCAAAATGACCGAAGGTCTGACCCCAGTGTTCCGCCAAGGGGAGGTCATGAAGTGGGGCCACATGAAGTGGGGCCAGGCCTTTGGTCGTTTAACCAACTGCTGCAACGACCGAAGGTCTGACCCCCAGTGCTCGCCCGGGAGGAGTTCATGAGTTGGGGCCAGACCTTTGGTCGTCTAACCAGAGGCCGAAGGTCTGACCCCAGTGTTCCCCAGTGTTCTCGGCGTAGGACGGCGATGAATCCCCTCCCTGAAACCGTGGGCGTGCGGGGAGAGGTCATGGTTGGGGCCAGACCTTTGGTCATCTAACCAGAGATGGCAAACGACCGAAGGTCTGACCCCAATGCTCCGCCTGGACCCCAATGCTCCGCCTGCAAGAGCCGTTCGGGGGATCCCACATGCGCGGGGGGCGACGGATAACCAACCTGTCATTCCGAGCCCGCCGGAGCCGAGCCTCGATTCGCCGTCCAGTCGCGCAGGACAACCGAGCCTGGTCGTCGGTGGGGGGTTCAACCAGACAAGTCCAGACAGCAAAATCGACCGGAACGCCGCCGCCGAGGAGATCTTGCGGTTGCTGGAGCCCGAATAAGCGGCTACCTCTCAGTCGATCTACTGCCCCGAATCGGGAACGAACAGCTTCGGGTTGAGGCACACCACGGATGCGTCGCGATCCAACTCCTCCAGGAACGCGAGCAGGCGGGCGCGAATCCCTTCGGCGTCCGACGAGCCCTCGAGACCGAGGAGCTCGCACGCGCGTCGAAGTTGTTCCGGCGTTGTACGGGAGTCTTTCACGAAGGCAACCGCTTCGGCGACGCTAGGCATGGCACACCCTTAGGTTCGAAGTCGTGACAACCAAGGCGCGTACAGCCTAACTCAGAGCGAGCATCGCGTGTCGCATATCGGAACCCACTCGTCGTGGATCATGACCCGCTCGTGGTCGATCAGCACCCACAAAGCATGGATCGGGAGCCACTGGTGATGGGTCGGGACCGATCGATGCCGGGTCTCGACCCAGTGTGAGTCGATCGAGACCCACTTGGAGCGGATCGAGATCCACCCGATGAGGATGGTGATCTACCTCTTGCGGATCAGGACCCACGCGGATTGGGTCGGGACCCACTCGGGCTGGGTCTCCTGGCAAATCCACCGTCGTAGCATGCTTTATCCATGCGTGTACGTCCTGCCAGAAGCTCTTGAAACCGAAGCGTTCCCGTGAACGTATGCTTCAAACACATAGATTTCTTGACATTCTGAAAAGAGAGTCCTACCTTGACGATCACGGCTCCGTACGCCCGAGTCAACCGCAAAGGAGAAGACAACATGTCCACGAATCGAGAAACCGTCACGCCCTTCCCGTCCGGCGTCACCGGCGGGAAGAGGTCAAATACCTCCGCTCCGGAGACCGATGCAGGCGTCGAGCTGATGCAGTTGCTCGACAGAATCGAGCAGATCATCCCGGACTATCAACAGCCCGATGTGTTGCGGCTGCGTCGCATCAGGGCCACTGCCGGGTTCGCCGATCAGCTCGTACCGCAGACCATCTCCGCGGTTACAAACTGTCAGCCGATCGCGAAGCGAAATCTCTTCGACGTCGAGGCCGGCACGGCAGCGCTCGCCTATCGCGATGAGTTCCGGCCGGTGGTCCTGAGGATGTCGGCGATCATGACGGCGCTCTCCTATTCGATCGACGAGAAGCTCGCAACCGTGGCGACCGAAGCGCTGCAGCTTTACGGATGGGCCAAGCGTCACGCCCGGCAATCGGATGGCGGCGGCGCGCGACCTTATGTCGACGAAATGCAACGCGTCGTCGAGAGGACGATCAACCGCCGCCACAAGCCTCGGCCACCCGCCGGCACTCTACCCACGGAATTGCCTGATGATGGTCCCTCGCCAGCCGAGCCCGGCACCGGCCCGGACAAAGAGCGGACTCCTCGATCGTGACTTCGAGGCGGCAGTACCTGGATGACGGGTTGCCGAGGAACGCGGCGGACAGGCTTACTTGCGCACTGCCCGAAGGCGAGGTCCCGGAGGACATGCTCCTCCGGGAGTGAGAGGTGCAGCCACCACTGGCGGAGGATTCGTACAGAACCGCAACCGGAATTGTGAATTCATCGTACTTACAAACCATTGGGTGAGCTGGTTCGCCTCGCTTGGCGTCAGACACTCGTACCCGACGTCGATCGTGCCATCGAGCCAGAGGCTGTTGAGCCACCATTGAATGGCGTACGGCGAGAGATTTGACGGATCAAACTTGTCATCACATCCATTGGCGACGCCGCAGCACGAGCTGTGAGGAAACCCGTCAATGTGACGCGCTTCGTGAGAGTAGAAATCGATTTGGGAAGAGATTCCCTGCCACGTCCGGGCGAAGTCGCGATTGGCGTCGTTTTTGGTTCCTATGTTGATGAATGATTTTGCGCCGATCGTCGTGCAGCAAAACCCACCGCTCAGGCCCGTGACGATGTTCACTCCCTGGATCTTCGATTTCACCCAATCGTACAAGGCCCCTGTCGTCCACGGGAGATGGCCCGACTGTCCTCGGTCCATGTAATACATGGTCCGCAGTGCCTGGCGAACGATGAGCTGGTCCGTGTACTGCGCGGTGGGGATCGCCGAGACCGGCTCCGTGCAGGCTGTCTCCGACGACGGCGCACCGTCTTTGCGCAGCTCAAAGTCCTGTTTGATCGTCGAATAGATCGGATCGCGATCAGGACATTGCTGGAGAAAGATGCCGATATTCCTGATCGTCGGAAGAACGGACTCGGTCCGCACAGCGCCAGCGTTGACCTGCGCGTGGGCGAACGTCACGGATAGTACTGAGACGAATCCAGCGATGAGAACGATGAGAAGCCTTTTCGACACCTCGAGCCTCCTTGCCGGGGGACCCCTGCCGGCACTCGAGGCCGGTTCACGGGCGACATGATACCGCTGCCAGCCGATCGCCACGCTGGCCGCGTCTCGCCTTCTTCTCGAGCCTGGCCGGTGGGCGTTTGACCGTCACTGTGTGCTTCCATACGCAACACGTCGCGCTGATACCGCCGGTGGGATACACGGAGGCGAACTGGAGTCTGTGCAGTGATGTCCGGGCGAGGGTGGTCCATACTCTTCGTAGCGGTGAAGCGAATTGACAAGTTGGGCGCTTGGTGTGGTGACGGTGGCTTTCGAGCGGACGATTCAGCCACCGTCGGAGGTGCGGGCATGTCCCGGACCATCGCCAGATTCCCACCGACGCGCCGGCGTACTTGAGCCATGTACTCCAAAGAAGGATGGAAGACGTTGAAGGCGAAGGGGCCGCCTGGACGGAGATGCTCGCGTACACGCTTGAGGCATGCGAGCTGATCGTGTTCCGTGATGTTGTGGAAGGCGCGAAAAGGCAATGAGCAGCGCGAACCGTTCGACACTCTTGAACGTCCGCATCGCCCTCCTTCAGCACCAACCCGCTTCCGCACCTCGTGCGGGCCGAACGACCAACCTAACTCAAACGCTGCGACCCTACTTCGACTTCGGCGTCGGCGGCGGAGGAGGCGCCGCTACTTGCGGTCTACTCTTGGGTGCCGCAGGGCTCGACGTGCCAAAGTCACCCCAACCATTACCGCGACTGGGCGCTTTCCCTGAGTTACTGCCGTTGCCCTGGTTCGTTGCCATCGGTGGAGTCCTCCAAGAACAGTGATTCGCCTATTGCGATGATTCTCTTGTCTGCCTCGGCATCGGTGACAACCGCCACGGATGCTATCGTACTCCCGAGCAGGAACATCGACTGATACTCAAGACTTCGATATCGCTTGAGGTCAGCGTCGTAGAGCGCGGGCTCCTGAAGAACGATGTCGCGCTCAGCCGCCGTCACAGACACATCAGCCTTGTCGATGTAGCCGGCGTAGACGTCGCCGTTGGTCAGCCCGATTGTAACCCAGTGGCCTTTGACGCAGGCGTTGATGAAGTGATCCCACGCACTTGAATACGCAGATCTTGCGGCGATGCGAGCGAATGCCCGGGCGCCCAGGCCGGCGAAGAGACCGAAAACGGTGGCCGCCGAAGCGTGTCCGAGGAACGCTGCGGCGAAGGTAGCGATCTGACCGGCCGATAGCTGTTCGAATGCCTTGGGCGAAACGTATTGCGGCAACGGCGCTCCCACTCGAGGAGCAATGAGTGCATACCCGGCAAGGCCAAACAAGCTGAACGCCAGCAGACGGAGGTTGCGCGACCACTTGTCCTCACGCCAATCGGACCCGACGAAGAACGAGTAGACCCTTTCGGCCGGCAGTCCAGGAAGAACCGCGAACGCAGCGATGACGACTCCGACAATTGTGCTCGGCAACTCCATCACGAGATTCTTTCACGGCCGTCTGATTCTGAGTATCGACTCGGCTGTGGACGCTGCTACTCAGAGAGCGTAGACGCGGCGCAGAGCCGATCGATCTACGGAACGTAGATTGGTCAAGCGCTCGCGTCTCGCAAATGTCTGCCATCGGCGACCGTGAACCCAGACCACACCGCTTACTGCGGATTCAACCCACCCTCGCTTCGATCACCAGTTCGTCGGTGTCCTTCTCAAACGGCCGGCCATCGAATCCTCCGGCGATCTGAACAGACTGGAAGCCGGACTGCTTTAACAGGCGGCGAAGATCGGTGGGAAAAAGGTAGGCGAGCTGGAGTCTGTGCAGCGATGTCCGGGTGAGGATGCCGTCGGGGCAGTACTCTTCGTAACGGTGGTGCGAATTGACGAGTTGCCGGACGGTGTCGTAGCGGTTGGCTTCCGAGCGGACGACGCAGCCACCATCGGGGAGAGGGTATGTCGCGGCCCATCGCCAGATCCCCGCGGACGGGCCGGCGTGGTGGGACATGTACTCCAATGAGGGATGGAAGACGTTGAAGGCGAAGAGGCCACCCGGATGGAGATGCTCGCGAACGCGGTCGAGGCATGCCAGCCGGTCATCCTCCGTGATGTTGTGGAGGAACCCGCGGAAGGGGGCGATGATCAGCGCGAACCGTTCGGCCAGCATGAACGTCCGCATGTCGCAGTCGATCACCACCACCCGCTCCCGCACCTCGGGGGGCTGATCGGCGAGCTTACGCCGGAGCGTATCGAGCATCGCCGGAGAAGCGTCGAGCGCGTGGATTGAGATGCCGTCCTGAGCGATCGGCAGCGTGATGCGGCCGGTGCCGGCGCCGAGCTCGAGAACCGGGCCGCCGCATTCCTGTGCTTTGCGTCGATACCAGTCCACATCGCCGCCAAACGATGCGGGCGTCACGATGTCGTAGAGCTCGGGGCTGTAGGTCATTTCTTCTTGTTTCCATTGAGGAAGGCGGCGGGATAACCGAACATCTTCCGCTGTTCGATGGATGGGCGAAGGGCGACGGCCCGCGCGAATGCTTCAATCCACTCCGGTGAAGCTGGCTTCCACTTTGGAGGCGCGGATGGCATCTGTCGATTGCTCTCGGCGATCCTAGCATGCGGTGGTGCGGTGGTTCCGTTCGGGCTTGGCGACGGTTTTCGGCTGCGTTTCAGGGGTGTTGAATGAATCGGGATTGAACTAGATAACGAAGGACCAGCTTCCTTTGGCGGAGTACCCCTCCCTACCCGTCTGTAGTTAAGGGGGCCTTCTGCGTCCTCCGCCGCTCCACCCGCCCCACCACCCACGCGGCTGCGGCAGCCTCAGGATGACAGGTTGGATGACAGGTATGTGAGACGCGGCAATTCTCACGAGTCTCGGAATGACAGGACACGGCACGACCCTTCTGCACACCTCCATCACGATGACTGCGGGATGTCATTGAAATCGGCAACTTTTCTGCGATGATTGGCTGAACCCGGCAGAACAAGTAGAACGGTCGCTCAGGAAGAGTCCTGATCGACTGATCCACCAATCAACTGATCCACACACATGGAGGTTCGACATGGTCCCTCTCTCCGCGCTTTGGCTCCCGATACTCGTTTCCGCGGTCTTTGTCTTCATCGCCAGCAGCGTCCTCTGGATGGCGCTTCCGTTCTGGCATCGTCCCGACAACAAAAAGCTTCCCGATGAGAAAGCAGTTCTGGACGGGCTGTCGCCGGCGAAGAGCGGCCAGTACATCGTGCCGTGCGTCGACTGGGGGAAGATGACGCCCGAGGAGCGCGAGCAGATGCAGCGTGGACCGATCGCTATGGTGCTGCTCCGCAATCCCGGAGATTTCTCCATGGGGAAGGCCCTCGGTCTCTGGTTCTTCTACCCGCTGGTGGTGTCGTTCTTCGTGGCGTACCTTGCCGGCCATACCCTCGCCAGCGGAACACACTATCTGACGGTCTTCCGTGTGGTGGGCACGGCCGGCTTCCTGGCCTACGGTTTCCGCACGGTGCCCGACGCAATCTGGTACGGAAAGCCGTGGACGGTGGTGATCAAGGACATGATCGACGGCCTGATCTACAGCCTGCTGATGGCAGGCACCTTCGGCTGGCTCTGGCCGCGGTAGCGGCCGGCACGGCCGGCGGCGTTGGTTGCCTAAGGCTCTGCCGGCAGTGACGTGGACGATGTTCACTTGCGTGGATTCATGTAGGCCGCCGCCCTCGGCGGTTTGATTTCTGACCGGTGCGATGATGGCGGCCGAGGGCGGCGGCCCTACACCAAGGGGGAGTTCAAATGCGTCTACGAATCGGGCTCGCGCTTCTCTTCACGCTCATCGTCATTCTGCCGCCGGCACTCGCTCAGACATCATCGCGCGACGACACGCGAGAGGCGCTCCGTACCCTCCTCGAAAAGGCAGGGAAACGGTCGGATGTCGATATTGAATTCACACAGAGCACGAAGCAGCCCTACAACTTCGTCGGCTCGATGCGCGAGGGCCTGGCGAACTCCATGTCTCTGGAGATCGTGGTCAGCGTCACGAAGAACGACACGGTCGGCTTCCGCATCTATCCGCACTACAAGGGCGGCTACATCAACGTCACGAAAGCGGCGGATGGCCCGGGCCTGATGCACAAACTCCTGAATTTCAGCGACAGCAATTTCCTCTTCTGGGGCGCCGATGATACCGATGACGTCTTCTGCGGATATACGTTCACGCTGGAGTCGGGCTTCCCCGATAAGGCGATCGTGGTGGTGCTGCGGAGTATCAAGAACACGGACAAGTTCGTAGGAGAGCTGCGGCCGTTCATCGATGGGTCGAAGGCGAAGCAGTAGTAGTCCTTCGAACTGACAGCAGGATTTCTCATCGAGAGCCCTTCTCCCCGCGCAGGGGGAGAAGGTGCCGAAGGCGGATGAGGGGTCCTTTTTCGTCGGAAGTAGGCCCGGGCTAACGGCTACACCCCTCACCCGCACTACGCTTCGCTCCGTGTCTCCCTCTCCCCGCGTCTACGCGCGGGGAGAGGGTGGCTCGATTGGGAGATGACTGTCAAACGCGGCACCTGTCATCGTCGCCACTTCTCGCCGGGAATGCCTCAGATTGATACTCACATCGGTAGCCAATACGACAGCTTCACCAGCAACACATCGTGCGATGGCGATGTCGGGATTGCGCGCAGATCCCTGCGGAAATTGAAATCGCCGAGGGGGACGGTACCGGCGCGGTTCTCGTTCCAGACGACGTAGAGCGCGGAGCCGGGACGGAACTCCCAACGGACGACGGCGCTGCCGCGGACGCTGCGGAAGTTGAAGTCGGGATTGGCGACGGCGCCGGTGTAGGGGATGTAGTCACGCGTTCTGGCGGCGGCCAGCGAGTGGTAGTCGTGATAGTCGCCGGAAGCGATGAACGGCTGGAGGAACAGTTGGAATGACAGGCGGGAGCTGAGCGTCCAGTCGACGCGCGTGTCGAGCTCGAATGAGTGCTGCTCCAGGTCGCCGAACACGTATCGATGTCCGAACGTCAGGGTCGCCGCCGGATCATCGAACGTGTTCACGTATGCCGTGTGGTCGTGCGAGCGATTGAGCGCCGGCCCAACCGACAACTGCAGATTCGGCATCGGCCGCGCCGAGGCGGTGATGCCGAGGGATCGGGAGTAAGAGCCGTCGCCGGAACGGTCGGCGTGGGCGTTCAGACCGAGCGACAACTTCTTGCGGTCGTCCGTGTTGAGACTGAGGTCCGTGCTCCAGCTCGACGGCGTCCGGGCGAGAGGGCCGCCGCGCGTGAGCCGGTCGGAGAGCGCAGTCCCATTGAGAAAGAACGACGCGTGCGCGTTCCAGTAGTTCTGGAAGATGCCGGTCAGGTCGGCGAAGGCTCCGCGCTCGAAGGTGACGCCGTCGAAGTTGCGGTTCTGCCAGAAACCGAACCAGCCGTCCTTCTCCCGGAACTGCCCCGAGGGATTCTGATTGACGTACTGCATCAAGGCGTGACTGGAGATGATGTCGGCTCGCTGCATGAAGCCGGTGTCGTTGGTCTCGAATCCAGGCGAGAAGGCCTGCACCTGTACGTTCGGCCGCCATAAGCCGGTGGCCTTCGACAGCATGGCCCGGCCGCCCCATCCGCTCAACGACGTACGGGTCGGATCGAAATGGATATTCTCCGCGTCGGGACGCTGGTAGTAGCGCGCCGGCGACTCTTGCGCGCTGGCGATGGATTCGGCGCTCCCGGTGACCTCCGAGCCGGCAGCCGAGCCTTCGAGGATCCATGTCTTTTTCACGAAGGACGTATAGCCGTCGACGCCGCCGGTCACGGCCGAGTCACGCAACGACGACAGCTCGTCCGGCAGCCGGCGATTCACGGACGTCAGCATGAAGCCTACGCGCGAGGTGTCGCTGATCTCCCTGGTGCCGCGCGAGATGAAGTAGTTCGTCATCGGCTCGACCTGTTGCCGTCCTGATACCGGTCCGATCACGAAGCGCCCGTGTTCCGCGGAAGTCAGCGCGTCGAGCACGCCGACGGAGAAGCCGCCCGGAAGCTTGCCGGTAACCTTGGCGGCGCCGAGGATGGTGGTCTCGGATGGGGCATCGACGAAGCCGGCGGACGGCAAACCCTGGGGTGCCCGGCCGATTCGGCGTGTGTAGAAAAGGCTTGGAGGAAAGAAGAAGTTGAAATGACTCGGCGCCGGCGTGTCGCCAAACTTAAAGATGTTGAGCCCCTCGGTGAAGAAAGGCCGCTTCTCCGGATAGAACGTCTCGAACTGACTGAGGTTCACAACAGCCGGGTCGACCTCGACCTGGCCGAAATCAGGATTGATGGTCCCCGTCAGCGTCAGGTCCGACGTCAGCGCGTACTTCACATCGAGGCCGCCGTCGGCGCGGTAGTCATTGCGCTTGATCAGTGGATTGTTCGGGTCCGCACGGGTGAGGACGTCTGTGCGCGCCACGCTGTACGGCACGATCTCGAGGGGGCGGCCGCGGTGAATGCCTTCCAATCCGTCGATGTCTGCGAAATGGGAGACGAAGCCGGTCTCCCCTTTTCTGGTGTTCACGATGCGCACCACCTCGTTGTTGCGCACCGTGCGCCGGGTGATGTTGATGCCCCACACATGGACCGGCTTGTCCGGAAACCGTAGTTGCGAGAAAGGTATGCGGACCTCGGCGATCCATCCGTCGGGCACGATCTTCACCGCCGAGCTCCAGACGCCGTCCCAGCTCCCGTCTTCGCCGATGTCGTTGTAAAGGATGGAGTCGATCTGGGTGTTCGACGGCGTGATCGTGAACGCGGCCCCGGAAAGGCGGTCATGCCGTGGGTCGATGTTGATCGAGAGGAAATCGCTTTGACCGTTGAACGTATCGCGGCGCGAGAGTAACGAGCTCGGCTTCTGCGGGTCGGCCGCCTTGATGCCGAAATAGATGGCGTGATCGTCGTAGACGATACGAACGCTGGTCGGCATCGTCGCCGGCTTCGCATCGTCTGGATCGTGCTGTGTGAAGCCGGTGAACTCCGGCGCGTTCTGCCAGGCCACATCGGAAAGGTCGCCGTCGATCACCGGCCCCGAGGCCACACGCACGGCGTGCAACACAGGGTGCTCGGGCCAATTGGCGGCGTTGACTGCTGTGGCCAGAAGGAGAAGAAGGATGACGAGGATCGAGCGTTTGTGCATAGGGCGGGTGAAGAATACGAGACCAAGGTAGACAAGGTTATCGATGCGCGTGCCCGGCACAGACAAGAGTGTAAGTACCCACAAATTGGAGTTGGTTATTGAGCTAGCCATGTTCACTTTTCCCCAATCGAGCCACCCTCGCCCCACGAAGTGGGGAGAGGAGACCCGGAGCAACCGCGGAGTGCGGGTGAGGGGTGTACGGCAGGGAACCCCCTCATCCGCCTTCGGTACCTTCTCCCCCGTGCGCGGGGAGAAGGGCTCTCGATGGTGGGTTCATCGTGCCGTTTCAAACGCCAGACTCCCCAACCTGATTTGGACAACTGTGGGCACAGACACTCCTGTCTGTGCCGGGTAAATTCACTTCGACGCATACGGCCCGAACATCGCCACGATGTTTCCGCTGTCGGTCATGTCATCGAGAACATAGACGCGGTACTCATCGCCGCCGTTAGCTACGCGAACGACAATATGTCCATGTTGGGCCTCGAGCTGACCGACGCGGGAGCCGATGCTGGCCTTGGCAGGCTCGCGGAGCGTGGTGACGAAGATGTCGCGCGGACCGGGATAGAGCCGCGGTGTCAGCATCCTTTTGAGCGAATCCTGGGACGGGTGTGTGGGCGACCAGGCTGGCACAATGATCACCGTGGAACGAAGCGTCGAGAGGAAGACGGCACTCTCGGGGTCGATCGAGCCGTGATGGTTGGCAACATGCACGTCCGCCGGTCCGATAACCCGAGCAACTGCGGTCTCCACTGATTGCCAATCGGGCGCGCCGGCGTCGGGGACACCGGGCATGTCGCCACCGGTGAAGTAGTCGAACTTCCCGTATCGGATGCGCAATCCGATGCTGCACATGTTCTCCGAAGGCTTGTCTTCAGCGGCGATCGTTGCCAGCGGCGGAAAGATCGATCGGGCCTCGTCGCCGGTACCGGTCCACACCATCCCGCTCCCTGCGACGTTGCGGACTTCAAACACCGGAAACGCGCCCGCCTCGTGCCGCAACACGATCTGGCCGGCGCTCCCTACCTTGATGGCCTCGGCCTTCAGACCGCGTGATTGCTGCTGCTCGGCGACGAATGAACGGTAGTTCTTCATCAAAGCATCGTCCGGCGGCGGGAGATACGAAGTTCCGCGATCGATGATCGTGTCGATAGGGATGCGCTCGCCGACTTCGGCGATACCCGTCAGCTTGAAGGCGCCGCTCTTCGAAGGAAGCGACGCCGCCGACGGCGCCCCCATGTGGTCGGGATGGAAATGGGTGAGCAGCGCATAGTCGAGGTGAGCCGGGGAAGGTGCCATGGCCCGTTCGATGTAGCGAGCGATCCAGCCGCCGGCTGTGCGTGAGCCGTCGGGACGCGGGTCCGTGTCTGCCATCTTCACGCCGTCTGCCGCCGCGCCGGCGTCGACGAGCATCGTCGTCCCGTCCGGAAAGACGAGGAACGCCGAGTTGCCGCGGCCGGTGCTGATCTGATGGATGTCGAGCACGCCGCGCGACCAGGAGGGCAGCGGCTTGCCGGCCTCCTGTGCCGTTAGCTGGGACGCGAAGAGGAGGATGGTGAGGTATCGGAGCAGTTTCATGTTGTGCGTGCCTCGTGGAAGCTTGCCGTTTGCCAAGAGTTTATGCGGGAGCCAGCGTTGTCGGTGGCGACGAAATGTTGAATGTTCAACGTTGAGTGTCCGGCAGAGTCGGCCTCTTCATTTAACCTTCAACATTCGACATTGAACATTCAACATTTGCATCAGCATCGAGACCCCAATACCGCGATACAGTCGCATCATGCCGGACCACGTCACCTTCTCTTCCCTCGGACTCTCCGCTCCACTCCTCGAAACTCTCGAGCAACTTGGCTACGAGGCGCCGACGCCGATTCAGGCGCGGACGATCCCCGCGCTTCTGGCCGGCCGCGACCTGATCGGGCAGGCGCAGACTGGAACCGGCAAGACAGCCGCCTTTGCCCTGCCTCTGCTCCAGCAGCTCGATCTTCGCAGCAAGGCCACGCAGGCGCTCGTGCTCACGCCGACGCGCGAGCTGGCCATGCAGGTCTCCGAGGCCATGCACTCGTATGCGAAGAAACTTGAGGGGGTGACCGTCCTGCCCGTCTACGGCGGCGCGCCGATCTTCGGGCAGATGAAGCACCTGCAGCGCGGCGCTCATGTCGTGGTCGGCACGCCGGGGCGCCTCATCGATCATCTCGACCGCGGCACGCTCGACCTGGCCAAGGTGCGCATGGTGGTGTTGGACGAAGCGGACGAGATGCTGAAGATGGGATTCATCGACGAGGTGGAGCGGATGCTGTCGCTCGTCCCGAAGCCGCGGCAGGTGGCTCTCTTCTCCGCCACGATGCCGGAACCGATCGCGCGTATCGCCCAACGCCATCTCGCCAATCCGGAGCGGGTGGAGATCGAGCATCACGGCATCTCGGCGCCCGACATCGAGCAGCGATTCCTGAATGTGTCCGAGGGGCAGAAGCTCGAGGTGCTGACCCAGATGCTCGAGCTCGAAGAAGCAGACGCGGTGCTGATCTTCCGCCGCACGAAGAACGGAGCGGCGGAACTGGCGGAGAAGCTCGGCGGCCGCGGCTTCGTGGCCGAGGCCATGCACGGCGACATGAAACAAGCCGAACGTGAAAGCGTCATCCGGAGGCTGCGCGGCGGCAAGATCGACATCGTGGTGGCCACTGACGTCGCCGCGCGCGGGCTCGACGTCGAGCTGATCACACACGTGGTCAACTACGACGTCCCGAACGACGTCGAGGCCTACGTGCATCGCATCGGCCGCACCGGACGAGCTGGGCGTAGCGGCGTGGCCACGCTCTTCATCACTCCACGCGAGCGCCGGATGATGCGCGAGATCGAACGATTCACGGGGACGCAGATCAAGCCGATGAAGATGCCGTCGGGCGCCGACGTGGTCGCCCGCCGCATCGCTCTGTTCAAGGAGACGCTTCGCAAAGAGTTGCAAGGCGGCGACCTCGACCTCTATGTAAGCGTGGTCACCGAGCTTGCCGAAGAAGGACCATTCGACATGGCGGACGTCGCGGCGGCGGCAGCGCGGTTGGCGCATGGAACTCGCGCGGTCGGAGCACCGCCGGTGGAAGCGCCGGCGCCACCGCCCGCGCGGCGAGAAAGTGTGCCTGCGCGCGATGATGATGACGCCAAGGTCCGTCTCTCCATGGCACTCGGCAAACGCGACGGCATCCGTCCGGCTGACGTCGTCGGCTCGATCGCCAACGAAGCGGGGATCAGCGGAAGCGAGATCGGACCGATCGATATTCGCGACGAGATCACGTACGTCTCCATCCCAGCCCGTTATCGCGACGATGTGATCGCGAAGCTCGGCGGTGCACGCTTTCGCGGCCGGCCAGTGAATCTTCGCGTCGCGGGCAAAGAGGCACCAGCAC
The DNA here is from genome assembly GCA_038230535.1 of Thermoanaerobaculia bacterium. Lineage (GTDB taxonomy): Bacteria > Acidobacteriota > Thermoanaerobaculia > Gp7-AA8 > Gp7-AA8 > JADGNZ01. Next base: position 17,105 of record JBBRNB010000042.1, read on the forward strand.
GCGTTGACCGCGATGCTGGCAAACGATCGTTCGTACCGAAGCGCCCATTCGCCGGTGCGCGGGAAGATCGTCCGGCAAAGGCCGGCAAGCCGTTCGGGCCAAAGGGGAAAGCGTTCCCACCGAAGGGGAAGGCGTTCCCACCGCCTGGGAAGTACAAGAAGAAGTAACGCGGCTGTCATTTCGATCAAGGGAGCAGCACGAGCGTTCGTCATCGAGCAAACACGCGACCTGAACCCATCAATCTCCTTCTCCCCTCCGCAGAGGGGAGAAGAGCCTGCCCTGAGCGAGCGCAGCGCGCCGAAGGGTGCCGAAGGCGGATGAGAGGTTCTCTTTCGTTGAAGATGTTGTAGCAGCTGGCGGCAACACCCCTCACCCGCACTACGCTTCGCTTCGTGTCTCCCTGTCCCCGCGTCTTCGCGCGAGGAGAGGGGCGGTCGATAAGGGAAGCTGTGGTGCTATGGGTAGTGGCCTTATCTCGATCATCGATGACGTCTTGTCAGAGAGCTTCCGCAGCGGCCGGATCAACATCGCCAAAGCGATGGCGCCGGCGGCAGGCAACAGAAAATCGACTGTGAAGAGGCGGTACAGCGGGTGGCGATCGGCGAAGCTGGCGATCACGCCGGCGAGGAAGTTGCCGAACGAGGCTGCCAGGAACCAGAAGCCCATCATCAATCCGACGACCTTCTTGGGAGAAATCTTCGTCACCAGGCTGAGACCAACCGGGCTGAGACAGAGCTCGCCGAATGTGTGTACAAGGTAAAGTAGCGTGAGCCAGAGAGGACTGACGCGCACATGCTGCGTTTCCGCGATGCGCGCGGCGGGAACGAGGATCAGGAAACCGATGGCGACCAGGGCGAGGCCGAGCGTGAATTTCGTTGCACTCGATGGCTCACGCCGCCCGAGACGTACCCAGAGCCAGGCGAAGAGCGGCGCCAACGTGATCACGAACAGCGGCTGTTCCGATTGGAACCAGGAGGAGGGAAACGTCCAGCCGAAAAGCGTCAGGCGGGTGTGGTGATCGGCGAAGAGCGTCAGCGTGGAGCCTGCCTGCTCGAAGACGCTCCAGAAGATGAGCGCGAAGAGGAAGAGGACACAGATCGCACCGATACGGCGCCAGTCGGTTGCGGTGAGAGGCGCCCGCGAGACGTCGTCTACCGCACGTTCTCGCATCGGCGCCGACTCCGGCAGATGCTTCCGGCCGAGCACGTACTGCATGAGGCCGAGGAGCATTCCGATGCCCGCAGCGGCGAAGCCGAGGTGCCAATTCACCTTCTGACCGAGGAAGCCGCAGACGATCGGAGCGGACATCGCCCCGATATTGATCCCCATGTAGAAGAGCGAGAATCCGGAGTCGCGGCGCGTATCTTCCGCGGCGTAGAGAAAACCGACCATCGTGCTGACGTTCGGCTTGAGCATCCCTGTCCCGAAGACGATGAGAATCAAGCCGAGGAAGAACATCGGCATCGTAGGAATGGCCATCGAGAAATGGCCGAGCGTGATGAGGATGCCACCGCAGAGCACGGAACGATAGTGGCCGATGCCACGGTCGGCGAACCAGCCGCCCGGGATGGCCATGGCGTAGACCGACATTGTGTAGAGGCCATAGACCATGGCCGCCCGTTGCGTGGAGAACCCCAGACCGCCGCCTGCTACGGGCGCAACCATGAACAGGATGAGGAGAGCACGCATCCCGTAGTAGCTGAAGCGCTCCCACATTTCCGTGAAGAAGAGCACCGAGAGACCCCGAGGATGGCCGAGCCATGTATCGCGCATGGGTGGAACGGTAGGGGCTCGCGTTTGCTCGGCGATGTGAGATGTCACGAGCGGCCGGTGAGGGGAATGAGCGGGGCGCTCGTAGCGCCGGCGACCCGCCGGCTGGAACGCCAGCGGCTCGCTGGCGGTTTGAAGAGAGTCGCCGCCGGGCCGGCGGCGGTCCAGCCGGCGAGGCCGCCGGCGCTACGAACTCTCCTACACCTCCAGCCCCGTCACCTCGCGAATCCGCGTGCGATACCTGCGGCTCATGGTCAGCTTGGTACCGTCGCGCAGCACGACGAAGAGGCCGCCGCCGAAGCCGCGGTGCATCTCCAGAATCCGTTTCACGTTCACGATGGTGGCGCGATGGATGCGCAGGAAGCGGCGGGCATCGAGTCGCTCTTCGACGTCGCCGATCGATTCGCGGACGAGATGGGCCACGCCGGCCGCGTGAAGCCGCACGTACTTACCTTCCGCCTCGATCCAGTCGACGTCCGGGACAGGCAGCAGGAACGTCCTGTCGTGCTGCTTGACGACGAAGTGATCGAGCGGTTTCCGTTGGAGCATTCGTTCGAGAAGGCGGAGGATGCGCCCCTCCGACTCCTCGGCCGGTTCGCTCATCTTCCGCTTCGCGCGCCGGAGGGCGTCGTTGAAGCGCCGCCGGTCGAACGGCTTCATCACATAGTCGACGGCTTCGACTTCGAAAGCCCGCACGGCGTATTCGTCGTGGGCGGTGATGAAGACCACCATCGGCAGGCGCTCTCCGCGCAGACGCTGCAGGACCTGGAACCCGTTCGCCCCCGGCATCTCGACATCGAGTAATAGAAGGTCAGGCTTCTCCTTCCGAACCGCCGCCACCGCCTCGGCGCCGTTCGCGCATTCGCCGGCGATCTCAATCTCGGAATCGCCGCTCAGAAGCGCACGAACCTTCTCCCGCGCCAGCCGCTCATCATCGACGATCAGCGTCCGGATGGTTCGCATCACGCGCTCCCGGTGTGAAACGGAATGACCATCTCGACCACAAACCCTCCGGCCGGCGAGCCGGCAAAGGTGAAGCTCTGCGACGTGCCATACAAGCGTTCCAGCCGGGCCCGCGTGTTCGCCAATCCGATCCGCTCGTGCGGATGATCCGCCTCGCCGCATCCCACCCCATCGTCAGAGACGGAAATGCGCAACACACCGGCCTCGCGGCGGGCGGCGATGACGATCGAGCCGCCTTCCGGCCGGGATGCGATGCCATGGTGGATGGCGTTCTCGATCAAGGGCTGCAACGCCAGCGCGGGCATCCGCGCTTCACCGACGTCCGGAGGCACATCGACGCTCACCGTGAGCCGGTCCTCGAAGCGGATCTTCTCGATCTCCAGGTACCGCCGGATGAACTCCAACTCATCGGACAACGTGACTTCCTGATCGAGCTCGCGATCGAGTGTCAGACGGAGAAAGTCGCTGAGGCGGGCCAGCATCGTATCGGCGGCCTCGACGTCGCTGTACATCAACGACGAGATGGAGTTGAGCGTATTGAAGAGGAAGTGCGGTTTGAGCTGCATCCTCAGCGCCTGCAATTGCGCGCGCGACAACTCGGCGGCGAGCTGCGCCCCGCGAAGCTCCCGGTCGCGGTACTTCACGTAGTAGTCGAAGGCGAAATAGGCGAAGAGGATCATCCAGTACGTCGGAAGGCTCGACTGGAAATTGACGACGAACGAGTACCTCACACCCGACCAGAACGGTCCCATCTCGCGCAACCGGAATAGGGTCAGAATCCCCTCCCCCACAACGATCTGAATCGCGGTCAGTCCCACGCTGGCCAGCGCGTGCGCGATGAATGAGATGCTCCACCGCCCGCTTTCGAAACGAAACCGCCGGGCCATGACCACCACCAGCGGCGTCGCCAGAGCCCAGAGGTAGTAGTACGTCAGGTTGATGCCGATGGCCTGATTCCACCGCAGCGGTGGACCGACGGCTGGATTCCAGAAGGCCTGCATCGCGAAGTAGAAACCGATGACGGTTCCGGCGATGAAGACAAAGATGGCGATCCGCGCTCGGCTCACATACCGATGATAGCCCTGGGACCGCGGGCGTCCCGTCCACATTCATAGGCACGCGAGAGTCGAAAGCGGGCGGGACGCCCGCGGTCCCAGGAGGTGCTTACCGCTCGTTCCTGAATTTGACCGCTCGTGACATTCCGCGCGAGTCATTTCTCGAAAGTGCTGACCATGAGCCAATGCGAACGCTTCTGCTCCTTCTTCTTTTTGCTCTTGCCGCGGTCTCCTGTGTACCGAACAGGGAAGGGGGAGAGATCGTCGTCGGCGAGTACGGCTCCCTCACCGGATCGGAAGCGACGTTCGGCCAGTCGACGCACAACGGCATCACCCTGGCTGTCGAGGAGATCAACGCTGCCGGCGGAATCGGCGGACGAAGAATCCGAGTCATCACCGAGGATGATCAGTCGAAGGCGGAAGAAGCGGCGAACGCCGTAACGAAGCTGATCTCCAGCAATGACGTCAGCGCCATCATCGGCGAGGTGGCGTCGTCGAGCTCGCTGGCCGCGGCGCCGATCTGCCAGCAGAACAAGGTGCCGATGATCACACCGTCGTCGACCTATCCCGGCGTCACCAGGAAAGGCGACTACATCTTCCGCATGTGTTTCATCGACACCTATCAGGGACCGGTGCTGGCGCGCTTCCTGATCAAGGATCTCGGCATCAAGCGCGTGGCCCTGTTCACGGACATCCGCAGCGACTATTCGACCGGACTCGGCTCCGCGTTCGAGGAGACGTTCACAACCCTGGGCGGGACGATCGTGGACCGGCAAAGCTACTCGAAGGGCGACAGCGATTACCGGTCGCAGCTCACAGCCTTCAAGGCCGCGAATCCCGAGGCGATTGTCGTCCCCGGCTACTACAACGACGTGGCGCCGATCGCCGTGCAAGCGCGCGACCTCGGCATCACCGTACCCATCGCCGGCGGCGACGGCTGGGAGTCGCCGAAGCTCCTCGAGATCGGCGGGCGCTCGCTCGAGGGTTGCATGTACTCAAATCACTACCATGCCGGCGATCCGGCCCCCGCGGTCCGCGACTTCGTCGATAAGTACAAGCAACGCTTCGGTGTCCGCCCCGACTCTCTGGCCGCCCTCGGCTACGACGCCACGCGAGTCCTGGCCGACGCCATGCGCCGCGCCGGGCCACGCTTCGACCACGCCGCCCTCCGCGACGCCATCGCCGCCACCACGAAGTTCTCGGCTGTCACCGGCGTCATCACATTCGACACCAACCGCAATCCCATCGGCAAGCGCGTGGTGATCGAAGAGATCCGAAATGGCCAGTTGGTGTTGAAGAAGACGATTGAGCCGTGATTGGGGTTGGGTTGCTACGATGTCCTCCTCATGGACGACCTCGACTTCCTCGACTTCGAGCCCGACTTCTCATCGCCGCGTGTTCTGGCTGCATACGACGAGATGCCGCTCTGGTCGGCCATGTTCGGGCTGCTCCTACTCGAGGAAGTGCCGCTCGCGAACATCACGAGCGTCCTCGACATCGGCTGCGGTACTGGTTTCCCACTGATCGAGCTGGCCGAGCGGCTCGGTTCAAGAGCGCACGTTCACGGCATCGACCTATGGAGTGGTGCGCTAAATCGGGCCGCCGAAAAAATCGTAAGCCGCGGTACATCGAATGTGACGCTGCACGAAGGCAGTGCTTCCGCCATGCCATTCGCCGGTGCAACATTCGATCTGATCGTTTCGAATCTCGGCGTGAACAATTTCGAAGATCGCGCAGCAGCCATCCGCGAGTGCCGCCGCGTCGCCCGAGACGGCGCCACACTGGCGCTGACCACAAATCTGCAGGGACACATGCAGGAGCTCTATGCCGTCTTCGAAGACGTCCTGCGCGACGACGGTGACGAAGCACTGCAACGCTTGCGCGCGCACATCGAGCACCGCGCAACGGTGACAGATGTACGCGAGTTGCTGCGGAGCGGCGGCTTCTCCATTACCCGCGTCGTCGAACGCGAAGGCGTGATGCGATTCCGCGACGGTACCGCCCTCCTCAATCACTACTTCATCAAGCTCGGCTTCCTCGACGGCTGGAAGAAGGTGGTACCGGGAAACGAGCGGGCAACGTTCGCGCGGCTGCGCGATGGGTTGAACGATCTCGCAAAGGAGTCCGGCGAGCTGCGGCTGACGATCCCGATGGCGTACATCGAAGCTGTGGCGCGAGGAGTGATCAGTGGATCGGTTGATCAGTCGATCAGTGATTTGTAGATCAGCATGGATGATCTGTAGACAGGGTCACAGCACCTGATCCACCAATCGACTGATCCACTGCTCTACTGATCCACTGATCCACTGATCCACTGACCCACCGGTCCACTGCTCAACTGATCCACCGCCTCCACTTCCGGCAACTCAGTCGATCATCCCCGCCTTCGTAGCCCGATCGAACACCCAACGCGGACCGGCTTTGACCATACGGACGAGGAAGAGTGCGTTCAGGCCTTTGAAGAGTTCCGCTTCGACGTTCAGCACGGCGCTATCGCCGCGTAGCTCACCCCCCGTGATCTTGCCGGCCTTCTTCGGCAGCCAGAAGCCGAGGGTCTCGAGGGCGCCGTCGAGGTTCTCCTTCGGGGTCTTGTCGGGATCATTGAACGTTTTGAGGTTCTTCGCCGTGACGTGGCTGGCGATGCCTTCCCAGCTCTTCTTCGAAATCGCAGCACACAGCTCTTTGTAGGCCTTCCCCGGTTCGCCACCATCGGCCGGCAGCTTCGTTCCGGCAGGAGGACGTGTGACCTCGGTCGAGAACTTCAAGTCGATGGTGTAGGGATCACCATCCATCGTCTTCAAGGCCTTCTGCGAGAAGATGCGACCGGCGACTCTGGCCGGCGTATTCGTCGTCATCTCGGCCTTCATCCGGTCTCCGGTCATCTCCACGTACTGCGTCATCGTCGCGGAGTAGGTGGCATTCATGCTGACGTCGTTGTCGGGGCGTACCCACAGCAGCACATAGTTGTGATCGCGAAGCGCACTCTGGTTGATCACGTTGGAATGCGGATCCAGCTCGTCCGCTGCCGCAGCAACGTCGATCGGCTCCTCGGAGAGAATCACTTCGACAGCCGTCTTTCGTGCGTCGCGCTGATCACGGGTCTCGAACGCTGCGGCGTACTTTGGGCGGATCGGGGCTCGCTTTCCGGCTGTGAATTCACCCGACGCTTCACCGGCGAGTGCGGTAATGGAGAATGCAGAGAGAGCGGCGAACAGAGCGCAGATTCTCAATCGAGACACGTGGTCCTCACTTTCAGCCGTCGACCGTATGTCTGCACCGAGGCAAGGTCAAGTGCATGGATCACACCTTACAATCCGCGCGAATGTCCGTACGCCTGAACGTCCTCTCTCTCACACTCTCTCTTCTCACGCTCGTCACAATCTCCGCAACCGCCGCGGATACGGGTGTGTCCATCATCGATCGGGAAATGATCGAGCACTATCACTTCAGCAGTGTGCCGAACGCCATCGCGATGCTGGCCGGCATCGACATGCAGCGCACCTATTTCAAACAGAACATCACCACCGCACGCGGCATCCTGGAGGAGAACTACGCGAACAAGGTGCTGGTGATGATCGACGGAGTTCCGACGTGGAACGCGGTCACGGGTGAAGCCATCATCAACCGCATCGACATCCATGACGTCGAGCGGATCGAGGTCACGAAAGGCCCGGCCTCGGTGGAGTTCGGATCGAACGCGTACGCCGCTGCGATCAACATCATCCTCCGCCACGATCCGCCCGGCACGGCAGCCGCCCACCTCGGCGTGGGCACCGAGTCGTCCGATTCCACCGGTGCTTTCGCTTCCATAGGCAGCAGCGCGGTGCAGATGATGGTCGCGGTGAACGAACGGGACGATGCCGGACGTCCTCGAACATTCGTCGATGAGCGAAGCCAGCGAGACGCTTACCGCGAATACGACCGCGGAAACGACGTCACCGTCGAGCTCAGAGCGAACCATCACATGTTCCTCTTCAACTCTGCGCGCGAAGTGGAGAGTTTTCTCGGCAACACGCCCGAGCTGGCGGGAGGGCTGGGACAGGATCTCCGCAACCGCGGCTACCTCGCGGCGTACGAATTCACGATGCCGGTTGGAAAGACCGGCCTCGAGTACCGCGCCACCTATGACTGGAGCAATCGCAATTTCTCCCGCTCGGCAAATGGCCTGACACGATCGAATGTCGAAGGCTGGCGACTGTCGAATACTCTTTCCGCACACGTCGAAATCACGCCGGCACTGAAACTCGATGCCGGCGCCGAACACGAGTCACGGCACAGCGTCGAGTACACGAACTACGACGTCCCCTCCAGCCGTGTCCTCGAAAACAACGGGATGCGCGGACTCTCTCTGACGGAGTTGTCCGTGTTCGGCCGAGCCAAATATGATTTGAATGACTGGCGCCTGGCCGGCGGCGCAAGGTATACGAAGAACGGCCGCTCCGGCTCGAACGTCTCGGCTGACGCCCGCGCTGAAAAGGTGCTGAGCCCGAGTGACCGCATCGCCTTCATGGCAGGGCAGTCATACCGCGCTCCCTCGCTTTTCGAGCTCTTCTTCCACACGTCGACCAACACGGTCTTCGGGAACGCTAATCTGGTGCCGGAGACCAGTACCTCGTATGAGCTCGACTACATTCACACCGCCGGCGCTTTCGAAACGAAGACAGCCGTCTATCACGCTCTGTATGACGACAAGATCTTCCGCACGCGACGTTTGCCGAACGACCCCATCGACCGGTCGCTGATCTACGTGAACGGCAACCGATTCACCGCGAACGGCCTGGAGCTGGAGGTCCGCGCGAAGCTCCGCGCAGCGACAACGTTCGCGACGTACACCCTCGTGAAAGGCGATCGCGGCGACGCGGTGGCCGGGACCAACCACTACAACTTCCGCTACGTCCCTCAACACGCGGTCACAGGCGGCATCTCGACGACGGCAGGATCGTGGTCGGTGGCGACGAGCGGCACCTGGCACTCCTCGACCCACGGACCACTGGCCAGTGCCGGACCGCGCTCGTCGTTGGACGCTCAACTCGGCTATGCGCAACACCTGGCCGGCCTGGCCGTGCGCCATGGGCTAGTGGTGAGCAACGCCTTCGACTCGCGTCAGGAGATCCCGGAGTTCGTGCGAAGGAACCTGAACTCGGTACCGTCCGGAGTAGGACGGCGGATCGCGTACATGATGGAGTTGGGTCGAAAGTGATGGTGCCGGCAACCCAATGATCCTCTTTCTCGGCTTGATATTCGGATCGATCGGCACCGTCTACATGATCTACGGCAAACGGGAGTCCAGCCCGATCCACATCATCGTCGGTGCGATTCTCGTCGTCTATCCGTACCTCTTCTCAAATGCGATTCTGGTATTCATCGCCGGTGTGATTCTCACAGCGATTCCCTATGCACGTCAGCGCGGGTGGTTCTGATATGTCCGAGCTCATTCCCCTGGCCTGTCCCTACTGCGGCGAAGAGGTCGATCTGGACATTGACGACACCGGCGGCAGCCGGCAGTCCTTTGTGCAGGACTGTCCCGTCTGTTGTCAGCCGTGGCAAGTAGAAGTGACTCGCGATCGCGATGGCGACTGGAGCGCCACGCTTCGGACAGGCGACGAGTAACGGCTCAGTCGGGATTCGTGGCCCATACGGAGAGCTCGGTGATGAAGCCGCGATCATCCATCTCCAGCATCGAGAGGGTTGCGTGCGCGATCTCCGTCGCGCGCAGCTTCCGCTCGCTCTGCGGGCGTCCACCTTTGAAGAAATCCGTCTGCACCTCGCTCGGATTGATCTGCATGACACGGATGTCGTGCTTCCGAAGCTCGGCGCGCCAGCACTCGGTCATCCCCGACACGGCGAACTTGCTCGCCGCGTACGCGGTCCCTCCGGCGAATCCGCGAACACCGGCCGAAGAGGCGATGTTGATGATGTTTCCGCGCTTGTGGCCGACGAAATGACGCGCGGACTCACGGGCTACAACCATCGCTCCAAAGACGTTCGTGGCGAAGACACGCTGCATCTCGGCGAGACTGGTATCGAGTAGCGGACCGAACGAGCCGAAGCCGGCGTTGTTCACGAGAACGTTGAAGTCCGGAAGGAGCTCGACGGTCTTGCGCACGAGAGCGATCGCATCGCCCTCTACGCTCACATCGGCGCGGATGCCGTGCGCACCGATCTTCACCGCTGACTCGATCACCTTCGCCTCATCGCGCCCGCAGATGACGACCTCAGCGCCTTTCGCTTTCAGTTGCCGGGCGATCTCAAATCCGATTCCTGAACTGCCACCAGTGACCAGCGCGCGAACGTCGGAGATTTTCATACGCAGATTCTACGTCTCACTTCCCACATCCGCTGCTTGCATCCTCTGCGGCGCGCGCACTAGGGAAGAGAGCATGCGCCGCGCGAGCGTTCTCGCAGCGCCCCCGGCCGCCCGCGTGCGCCAATCGCAGGCGCAGCCGGTAATTCCCTGGGTCGATGCGCGTGGCACGCGTGAGTGAGGCACGGTCGCTGCGCGTGGTGTAGATCTCCATCGCCATGAGCTGCTCCGTGCTCCGCACCACCCCCATGATCGGCAGTACCAGAAGCGCGACGAAGGCGAATCGCAGAACTGGCTTCGGCGATTCCTCCTGAGGTACCAGCAATGCGCCAACCGCGGCCCAGACCAGGAACGCCGGTATCGCCAGGAGCAGAACCGCATCGAACGTTCCGGCCACGACCGCCCCCGCGGCGATGCCAAGAAGTGAGACTGCCGCCAGCCCTGCCGGAACGTCTACGCCTTCGCGAAGCTGCTTCAAGCCCGCCTTCGCCAGACGGATGAAGACCAACACCAGCAGGACAAATGCCGCGATGCCACGCTCGGCGATACATGCCACCCAGTCACTGCTCGGCCACGGGTTCGACGTCATCCCTTCGTTCGTCTGGTCGAGCGACGGATCATTCGCCGGGACGCGCGATGGATAGACCACGGGCCAGTTCCCCGGCCCGACTCCAAAGAGTGGGTGGCGCACTGCCATCAGGAGCGATCGCCCGTATTGCACGAGGCGCCCCCGGCCGCTGCCATCGGAATAGTCAGCCACCCGCTTCACCGATTCGAGGTATGGATTGTTGTCACGCCAATGAAGCGTGTTTGGAAGGAGAAACGCCAACACCAGGCCACCGCACGAGAGTACGGCGATGCCTGCCAATCTCTTCCAGATCCCACGGTCACGCCGCAACGATGGCGAGAGCAATATTGCGACGATGACCACGAGCACCATCGCGGCGAAGGCCAGCCAGGCAGCGCGGGATCGCGTCAGCACGAGTGACGCGATCACGAGCGCTGTCCCGAGGGCCCATCGAATATACGCGCTACGCCGCTGCGCCTGCAGGGCGACGAAGAGAAGAAGCGGGAATCCGAACGCAGCAACATGGGCGACGAAGTTGCGATTGCCAAGGGTCCCTCCCGGTGCGCGATTCTCCGAAAAGAATCTGCTGTCCAGGCCATACGTCTGCAGCAACGAAGTCGCCGCAGCGATGACGACAGCCAACGCGAGTGCACCCAGGAGCGGCCGGGCCAGGCCGGCGTCGCGCAACGCACGTGCCGTCCAGAAAAGGACGATGCTCGAAGCACTGACCGCCAGCGCGCGCAAGGCCAGCCAGCGGTTCGTCGCCATCAACGCCGACAAAGCGCTGAGAGCCAGATAGCAGGCCAGCAGCAGATCGACACGCGTGACTCGCAATCGCCACAGCGCAAGCACCGCAAGCAGCCCGGCCACAGCCGCTGCCAGGTGAAGCATCAGTTCCTTCGGAACGAAAAAGCGATCGAGCTCGAAGGCGTTGAACGTCGTTACCGCAAGGACGACAGCGATCGCACCGAGTTGGATGACGCGGAGCGCGAGACGTTCGGCGCGATTCGACAACGGGCTCGGCAGAGTCACTTCCTCTTCTTACGCTGGCGCCAGCCGAGTAGTATCAGAGGGATGATCAAGGTCGTGGAAAGCCACTGCCAGTTTGAGGCTAAGAATATCGATACGGACCGGCCTACGTTCGGACTCACCTGAACCGGCCACCGATTGGGGATCGCCTTCACCCGGTCGTCGAGCTTCACCATGACGTTCGCGACGAGCACGAGGTCGCCGCTCTCGGCCGGCGTTACTTGCCATGACCACTCTGTGAAGGAGCCGGTGCCGACCATCTGCTCCTCCGGACTTGTCTTTTCGATCGTGAAGCCTTTCCCAGCCAGCGTGGCGCTCATCATCGGCGTCACGTGGATTTCGGACGTCGAGCTCTGGCCATTCGCCGGCAGGTTCGTGGAAATCCCCGCGTTCTGCCCTGCCGATGCAATCCGCAGGACGAACTCCTCCGTCACCCCAACGCGCATCACGTGCGGCGCATTGATGAGTATTTGCCCTGGGTTCAGAGCCTGGAATCGCTGATCGATCTCAGTAAAGAGCTGACCCTCCGGGGTTAACGAATCATGATGATGCTCCGGGATCGCGGCAGTGTCGCTCGCCACCACCGCAGTCGTCGCAGCGGAAGTCGTAGTGGCCGTAGCCGTAGGAGGAGTCGTCGTCGAGGCCGGAGTGCCGGTAGTGCCCGTCACTGTGCTGTCGGCGATCGACGTCCCGGTTTGCGAAACGGGCGGCGGCGGGGGCGGAGCCACGATCCGTCGTATGGTCATCCGTGGCAGCGCCGCGCTCCGCATGAGAGCGGACATGCGCGCTTTCATCGCTGTCTCTTCATGCGTACCCGCAATGGCCCTCTGCCGTTGCGACTCCCGCCATTCCGCCAGCGCCTTGGCCGTCTCGTGCAGTTCGTCGTAGGCAACACCGAGCCAATAGTGCGGAAAGTAGCCAGCGCGCTCTGTGCCATCGCGTTCGATCGCCTGCCGGAACCGCTCGGCGGCCACGTTCCACTGCCTCGCCTTGGCGCCGGCGATGCCGGCGGCGTAGATCTGCGCCGGCGTCTCCACGCGAACAATCAACTTGCCGGAGGGTTGGCCACCCGGAAGGAAAAGAAGAGTGAAGACGAGTAGCGATCCCATATCTCAGGAGAGTTCGGATGAAGCGCTATTCCTACCTCTAATGTACTCGCTCCCGTAAGCAATTGTCCGGCGGAGTCATCACAGGAACCAATACCCCCTCCGCTACGTCCCACCACAAAACCCGATTCTGACTGGAGGCAACGAATGACTCGGAAGCTCATCCCCACGCTCTTCATCCTCGCTCTATTCGCGTTACAAGCCGGTGCCGGCGAGCTTGTTAGCGGCGTTCGCTACAAGATTTCAGCCGGTGATCTCGCCAGCGGCATCGCCGCCGTCGAAGATTACAAGCGCGTTACCGGCGTCGATGCCGAGTACCTCAACGCCGTCGGCTGGCTCGCACGAGGAGCGGAGATGCAGCGGCGCAACGAGCTGGCCAAGGAGTATGTGGCCGAGCTGCGGCGCGAGATACCCTCCGAGAAGCCGGAGCTCGTGGTCCCCCTCGGCGCGGCAATCGAGGTGGAGGCAAAGCTGATCGCGACACAGAGTGGCCGTGGCGCAGCCATCCGATTCCTGGAAGGCGAGCTCGCGCACGCCAGCGCTCCGTCGTTGCGTTCGCGCATCAGCAAGAACATCAACCTGCTGTCGCTGGAAGGCCAGCCCGCTCCCGCTCTCGACACCGCGAACGTCATCGGCGCGCCTGCGAAATCGCTCGCTTCTCTTCGCGGCAAACCTGTCCTGATGTATTTCTTTGCTCAGGGCTGCGGCGACTGCCGGGCCCAGGCGCCGTCGCTTGTGCGCGTGTGGCAGAAGTACAAGCCGACAGATCTGACAATGATCACAGCGACGCGTCTGTATGGATCGGTAGACGACAAACCGGCCACGCCGGCGGATGAGACCACGCGAATCGAGAAGGTGTGGAAAGAGTTGTACGCCGGCCTGGACGGTGTGCCGGCTGTCATCGACACGGAGACGATGGTTCGCTACGGCGTCTCGGCCACGCCGACGTTTGTCCTTGTCGATCGAAAGGGCATCGTGCGGTTGTACACACCAACGCGCCTCTCCGAGGCCGAGTTGTCGCGACGGATCGACGAGGCACTGGCGGAAGCGCAATGAATCAAGGCGCGGCGGAGGACAGATATCCGATGCGCTTTCGTGGCTTCTCGCGTGGAGCGATCAGCCCTCGAATGGCGTCGAATACGACCTGGAACTTACCGTCGTACCGCTCTTCCAGTTCGGCGATCCGGTTGGCGAGATCCGCATGCTCGCCAACCATCCGCCGCAGTTGAACGAAGGTCCTCATGATCTGCACGTTGACGGCGACGGCACGCTTGCTGCGCAGAACGCTGGAGAGCATCGCCACGCCCTGTTCCGTGAAGGCATACGGAGCGATACGGCGGCCGCCCCACAAACTTGACATCACAGTTTGTGATCTCAAGTTTGCGAACTCACTCTTCGAAAGTTGAAACATGAAGTCGCGCGGGAACCGGGATGCGTTGCGCGTGACTGCCTGAATCAATGCCCTCGTCTCCACGGCATAAAGTTCGGCAAGATGAGCATCGAGAATCACTTTCTGTCGCCGGATCAGAAAGATGCTCTGACGAATCCGATCGGGAATTGCTTTCGCTTTCGCTGCTTTGCGTTTGGCCATTTGATCCTCCTCGATAGCGGTCAGTGACTGGACGATCCCCGTCCGGTCTTCTGCTCAGCGGCCTGCGGTTTCGCAGCGCAATCAGGACAAGCCAGAACCTCTCGCAGAAAGATCTCCATGATGTCGTCCGGAAGGTTTTCATTGATGTGAACCTGTCCACCACGCCGCTCAATCTCTTCCCTCAGCCTTCGAATGGTCTTGTTCATACATCCTCCTTTCACGCCGAGGCTCCCTCGGATCCTCAGGAGATGCAAATTTTCTACAAGAGGTAGAGCGAACGGCGGGATCAGCAGCCTATCGCGCGGTCAATACGTCAGGTTCGCTCTCACCACTGGCAACCAGCGCGGCTGCGGCGAGATCGCCGGTTACGTTGAGCACGGTCGAGAACGTGTCAGGGATTGCATCGACGGCGATGAGGAGTCCGATCCCTTCGGCGGGCAGACCGATGGCCAGAAAGAGAGGCGTGAGGAGGATGAAAGCACCTCTAGGAATACCCGGCACGGCGAAGGCGAGAAAGACGGATGCGAACGCGATCGTAGCGAGGTCGCCGGCATGCAGCGGCTTGCCGTAGAACCACCCGACAAACAACGCACCGACGGTCCACGACAATGGCGCCGCGATCTTGAACGTGGAGACCGCGAGTGGAAGGACGAATCCCGTGGTTCTCGTCGACAGTTCGAGTCCGCGCTCGGCGCTTTCGACTAGTGCAGGAAGCGAAGCGATGGAAGAGCTGGAACTGAAGGCGATCAGTTGCGCCGGTAACGCGGCACGAGCAAAGCGGCGCATCGAAATACGAGCAACCAACGCCACGACCGGATAGAGCAACGCGGTTACGACGAGACAACCGACAGAATACGCGACGATGTAAAACCCGATCGCGCCGGCCAGCGCCGTTCCGGCATGGACGGCGAGCGGCAACACCAGCGCAAAGACACCGACGGGAGCGAGCATGACTACCCATCGCACGAGGGTCATCATCGCTTCGCCAAGGCCCTGAAAAAACTGTGTGAGCGTCGTCCGAGCCGCTACGGGACTGCGAGCGATCGCCAGAGCAAAAAGCAATGTGAAGAGAATCAGTGGCATCATCGCGCCCGAGGCAGCCGCGGCGACCGGGTTTGGCGGAAGCAGCGAGGTGAGCCATGTAGCGAATGTCTGCGTCTGACCGCCAGTCACGATCTGCCCAGCCGCTTCAGCAGCACCTGGCGGCAATTGCAGCGCTCCAAGACGCTGCGGAAGCAGCCGGAACAGCGCGGGACCGAAGGGCATGACCACGATTGCCGTTCCCGCCAGAAGCAGAACGAACACCAGAAGAGTCCGCCCGCCGAGCCGGCCAATCGCTTTCACGTCCGAGGCGGAAGCGACGGCCGTGATCAGAAGAGAGACCACCAGCGGGATCACTGTCATCCTGATGGCGTTGACCCAAAGCGCACCGACCGGCGCAACGAGGTCGGCGGCGCGAATGAGTACGGCACTCCCCGAGGCGGCGATCGCGATTCCGCCGGCGATCGCGATGAGTAGTGCAACGAGAACGCGAGTACTTTCTTTCATATCGATTGTCAGACAACGGTCAGATCATCAGGTCGCCGCCGTTGATGTCGAACGACGCTCCGGTGATGTAGCCGGCCTCCTCGGAAGCGGCGAAGCAGATCAGATCGGCCACTTCCAGCGCTGTCCCGAGGCGCGGCACCGGGTAGCCTTCAGCGAGACGATCCAGCAACTCCTGCGACGCATTCTCGCGGGTCAGCTCCGTATCGATCATCCCGGGACAGACAGCATTCACCGTGATACCGAACTTCCCCAGCTCTTTCGCGGCCGCGCGCGTCAGTCCGAGCAGCCCGGCCTTGGATGCGGTGTAGTGAGCGCCGCCCAGCGTGCTGACCGTTCGTCCCGCTGATGAAGAGACGTTGATGATACGTCCATAGTGTTGCGCTTTCATAGCGGGGAGCACCGCCTTCGTCAGAAGAAACGGCGCCGTGAGATTGATCTCCAGCGCTTGCCGCCACTCCTCGGCTGTCAACTCGGAAAAACGCGTTGAGCGCGCCAGGGCCGCATTGTTGATGAGGATGTCCACACGGCCAAAACGTTCGACCGTGAGACGGACGATCTCTTCGGGAACGCCGGGGGCCGCGATGTCTCCAGGCACGGCGAGCGCACGCTCACCAATCGAACGGGCGAGGGATTCCGCTCGCGGCCGATCCCGAACGTTGACGGCCACAGACGCTCCGCGCTCATGGAGCCTTTCTACCGCGGCATGGCCGAGCCCGCGCGCAGCGCCGGTGATGATGGCTACTCGTCCGGTGAAGTCAGTCATTTCACTACGATATCGCCTCGCGTGACGGAGCCTCAAGCTTGAGCAAGCACAAGGACGACGACGTCTTGGGCCTGATGCGATGCTGGCACCAGATGCTTGATGGCGCGGTCGAGCGTCGCCAGACGTCCGCCGTTGCTCAGTGCAACGGCGAGCAGGTGCGCGTCGGTGATTTGACCGTGACCGACCAGTTTGGTCTCGTCGACAAATTCGCTGGTGGCAATCGAAATGTCGTCTTGCCAGAACAGATGGCCAGGAAGAGCGACGATTCTCCTGAGAAGGTCGATGGCTTCGCGAGGAGAGCGTTCCGTCCGGAGAATGTGCGGGTTCGAAGAAACCCTGACAAATCCACTCTGAGTCAATGGGCACGTCGCCCATCCGAATTCACGATTTCGATCGAACCACCTGAGCGCAGATCGATGATGCACATGATTCGGCCAGGCCAGCGCGATCAGTAGATTGACGTCGAGTAGCGAGACCACGCCTCAATCCTCGGCGAGGGCTTCTTTTACCATCTCGAGCGTAATGGGAGGAGCATGAGGATCAACATCAAAGACCGGAAACCCTGACCGGCTCCTTGACTGTTTTCGAGGTGCAAGGCCACGCCGGGCGAGATCGGAGAGAGCTTTACCGATGTTCTTGCCTTCCGCGGCGGCGACACTTCGCGCCGCCTGCAGCACGTCATCATCGATCTCGAGCGTGGTTCGCATCGTCGCATCTTAGCATCATGATGCGTTCGTGGTCAAAGCAATCCTCGTAGCTGGTGACAGCTCATCCCCGTTCCCGTGTGAACAAGTCGACGACGATCTCCGGCTTGCGGTGGCCCAGCTCCGCACCGGTGTAGCGCGCCTCGTAGCGCATGCCGAGGCGGGCGGCAACGCGCTTCGAGGGTTCGTTGTCGACATCGATGATGGCCACTACGCGCGGGCGGGCCAGCGTTTCGAGAACATGCTTCATCGCCACGGCGCCGGCCTCGGTGGCGTACCCAAGGCCCCAGGCGTCGCGAGACAGAATCCATCCGATCTCGAGATTGCCGGTCGTACCGAGCGGTTGCGTCCCGGCAATACCGGCCAGATGTCCCGTGGACTTTTCGATGAGCGCGCCCATGCAGACGTCATGCTCCGCGAGCTGGCGAGCCTGACGCGTAAACCACTCGTCGACTTCCTCCTCGCTGTACGGCTCCCCGCCATGCACGTACCGCGTCACTTCGGGATGAGACATGATCGCGGTGAAGGCAGGACGATCGTCCGGCTGCCAGGGGCGGATGACGAGGCGGCCGGTCTCCAGACGGAACATGATGCCGTCAACGTTCGACGCTACTTCGCGCTCTTGTCCTTCTTCGGCTTCTTCGTCTCTTTCTTACGTGCGTTGTTGCCTTTGGCCATGAGGCCCTCCTGAAAGTTATGTTGTTGAGCATGGTAACGCAGCAGAGTTGACATCGCGACATGAGCGCGCACAAATCTGTGACCGGAACGTCGCTGAAACAGTGCAACCGCACCATCGGCGTGCTGTAGAACACTCCCATGCATCGATTGACGATCGTCCTCTCACTCCTGCTATTCGCCAGCGTCTCCGCGCAACAACCCGCCGCGGCGCCGGGCCTTCAAGCGGCATTCGCAAAGTTGCAGGCGAACGACGCGCCCGGGGCCGTGACGATTCTCGAACCGCTCGTGGCTCGCGAGCCGGACAATGTCAGGGCGCTTCGTCTCCTCGGTTCGGCATACATCGGCACAAAGCAATACGACAAAGCGCTCGTGGTTCTCGAGAAGTCGCTCGTCATCGAGCCCAACTTCCCGGCGGCGCTCTACAACATGGGAGCGGCGAACGCACGCCTAGGCGAGAAGGATGCGGCATTCCAGTGGCTGGCCAAGGCCAAGGCCACCAAACGGATGGACCTGTCCCAGATCGAGGTGGATCCCGATCTGGCCTCGCTGCAGAGTGACCCTCGCTTTCGGGCGCTGCTGCCTACCGCCGCGGAATTTGCCGCACCGTTCGTCGAGCCGGTGAAAATCATCCATGAGTGGGATGGCGAAGCGCCGGGCGACCAGTTCGGATGGATCGCGCGAAGCATCGGCGACGTCGATCACGACAAGATCTCGGACTTCGTCACTTCGGCACCAACAAAGACGATCAACGGCGCAGTGAACGCCGGCCGCATCTACGTCTACTCGAGCCGGAGTGGCAAGCTGCTCTGGACCGCCGACGGCAAGGCCGGCGACCAACTCGGCACCGGCGTCGAGGCGGCCGGCGACACCAACAAAGACGGAATCCCCGACGTCATCGCTTCCGGTCCTTTCAACAACGTCGTCTACGTCTACTCGGGGAAGGACGGCCACATCCTGCTGACTCTCAAAGGTGAAAACGCAGGCGACAAGTTCGGGCAGCACGTTTCCGGGGCGGGCGACGTCGACCATGACGGCTACGCCGACGTCATCGTCGGAGCGCCGGGCAATAACGCAGGAGGAGAGGGCGCAGGCCGCGCTTACGTCTACTCCGGCAAAGACGGTCATCTGCTTCTCACGCTGACCGGTTCCGCGGGGGAAGGCCTTGGCAGCACGGTCGCCGGTTGGGCCGACAAGACGCGTATGTTCCTCGTCGCCGGCGCTCCCGGTGCAGGACCGAAGCACACCGGGCGCACGTACGTCTACGATGCTCTGAAGCAGAAACCAAAGTTCACGATCGAGAGCGACGACACCGGAGCAGGACTCGGAATGATGTTCGTATCCGTCCTCGGTGACGTCGACGGCGACAGCGTGCCCGATATCTACGCTTCCGACTGGGGCAACACAGCCAAGGGGCGAGCGACCGGCCGCATCTACGTGCACTCAGGCAAGAGTGGCGTACGGCTTCTCACCCTCACG
This sequence comes from Thermoanaerobaculia bacterium, assembly GCA_038230535.1. Classification (GTDB taxonomy): domain Bacteria; phylum Acidobacteriota; class Thermoanaerobaculia; order Gp7-AA8; family Gp7-AA8; genus JADGNZ01. The sequence goes on from JBBRNB010000042.1 coordinate 36,660, forward strand.
GGAGAGACCGCAGGCGAAGGCTTCGGCACCAGCGCCTCCGCCGCGGGAGATCTCGACGGCGACGGCCACGCCGATCTGGCCGTCGGGGCCTGGCAGTACGCCGCTGCCGCCCAGAGCGGCGGCCGCATCTACATCTACTCGGGACGAGACGGACACCTTTTGAAGACGATTACCGACCGTGTGCCGGGCGACACCCTCGGCTTCGACTCAGTCGGCATCGGCGATGTTGACGGCGACGGTATCGCCGATCTCCTCATCACGGCCGCCTGGAGCGATGTTCACGGATACCACTCCGGCCGCGTGTTCATCGTCTCGAGCGGAATCAAGAAACAGAGCGGACCGTAGCGCCGCTGCACTCCCAAGAACACGCGAAAAATAGTTCATACCGTTGAGGTTTAGCGGTACCGATCTCGCACCAGTACAGGGCCGGAGGACACAACATGAACACCAAAAAGATCCGAGCGACACTGTTGAGCTTAGCGCTCCTCGTGCCTGCCGGAGCCGCATTCGCCCAGCCGCATCACTACTACTATCGACATCATCACCGCCACCACTACAGCCAGGCACGCGGCGCGATCATCGGCGCCGTAGCAGGCGCAGCCATCGATCATCGACAACCGCTCAAGGGCGCTTTGATCGGCGGCGCGATCGGTGAGGGCGTACAGATCCTGCGAAATCACAAGGCGCACTAACGAGGTAACAATTGGTATGGTTGAGGCGTGATGAAACGCCTCACCATCCTTCTTCTTTTCGCAGCTTCGACGGCGCTTGCCGATGCACCGGCCAAGCGTGCGGTCGTGGCCGAGCTCGTCGATTTTCTTTCGATCCCCAACCTCGCGTCCGATGTGCCGAACATCGCTCGAAACGCCGCGGCGATTCAGGCCATGTTCGAGAAACGGGGGGTATCGACGCGGTTGTTGACGCTCGACGGCGCCCCTCCGATCGTGGTCGCCGATCTTCGTGCACCGGGCGCGACGCGAACCATCGCCTTCTACGCGCATTACGACGGACAACCGGTCGACCCATCTCAATGGACCACCGGCCCGTGGGTTCCGGTCATTCGTGACGCCGCCGGTAACGACGTCGACTGGCGCAACGCCGCCTCAATGAATCCCGAATGGCGCCTCTACGCGCGCTCCTCCGGCGACGACAAGGCACCCATCATCGGCATGGCCGTAGCGTTGGATGCGCTACGTACCGCCGGCCACGCGCCGGCAGTGAATCTACGCTTCGTCTTCGAAGGTGAAGAGGAAGCCGGCTCGCCGCACCTCGGCCAGTATCTGGCAAAGTACCCCGATGTGCTCCGGCCCGATGCCTGGATCCTCTGCGATGGGCCTGTACATCAGAGCCGCCGCATGCAACTCGTCTTCGGCGCGCGTGGCGTCGTCGATCTCGAGCTGACTGTCTACGGTCCGGTCAAGGGTCTGCACGATGGCCACTACGGCAACTGGGTGCCGAACCCGATCGTCCGCCTCACCCATCTGATCGACTCGATGCGCGCCGAGAGCGGCCACATTCTCATCCCCCATTTCTACGATGATGTGAAGCCTTCCTCGGCCACGGAACAGGAGGCCATCGCGCGAATGCCGCCGGTGGAGGCCGATCTGAAGCACGAGTTCGGAATCGCTGCGACGGAAGGGGATGACCATCCGCTCAACGAGTTGCTCATGCTGCCCGCCCTCAACGTGCGCGGCATTCAATCGGGTCACATAGGCGCGCAGGCATCGAACACGATTCAGACCGAGGCGCAGGCATCGCTCGACTTCCGTCTCGTGCCCTTCGAGACTCCGGAGTCGGTGAAGAAGCGCGTCGAGCGGCACATCGAGGCAGAGGGCTATACGATCGTTCGGACCACTCCCGATGCGGCGATGCGGCTGACGCACCAGAAGATTGCGAAGCTCGCGTGGGGCGCCGGTTATCCTCCGGCGCGAACGCCGCTCGACGACCCGCTATCCCGGCAGATCGCTACGATCATGACCGCCGCCGGCCATGAGCCTGTGCGCGTTCCAACCCTCGGCGGCAGCATTCCGATGTATCTCTTTCAGCAGCCCGGCAACACGCCGGTTCTCATCCTTCCGATCGCCAATCACGACGACAACCAGCACGCCGCGAATGAGAACATCCGCCTGCAGAATCTGTGGGACGGGATCGACGTGTATGTCGCGCTGTTCGGAGGGTTGAAGTAGCGATGACTAAAGCCCGCCTCGAGACATTCACCGATGGCGTGATCGCCATCCTCATCACGATCATGGTTCTCGAACTGCACGTACCTCATGGCTCGGATTGGAGCGCGCTGCGCCCACTCATCCCGCTGCTGCTCACCTATGCGCTGAGCTTCGTCTTCCTCGCCATCTACTGGAACAACCACCACCACATGTTCCACGCCGTCGACCACGTAAGCGGAGGAATCCTCTGGGCGAATATGCATCTGCTCTTCTGGCTTTCGTTGGTGCCGTTCGTCACGGGCTGGATGGGCGAGAACAACTTCGCCGCTCTCCCAACGTCGATCTACGGCTGCGTGCTGTTGCTCGCCGCGATCGCGTACACCATTCTGGTCAAGACGATCATCGCGCATCAGGGCCCGCACTCGAAGCTGGCCGCGGCGATAGGACAGGACGTGAAAGGGAAGCTCTCCGCCGGACTCTACGCCGCGGCTATTCCGCTCTCGTTCGTCAACCGCTGGATCGCCTACGCGATCTATCTGACCGTGGCACTCACCTGGCTCGTACCCGACCGGCGCATCGAATCGAAGATCGAATCAGACCGGCTTTCGCACCAGGAGCGTGGCCGGCCTGAGTGAGCCCATGGTCAGAACGGCCAGGAGGACTGCGATGACGCTCGATCCGATCGAGCTCGTGGTACAGCCATTCGCGGCAAAACTCGCCGCGTACTCGCGTCCGTGACGGATGTCGTCGATGACGGCCTCGCCCCCTGGCTTGAGAACGCGCGCGATCTCGGCGATGGCCTGACGCCGTCCCGGCGCATCGTAAATGTTGTGGATGGCGGAGCACGAGACGATGACGTCGAACGTGGCGTCGGGAAACGGAATCTTGCGCATGTCCGCGGTCTGCACATCGACGCGAGCGGCCACACCTTCGCGTTCCGCATTCTCCATCGTAGCCTCGGGGCGGTTGCCGGAAAGATCCTCGGCCTGCCAGAGGTCGATCCCCGAAGCGGTCCCTGTGGTGAGCCGCCTGGCCGCACCGATGAGCATTAAACCCCGTCCGCAGCCGGCGTCGAGCACGCGCTCCGCGCCAGTCCAGCGCACCGAGTCAAGCAGTTGCTCGCGATTGCGGATCTTGCCGATCTTGCTGTCCCATGTCATCCAAAGCGCCATCAGCAGACAGGTTCCGGCCGGCCAGATGGCGATGTGACCCAACGGAAGACGAACACCAAACCCCGCAAGATCTCCCGTCCACCAGCCGAGCACCATCGTCAGCCACAGCAGGAATCCGACGACAGCCACGATCAAGAGATTGCGGATAACGCCAGGAGCATCGACGCCATAGTCGGGGGCTTTGACGGCACCAACTGTGTCCGAAGTGTTCATGCCGGTACTGTATCTGATGTGATAGATAGCCAGCATGAGGAGCCATCAAAAATGAAAACTGTTGCAACTGTCATCGCCACACTGTTGATTGCCATCGCTTCGTTCGCAGCCGACGCCCCCGCCCCTCCAGCCGAGGGCACCGCAGCCCCGAAGTTCACCCTTCCCAGCCAGGACGCGCCTGCCATCTCGCTCGACCAGTTCAAGGGCAAGTGGGTCGTGCTCTACTTCTATCCGAAGGATTTCACGAGCGGCTGCACGCTCGAGGCTCACAATTTCCAGCGCGACATCGCCAAGTACGAAGCGAAGAACGCGGTCATCGTCGGCGTCAGCGTCGATCCGGCCAACTCGCACAAGGACTTCTGCACGAAAGAGGGGCTCAGCTTCAAGCTCCTGGCCGACACCACGCACTCCGTGGCCACGTCGTACGGCTCGGTGATGGATTACAACGGCACGACGTTCGCGGCGCGGAACACGTTCCTGATCGATCCAACCGGCGTCATCCGTAAGGTCTACCTGAAAGTGAAGCCGCCGGCGCACAGCGACGACGTGCTGGCCGATCTGGCCACTCTGCAAGCGGCGAAATAACTGGTAAGGTGCGCGTGGAGGCTTTCATGTCAAAGATCAATGGAGACAAGGCGCGCACCGCTATCGAACAGCGCCGGCGCACTGCTCAGCGAGCGAAGGACCGGGCTCGCCGCGCCGAAATCGCCCAGACCGCGGCGAAGCCGGCGGCGACAAACAAGAACGCAAAGTAGTCCAGAGAGCGGCGGCCAACGCCGCCGCTCGCCCTTTGCAGGCGTAGTCGCATGCCTCAGACCATCCTCATCGTCGATGACGATCCAGACATCGGGCTCGGCTTGGCCGTCGCGCTCGAATGTTCCGGGCGTCGCATCCTCGTCTGCCGTGATCTGGAATCGGCGCAGATCATCCTCGACAGCGAGCCGGTCACCGATATCGTGACGGACGTCAAACTCAGCGGACCGTTTCGCTTCGAGGGTCTGGACTTCATCACCGAGATCCAGCGTGTGGCACCGGCGGCGCGCGTGATCCTAATGACGGGACACGTCACCGATGAGCTCGAGGCCGAGGCCCAGCGCCGCGGCGCCGACGCTGTCCTGTCGAAACCATTCGCCATCGAGGTGCTCGAACCGCTCTTGGGCATTCCGCCAGATGACACGCCGCCATCGATGACGCTCGTCCCGACGATGGACGAGATCATCAAAAGCAGCGACCTGCGCCCTCGCTTCCAGCCGATCGTCACGCTCGCGGACGGCTCCGCGCACGGCGTGGAGTCGCTGGCGCGGTACCGCATCGATGGTCCATTCGCGCGGCCCGACCTTTTATTCAACTATGCCGCGCGCAGGCACGATGTGGCGCGCCTCGAAGCGGCATGCTTCGAGGGGACGATGCGTGAAGCCGTGACCTTTCCCGAATCGCTGACTCTGTTCATGAATGTTCATCCCGCCGCGCTCGACAACATGGGTGTCGTACTAGCGCTGGAGTCGTCAGCGCGTAAGTCCGGCATCAGCCTTTCGCGAGTCGTCCTCGAGATCACGGAGCAGCAGGAGATCCGGCAACATCCCGCCTTGTTCGACGCGATCGAACGGCTTCGGAGCCTCGGCGTTCGATTCGCGTTCGACGACGTCGGCGTCGCCTACTCGCATCTGCCTCTGATCGAGCGGATCGGGCCGGAGTACTTGAAGATCAGCCAACTGTTTGGAACGCTTTTCGAAACCGACCCTACGCGGACGAAGATCGTCCGCAACATCGTCGGGCTCGCGGCAGAGTTCTCCTGCGCGATCATCATTGAAGGCGTAGAGGACCGATCGACCGCCGACGCAGCCCGCGAGATGGGTATCACGTTCGGACAGGGATATCTGTTTGGGCATGCCGAGGATGCACCGTCGCAGGCAGCGTAGCGCCGTTGCTACAAATCTCGCCGAATCATCGCGTAGATCGTTGGGGTGACTACCAGCGACAGCATCAACGCGAAGAGCAGACCGCCGATGACGCAGATCGCAAGCGGCTGCAGAAGCTCGGAGCCCGAGCCCAGAGAAAGAGCCAGCGGCAGCATTCCGAGCATCGCGGCGAGAGACGTCATCAACACAGGGCGGAAGCGTCGCCTGCCGGAGCGTCGCAGGGCCGTGCTCAGGTCCTCGCCCGAGCGCAGGTGATCTTCGACCGTGTCGAGCATCAGGATTCCGTTTTTCGAGACGATGCCGACGATCATGATGAGACCCATCATCGAGACGACGTTGAGCGTCGTGTGCGTGACGAGCAGCGCGGCCAGGCTGCCGGAGAGCGCGAGGACCGCTCCGGCGACGATCGCGGCGGGATGCGCGAAGGAGCGGAACTCGACGACAAGCACGAGGAACACCAGCGCGATGGCCAGGCCGAGCGCGACGAGCAGTTCGCGGAACGACGCCTGTTGCTCCTGATAGAGACCGCCGTACTCGATCGTCGTTCCGGCAGGCAGATGCAGATCGCGTCCCAGGCGGGCCTGGATTTCATTGATCGCCGAGCCGAGGTCGCGCCCTTCCAGGCGCGCCGTGACTGAGACCGACTGACGGAGCCCTTCGCGGTGAATCTCAGTCTGGCCGGGATCGTAGTTGATCGTGGCGATCTGATCGATGCGTACATAGTTGTTCGACGCCGGCGAGCGAATGGGAAGGGCGCGCAACTCGTCGAGCTGCGGACGTGGACCGCCGAGGAGAACGCGGACCCCTGTGGCGCGGCCGTGCTCGATCACGTTCGACACGACCTCGCCGCCGAGGGCCGTGGTCATCGCGCCGTTCACATCCGCGGCCGTGACACCGTAGAGGGCGGCGCGTTGCGGATCGATCTGAAAAATCACAGCCGGGCCACTGACGACGATCCCGTTGAAGACGTCGACGACGCCGCTCACTTTCCCGATCGATGCCGCGATCTCCTCCGCGGCACGATGAAGCGCCGCTGCGTCTTCGCTGAAGATGCGGATCTCAATCGGCTGCGGAGCGCTGACAAGATCGCCGATGAGATCGGAGAGAATGCCTGGGAACTCGACGTGCAGAGCCGGCTCGCTCGACTCGATCTTGTGCCGTAGCTCACTGGTCACGGCATCGGTGGACGCCGAGTCCTTCAGCTTGATGGCAAAATCGCCGGTATTCGGCTCGGTCACACCGGCCAGACCGAGTTGCATTCCGGTGCGGCGTGAATAGGCATCGATCTCCGGGGTCTCTTTCAACATCGTCTCGACGTGACGCAGTATCCGGTCGGTCTCGTCGAGCGAGGCGCCGGGCGGAGCCTTGTAGTCGAGGATGAAGCCATGCTCCTCGAACTCAGGCAGAAACTCCGAGCCGAGTCCTTTGTAAATGAAGAAGGTGAGCACTGCGAGCACACCGATGACGATGAGGACCGTACCCCGTCGCGCCAGCGCGTGAGCGAGCAGCCACTCGTAGCCGTTGATGAGCCGTGTCAGAAGAGGACCATCATTCTCCTCGTCCTCCCCTGTCTGCTCATCGCGGCGTTTAACCGGTACTCGAATGAAATGCTCCGCCAGAACCGGTGTGAACGTCAGCGCGAGAAAGAGTGACGTCAGCAACGCCACGCTCATCGTCAGTGCCAGCGACCGGAAGAAGACGCCTGTGACACCGGTGAGCAGCGCCAGCGGCAGAAAAACAACCACCGGCGTGATGGTCGATCCGATGATGGGACCGGAGATCTCACTGATGGCGTTGTGCACAGCCAGGGCTCGCGACTCTCCGCGAAGCATGTGCGTGTAGATGTTCTCGACGACGACGATGGCGTCGTCGATGACGAGGCCGATGGCCGCGGCCACGCCACCGAGCGTCATCAGATCGAAGCTCAGTCCGACGATCCACATCGCCACGAACGTGACCAGAACGGTGATGGGGATGACGAGCGTGGCGACGAGTGTCGTCCCCCAGTTGCGGAGAAAGCCGTAGAGGATGGCTACAGACAGCAGGAGTCCGATGAGGATGGCGTCGCGCACCGAGCTTACCGAGCTGCTGACAAGCAACGACTGGTCATAGTACGGGCGGATCTCGATGTCGCGAGGGAGCTGCTTCTGCAGTCGCGTCACTTCCGTTTTCACGTCGTCGGCGACGGAGATGATGTTCGCGGACGGCTGACGCATCACGTTGAGGAGCACTGCGGGCCGCCCTTCCGCGGTCACGATCGTGAAGCGCGGTTCCAGTCCGGGAGAGACGGTGGCGACGTCTCCGATTCGCACCGGTACGTTGTTGACGCTGGTGACGACGATCGCGGCGAGGTCATCGATCGTGGCCGCCTGTCCGCTGACGAGAGCCAGCTCGAGCTGGTGGTTCTCGTTGATGAGGCCTGGCGAGTCGATGACGTTGGCGTTCTTCACAGCCTCCGACACCTGCTGCAGCGAGACGCCGCGCGCTTCGAGCCGTGCCCGGTCGACGAGTACGTGATATTCGCGCAGTTGCCCGCCCGCAACCTGCACGCTGGCCACCCCTCCAATCCGAGCCAGCGGCGGCCGTAACGTGACCTCGGCCAGGTTGCGTAATGTCCCAGGATCGCGTTTCGGGGAAGTGATGCTGTAGCCGATGATCGGGAAAACGGCGAACGTGAGCCGGTCGGCGCGCTCGAGGGATGCGCCAGGCGGCAGCGTCACGGCTAGCTGCGACATTTTCGCCTGCACGAGCTGAAGCGTCTGCACGATGTCGGTCTTCCAATCGAAGAAGAGGTCGATCTCCGTGGAGCCGCGCGCCGTGACCGATTTGATGCGCGAGATTCCGGGGATGCCGCTCATCGCCTCTTCGATCGGCTTGGTGACGGAGACGAGCGTCTGCTGCGCCGGCGCCACGCCGTTCTGCGCCACGACGATGATGCGCGGGAAGTCGGTCTGCGGAAAGAGCGCACGGGGAACGCGGGCCAGCGCGATCAGACCACCCACCGAAAGGAGAGCGATGACGAGCAGCACCGCGCGCTTCTGGTTCGAAACGATCCGGCCGAGGTTCATCAGTCCTTTTCCGCCGGCTTGGCCGCGGGCTTCGGCGCCGCGTCCGCGTTCTGTACCTTCGTGCCGTCCGGCAAGCCGTAGTTTCCTTCGATGACGACGGTCTCGCCGCCGTGAAGGCCGGAAGTAATCTGCATCCGGTCGCGGGTGTGCGCTCCGGTCGTGACCTTTACCTCGTGTGCGACCGACTTGTCGTCGACGACCATGACCGTGCCGCTATTGGCATTGGTGGCGTCAAGGGTCACGGCGGCGGTCGGAACGACGATCGCGTTGGGGACGTTGCCGCTGTTGATGGTAACCCGTGCCGCGCTGTTCGCGCGAAGACGGCCGTCGGGGTTCGGCAGAGTGATCCACAACTCGACAGCGCGGCTCTGCGGATCGGCGGCGCGGCCGACGAGGCTGACGGTCCCCTGAAGTGTGACGCCGGGAAGCGTATCGGGTTGCACGCTGGCGGCATCGCCGGCGCGCACGGCCGTCGCAGCATCGATCGAGAGCGGCGCCTTGACGATGACGGTGGATGTGTCCGCGATCGTGAGCAACTTCGCCCCAGCGTTAGCGAAGTCGCCCTGGTAGAGGAACTGGTCGCTAATGACACCGTCGAAGGGCGCGCGAATCGTGGCGTACTCCGCCTGCGCCGTGAGCGAGGCCAAATGACTTGCGGCTTGCTGCGCTTTGCTGTGCGCGGTGGCCAGGTCGGAAGGATTCGTTGTTCCCTGGTGGAGCGACGCCGACCTCTCCGCGAGCCGGAGTTCATCCTCAGCTTTGTTGAGGTCGAGCTGCGACGCTTCGACATCCTTCTTCGAGATGCCGCCTTGTTCGAAGAGGGTCTTGCGGCGCTCATAGGTCTTCCGCGCGTTGTCGGCGGTACCCTGCGCGTCGTGTACGGCCTTCACATCCTGCGCGTTCGTCAGCGGGATACTTCCCTTGTCGGTGTTGGTGACGCCGATCTCGGCCTCGTGCAATGCCGCCGCTGCTTCGGCCCGCTGCGCGGTGAGATCGCGCGACTCCAACACGGCGAGAACTTCCCCGCGACGAACAATGCGGTTCTTGATCAGTCCCATCTGCGCGATCTGCCCGCTGACTTTCGGACCGATCGTCGCTTCCTGGCGCGCGGTGATCGTGCCGACGATGTCCAGCGGCTGCGCGATCGCGCCGATCTCCGCTTTGGCAAGGCGGACGCTGACGATCGGCTGCGCGGCCTCTGCATTAGCAGATCCGCGCCGGTTCCAGCACCAGCCGGCCACAATGAGGATCAGGAGTCCGAGCCCGGCTCCGATCAGAACACGAGGACGCCGCCACAGCGGCTGCTCCTGGTCGTTGATGCCTCGTTCGACGTCGGTATCGGTCATTCTCCGGCAGCCTCCTGAAGATGAGCGCGGGCGATCTCGAAGTCGAACAGCGCCTGCTGCTGGTTGGTTCTCTGCTGGGCAAGCGTCGTCAGCGCGTCGGTTACTTCGAGGATGGGCGCTTCGCCGGCACGGTAGCGGGCGATGGAGATATCGGCATTGCGGCGCGCGTCCGCGACGGCGCTGCGAGCATTGCCGGCGCGCCGGATTGCGGTCAGCGCCTCTTCGCGCGCCGCGGCGAACTGTTGCTCGATGTCACGACGCGCAATCGTCAGTTGATTCTCCGACGCCTGAGCACGCAGCTCGGCCTGCCGCTGTTTGGCGCGGCCGATACCCCAATCGAAAATCGGAATGTTGAGGTTGGCAGTCGCGAGATAGCCGCGATGCTGGCGGATGTCCGAGGGATGGAGCGACGGCGAGTCGAAACCCTCATCGACCGCGTAGGTCAACGTCGGAAGGCGGCCCCCGCGCGCGACGCCAATTTCGGATTTCGCAGCGCTCAACTGCGCCTCTGCCTGCGTGAGCTCCGGCCTGCGGCTGGTCATGCCGGCGGTGAAACGTTCGATGCCGGCCGTCGTCGGTTGCGGCGTCATCTCGGAGACAGTCAGCGGCTCCGGCGCACGCACACCGGTGAGCACACGCATCGCGGCGAGAGCCTGAGCTTCCTGCAATCGAGCCTGTTCGAGATCGTCGCGGCGTTGCGCTGTTTGGAGCCGTGCCCGGATGACATCGACCTCGGCGAGCTCGCCTCCGCCATGTTGCAGCGTCGTGACCCGTCCGAATTCATCAGCAGCCGCCAGTGTCTCCTCCGCGCTGCGACGTCTTGCCGTGGCCAGGGCGAGGGCGAAGTAGGCCTCGCGCACACCACGCACGAGAGCGCGGCGCGCGATCTCCGTCCCGGCGTGAGCGGCAGCCAGCAAGGCATGGCTCCGGCTGATTGCTGCTCGCATGCCGAGGTCGAGCGATCCTTCGACGCCAAGGAGCTCCTGATATTCACGCGCCGCGTTCTGCGCGATGAACGACGGGTCATGCGTTCCGGGATTGAGCGGCTTGTTGTACGTGCCGGTAGACGAGCTCCGCAGCCGCGGAAGCAGCGCGGCGCGTGCCTGCGTCACGTCAAAAGCCGCGCTCTGTTCGTCGATGAGGGCCTGCTGGTAGGCATTGGCCTGCTTCAACGCAGCCTGCGTGGCATCTTGAATCGTCATCGGAGCCTGGGCTTGCACGCTGCTGGCGCCGAGTAGGAGTAGAAGTGTGGCAGCTCGTTTCAGCATTCTCCGTAGAGTGATCTTATCGTTGATGTGGGGTTACCTCGATGAATGCTGGATAAACGTTTCCGCGAGAAATCGCAACCTTCATCGCACGCGCACAGGATAGGTTGGATCCGACGGCGTCTTGCCTTCGACAGTCAGGGTTGCCACACCGGACTCGGGCGTCCCGGCTGGCGTAATTACGAAACCGATGGCGTCGGGAGTGTTTGCAATCGTCCTGGCCATTCCGACGGTGCTTGCGATCACGGTCGGGGCGTTGGCGGCGCGGCCGCGGAAAACGGCGCCGAGCCACCATTGCGAATAGTCGATGTCGGACATCTGCACGAGCCGCTCGAGAAACACACGGCCCTCCGGAGTTTCCGCGGGACGAACGAACAGAATGATGCGATGTCCGTTGCGCCAACGGCTGATCTCACCGAGAAAAATGCGGCGAAGATCGCCAACCGAAACTTCGCGGATCGGATTCGCGACGGAGACGAGAAACGACACACCAGGATGGGATGCCTCCGCCGCTTTCGCGCTCGCCGCCACGAACAGCGCGGCGACGAGAAGCGTCGCAATGATCGTCAGCCTGCGTACGTGCATGACCATCAGAACGACAACGAGACCTCAGCGCGAAAGAGACCTTCGTGGTTGGGAGCGGCGAGCTTTTGCGTCCGGAAGTCCCCTTTGACAGCCAGCCAGCTCTTGAAATCCCATCGCACGCCGGCTGACCACGCATTCTGATTGTGTACGTCGCTGAGGTACTGCTCCCCCGGAGCAACGTGGAGATGATCGAGAAGGAAGTAGGGGCGAAACGGTTTCCATCGCCCCGGAAGCCGCCACGAACCAAGCACGTACCAGCCGCGCGTGACGTACTCCTGCGGCCCGTTGATCGGCGTATGAGCCATGCGGGCCCACTCGCCCCGCAGCTCGATGCCTCCGCGGACGAACGAGGAGTAGAGCGTGGCATCGAGCTCCTTCATGGTCTGGCCAGGGGCACGGATTCGACCGGCATACCCGGCGGCCCCGGCCTCGAAACCGGTCAACGCGTCGGGAGCCATGCTGAGGAGAAAAAGTCCGGCCGGCGAGACTCCGTGACGGATGATGGGCTGAACGTCATCGCGCTCGGCGCCGCGCGCTGCACCGAGCCCGAGACCGTACGCGGCACCAAGCGTGCCCGGGACGCGGCCCGAGGCCCAGGCTCCCGCGAAATGCAGCGGCCAGGCACCGCCCTGCACTTCGCGATTCGCGATCGAAGGGACGTCGATCGGCGTTTGCAGGAACCGGCTGCGGTGCTCGCGCTCGTTCCATTGAACGATGCCGGTGTGAATCTGACCGATCTCCAGCCGCAGCCGGTCGGAAGGGTTGTATGCGGCGTAAAAGCGCTCGAGGTTCGTATCGAACCGGTCCTTGCGCATGAGGTCGATGTTCTCGGCCTTCCCGGCATGCTGGACGAGAACCTCGCCCAGCACCGACCAGTCGCTCGTGACGTTCAACGAGGCGTAGAGGTCCATCTCGCCTGCCTCGTATTCAACCTTCCCCGCCTCGGCCGGATGACTGAGTACGACGTCGGCGAATGCGCCGAGCCGGAAGGCGGGAAAGTGCTCACTCGGCGGCTGCGCGGCGTCGCCGGCACGGCTGGGCCATGCAACGATCAGACTGCCGATGACCGCGAGGGTCGGGCCAATCCGCCAGTTCATGGCGCTGAATCTATCGCACTGGCTCAATTCCCGCCGAATCGCCATGTGACGCCGGGCCGAACGAGGAGCGCGTGATTGTTGTCATAGCTGACCCCGGCCGAGACGAACAGTTTCGCGTTGACGTGATAGCGGACGCCAATCATCGCCGAGTGTTCGCCGCTCGCAGCCTCGGCCGGAATCGGGGTACCGCCAGGTGCGGGAGCGCCTTCAACCGTGTCACCTGTAGATGAGGTGTTGCCAGTCAGTTCGCCGGCGATGTCGAACTGCGACGACAAGTGAAACTCCTCGGCAATGGCATAGTCGATGATGTTTTTCAAATGGGTCCCGGCCGGCTTGCCGATGGCCGTGTAGCCGAGGTTTCCGTGAACGTCCAGCCGCCCGAAACGCTTGCTCCCGATCGCCCAGACGGTGAGATCGGTCTTGCCAGTGCCAATCTGACGGTTGTTCGCCGTCGGCAGTTTGACCTCACCGGCCAGAGCGAACGCCGGCGCGCCACCTTCTTCGGGAAGGAGTAGATGCGTCACGGTCACTTCCAGGTCTCCGACCCCGCTGGCGGACGCGCCTGCCTTCGGGCGAATCGATGTCGCGAAGACAGGTTCCACAGTGATCTCCGTACGCGGTGTCAGCCCATACTCGAGGACGAGCGGCAGCGCACGCTCCGTACCGGCGTGCGATGTCTGGAATTCGCCGGTCAACTCGACCTTGAAGATGCCCTGAGGAAGCAACCGCGCACTCTCGGTCTCGAGAGGCTGCGATGCGTAGGCGGTTCCGCCTCCGAGCAGGAGAAGTGTTGCAATGAGCGTTCGCATGATGCGTGACTTTACGAGTGCCGAGATGAAGTTCCGATGAATCATCGACTCCGATCGTTCATCGGCAGTTCATCTCGCGGCGATAGGCTGGCGTGGCGATGCGCGTTCTGGTGGTCGAAGATGATGTCGATGTTGCTCGCTTCATCCGCAAGGGACTCGTCGAGCAATCGTATGCGGTCGACGTCGCCGGCGATGGCGAGAAGGCTCTGTACATGGCGCGCATCAATGCCTACGACGCGGCCATCCTCGATGTTCTGATTCCGGTTCCTGATGGGCTCGAGGTCTGCCGCACACTGCGCGCCGGCGGTTCGACGGTCCCGATTCTCTTTCTCACGGCGCGCGCCAGTGTCGACGCAAAGATCGCCGGGCTCGACGCGGGCGCGGACGACTATCTGGCCAAGCCGTTCGAATTCGGCGAGTTGCTGGCCCGCCTTCGTGCGCTTCTCCGCCGTCCAGCCGCACGCGACACACCGATGATCACCGCCGGCGGTCTGGAGATCGACACGCGCTCCCGTCGCGTCAGCATCGAAGGTCACCAGTTGACGCTGACGACGAAAGAATACGCCGTGCTCGAATACCTGGCACACGAAGCCGGACGCGTCATCACACGCGAGGAGATCGCCGAGCACGTCTGGAACGAGGAGTTCGACCCCTTCTCGAACGTCATCGAGGTCTACATCAACCGCTTGCGGCGGCACATCGAGAAGGTGACCGGGAATCGCTACATCCACACGGTGCGTGGGGCGGGATACATGCTGCAAGTAGACGAAGCACCGTCCGCGGCACAACACTAGAGCGGATGTTCCACTCCGTTCGCGCGCGTCTGACGCTCTGGTACACCGCCATCCTGGCGCTCGTGCTGATGATCTTCAGCGCCGTGAGCTACGTGCTGCTTGCGCGAGCGATCCGCGCCGAGACCGACGCATCGCTCGCTGATACGGCACACGAATTCGCCGCAGCCTTCGACCCGGCCGACCGCTCGCACGGGCGCGATGTTCTGCTCGACTTCCGCTACAGCGACCGCGAGATCCTCGTGCTCTCGCCGAAGGGCGACGTCGTCATCGGCTCGAAGAAGCTCGGCACGCCGGAACGGCAGCGGATCGAGTCGTTCGTCCGCGCCGGCGGCACGGGCCTTCAGACGATCGCCGGCGGCGAGGATGACGACGGCATGCGCATCATCGCCACACCCATCAACGTCGTCGGGTCGCACTACACCGTCGTGGTGGCGCGCAATCTCAGCGAGCAGTCTGACCGCCTCGAAGGCGCGGCGCACGCCGTTCTTTTCGGCATACCGCTCGCGCTCCTGGTAGCGGCGGCAGGCGGATACCTCCTGGCCAGGAAGAGTCTCGCACCAGTCACGATGATGAGTCTGAAAGCGCGGCAGATCGGCGCCGAGACTCTCGACGAGCGGATCGAGATCGGCAACGAGCGCGACGAGCTTGGCTTTCTGGCCGCTACACTGAACGGTCTCCTCGAACGCCTGCAGCTCGCCTTCGAATCGCAGCGCCGCTTCATGGCCGACGCATCTCATGAGCTGCGAACCCCCATCGCCATCATTCAGGGCGAAGCCGATGTAGCCCTGGCGCGCCGTGACCGTACCGCCGAGGACTACCGCGAGAGTATCGAAGTAATGCAGAGGGCCGCACGCAAGCTGACCCGCCTCGTGCAGAACCTCTTTCTTCTCGCGCGCAGCGATGCCGGCCGCTATCCGATGTCGATGTCGCGCTTTTACCTCGGCGAGGTGGTCGCTGACTGCATTCGCGGGATGCGCAGCGTCTCCCAGGCCCGTGGCGTGGAGCTCAGCTGCTCGCCCTCGGAGGACATCGTCATCGTCGCCGACGAGGAGCTGATTCACCGTCTGGTCCTCAATCTCGTCGAGAACGCGCTGAAGTTCACGCCGGGCGGGGGACGTGTCCATGTCGGCGTCATGGCCGAGGATGGGCACTGCCAAATCCGGGTCACCGACACCGGCAGCGGCATTGCGCCCGCCGACCAGGAGCGGATCTTCGAGCGCCTCTTCCGCGGTGACCGCACCGCACCTCAAAACGCGGGCGGCGCCGGCCTCGGCCTCCCCATCGCCCGCTGGATCGCCGAAGCACACGGCGGCGAACTGCATCTGGAACATTCGGATGCCGGCGGGAGCGTGTTCGTTGCCACTCTGCCGCGTGGGACGTAGCTGCTATCCCTGCTTGTTCTTAGGTACAGCACCCCGGAACAGAGTGTCCGGTAAGCGCGGTCTCACACACGGCTTGACGCGTAGACGTCGCTTCCGGGGATCTGACTGAACCGGGCCGTTGGTTTGGGTCGCTGACGCAGTCGGCGTGAGATCCGTAGCCCCCGGCTTCAGCCGGGGGTTTGGGAGATTTCTTCCCTTGAGAGCCCGCTTCAGCGGGCGACAGATCGTGTTTCGTAAATCAGGGAAGTGCATACCACGAGCCTCCTCCTGTCGCCCGCTAAAGCGGGCGAAACGTCCAAACTCCAGGCCCGCTAAAGCGGGCTCTCAACAATTGGGGGCCTCGAAATCCCCCGGCTGAAGCCGGGGCTGAAGCCGGAGGCTACGGATCTCAGCCGACGCAGTCGGCGAGTGCCTCAGCGCGCTTCGCGTGCCTAGAGTGTCCAAATCCGGTGGGGTGCCGTTTCACCAACGGTACGACTCATGGACACTTTCTTCCGGGAAGCTGTACTTAGCCCTCAAACAAGCGAGGAGAGAGGGAAGTGACTCGAAAGGCCCGTTGTTTCAGTAGGTTACAAGCAAACAGAACAACGCAAGGAGGCCTTTCGAGTGAAGAAGAGCGTACGTCAAAAGCTTCGGAAAGAACAGCG
>JBBRNB010000043.1:0-52941 GCA_038230535.1 Thermoanaerobaculia bacterium
CACTCGATCCCCCCGCCCGCCCACACGCCTGCGGGCGTGGATGATGCTGCCCGTCCTCCCGCTCTCCGCTACAAAAGCGACGTTCCCGACGGTGGTCACTTCAACTGAGCGCTACCCGGTCACTTCTCGTGAGCGCTCAAGTAACTGTCGTTTCGCACGCAGATCGCAAATCGGCCCTGCGATGATTCCTCAGTTTGGACTGAGCGATTTGCGCGACTCTTGCTCCGTGAGGACACTTGTCTACGGATGTTGAGTGGCTTTTTGAACTTGAGCTCTTTCCTGCCAATGCCATGCGCTTGGTACCTACGCTGCTTTCGACCTCGCGAACCTATCCTTCATCGAAGCCCCAACCAGCCAGGCCGCGCAGAGGCCGACCATCAGTACCGAAAGCCACTTACCGTAGATACCGACAGGCGAGTAGGGTTCCGTGGCGTTGTGAATGGCCTCGCTCCAGCGGCCGAGGACTTCGGCTTCCGAGAATTCGTGGATCGAGTAGAAGAGGATCTGCAGAGTAAAGAGGAGCAAAAACAGGCCGGTTACCTGGAAGAAACGTTTGATGTCGATCCGGTGGCCGTAGTGTGCCCAGGCCCATGACATCGCGGCCGCGGCGCCGATGCCGAGGAGTGAGCCGAGGATGAAGCGGCTGTTGCGGACCTGGATGAGCATCAGCGCCGTTTCCATCCCTTCGCGGGTCACCATCAGCACAGTGAATCCAAAGACTCCGGCTACGGCCAGAAAGCGTGAGGCGGCCGACGAGTAGACATCCAGCCGCCGCTCCATTTCGCCCTTCATCTTTGGCGCGGTGCGCCAGACGTGGACGACGAATGAGGCCACCAGCACCGCGGCGACTACGCCGAGGATTCCTTCGATCAGCGACTGGTGCTCGCTGACGCTCATCAGCCACCAGCCGAGGGCGAAGCTGGCCACGATCGATGCGACGATGCCGGCATAGACGGCGGGACGCAGTGAGTTGCGGCCGGTCTTGCGGAGATAGGCGAGGATGATGGCGACGGAGAGGAAGGCTTCGAAGCCTTCGCGAAAAACGATGATGAGGGCGGGGATCATAGGGTTCTTGTCGGTCCTTCTTTTCAGTAGATCCTTCGGCCGCTTCGCAACCTCAGGACGACATTCGCTTCGCTCATGTCACTTTCGGAGCCGCATGGCCCCTTGACCGATCGACATGACGCGATCGGGAGAGGCAGGCTGCTCCCCTTTCCTGTGGCAGGAATCGCAGATGCCGAGGATCTGCAGATTGTGAAACGTCGGCGTGAACTTCTTGCGTGCGCAGATCTCGAGCTGACGGGCCTCCAGCTCAGGATCGTTGAACTCGATGACCGAGCCGCAGGCGGTGCAGATCAGGTGATCGTGATGCGAGTCGCCGCGGACATGCTCGTAGTGATAGTGGTCCTCGCCAAGGTGGACTCGGCGGACGAGGCCGGACTTCACCAGCAGTTCCAGCGTTCGGTAAACGGTGGCGCGCGAGATCTTGAGGCTCTTCTGCTTCATCTTGAAGAGCAGCTCGTCGGCCTCGAAGTGGTAGTGAGTCGAGAAGATCTCACGCACGAGCGCCGTGCGCTCCTGCGTGAGCTTCAGACCCTGGCGAGTCAGAAAGTCCTGGAAGCGGTTGATCTCCCTGTCGATGGATGGCATTTGCGCGGATTCAACTGCGACTTAGTCTCAGTCGCTATGAACAGTCTATCCGTGCCGGATATTCGTGTCAAACGGTTACAACCGCGACCGTGCCGCCATCGCCGCTTCACGGATCTGGGGTTGGTGCGGTTCGATCGACAGTGAGCGGTTCCAGAAGTCGAGAGCGCGGCTGTAGTCGTTCTGTTTCGCGTAGAAGAGGCCGAGGTTGTTCAGGACAAGTGTTGATGACGGTTGCAGGCCGATGGCGCGGACCAGTTCAGGCACTGCTTCGGTATACCGCTCCGCTGCCAGCAACGTGGACCCCAGGTTCGCGGCGATCAGATACGACTGCGGGAAGACCTTCTTCCCCTGGTACAACAGCGCGGCAGCCCGCGCGTTCATGTTGCGCGCCCGGTAGAGGGCTGCGAAGTCGATGAAGTAGCTCTCGGCGTTCGGCAGACCGAGTGCCACCGCCTTCAGAAAATGATCGTCAGCCGCCGGGTACTGTTGCCGGTCGAAAAGCGTCATCGCATCGTTGAGATGTGGCGTCGGGCGTGTTGGGTTGATGTCGATCGCGCGGTCGAAGGCATCGGCGGCCTCGCTCAGCTTTCCTTTTGCTCGAAGGTCGATGCCGAGGTTGTTGTAGTAGGCGTACTGTCCCCAGCGTTCGGGCGACAGCGGAGCAGCAGTGCGATGAGGCGTGTCCTGATCGAGGTCTTCGAGTATTGGCGTGAGGTTGCGTGAGGGATCCTGGAGATGCCCGATCACCTGCAACTCCCGCGAGTACGCTCCTTCAGCGCCGCGGGCGGAGACCGTAAGCGGCCGGCTGCTGACGAACTCTCCATAGCTCACGACGCGAACGGACGTGATCGGTGCAACATCCTTGAACGCCCAGGCTGCTACATGACCGGGCATCTCCGTCGACAAGGGCAGGCCGAGGAGAGAGACGACTGTCGGCGCCACGTCGTACACCGACATCGAATGCGAACTGCTGCTCGCCGCCACTCGAGGACCGTAAGCCACGAACATGCCTGGGTTGCGATGGTCGGAGAGTGCCGCGGAGCCGTTCGGGATCGTGCGCGGCCGACCCTTCCCCCAGCGAAACCCATACGATGACATGACCATCACCGTCGTATCGCGCGGCAGGACGCTCATCCACTCCCCGATGAGCCTGTCGACCTCGGCATAGTAATTCGACACCGCCGGCCAATACTTGCGGTAGCTCTGTTCGCTGATGCCTTCGCGGTAGGGTGGATGGTAAGGCGCGAAGAGGTGATTGACGGCGTCGGTTCCCTCGTAGGAGACCATCACGAGCATCGGATCCTGTCCGTGTTGCCGCTGATCGTTGTAGAGATTGATGGCAACGCGATGATCGTTCCATGTCTTCGCCAGAATCGAGCGGAAGACCACGATCGGATCTGACGCATTCTTCCCATTGACGGCGCTGTCCCAGTCGTCGGAAGAGATGTTCAGGAATCGCCGCATCTGTGCGTATCCGACCGTGCCGGCCGGAACGGCCAGCGACGCGGCACGGTCGGTGAGGGCTGGCGGAAAGACAGCACTCGCCACCTCTTCGACCGGCGTGTCGTAGAAAACGCTGTTCGGCGCTGTCGGTGGCCAGGCCGTCCACCAGCCGGTCACGAGCGACGTGCGCCCGAAAGCGCCGGCGATGTCCCAGAGAGCCGGTACGCGGCGCGAGTACGAATCCACCGGCGTGTGATGTGCCAGGTCGATGAAGTCGATCACGCCGTGCCGGTCGGGTGTCAGGCCGGTTGCCACCGTCGTCCAGACCATCGGAGAGACGGTCGGTTGGATGGTCTGTACCGAGGCAGTCGTCCCGGCTGTCGTCAGTGCTCTGATGTTGGGGAGTCGACCGTCGTCAGACAACTCCTGAAGCAACTCCCAATCGGCCCCGTCGAGCGCAAAGATGACAACGCGCCCCGGTGTGCTGCGTGCATCGCGCCGTAGCTCCGCGCGTTTGACTCGGAGGAGTGCATCACGGTCAACCTCGAATCTCGCAACTGAGAACGCCGTGACCTTCAGGCCGCTTCGGGCCAGGTGGTTGGCGACGGTCTGCCGCAGCGGGTCGCGTTGCGAGTTGAACTGCGAGCTTGGCGAGAGCAGGTCTTCAATCGGGATCTGCTGCGTCACCGCCGAAACCGCCTCAGCCACTCGGGCGCGGATCCAGGCGTTCCACCCCTCCTCGACCATCCGCCGGGCGTCGGGCAAGCGGTCGCCCGAGATGCCGAAACGAAGACGGTAATTCACCGTCACCGGCACGCCCTCCTTCGAGTTGATCCGGATGATGCCGTCGCGCTGCGCAGAGCCTTCCCTCCGTTCAAACCGCAGCCGGTAAAACTGGTGCGGCGGCAGAAAGGTGACGGTCTCCTGCACGATTCGAACGACGCCGGTGTGCTTGTCGACTCCGAAGGTCAGCCACCGTGAGGACGGCAGGTAGAGGCTGATGAGGACATACGTCACCACCATGAGGCTGGCCAGGAGGATGAGCGAGCGGGTGAGACGATGCCGATGCATTTAGCGAGTTGACTATGCAAGGAATGTGTTCGGGGGGTCGGGAGTAGGGTCCTGTGCAGAGCCACCGCCCTCGGCGGCCTGGTTCCTGCGCCGTGCCGAGATGACCGCCGAGGGCGGCGGCCCTACACGCAGACCACCCTACTTTTTCCTCTTCACTAACTGCTTAACCTCATCATTCCCTATCGGACTCTGCGCGGAGATGATGATGGCTGCAGTCCCCTCGGCGAACGGAGGGATCTCGCAGCGGACGATTGCGGTGCCGTCAGCGGCGGTCTTGCCGCGGAAAATGACGCGCGGCGGTTCGATGGTGGAGATGACTTTCACCTCGATCGCGGCGGCGGCGATCGGATTCTGCGAAAGACTCTTCTTCGCAGCCACGCGCAGCTCGACGGATGAGCCGGCGTAGAACTCAGTGCTGTTCAGCAGCGACAGCTCGAGATGCTCGCTCTCAGCCTCGGACGCCAGGTAGTCGATGATCACCTGATCGAGCGTCCTCTCCTCATCGATCACAAGCGGTGGAAGCTCCTCCGGAAGCGGAGCCACCGGCACCGGCTGCGACATCGTCGGGCGAGCCGTCGACTTCGTCGCGTCACCCATCGCATCGAAACGGCCGCGCTTGATGGCCGCGATCATCGTCCGATGCTGTTGCTCCATCAGGTTGCCGATCCACTTTTCATCGACACCCGCTCCGGCCTGCTCCGCGTACGAGGTCTTTTTCGAGGCGAGGATCTCCCCGCCGACGTAGACAAGCGACTCGATGTAGGGGTTCTGGAGTCCCTTGTCTTCGGTCTGGATGTGGTAGACCTTCTCGTTGTGCTTGATGTCCGTGTTGAAGCCGGTGATCACGGGCAAGCTCCGCTGCGGCAGTGAATAGAGGAACCGGAGTGTATCAGATGGGTTTTGGTCTGCAGGCGCATCAGACCTCCTGCTGGAATGCTCGTACTCGCCGCCGTAGATCGTCGCTGATCGCCATCTTCGTCCTGGTCTTCCAGTCGAAGAGGACGACCACGACCTTTCCCGTGGCGGCGACGCTGCCGTTCGAGCGTTTGCGGATCTCGTAGACGGTGTCGAACGACGTGTTCCGCATCTCCGAGATGCGGATGCAGATGTCGATCGGCTCCATCTCGATCTGGAGTTTGTAGTCGATCTCCGCCCGCGCCATGATGAAACCGATGTCCGCCGGCACCCCTGGCGTCCCGGTGATTGCGAACCAGAGCTGTGCGCGTGCCCATTCGAAGTAGGTGAGGTAAACAGCGTTGTTGACATGCCCGAAGGTGTCGAGATCGCGAAAGATCACCTGCCAGGGAACGACGAACCAGCCGTTCTCCCAACATGCACCGTCGCTGCGCGACGGTGCGTTGTCGGTTGTCGGTTGGGCTTCGCCGCTTTGCGGCGCGTTGTCGGGCGTCATGAGGACCGCATGATCGCACGAGGGCGGGTTTCCAGATTCGTGACGCTAGTGGACCGTCCCCGTCGAAACGGCAACCTTCCCGGGGGCACGCGTCGATGCCTGCAGGTAACGGCCGGGCAGCGGATGATCGAGATACGGCGCGATGATCTGTGACGCCGCCACGAGGCGATTGAGATCGACGGCTGTGTCGATCCCCATTTTCTCGATCATGTACACGAGATCCTCGGTGGCGAGATTGCCGCTGGCGCCAGGGGCATAGGGGCATCCGCCGAGGCCGCCTGATGAGGCGTCGAACGTCGCGATCCCCATCTCCAGCGCTGCCAGCGTGTTTGCCAGGGCGGTTCCACGGGTATCGTGAAAGTGCATGGCGAGCTTCGACGCCGGAATCACCTGCAGGAGGATGCCGATGACCCCCTGAACCTGAACCGGAGTCCCGACGCCGATCGTGTCGCCGACGGACACTTCGTAGCATCGGAGGTCGAGGAGGCGCGCGCAGACCTCGAGCACCTTTTCCGGCGCAACATCGCCTTCATACGGGCAACCGAACGCGGTCGAGACGTATCCACGCACGCGCATCCCTTCAGCGAGCGCTCGCTGGACCACCGGCGCGTAGTTCACGAACGACTCGTCGATCGACATGTTGATGTTGCGCACGTTGAACGTCTCCGACGCCGCGGTGAAGATGGCGATCGACTTCACGCCCGCTTCGATGGCGCGGTCCAGCCCCTTCTCGTTCGGGACCAGCACCGGATAGTCGACGCCCGGGTCTTTCGGGATATTGCGATAGACCTCAGCGGTGTCGGCCATCTGTGGCACCCATTTGGGACTGACGAACGCGCCCGCCTCGATCGTGGTGAGGCCGGCATCAGCGAGCGCGGTGATGTAGTCGATCTTCGCCTCGGTAGGAATGGTGACTTTCTCGTTCTGCAGCCCATCGCGCGGGCCGACTTCGACGACGTGGACATGGTCGATCGTGATTTTCATACGAGTGTCACAAGGTCCAAACCAGGTTGCACGAGCTCTCCTTCCTTACAGTTGATCGAAGCGACCCTGCCATCCCGAGGTGCGGTGAGTTGATGCTCCATCTTCATGGCCTCGAGAATCACCAGAGGAGTGCCCTTGGCTACTTCGTCTCCGGCCGCGACGAGGATCTTCAACACTACTCCCGGCATCGGCGCACTCATCGAATGATCGCGATGTTTCGCGCGCGTCCGCGCCCCTTTGCCAGAGATCTCCGCCATCCAGATCTCGCCGTCGTACGCGAAGCTGAGCTCCGTTCCATCGACGACGAATGGCACGAGGTGTGTCCTGCCGTTCACGAGCAACTCAGCCTCGTTGCCGCGTACGGACAGAAACTCGATTTCATGCTCGCCCGCACGGAAGCGGGTGCCGTCGCGCTCGATATTCAGCTCACGCGTCTGCCCGTCGATGGTGATCGTCTTCTCGGTCATTTCGAGTACCGCGACCCTGGCGCGTCGATAGGAACACCGCCCTCGCAAAGCGGACAACCCGACTCGTCGTAAGTCTCGAGCGTTAGTGTCAACAGTGATCGGTAGGGAACATCGAACGGGGTTTCCCTGCCGCTGCGGTTGAGGATTGAGGCGAATCCCGCTACATGACCGCCAAGGAGCTCGATGACAGCGGCGGTTTCTTTCGTCGACTTGCCGGTCGTCACGACATCTTCCACGATCACGACATCCTCACCCTCATCGATGCGGAACCCTCGGCGCAGCGTCATCTCCCCCTCTTTGCGCTCCGTGAAAACAGAAGGTACGTCCAGCGCTTCGGCGACTGTATAGCCAATGATTACGCCCCCGAGAGCAGGGGCCACGATCTTCGCCGGACGCAACTCGCGCACCGTCGCCGCGAGTGCTTCGCCGATCGCCTTCGCGTTGTGCGGATGCTCGAGGAGCAGTGCGCACTGCACATAGCCGGAGCTGTGCAAGCCGGACGAGAGGCGGAAGTGCCCGTTCAGCAATGCGCCCGTTTCGCGCAGAAGTGCAGCAACATCGAGCGCCATCGCCGGCGAGAATAGAATGTCACGAGGAGTCAGCGCAACTCGAGCGCTCCAAATGGAAGGACTGAATGGGTGAACTGACAGACAAGATTCGCACCGAGCTCACAGCAGCGATGAAAGCTCGCGATGCGGAGAGACTCTCCACGCTCCGCATGTTGCAATCGGCATTCAAGTATCAGCAGATCGAATCGGGCCACGAGCTGAGCGACGAAGAGGCGATGATCGTCATCCGCAAAGCTGTCAAACAGCGCCAGGACTCGATCGAGCAATACACGAAAGGCAACCGCCCTGAGCTAGCCGAAAAAGAACGCCGGGAAATGGAATTGCTCAAGACCTGGCTCCCGCCAGAGCTCACCGACCAGGAGATCGAAGCCGGTATCCGCGAGATCATCGCCTCGACCGGCGCCCAGTCAAAGAAAGACATGGGCAGAGTGATGAAGGAAGCATCGGCTCGCTACAAAGGCCGTGTGGATGGGAAGAAGATTCAGGAGATTGCTTCTGGTTTGCTGGGGTCGTGATCGCCGCAACGTTCAACAGTGAAGAAACCCAGCAACCATGCTCACGCCCTCCGAACGCGCACGCTACGCCCGCCACCTGATCCTCCCCGAGGTCGGAGAAGCGGGGCAGGAGAAGCTCAAGCGCGGGTCAGTGCTGATCGTCGGAGCAGGAGGACTGGGGAGCCCCGTCGCTCTCTACCTTGCAGCCGCCGGGGTTGGGCGGATAGGCCTCGTCGACTTCGATGACGTCGATGCCAGCAACCTTCATCGGCAGGTGCTTTACGGCACTTCGGATGTCGGACGGCCGAAGCTCGAAGCGGCGCGGGAACGCCTGGAAGACACCAATCCCGAGATCGCCATCGAGACCCACGGCGCCGCATTGACCTCAGAGAATGCGTTGGAGATCGTCGCGAACTACGACGTCATCGTCGATGGTACCGACAACTTCTCAACCCGTTATCTCGTCAACGACGCCTGCGTGATCCTGAACAAGCCCAACGTCTACGGTTCGATCTTCCGGTTCGACGGCCAGGCCTCGGTTTTCTTCGCGCAGGAAGGGCCGTGCTATCGCTGCCTCTACCCTGAGCCGCCGCCACCGCACCTCGTGCCGTCGTGCGCGGAAGGAGGCGTCCTCGGCGTGCTGCCGGGAGTCATCGGCACGATCCAGGCGACCGAGACGATCAAGCTCCTCACTGGCATCGGAGAGACGCTCATCGGCCGCCTGCTGCTGTTCGACGCGCTGGGAATGTCATTTCGTTCGTTGCGCCTGAAACAGCAGCACAATCAACACGCCCCGATCACAGGCCTCATCGACTACGACCAGTTCTGCAATCCCGCCAGCCTGCACGAAGTCACCCGGCTGTCGGACGACGCGGTTGTCATCGATGTCCGCGAGCGATACGAATGGGATGCCGGACACATCGACGGCGCGCGCCACATCCCGCTAGGTGAGCTCCCGAATCGCCTCAACGAGCTGCCGCCCGATGCCGGCATCGTCTTCTACTGCCAGACGGGCGGCCGCTCCGCGCGCGCCCTCGATCTCGCCCGCGACGCGGGTCTCACTCGCGCAAAGCATCTGCGGGGTGGATTTACCGCGTGGCGGAGCTCAGAGTCATCTGGAGAATAGCGAGGAGATTGGGAGAGGAGGGCGCGCAGGGAAGCGCGCCTCTTGTTTCTTTTCAGCTCGCCGACCGCGCGGAGCGCTGAAAGTGGATCGCGGATCGCAACCCAACCTCGTACGCGTTGCGCGCGAAGGCGCGCGAAACAAAATAGCCCCGCGCTCGGCGCGGGGTAACCATGCATGATTGGATTTGCGGCCGCGAAGGCGGTCGCCACGAAACGATGGGAGAGGTTGCCGTTGTAGCGGCCCGCCTTCGCGGCCGCACACTCTTGCTTACCGATTTCCCCTGGCCGAGCCAGGGGCTGAGTTGTCCGACGCGCCTTCGCGCGTCGATACGAACGGCTTAGCGTCAGCGGTAGTCTCTCCAACTCCCGACCCCCCACCCCCGACTTCGACCCCCGACTCCCGAATTCGTGCTACCGCCCAGTAACATCCACCGTCCGCGTCGCCCCGAACATCACCACGATCGACTTTCCTGAGCCGCGGCGCATCGGCAGTCCCTCGATGATGGCGATACCGCAGTCCTCGAAGTTCGGGGAGAGGATGTTTGCGCGGTGTCCTGGTGACTCCATCCATCCCTCCACGAGCAGCTCGGTCGTATCGAAGCCGGTGGCGAGGTTCTCGCCGGCGTAGTGATAGTCGTAACCGTGCGGTGCAAGCCAGGTGAACGGCGAGTGTCCGTCGGGCGACTCGTGCGCCCAGTAAGCCTGATCCTCCATGTCGCGCATCCGGTCGGCCGCGGCGGCATCGAGACGTACATCTTCACGCAGCGGTGGCAGGTGGTGTTCCGCCCGGTACTCATTCATGGCAACGACGACCGACGCTCGCGTGATATCCGAGGCGAGCGCCGGCGTCGCAACCAGAAGGAGAATGGCCAGGAACAGTTTCATGGACAGTTATTTTGCCGCAGCCGCGAGCATTTGTGGAGTCGTCGCCGGCTGATTGACCAGATCCGTGTACTCAAAGAGTGCCGTTGAGAGGTAGCGCTCGCCGGTGTCGGGAAGGATGACCACCACCCGCTTGCCGGTGCCGAGCTCCTTCGCCATCTCGATCGCCGCCCAGGCGATCGCTCCTGAGGAGATGCCGACGAAAATCCCTTCCTCTTTCGACAAGCGCCGTGCCGTCGACTGTGCATCCTCCCATGTGACATCGATGACGCGGTCGACGACTTTGGCGTCGTAGATCGCCGGGACCATTCCCGCGCCGATGCCCTGCAATTTGTGCGGACTGTGCGTGCCGCCTTTGAGCAGTTGCGACTCGATCGGCTCGACGGCAACGATGAGCGTGTCCGGCTTTTCCTTCTTGAACACCTGACCGACCCCCGTTACAGTGCCGCCGGTGCCGACCCCGGCCACGATGGCGTCCACATTCCCATCGGTATCGACAAGGATTTCCTGAGCGGTGGTCTCGCGGTGGACTTTGAGGTTGGCCGGGTTGTCGAACTGTTTCGAAAGCCACGACCCCTCCGTATTCGCCGCGTACTCTTCGGCGACGCGCTGGGCCTCTTTGATGCCTTTCGGCCCGGGAGTGAGGATCAGCTCCGCGCCGAGAGCCTGGAACAGCTTGCGGCGCTCCACCGACATCGTGTCAGGCATCACCAGCGTGCACTTGTAGCCTTTCGCCGCGGCGACGAAGGCCAGGCCGATGCCTGTATTGCCGCTCGTCGCTTCGACGATCGTGGAGTGTCCTGGCTTGATCTCGCCGGCCTTCTCCGCCTCGCTGACCATCGAGATGGCGATCCGGTCCTTGACCGATGAGAGCGGGTTGAACGACTCGAGTTTTGCGATGACCTCCGCCGCTCCTGCCGGGACGATGCGGTTGAGTCTCACCAATGGCGTACGCCCGATCAACTCCGTGATGTTGTCGTAAATCTTGCCGTGCATGTTTCCTCCTAAAGCAAAAGACCCGAGCGATCTGCCCGGGTCTCATTCGATAAAAAGTGGCTGTGGGACGCGCCTACGTTAGCTCGAACGGACCTGTGAGGCGGCGGCAACAGAACGTTAGAGACATTGTGCATCGTGACGCTAAGACTGATTGGACCGAAAGTCAAATTCGACTACCCATTTGCCAACTCGCCGTTGTACCTGTAACCGACCTTTGCTACAGCCACGATGACTTCGGGGCCGGTCCCGACTGCATGTTGCAGCTTGCGGCGAAGACGGGTGACATGCGTGTCGACGGTGCGGCTGTTGAGGTTGAGATCGACGCGGTAGTTCCAGACGCGCGAGAGCAGCTCATCACGCGGTACGACCCGCTCCCGGTTGCGGAAGAGGTACATCAGCAGGTCGAATTCCTTTGGCGAGAGCTTGAGCTTCTGGTCCTTCGCCGACGCCTCGCGCGTGATCGGATCAAGCCTGAGGAGCGTGTCTTCGCAGACGGTCTTCGAGGCGTTCGTCATCACGTCGGCGCGGCGCATCACGGCGTCGATGCGGGCGAAGAGCTCCTGGAGTCCAAACGGTTTGGTGACGTAGTCGTCGGCACCACCGCGCAGGCCCCGTACTTTGTCGGCCTCCTGCCCTCGGGCCGTGAGCAGGATGACCGGGACCTTCGATGATTTGCGGATGCTGTCGAGAACCTCGAACCCGCTCTTCTTCGGAAGCATCAGGTCGAGAAGCACGAGATCCGGCGCTTCATCCTTGAAAATGCGAATCGCTTCTTCGCCATCGGCGGCCAGAACCGTCTCGAAGTTCTCCATGCGGAGATTGATCTCGAGTCCCTGCCGCAATCCCGCTTCGTCCTCAACGACCATTATTTTCGTCATCGGCAATCTCCGGTGGTAGTACGAGCTTTGAGCGGCGAGAGTTTCTAAAGCGTCTGAGGCGCGAACTGCGCCAGGGTTGCTGGTTTCTCCAATTGCGGCCGCGGGAAGAGAAGACGGAAGGTCGAGCCGGTGCCGGGCTTCGACTCCACCTCGATCAAGCCGTCGTGCGACGCGATGATCTGCTGCACCAGCGTCAGCCCCAGCCCCGCGCCGCGGCGCGTCTGGGTGTCTGAAAACTGGGCGCGGTAGTACGGTTCGAAGATGTGCGTGAGGTCACTCCCGTCGATTCCGATTCCCAGGTCCTTCACCTCGATCACGATGAACGCCGCGGTCTGCCGCAGTACAACGTCGATGACCTTGTTCACATCGCCGGAGTACTTGATGGCGTTGTCGATCAGGTTCAAAACGGCGCGCGAGACAGCGTCCCGGTCCCATGACTGCTCGTCGACGGTATCGTCGATATGGAGCGTGACGGTGAAGCCGCGGCTGCGGATCCATGACTCGTAGGTCGTGACGAGCGAAGTCAGAAGATCGCGCGGATAGACCGGCGTGAACGCGAGCGCTTTGGCGTTTCGGTTCTGGATGCGCGCTACGTCGAGGACGTTCTCGACGAGGTGCGAGAGGTGCAGCACCTCCCGGAGGATCGAGTCTTCGATCTCGTGCCGTTGCTTCTCAGGCAGGCGCGTGGCGCCTCGCTTCAGCGTCTCCGCCCCGAGGCGGATCATCGACAGCGGCGTGCGCAGCTCGTGCGAGACATTCGCTACCAGAGCGCCACGCAGCTTCATCGTGTCTGCCTCGCGCTTGAGGCCGCGCATGGCCAGGTAGGCTCCCAGGGCGGTGAGAGAGAGGGCAAATACGCTGAGGAGGATACTGATCAGCCGTGCGTTTTCCCATCCCGAGGTCCCGTAGCCGGTCTCGACGAAGCCGCGCACTGCGTAGGACGACAACGGCGCCGACATTGGGGTGATGAACGCGTAGCCGTTGCCGGCTTTGATCGCCCCGACAGACGGAGGATTCTCGATGACCGCGACCTGTGCCTGTTGGGAGAGCCCCTGGGCCTGGACCAGCGGCTGTCGTGCAAGCGCCGGCCGGACGCGTGCGAGAAGGAGTGCGGCATCGTAGGTATAGCGAACCATGCCTCTCGACGAGTAGAGCTCAGACGAGTAGAGCTCACGCGTTCTTCGCGCGCCGGTTTGTGCCCTCTGCGGCGGCTCGCTGGCGTAGATCCCGCTGGAGGGATCGGCGTCGGGGACGTACAGCGCTGAGATGATCCAGTCAGTTTCCTTGATCCACTTCTTCAGTGCCTCCAACGAGGGAGAGTGCCGCTCCGCCTTACGCCACTCGTCGGATGCGCTGTCCACCTCTCGACGGACGGCGGCATCGATGCGGTGCGCGCTGATGTCGGCGGCATAGCCGGCGTACTGCATGGCCAGCGTATTGACGCCGCGCTCCATCCGCTCGGAGAGCACGTACGACCGCCATGCAAGGACGCCGAGCCCTACGATGACGATGAGAAAGGGCACGAGAATGGACGAAACGTGGTCTGGCCGGTCATCCGACCGCCGGCCTACCATCCACTTCGGCAGTAAGGCACGGGCCATTCTTCTCCGCCATCACTTCTGCGGAGCCGCCGAGGGCGCGGTCGGGGCAACGAAGTGGCTCTGAGCCAGGTGCTGCGCCACCATCTTGTCGATCTGCGCCTTCGTGTACGGCTCCAGCCGCACGTCGATCTTCTTCAGAACCCCTTGGCGTTTTACGATGACCCACAGCACGCCTGTCTCTCGTGCGCTGTAGAGGATCTGCTTGAAGTCGGTGATGTTCCCGTCGACGATGTTGTGGCCGTTGACAGCCATGAGCCGGTCGCCGGGTTTGAGATCGGCGCGAGCTGCCGGCGCATCGTCAATGACCGCCTTGATGTAGATTCCGGGGTTGAGCTCCTCGATTTGTGCGCCGAGGTAGCGCCGGCCGCTCGAAAGCTGGCGGATGGCCTGCTCGCACTCGCGAGCGGAGGCCGTGCACATCTTCCCGTTCGCAGCGTACGCCGTCGGTGCGAGAAGAAGTGCTGCAAACAGGAGATGGGGAAGTCGGTTCATCTGGGAACGGGGGTCCTTGGCTGACGCTCAATCTAATCCGCTTGGGCCGGCGTAGTGATTACAAATCGGAAAATATCGGATGAATTCCCTTTAATACAAGAGCTTAGCTGCATTACTCAATTGGTGGTCGGGAGTTGGCAGTAGGGGTCGGAGGAGACCGGCATTCGGTCTCGTTCTCCCACCTCCGACCCTCGACTCCCGGCCAACAACTCCTAGGAAAAGCGGAGCGTGCCGAACGCGGCAGTGACGTGAAAGTCGGCCGGATTTCTCATCGTTGGATGCCACGCACTGAAGTCGTCGCCGTGCGCCGCGCTGCGATCGATGCGGAAGAAGTTGGCGCGCCACTCGTCCCCCTCGTTGGGAGTGACGCCGAGCGAAGCGAAGGGCAGCCGGATGACGACGTGCAAATCCCTTTTGTCGTCGCGGCGCAATGCGGCAAAGAGGTCCGTACACGTCCACGACAGATCTGTCGTCATCGTCGCTCGGATCCCGTCGGGCGAGTCGATCCGGGCGTCGAATGTGGTGCCGAGCGGGTTGACCTCGATCTCAAAGTACGGAGTCGACCCGTTCGGAGCGACAAAAACCTCGATGACGTCCTCCTGCCAGAGCGGTTCGTCGTGTCCGAGGTAGGTGGCGGCCACTTCATCATCGGCGGCTCGGAAAACCAGAGTGAGCGCATCGTCGTCGTAGTACGCGGCAACCGACGTGGCCAGCCGCGGAGCTCCGTCATCGGTGGCGCGCCGCAACGCTTCAGGAGTACAGGGAGGCGGAATCGCCCACGGATCTTCGATCGAGAACTCCGCCCGCGGGACCGTTAGTACAGGGACCAGCATTCCTGGAATCATACGGCCTTGCGCAGCGCGGCATATCGCGTGCAATACTCCCAGGCCATGATGGTGGATCTGGAACTGGATGACCTGAAGCGCGAGTTTCTAGCGGAAGCCGGCGAAAAGGTCCGGGAGATTCAGGCCCGCATCGACGGCGAGCCGTCCGCCGAATCGCTGGAACGCCTCTCCTACCTGGCCCACCAGCTCAAAGGAGCCGGCGGCAGCTACGGTTTCCAACGCATCTCCACCGACGCCGCGGAACTGGAAACCGCCGTCGAGCTCCTGGCCCGAGAGGGCACCGTCCCCGGAATCGACGACAAGATCCAGGAGCACGTCTTCAATCTGCGCGCGGAAGTCGATCGCCGGATGAAGGAGTTGGGGTAGCGGTTGCGGAGTACCAAAATCACGCCGCTCCCGCCCGCACCACCCGCCCCACTTCCGCCGCCTGCACCTGATTCCGGCCGTTTTTCTTTGCCCGATACAGCGCCTTATCCGCCGCCACGATCAACTCCTTCGCCGAATGGATCCGCGAATGCGGCACCGTTGCCACGCCGATGCTGACCGTCGCGGAGATCTCTCCGCTTTGCGTCTTCACCGGCGTCAACTCGATGCTTCGACGGATCTGCTCCGCGAACTCCAGAGCGTCCTCCAGGACTGTCTCCGGCAGCATCAGCGCGAACTCCTCGCCGCCGTAACGGGCCGCCAGGTCGGTGACCCGGATCGCTTTCTGAAAGATCGCCGAGATGGCTTTGAGAACCTCATCGCCAACTGCGTGGCCATAGGTGTCGTTGACCTTCTTGAAGAAATCGAGGTCGACGATGACGAACGACAGCGGCCGCTGATAGCGCTGCGACTCCTCGAACGCCCGTGACAGCTCGTCCTGAAGGTGCCGGTGGTTGTAGAGCTTGGTCAGGCCGTCCGTGATGGAGAGCTGCTCCAGCCGCCGGTTGCTCTCCAGCAGTTCCTTCTGCAGATCGACGATCCGTTTGGCGGCACGGATGCGTGCCATTAGCTCGGGGTACTGGAACGGCTTGGTGATGTAGTCATCCGCGCCGAGGTCGAGGCCCTGAACCTTGTCCTCCTGCTCGTCATTGCCGGTGAGCATGATGATGTACCGGTTGCGCAACTCCGCGTCGGATTTGATCAGCCGGCAAAGCTCGACGCCGTCCATATCCGGAAGGCGACGGTCGAGGATGGCCAGATCCCAGGCACTCCTCAACAACTCCTCGCGCGCCTCCCCCCCCGTCCCGAACTCGACAGTTCCGTATCCGCTGCGTGTGAGAAGGAGTCGAACGAGCCGCCGGATGGCCGGGTCGTCATCGACGATAGCGACCTGAAAGGGTTGGTTGGGCATCAGCTCGCACTTCGCAAACGTGGTGCCATGGTTAGAAGTCAATCCGCAGACTACGCAGATGAGATTCAGATCTCGGATTAGAAGTGCTCGAGTCTGCGTCAATCTGCGGATGGAGCTTCTCAGACTCACATCACCCTCATCACCCTCATCGAGATATCCAACGCCACCACCGAATGCGTCAGCGCCCCGATGGAGATCCGGTCGACCCCCGTCTCAGCGACCTCCCGGACGTTGTCGAGCGTGATCCCCCCCGATGCCTCGAGCGGGACCCTGCCGTCCACGTACTCCACCGAAGCGCGCATCTCGGAAGGTGTCATGTTGTCGAGCAGGATGAAGTCTGGCCGCACCGCCAGCGCTTCATCGAGCTCGGCAGAGTCCCGCACTTCGACCATGATCTTCTGATCACTCTTCGTCGAACGGATCCGCTCCACCGCAGCGGTTATGGAGCCGGCCCGGTCGATGTGATTGTTCTTGACCAGGAACATGTCGTACAGCCCGATGCGGTGGTTCCGCCCGCCACCGCAGCGGACGGCATACTTGTCGAGCGCCCGCAGCCCCGGCGCCGTCTTGCGCGTGTCGTAGATCGCTGCCTTCGTTCCTCGGACTGCTTCGACGTAGCGCCGCGTCGTCGTCGCGATGCCGGACGCGCGCTGGATGAAGTTCAGCGCCGTCCGCTCCCCCGACAGCAGCGCGATCACTGTCGCGCTGACCTCGGCGACGACATCGCCGGCCGCGACGACATCGCCGTCTTTCCGCGTCGGAACAAACGAAGAGGAAGGATCGATCGCCGCGAACGTTGCCGCCGCGAAGTCGAGTCCGGCCAGTACTCCCGCCGCCTTGACGATGAACCGCCCCTTCCCTCGCTCCGAGGGATCAAAGATCGCTTCGCTGGTGATGTCCGGAAGGTCTTCATCGAGCGCGCGGCGCACGATGAGCGCGATGTGGTCAACTGGCTGGTGGATGTTCATACCGGAATGCTGCCATCAGACGGGGCGTTTGGGCAGGTAGTTCGTTGAAAATTTGGGGGCGTACCGGCTTCGACGGGGACATGTCGGGGTCATGGTTGCATGCCGAGCTGATTGCCTCGTAAATCCGATCACAATTGAGTAGCTGCGAACAACAGCCAACTCGCTCTCGCGGCCTAATAACCCACGAGCGTCCGCCCGATGGTTGCTCACGCCGTCGGGACCGGATGCCATTAATGTGAGCTAAGCGTCCGCGAACCGCCTCGGCGCAGACGTCGAAAACTTCAGAGGCTGGTCCTCGTTCACTCCCCGCTCCCCGGGCAGAACGAGGACGAGACAAAATGGTGAGCTAAGCATGTAGTAGCCAGGCTTCACTGCTCTCGGACGCGGGTTCAACTCCCGCCGCCTCCACCAACGATTTCAGGCCGTAACCATCTCGTCTAGCGCGGTTTAGCAATTCGAGAGATTCCAGAAAATCGACGATGTGGCCGATGCGTGTGCTTCGTTCAATTGTGAGGAACGGAGGCCGCGATGTTGACCATGTTTCGTCGTCAGTAACCAGCTGCCCGCAGAAGTCCTGCGTCAGAGCAACGCAGGTGGCATGGCCGCCGGAATGTCGTCCGCTTTCGTTTAGCCGACGAGCGGATGAACGCTCCTCCGCCGACGCCCGATCCCTCCGTCAACTGAACCCACCACAGCAGGCTGGTGACCGGACGGGGCGAAGCTTGCTCACTCACCCACACGCGGCAGCGCAAACACCGCGAACGTCACCTCTCCCGGCTCGCTCCGTACGCCGCCGCATGACCAAACCACCTATTCTTCTCGCGAAGATCGATCCATAACCGTCAGAGGGCATGGGAAAAGACGCGACAGCCTCAGAATCTCGCACTTCGTAGAGTCGAACGCGAAATGCTTTTTCCTGTCTCTTCAACTTCCAGTGCAACCGCGATGGTCCTTACGGGATTCGCGAGTCGTAGCGGGCTGTTTTGCGTGTGACATACTGCGAGGAATAGCAGGAGGCGGCGGTATGGAACGGCAGCACTTCACGCGCATGGCGGAGAGCAATTGTGAGCAGTGGATGTTCATCGCGAAGGAGACCCAGAAGGAGCAGCAGAACGTTCCAAAGGCCATCCTGCAGATGCTGCGCAAGTTGGGCGGCATCTACGGCGGGTTTGGCGTGAGCCAACTCCATCACGCGCTGCAAACCGCGACCATGGCCAAGCGCGACAACGCATCCGACGAAATCGTGCTCGCGGCGCTATGCCATGACATCGGGAAGGCGATTGCGATTCCCAACCACGGCGAGATCTCAGCGTCGATCCTGCGCAAGTACGTGTCGGCCGACGTGTACCAAGTGATCCTGACGCATCAGGATTTCCAGGGTCGCCACTACTACGAGCACTTCGGCCAGCCCGGCAATCTGCGCGAGCGTTACAGACAAGAGCCTTGGTTTGCGCTTGCCGAGAAGTTTACCGATGACTGGGACCAAGTGGCTTTTGACCCGAAGTACAAGGTGCTGCCTCTCGAGGAGTTCGAGCCGCTGGTGGAGCAGTCGTTCGGCGCGTTCAGGATGTGAGCGCTGCGTTGTCGAGGACCCACGCCTCGAGATCCTCGGGCAACTCGACCAGCGCGTCGAGCGGGTTCTTTCGCCCGTTGCTGTCCGTACCGCGCATGCTGATCTGCATCGTGTCGAACATGTCGCGGAACTGACCGCCGAGCCCATCGCCAAACAGCCCAATTCGCTTGAGTTCTGAATCACGAAACCGCTGACGGGACCGAGCCGGCCACCCCGGCGCGTGATCGCTTCTTCGATTTTGTCTCGGTCCTGCTCGAGAGTACTTCTCGCGAAGACCGATCCATACCCTCAACGGGCATGGAAAAGACGCGAAAGCCTCAGAATTTCGCACTTCGTAGAGTCGAACACGAAATACTCTTTCCTATCCTCGAAAATGAGCGAGCGGGGCAGCCCCGGGGAGTTCAATGTCTATTCTGGTATGTGGCACGTATGGCAGATATTTTGCCGGCATAAACCGGAGGCTGACCAATCAGTCAGGGAGGTCGGGGAATTCCTAAGAACGCGCTTAAGGCGATAGCCGACCCCGGCCCAGCCATTGTTCAATTCGCCGGACTGCCCATGATCGCCTTGGTTTCGAGAAATTCATCAAGGCCGCACGCCCCCCATTCACGGCCGACGCCCGACTGCTTGTAGCCTCCGAACGGCGCTGCGGGATCAACTGTCGCGCCGTTCAGGTGAACCATGCCGGTACGCAGGCGCTGGGCGACTGCGCGTGCATGCTCGATCGTACCGCTCCAGACGAATCCCGACAGGCCATAGACGGTATCGTTGGCAATGGCGATTGCCTCTTCTTCCGTGGTGTAGGGGATCATCGTCAGCACGGGACCGAAGATTTCTTCCTGCGCAATGCGCATCGCGTTGTTGGCGCGGCTGAACACCGTTGGCTTGACGAAGTAACCCCTGGACAGCCCCTCAGGAAGACCGGTGCCTCCCGCGATCACCTTGGCGCCCTCCTCGATGCCCGTTCCGATCATCGATTGCACGCGTCGAAACTGGCGTTCGTTCGCAATCGGGCCGGTCGTTGTCTGCGGGCTCTGCGGATCGCCCACCACGAGATTCTTTACCGCTGCCGCGGCGATCTTTTCCGCTTCCTCCAGCTTGGCTGCGGGCACCAGCATGCGCGAGGGCGCGTTGCAGCTCTGTCCGGTGTTGGTCATCATGTTCAGCACACCCGCGGTGACCGCAGCCTCGAGTGGCGCATCGTCAAGGATGATGTTGGCCGACTTGCCACCCAGCTCGAGCGCCACAGTTTTGATGGTTTCGGCCGCGTTCGTCGCGACGGAAGCCCCGGCACGGGTAGAACCCGTAAGCGACACCATGTCCACCAATGGATGCGAAGCCATCCGCGGGCCGATCGTTGGCCCGTCACCGTGGATCATGTTGAATACGCCGGCCGGAACGCCTGCGGCATGCAGCACTTCGGCGAAAATTTGCGAGGAGAATGGCGCCAGCTCGCTCGGCTTGAGCACCATGGTGCAGCCTGTGACCAATGCCGGCGCGACCTTGCATGCAATCTGGTTCATCGGCCAGTTCCACGGCGTGATCATGGCGCAAACGCCGACGGGTTCCTTGACCAGCAGCGTGCTGCCCTGCTGCGTCTCAAAGGCGTAGCCCCTGGCGATGGCCATCGCGGTCTGCAGGTGCCACAAGCCGATCGGCGCCTGTGCTTGCCTGGCCAGCGTGTGCAGGGGGGCACCCATCTCCTCGGTGACCGCCGCCGCGATATCTTCTAGACGTTTCTGGTATTCGTTGACGATCGCCGCCATAAGCTCGAGCCGCTCGTTTAACGAGGTGCGGGAATAGGACTGAAAGGCCCGATGTGCGGCGGCCACAGCGCGGTCGACATCGGCCTCGCTGCCCAGGCGGATCGTGCCTGCGACTTCTTCGGTCGCCGGATTGATGACATCGCGCGGCTCTCCACCGCCGATTGGATCGACCCATTGACCGTCGATGTAAAACTGATGGTATGTGCGCATTGCGCCTCCTTGAAGTTATGAATCGTGTGGGCTTTCCCGCACCAGGCTCAGGACCGCCAGCCCGATCGCCAACAGGATGGCGATCGCAACGAATCCGGCCTGCTGGTTCTTGAAGGTGCTGACGGCAGACTTGACGGCGAGAGGCCCCAACCAGACTGTAGCAGTACCGGCCAGAGCATACAGGCCGAAGAAAGCGCCCGACTGCCCAGGTGGCGTCAGTCGGGTAAGAAACGTTCGGCTGGACGCGAAGACGGCGGTATTGAACACGGCAATGAGCGCGCCCAAAGCCAGGAACACGATTTCCGGCATCCTGGTGAACACCGGCCCGTTCCACAGCGGCGATGCGCCGGGTTGGACGGCGAACACGAATCGCATGCCGGCCGGCGAGACGCACAGCAAAGCCGCCAGGCCTGCGATGGTCCCGAGTATTTCGATCTGTACGGAGCGTTTCGGGCCCACGGCGCGATCAAGCACCGATGCCAGCAAGCCACCGACCGCAGCGAAGCCGCTCATAAGAACGCCAAAGGCCGTCAGTTCGAGAACGCCCCAGTGCATCACGCCCGCCGCATAAATGCCGCTGAACGTGATCAATGCGATTTGCGCATCGGAATAGAGCATCCGCGCGCCGAGGAAGATCGCAGCATTGCGATGCTGGCGAACGGTCTTGATCAGCGCAAGAAGATCGCGAGCTCCGCCCGTCAGCGCCGACCATGGGTTCGCTTCGCGCCGTGGTGCATCCTTGCTGAAAAGAAACATCGGGATCACGCCGAGAGCGAAAAGCACTGCCGCGATTGGCGCCGCGATGCGGCTGGGTTCCGCCAGCCTCGATTCGAGGCCGAATAGCGGCGCGGTGGGAACGAACGGCCAGTTCACCTTGCCCGGCAATGCAAAAGCCAAGAGGACGAAGATCAACGCGGCGACCGACACGATGTTTCCGATCGCCAGCGCGGTGCCGGACATGGCGGCAGCGTCAGCGGGACCCATGGCCGCATACGGGATCTGCGAGTTGTGCAACACCTCGCCGTAGGTGAACACCAGCGAGACGAGCACGACGATCACGAGTACCGCCGTCACGCTCAGGCCGGAGCCGTCGGGTCTCGCCCACCATAGCGAAAACACGAGTGGCGCAAAAAGGAGGGAAAGAACGAACTGCAACGGCAGACGGCGGCCCATCCTGTCGGCGGCAGCGCCCAGCAGCGGCGCGGTCAGGGCAGCGATCAGGCCACCGAGCATGGAGTAGCCGGCGATCATGGCCTGCCCCTTCACCGCATTGCCGACCATGACCGTCGCCACATACGGCATGAAGATGTAGATGCTGACGAGCGTGATGTAGGGATCGCGACCACCCTGGAAGCCAGCCCAGGCAAGCGCGCTCAACGACATCGACCGTCGCTCACCTGTCATTCGACCCCCGCGTCATGCCGATGCGCCCGGGCTACTCAGAATTTCGTCAGGACCCCCACGCCATACATGACCGGCTGTGTGGGGAATGCGCTATAGCTGCCAGTCTGCGCAACAGTCGGGAACGTCGCCGCGATGGATTTGTCGTTGGTCAGGTTGCGCCCCCACAGCATCACTTCGTATTGGTGGGGTCCGGGGAAGACAATGCCCATGCTGGCGTTGAAGGTGTTCTTGCCATAGGTCGAAATGTCGGGCGGCGTGCTCTCGGTGAGGTGCACTGAGCTGACGTAGTAATAGTCGCCGCGCAAGTACCCGGAAACCCTGCTGAATTGATGAGACAGGGACGCGGAAGGCGACACCACCCATTTCGGAATCCCTGCAGGCCGTTGCCCCGACAGATCGCGGAAAGTCGGTATAAGGCCGGTAGCGGGATTAATCGGGCAGCGGACCGTGTCGAAGGAAAAGCACGGCGCGCGCACGAAAGAGTTGTATGTGGGGTCCAGATAGGTGGCGGCGCCGGTCAGGGCCAGCCATGTGGCCGGGCGGTAAGCGAGGTCCATTTCGACGCCGCGGATCGTCGTTTTGCCTGCATTGCCCAGCGCATACGCGGTGCCCGTATAAAGGTTGGACTGAAATCCGTCGATCGATTGCTTGAAGAGCGCGAGATTGAAAAAGCCGCCGTGGAAAACGGATTTCGCTCCAAGCTCGTATTCAGTGACATCTTCGGGATCGGCGGTACGGCCGAGGCCATTGACATCCGGTGGGCGGCTATCCGAAGACAAATTGACGGCTCCCGCCTTCCAACCGGTGTTATAGCTGGCGTACATGTTCGCCCGCCCGAGGTTGTAGGTGCCATTGAGCGACTTCGTGAGCTTGTGTCCCGACAACTTGCCGGATTCATTCGCGTTGGGGAAATTGACGGGGGCGTGATTGAGGGTATTGGCGTAGAAGAACTGAAGCCCACCCAGCGCACCGTAGAGGCCGGGCGGAAGGCCGAGAGCGGCAAACTGGGGCACTTTCTGCAGATTGAGCAGCGCGAATTTGTCCGTGAGGACCACGTTGGACCGGGCTTCCTTGCGATCGCCGAGATAACCGAGACCCGCGGTAATTGTGAGTTTGTTCGCGAACTTATAACTGACGTTGCCAAAGGTCGAATAGGCAGTGTCATCCATCGAATAGAAGTCCGATATTCCCTGACCCGCCTGGAAATAGGTCGAGCCCGGAATGATCGACGGCGTCACGAGGCTCTGCAGGAACTCGAGCGCATAAATGTTGGACCGCCCCGTCAGCGCCGCTCGCAGGGCGGTCGGAAGCGCGTTGAGCAAGGCCGCGGGAACGCGGCCGCTCAAGCCATCCGCGTACGCCCGAATGTCCGTTCCGTAGGTCGTATCCACGCCAGTACTCTTGATTTTCTCCTTCATGAAGAAGCCACCGGCCAGCCAGCTCAACGGACCCTTGCCGTCCGAGGCAAGCCTCAGCTCCTGTGAAACCATAGAGATGTTGTTGGATTGGTTCTTGTTGGCGAGGTCGGCACCGGTGAAGTCGACGTCCTGCGTCGACGCATTCTTTTGATTCCGAAATGCCGTGATCGACGTTAGCGCAGCAACATCTCTCCTCCAGATGTCGAACTGTGCGGAGATACCGCCGTCGCTGAGCTTGTTGGTCGGATCGGTATTGAAAATGATCTTGTTGTTGAATTTGTCCGCGGGATTGCCGACGGGCCGACCGAGACCGAACGGAGGGGCTGCTCCGATGAACTGCGTGGCCGGACCGTTGAGGATCGATACCACTCCACAGCAGGTTTCCCTGATCTGGTTGTAGTCGCCGATGACTCGTGCCGATACCTGCGCACTCGGTTCCCACAGCATGTCGGCGCGGACGGATCCACGGTGCCGGTCATTGACATCATTGCCCGTGGTTGTGTTGGTCAGGTAGCCATTCCGAACCTGGCCGGTCGCAGACAAGCCAAACGCGAGGTTGTCGCTGACCGGGCCCGTGACCGCCGCCCGTACCAGATATTGGTTATGGTTTCCCACGCTGATCTCGCCGGAAGAGTGGGACTTGAATTGGGGCTTTTCGGTCAGGATGTTGATCGCTCCAGCCGAAACGTTCTTGCCGAACAGCGTCGATTGCGGTCCCCGTAGGACTTCGATCCGTTCCAGTCCGAAGAGATCGCCAATCGCGGAGGACAGCCTCGAGCGGTAGACGCCGTCGACGAAAACACCGACCGAGCTTTCGATGCCATCGTTGCCGCTGCCATTGCCAAACCCGCGAATGATGAAGTTCGTCTGACCGACGGCGTTGAACTGCTGGATCTGCAAAGACGGCACGATTGTTTGCAGATCGATCAGGTCGCGGACGACTGCCCGTTCGATCGTCTTTGCATCCGTCACCGACACTGAAATCGGCACTTCCTCCAGCGGAGCGACGCGTTTTGACGCGGTCACGGTAATCGTTTCCATCGCGCCCGGCGAGCTTTCGCCTGGTTTTGGCGCGGCCCCTGCCGCTTGCGCAGGCACTGCTTCATCGGCGGTGAACTGATTCGCCGGCACGTTTTCTTTCCTGAATGTGCCGTCCGAACCCTTGACCGGGTCGGTCCCGATCAGGTTGAGCGTTCCATCCGCGTTGACTTCCGTCACTTCGACTCTGCGGCCCTGATACGCCCCGATGCTGCCTTTCTTGGGACGGACCAGCGTTTGTTCGCTGCCGGCTGCACCCTCCGGTCGCGGCGCTGGGCCCTGACCAAAGGCTGGGCCGCAAGCAAAAACCGCCAGGAACAACACTCCGACGACCAGTACGTTGCGCATGGATTTCTTCTCCTCGGTTTTTTCCCGTAGACCGGAGCGAAACTTAATTTGTACTTGAGAATATAGTCGTAACTTGATAATATAGTCAAGACTAAATTGTCGAGTGACAAATTGGATTCATGCGATATTCGAAGACATGTCATCTACTCAACGATCTACCGGGCGGACTGAACTGTGACGACCACCAAAGCAAAGGGCTCGAAGCCCGTATCGCGCACCCGGAAGTCGGCCAGCAAACGAGAGGCGATCATGCGTGCGGCCATCGAGACCATCAATGCCAAAAGCTATGCGCTGGCGACGATGGTGGATATCGCCGCTTCCCTGGATCTCCGGGACGCAGCGCTCTATCACTATTTCCCGGACAAGCGGTCGCTCGCCTATGCCTGCCACCGCTCTTCACTCGATCGTTTCGAGAAGCTCCTGCGCACGAGCGTGAAGGAAGCCGGCACTGGCGCGGAGAGGTTGAGGCATTTGATCCGCGGCATGCTCGTGGACTCATCGATGCACGGGCCGCAACTCTATTTCGGCGACTACTCGTACCTCGACGCGCCGCAGCGGAAGGCGATCTCCACGTGGGCTGAGCGGCTGACGCACGGCGTGGTAACGCTCGTGAACGAAGGCATGGCTGACGGTTCGATCGTGCAGTGCGAACCGGAACTCGTCGTCCAGCTGCTGCTCGGGATGCTCATCTGGCTGGCGAAGTGGGTCCCCGACATCGAGGGAATGACCGTTGACCGGCTGATGAACGCCATCGACGCGTTCTGCTTCCGTGGCCTCGACCACAACCTCCCGACTTCCCTCCCCCAAGGCACCAAGCCCAGGAGAAAGAAATGACCGATGTGACCGGCGGCGAGTTGCTCGCCCGTGCCGTAGCCAACGAAGGCGTCAAGTTTGTGTTCGGGCTGCCCTGCCCCGAGATCGATCCATTCCTCGCGGCGCTGGAAGGGAACGGCCTGCGCTTCGTGCCTATCCGCCATGAGTCCGGAGGCGTGCACATGGCCGAGGGTCTCTACAAGACAACGGGGCAGGTGGGGATCGTGCTCGGTAATCCCGGGCCGGGCTCCGCCAATCTGATCCCAGGCCTGATCACAGCGCGCCATGAAGGTGTACCACTGCTGGCGATCACCTCGCAGCATCGGACCGGGATCGTTTATCCGTCCACGCCCGCGACCTTTCAAGGCCAGGACCAACTCGATCTCTTCAAGCCCGCCGTCAAATGGGGCGCGCCGGTGTTCGAGTGGGGGCGGATCCCCGAGATTGTGCGCACGGCCTTTCGTGAAATGTGGACGGGCCGCCCAGGTCCCGTCCAGCTCGAGATACCGCTCACGTCGCTGTACGCAACAGGCAACCCGGCGTCGGCGCCGATTTTTCCGCGCGACGCTGGCCGCCCCGGGCAACCGCAACCCTCCGACAACCAACTGGAACTAGCGGCTGAACTGCTGGCAAACGCGAAGGCGCCCGTAATCTTCGCCGGATGCGGCGTCGATCGCGGACAGGCGAACGCCGCATTGCTCCAGGTGGCGGAGCTCCTCAATTGCCCGGCCATCCCGTCGCTTGCCGGGCGCGCAGTCCTTCCCCACGATCATCCGCTGTATTTCCCGTCACAGAGTCCCGCCGCCGACGTGCTGCGCCGCCAGGCAGACGTGCTGCTGGTCGTCGGTTCGCGTCTTGGCAACCTGGACGTACCGTACGACAAGTACTGGGGCGATCCTGCGAAGTGCAAACTCATTCACGTCGACATCGATGCGCGGCACATCGGCGTGACCCGCCCTGTGGCTCTGGGTATCGTAGCCGATGCGAAATTGACGCTCGAAGGACTTGCCGCCAAGCTGCGCGGCCGCAAAATCGCGAGCCACAGCCGCAACGACCTCGAGTCGCAGAGAGCGGACAACACCGCGTGGGTGCAGTCGCTGCTGGAACCGGTGGCAGCATGGAGCGGGCCGGGCATTCATCCGGCGCAGGCCATCGGGATGGTGGGCGCCGAGTTTGGCGGCGACGCTGTCTATTGTGTCGATGGCGGCATGACCTCGCTGTGGTCTTCTATCGCGCTGCCGTCAACCCGGCCGTCGTCATTTCACGGCATCCTGGAACTGGGCATGCTCGGTGTGGGGATTCCCGCCTCAGTCGGCGCGAAACTCGGCGACCCTTCTCGCGAAGTGGTGTGCGTGACGGGCGACGGCGCGGCCGGCTTCAACATCATGGAATTTCAGACGGCGGTCCGCGAACAATTGAAGATCACTTTTGTCGTCATGGCTGAAGGCGAATGGACGATGGAGGTACCCAACGAGCAGGCACGCTGGGGCAAAACCTTTGGAACCAGCATGGGCGAGATCCGATGGGACAAGGTGGCCGAAGGGCTCGGCGGTCATGGCGAATATGTCGAGTTGATCGCGAACCTGCCTCCGGCGCTGGCGCGCGCCAAAGCGTACGACGGCCCGGCGCTCATCTGCGTGCGCACGAGCCTGGCCGCGAACCTCGCGCTGCCGGCATCCATTGGCGGCCGGTTCGTCGAAGTCTATTTCGGACCCGGTGCATGACGACCCCGCGTCGCTGCAGACAAGGAGCATGGAAATGAAAGCGGTGGAGTTTCTTG
The DNA here is from genome assembly GCA_038230535.1 of Thermoanaerobaculia bacterium. Taxonomy (GTDB): domain Bacteria; phylum Acidobacteriota; class Thermoanaerobaculia; order Gp7-AA8; family Gp7-AA8; genus JADGNZ01. The sequence goes on from JBBRNB010000043.1 coordinate 27,563, forward strand.
AAGTCGGCAAGGCCCTGCGCATCGGAGAGGTTGCGAAGCCCAGCGTCGGTCCCGGCGACCTGGTGTTCAAAGTCAAGGCGTGCGGCATCTGCGCGTCGGACCTGCACGCCGTCGAAGTGCCGGGATTGCTGCAGCCCGGCAACGTGCTCGGGCATGAGTATGCCGGTGAGGTAGTTGAAGTCGGCCCGGGTGTGGAGGGCTGGCAGGTTGGTGACCGGCTCATCGCGCTTCCGGGAAAACCCTGCGGCACGTGCGCCGCTTGCCGGGACGGCCGTGCCCCGGAATGCGGCGAGGTCCTGATGCAGGGCTTCGACACGCGGATGCCTGGCGCCTATGCCGAATATTCTTCGTGTATGGCCGCGCTTGCGCTGAAGATTTCCGACAGCGTGAGCGACCAGGCCGCGGCCACGATCGAACCGTTGGCGGTCGGTTTGGCCGCCTGGAAAGCTGCCAATGTTGCACCGGGCGCGAGCGTGCTGATCGTAGGTGCAGGCATCATCGGGCTGGCCGTTGCCAAATGGGCTGAATTTTTCGGCGCCGGCGAGATTGGCGTCAGCGAAGTCGTGCCGGCACGGCTTGCACGGGCGCGGAGCCTGGGCGCGGACGTCGTCATCGATGCCGCCAATTTCACCGATCCGGTCGCCGAATTCGAGCGGCAGACGGGCCGCAAGCCCTCGGTGATCTTCGAGTGCGTCGGGCGCCCGATGATCGCCAGCTTGATCGAGATGGCCCCGCGCAACGCACACCTGGTGCTGGTGGGTACCGGCATGCAACCAGAGAACTTCACGGTGCTGTCGGCGGCGTTGAAGCGACTGCACATGACTTTCCCGCTGGCCTACGAACCGGACGACTTCGCGTTTGTTCATCGCATGCTTGCCGGCGTTCGAATTTCCGTTGATGGCCTGGTGACGGCGACGGTCAGCCTCGATGAGGCACCGGCCATGTTCGAACACCTGGGCAAGCCGAACGATCATTGCAAGGTCTTGATTACGCCGTGAGCAACATGAGCGATGTGAACGACGGGCCCGCCCTGATGCGGCCGCCACAACGATTCGCCCATGCGCTCAAGCGTCACGGCGTCGAATACTTGTTCGGACAGAGCAATCCGCCGGCTTTGACGCTGGCGGCAGACGACCTGGGCATCCGCCAGATCGGCTACCGGCAGGAGAATGCCGGCACCTACATGGCCGACGGCTACGCGCGGGCAACAGGCAAGGTACCTGTCGTCACGGCACAGAATGGTCCTGCCGCGACCCTGCTGGTACCGGGGCTGGCGGAGTGCCTGTCGGCGTCCATTCCCATTGTCGCCCTGGTCCAGGATGTCGGTCCGACGACCCAGGATCGCAACGCGTTCCAGGAGCTGGACCAGTTGGAGCTCTTCAAGGGGGTGTCCAAATGGACACGACGCGTGACGACCGCCGGTCGCATCGAGGATTACGTGGACATGGCTTTCACCGCGGCCGCCAGCGGGCGCCCGGGTCCGGCGGTCCTGCTGGTGTCCATGGAATTGCTCGCGCAAAGCGACGGGCAGCCGGTTGCCGCGCGCAATGCGAACCTCGGCCGCTATCCGCTGGACCGGACGCAGGCCGACCCGGCGCAGATTGCTGCCGCGGCCGTGCTCTTGGCCGATGCCGACGCGCCGATCGTTTATGCAGGAGGCGGTGTCATCGGATCGCAAGCGCAAGAGGAACTGCGAGCGCTACAGGAGCTTGCTCATCTGCCCATTGCAACCAGCACCATGGGCAAGGGCAGCGTAGATGAAACCCATCCGCTTTCCATGGGCGTCATCGGCTACTTCATGGCGACTCGTGGCATGGCGAAGTATGCGGAGCCCCTGGTCAAGGGCGCCGATGTCGTCCTGCTGGTCGGCAATCGCACCAACCAAAACGGCACCGACTCGTGGACGCTCCTGCCGCGGCATGCCTCCTACATCCACATCGACATCGACCACATTGAGATCGGCCGAAACTACGAGGCGGTGCGCCTGAACGGCGACGCCAAGCTGACTTTGCGAGCCTTGCATTCCGCCATGGCCGCACTCGACCTGTCCAAGCGACGGTCGGCGCGTGCGGCAGTGGAAAGTGCCATTGCGACCGCGAAGGTTCGGCACCGGGAAGAAATCGTTGGCGTCACCAAGTCGAATGCGGCACCGATTCGTCCAGAGCGCTTCATGGCCGAGCTCGAAGCGCAATTGGCGAACGATCACATCGTGGTGGCCGACGCGAGTTTCTCGTCCATCTGGGTGGCCAATTATCTGACCGCCAAATTCAGCCGGCGCTTCATCACGCCCAGGGGCCAGGCCGGTCTCGGATGGGGATTCCCGCTGGCACTGGGAGCCAAGATCGGCAATCCCGATCGACCGGTGTTCTGCATCGTAGGCGACGGAGGCTTCGCTCATGTCTGGTCTGAGTTGGAGACGGCGCGGCGCCACGGGATCAACGTAGTGGTCGCAGTCATGAACAACGCCGTCCTTGGCTATCAAAAACACGCCGAGGATGCTTATGTCGGGCGTCACACGAACGTCTGCGATCTCACGCCGGTCGATCACGCGGCCATTGCCGAGGCGTGCGGGGTGAAAGGAATCCGTCTCGCGCGCGCGGAGGATGTCGCCGCGGCAATCCGCGAAGCGATGGCAGCCGGCTCCTGCGTATTGATCGATGTCATCGCCGACCCAAACGCCCTGCCGCCGGTCGCGGCTTTTGCGGGGCTACCGTGTTACTGAAGACGGAGAGTCCTGCTCCCTTCAGCCTCAAAGGGAAGTCGGCTTTCATCACCGGCGGAGCGTCGGGTATCGGCCTCGGGACGTGCCAGCGATTTCTGCAGGAGGGCGCGCGCGTCGTCATCGCCGACATCCAGACACCGCCGGATTCCGTGCTGGCCGACGGTGCCATTTATCTTGCCACCGACGTCACGAACCGCGACAACGTCGTCGATGCCTTCAAGGCCACCGAGCAGACCATTGGCAAACTCGACGTGATCATTCACAACGCCGGAAAGCCCGGCAAGGGCCAACACCTGACCGATTCCGATGAAGCGGTTTTGGACGAGGTGGTCGCATTGAATTTCTACGGTACCTACTACATCCTCAAGTATGGACCCAGGCACATGCGCGATGGGGGCTCGATCATCACGACGGCCTCGGTCGCCGGACTGCAGCAAAACGAGGGCTTCTTCGACTACAGCGCGACCAAGGCAGCCACCATCAGCATGACCAAGACCGCCGCGGTGGAGTTGGGCTTGCGCGGCATCCGTTGCAATGCTGTCGCGCCGGGCCCGGTCAGAACACCCATGTTGCCGCCGGGACACGTGCTCAACACGCTCGCCAAACATCTTTCGACGCTGGGACGGATCGCTGAGGTCGACGACCTGGTCGGCGTGTACCACTTCCTGGCCAGCGATCAAAGCAGGTACATCACCGGCCACACGCTGGTCGTGGACGGCGGACGTCTCACCGGGTATCGCCAGGAGGTCCTGAGTCGCCTGGCGAACTGAGGTCCCGGTGATGGCCGAATTGCGCTTGCGCTGTGAGTGGGGCTTGCGAAAGTGAAGTTGAGATAGGACCCCACCTTTTCCGCAAGTTGCCGCGAGACCGATCGACGAGTCCTATCGTCGCCTTCTTGCTGGCCAGCTTCTTTGCAGGGTCGTGCTGTGGCACGCTTCGCGGAATGAGGGATTGCAGATTTGAGAACTTTGTTGACCGCCTCAGATGAGCGGAACACCTCGGCCACGTGAGGATCGAGGATGACCAGTGGACACGACCAAGCTTCGATCGCGTGGCAAACCGGTTCGGTTTCAAATGCTTTGAAAAACTCGACGTCGTACTCAGGCCGGCGCTCATCGACGGTGGAGGCGGCTTTCTTCATAGAGTTTCTGTTCAACGCTTGGTGGCGGCTCTTGCGTGATGAGCCGGATCACGTCGTCACCCTCGGTAAAGGATACGAGAAGAAGGCGATCGATGTGAGAGCGCCGACGATCACTTCACGACGCTCGCTGACGAGTGGTCCGGGTCACCGGCACGTCCGTGATTGGACGGCGCTCAACGTTCAGTACCTCGCAGGCGTGCAGGACATCGTGCAGCCGGCAACGGGGATCGAGATCCGCGCGCGCAGGCCACCTGTGTCTGTCTCCAAGCGTCTGGTCAACAACGTGACGGCGAGACCGATTATGGCGTGGCCTGACATGTCGAGGTAGCCGCCGTTGTCGAAGAAGATCACGTCCGCGGTGCATGCAGAATCAGACGGCTTGCAGAGGAGCGCGCCGACGAGCGCGTCGGAGCCGCGTGGCTCGGCGACAGCGGCAAGCCGAAAGCGGTCGAACTGGCTGCGAAGGCGGTCGCGACGCTCCGCGAGCGAACTGCTCCCGAGGTCAGGGCCTCCTTCGACGATGACGCGAGTCCGCTGACCCGCGGTACGGGAATCGATGACGCGCATCATGCGAAGCGAGCTGCCCATAGGCTGCGAATTCTAGTGCAGTTGAGTCCGCCCGCAACGCGCCGGCCCTTTTGCGGGAGGCGCCGGTGATCAGGGGTGCGGGACAGGCAGGATTGCCTGTCCTCAATGCCCAGAATCACGCGCATTTCACGCCCGACCGACGTCCCTCCATCGCCTGCTCCGCTAGCGTATGCCTGGTTCGCACTTCCGAACCGTAGATTCGCAAAATTTGACGCCGCGCTGAACGCAGCCGCGGCCATGGAGATCACTGGCTTGAGACTGTCAACCACTATTCTTTGTCTTCTTCTCGCAACCGCCACGTTCGCCGGCGATGCCATCCCCGCAACGACGGGCGTGCCCAGCAAATCAAAACTCAGCGAGCGCCTGATTTACTCGGTCGACCGCACACCCGAAGACACATTCGAGACCCCGCGCGCTGTGACGGTCATCGGGCGCGACGATCTGCTTCGGAAAAACGGGATGACCCTGAGCGACATCCTGATGGAAGAGGCGGGATTCACCGCAATCCCCGAGCGGAACGGCGAATCGACTCCGATCATGCGTGGGCTTCTCGCGCGCCACATCCTCGTGATGGTGGACGGTGTGAAGATCAACGACTCGCTGTGGCGTACGAATACGGTCACTCGCGAGCAGCTCAATCTCATCGATGTCAGCCAGATCGAGCGCATCGAGATCGTTCGCGGCGTCGTGAGCGTACTCGGAACCGAGGCTCTCGGCGGCGTCGTGAACATCATCACGCGCAGGGGCGCCGACGGTTCGGCCGGGTTCGGCGGAACGATCGGGACGCGATACGGATCCGCGGACCATTCGGTTGCGATGCCGATCGACGTCTGGGGCCGCAACGGTGCGATCAGCTACCACGTCGGCGGAATGCTCTCGCGGGTCGGCGACCTCGAAGCAGGCGGCAATGTCGGACGCCAGCCCTATACCGGCTATGACCAGCGCGGCGCTCACGCGAACGTGCAGCTCGCGCTGTCGAGTGACAAGAGCTTGACCGTCGCCTACCAGGCGCTCGAGCAGCGAGGAGTGAAGTTCTGGCAGTCGCTGGTTCCCGCGGCCGCGGTCAAATACAACGACTACAGCATCGAGCCGGTGCGCATGCGCATGGCCACGGCGGCATACCAGGATCTCAGCAGCCGCGTCTGGGCCGATGCGCTCAACGTGTCGGCGTACTGGAACGTTCAGGACGACGGCACTTCGCGCATCACCGCCGCGAAACCCACCATCGAAGAGTTCTCGTTCAACAAAGATCGCATGATCGGCGTGAATGTCGAGATCGGCAAGTTCATCGGCTCCCATCACCTTCTGTATGGCATCGACGTCAGCGCGGAGAAAATCGCTTCAGCAACGCGCACGACCAACCTGCCGACGGACACCGCCGTGGTCACGCGAGGTCGCTACACCAATGGCGCCACCTACCAATCGGGCAGCATCTTTGTCAATGACAAGTTCAACGTGACAAGGTTCGTGACCATCGCCGCCGGTGCCCGCTACGGCTCGTTCCGCACGAAAGGCGCGGAGGATATCCCGATCTTCGGCAAGATCGATCTCAACTCGACGAAAAAGGACACCACGAGCGCGTTCAACGTGACCGTGCACGCTGCGCAACGGCTGAACTTCATCGCCGGCGCCTTTCGTGGATTCCGGGCGCCCAATCTCGACGACATGTCGAAGTACTTCCTGCTCGGCAACCGCGCGACGGTGGAGATCCCGAACCCATCGATGTCACCGGAACGCATCAAGAGTTACGAAGCCGGCGTGAAATACGAAACTTCAAGCTTCGCCGGATCGGCGTTCTACTTCGACAATCGTCTGAGCGACGTCATCGTGCGTGCACCGTCGACATGGAACGGCCTGTCGTTCATCGACACGAGCGGCGACGGGAAACAGCAGAAAGGCGAGCCGAGCATTCTGCAGAACCGAAACTTAGGACGCGCCATCATCCGCGGGATCGAGGCCGAGTTCCGCTACAAGCCGGCGCCATGGCTGCTGCTGTTCGGCAACTACACGAAGACCGAAGGTTCGGATCGGAGCACGGGCCTGCCGTTTCCGTACATTCAACCGCGGTTCGGCACGGCCGCCGTGCGCTACACGTCGAACACGACGCACGCACCGTGGGCGGAGTTGTCGTTGCGATACGCCAGCTCCAGCAAGTCGACGGACGGCAGCGCGACGGTCATCGACGTCAATCATCTGGAGACCTCGCCGGGCTTCAGCGTCTACACGCTCCGCGGAGGAGCTTCGCTGGGCGAGCACTTTGTCGTCACCGCGGCCATCGAGAATCTGATGGATACCAGGTACAGCTACTTCCGCTACCAGACGCTGTCTTCGTACACCGCAATCTACCTTCCGGGACGACAGCTCGTCCTGGGCACGACGTATCGGTTCTAGGAGAAGGTGATGAGCGCAAGATTCAAGCAAACCATTCGCCTGCTGCTCGCCGCGACCTTCTCGGTGGCGATCGGGCCGCTCGCGCATGCCGCATCATTCAAGGTAGTGGTAAACAACGGCGTTCACGCGGAATCACTGTCGAAGAAGTCCGTCTCCGATCTCTTGATGAAGAAGACGGCGAAATGGGATGGTGGCGAGGCCGTGGTTCCGGTCGACCAGATCGAGGCCTCCGCCGTGCGTAGCGATTTTTCGCGAGCCGTGCACGGAAAGCCCACTGCTGCGGTGAAGAGCTACTGGAATCAACAGATCTTCTCGGGCCGCGAGCTTCCTCCGGTCGAGAAGCCGTCCGATGCTGACGTGATCGCGTTCGTCCGTTCGACACCGGGAGCGATCGGGTATGTATCCGAGTCGGCATCCACGGAGGGTGTGCGCGTCGTTGCCGTGCAGTAGTCTCCTCCACAGTCCTCGGGCCTCGGATTTCTTGCCATCGCGAAGGTTCGGCACGGGAAGAAATCGTTGGCGTCACCAAGTCGAATGCGGCACCGATTCGTCCCGAGCGTTTCATGGCCGAGCTCGAAGCGCAATTGTCGAACGATCACATCGTGGTGGCCGACGCGAGTCTCTCGTCCATCTGGGTGGCCAATTATCTGACCGCCAAATTCAGCCGGCGCTTCATCACGCCCAGGGGCCAGGCCGGTCTCGGATGGGGATTCCCGTTGGCACTGGGAGCCAAGATCGGCAATCCCGATCGACCGGTATTCTGCACCGTGGGCGACGGGGGTTTCGCTCATGTCTGGTCCGAGTTGGAGACGGCGCGGCGCCACGGGATCAACGTAGTGGTCGCAGTCATGAACAACGCCGTCCTCGGCTATCAAAAACACGCCATGTTGGCGGCGTGGCGCGAGGGGTCGAGGTCGTACGGGTCGGTAAAGACACGCCGCAGGCGCAGGCCGAACTCCGTGAGGTGGCGCTCCTCGGGGAGGAACTCGATCGGATCGGGCTCGGGATCGTGATCCTGCCGGAAGAGGTGACGCAGATAGATGCGGGAGTTCACAGTGTCGGGAAAGGCGCGGTAGCTGGTGGTGTGATCGAACGACGCGTAGAGGTCGAAGCAACGACCTACATCGGTAACGACGAGGAACGGGGGTGGGGTATCCATCGCGCCGGCGTAGCCGAGGGCCTGGCCGAAGGCGTCCTGCATGGCCATATGCCACGCCGGCGTGTCGCGACGCGCGGTACCGAGGCGCAAGGAATGTTCATCGGAGCCCTGCTTCGCTTCGAGGATGAAGTGGCCGCTCTTCGAGAAGCCGGTCACCGGCCCGCACGAAGGGCGCGCGCAGAGTGTTCATAGGGGCTTGTGACCGCCGCCCACGGGGGCCGGCCCAGCGCGGCTGGGCCCTACGAATCGGAATCCATTACTTCAGGATAACTTGGCCGCCTTTCATCACGAATCGGACTCGTTCCAGCTCCGTAATGCCGGCGATTGCATCTCCGGCGACGGCGATGAGATCCGCAAATCCTCCGGCTCGATGGAACCGGCGCGATCCTGCCAGCCTAACATCCCGGCTGCATTGATCGTGACTGCACGAATGATGTCGAGTGGCGGCATGCCGGCGGTATGCGAGGCGGCGAACATCGTCGCCGTCTCCTGCCCGCGCGTCTGGACCAGCACATGTCGGGGCCGGCAGCCACGAGCAGATCGTTCCGGTCGCACATAGGGACGTCGAGCAGGAGAACCATCTCGTGGCTGGGCCGGGAACGCCCGGTCTCGATGAAGCTAAATAACAAGTGCAGAGTCTGGCAACGCCGGCCAATTTTGTAATCACCGCCTTCCAAAGTTCCGCAAGCACGGCCATATATAAAAGGTGTTGACTTCATGACGGACGGCATGCTATTACACTCGGCGCACCCATCAGTCACGCCGTTATTAATCCACGCCGTACGAATGCAAAAAACGGAGATTCATGGTCTATCTGAGGCAGGGGACGAGAGGAATCATCATTGCGCCCCAGCTCTGCCGGCAGGCGATTGTCCCGGCTCAGCAAGGACGCGTCCGTTCCCGGTGTGAACCTATCGATCCAGATGTTACCGGTGAACGCACGCCTCGCTCGTACGCCGGTCACCGGCGGGGGCGATTCTCCAAGGCGCGCCGGGCGGCGATTCTGGCTTTGGCGCTGTTTGCTCTGCTGGGCGCTCCGAGGGCCGGCAGCAGCGCGGAGGTGGATCCCGGGGGAAAGCTGTTCGGGAGACAGTGCAGCGGCTGCCACACCTACGGAAAGGGCGTCAAAGTTGGTCCCGACCTCAAAGGGGTCACCGGCCGGCGTTCCAAAACCTGGCTGCACAGGTTCATCCGATCGGCGCGCGGCATGATTCAGTCGCGGGATCCGGTCGCGGCGCAACTCGGCCGCCAATTCAAGCTGCAGCAACAGATGCCGGACTGGAATCTCACAGACACGCAAATCGATTCGCTGCTCGACTACTTCGCGTCGGGAGGCCCGGGGCGAAAGCCGGCCGACCAGCGCCACGCCGCATTGGCGAGCGACGCCGATGTTGCGAGAGGCAGAGGGTTTTTCTCAGGGGAGATCCCTCTGCAACACGTCAATGTGGCCTGCAGTTCGTGTCACACGCTCAGAGGCGACCGCGACTTGGCCGGCGGCAGCCTCGGACCTGACTTGAGTGCGTCCTACGTGCGCTATCAGGATCAAGCATTCACATCCCGGCTGAAGGAGCCGTGTCAACCGGTTGAGGCGGTCGTGGAGACGGCCACATACCTCACGTCTGATGAGTTGTTCGCATTGAAAGCTTACCTGCGGCGAGTTGCCGTCGGCGGCTCGGCACCTCATCAGCTCGCGGTCAATCAATAACCTTCAATAACCGTGCGCCGGCGCGTTCGCCGCGGACACAGGTGAATACATGAAAGATCACTTACTCTTCGCTGTAGTTCCATACGGCGCGTTGGTCATGTTCACGCTCGGCGTTCTCCTGCGCTACGGCGGATCAGGACTGCCGGCACACACACGGAGGATCACAGCGGCGCGTCCCGCGCGTGTGACGAGCGCGGGTATCCTCCTCACGAGCAATCTGCTGCTGTTATTCGCGCATCTGGCGAGCGTGGCGCTGCCCCATTCAGTCCTGGCGTGGAACCGCGCTCCCCTGCGTCTCTACCTGCTCGAGGGCACGCTATTCGTGACTGGTCTCGCGGCGTTGATCGTCTCGTGCACCATTCTGCGGCGGCACCTTCGCAGCCCTGAGGTATCTCTCACCGCGATCGCCGATGCCACCGCCGGCACGTTGCTGTGCATTGTCACAGCATCAGGACTTCTCGTGGCCTGCCTGTATCGATGGGGATCCTCGTGGGGTGCCGCCGTGTTCTCGCCCTACGTTATCTCTCTCCTGAGGCTCGAGCCTCGGGAAGGACTCTTCGGGACGATGCCACTCGCGGTGCGGATGCATGTCCTCTCCGCCTTCGCAGCCCTTGCCATTCTTCCATTCACCAGCCCGGCGCGAATTGCGGTCGCGGCCTGGAGACGTCGAGTCAGGCAGGCCACGTCCCTCCTCGAATCCCGCGGTTCCGTCGCGGTCGCCGCGCTCCGTGGATGGGTCGAGAGGCATGGCATTGCGGCGCGCATCTGGCCAGAGGAGGAGGATTGAGAGTCCGGACGGCGCTTCTTGCTGCCGGTACTCTCATTCCGGCTCTTGCCAGCGGAATCATGCTCCGGAATCTGTCGCGCATCGGGATTCATCAGGGTTACGCACCTGAACAACCCATTGCCTTCTCGCACCGAGTGCATGCGGGTACGAATCAGATCGCGTGTCTCTACTGTCATTCCGCCGCGCGCAAGAGCCGGCACGCCGGGATTCCATCTGCCAGCGTCTGCATGAACTGCCACTCCTTGCTCGAAAAGCAGACTGTCGAGATCGAGAAATTGAAAGAGGCAGTCCAGCAGAAGCGGCCAATCGTGTGGATCAAGATCCACAACCTGCCGGAGTTCGTCTACTTCAATCACAGTCAACATGTCTTGTCCGGTGTGGCCTGTCGCAAATGCCACGGTGCAGTGGAGACGATGGATCGCGTGGAGCAGGTCTCGCCCCTGACGATGGGGTGGTGCCTCGACTGCCATCGCACACACGCTGGTGTTCCGACGAGCGGCTTCGCCCGCGCGGCATTGAATCTCCGCGGGCAGTCGCGGCCCGTACCGGGACTCGATTGCGGAAAGTGTCACTACTGACCCAGTTGCGGCCTGACAGCGTCGACAGGCCGGATCCAGCTGAGCAGGAGACCAGTCAAACATAGCGGTGCAATAACTGGAGGAGCCCATGGACGATCATCGTTCCGGCGACGAGGTCAGGCTTCATTGGAAAAGCCCGGAGGACTTGAGAAACGGCTCGAACCGAGGAGTTGAGCCGGCGTTCAACGATGGGGATTGGCTGGGAGGGAGCACACGCCGCGATTTCTTGACGCTCGCCGGCTTCTCGCTGACCGCGGCGCTGGCCGCCTGCCGAGCCCCGATCGAAAAAGCGATCCCGCTCCTCGTCGGTTCTGATGACATCACGCCAGGCGTGGCGAGCTGGTATGCGACTACGTGTGGCGCCTGTCCTGCGGGTTGTGGTCTTCTGGTGAAGACGCGCGACGGCAGGCCGATCAAGATCGAAGGCAATTCATCGTCGGCGCTGTCGGGGGGCGGCACCTGTGCCACGGGGCAGGCCGCGGTGCTTTCGCTCTACGACGACGCCCGTCTCCGAAGTCCAATGGTGCACGGCAAGGCATCGTCGTGGTCAAAAGCCGACGCCGTCATTTCGAATACTCTTCGCGGCGCGTTCGCGTCGCGACAGAACGTCGTCCTTCTCTCCCGCAACATTGGGAGCCCGTCGACGAACGCGGTCATCGAGGAGTGGTCGCAACTCAACCCGCACTTCCGGCATGTGATCTACGAGCCGGTGTCTCTCAGCGCTCTGCGAGAGGCACAATCCGAATGTTTCGGGCGCGCTGCAGTGCCGCACTATCGCTTTGACAAAGCACGCGTCATCGTCAGCATCGACGCCGACTTCCTCGGCACGTGGCTCTCACCTGTCGAGTTCACCCGCCAGTATGTTCGCGGGCGGGCCGCCGAAACGCGCCGTTCGCAACACGTTCAATACGAATCGCGCTTTTCGGTGACCGGAAGCAATGCCGACCTGCGCGTCCCCATCCCGCCGTCGTCGCACGGCGCGGTCGCCCTCGGTCTGCTGCGCCGCGTAGCCAAAGCGCAGGGACTTGACGGCTGCCCGGAAGCTCCGGAGCCAGCATCCGCTCTGGCCACTCTCGATGCTGTTGCCGGCCTTCTGCTGAAGCATCACGGGCAGTCGTTGATCGTGAGCGGCTCTCAGGACGTCGCAGTACAGACCGTCGTGGCCACCCTGAACCAATTTCTCGGCAACATCGGTACGACCGTCGATCTGGCGCAGCCGTCGCTGCAACGGCGGGAAAACGACTCCGCCATGGCGGCTTTGCTCGATGACCTCGATCGCGGCGAGATCGACGTTCTGCTCCTCCATGGCGTCAATCCCGCGTATGACCACCCGGATGCCAGGCGCTTCCTTGCCGGCCTGAAAAAGGTCCGATTCTCAGTCTCGACGTCCGATCGTATGGACGAGACGAGCAGGTTCGCCGATGCGGTCTGTCCCGATCATCACTTCCTGGAGTCGTGGGGAGATGCGGAGCCGGTGCAATCGTCGTTCAGCCTCGCACAACCGGCCATCGCACCTCTGTTCAACACGCGCTCGGCCGTCGAGAGCCTCCTGAGTTGGTCGGGACGACCTCTGGACCACTATGCGTATCTGCGTGACTACTGGCGGCGAGCGCTGTTTCCCCTCCAGAAGGAGACTGCCGATTTCGACGCCTTCTGGGACAACACCCTCCGTGAGGGCGTCTTCGTGGTCAGCCCCACGAGTGATCCTGTGCCGATCGCGTTCCGAGGTGATTGGAAACGGGCGGCAGAGGCCGTCGCCGGTCTCGCTCGAGCCTCCGTCGCATCCCCGCACGGGAACACCTATGAGGTCGACCTTTACGAGAGTGTGGCGCTGCGTGATGGCAGGCACGCCAACAATCCGTGGCTGCAGGAGTTGCCGGATCCAATCAGCAAAATGACGTGGGGCAACGTTGCCGCCGTCAGTCCGGCGACGGCGGCGGCACTGGCATTGGCCGACGGCGACATCGTCGTGCTCCGATCCGGCGGGACGGCCACCGAGCTGCCGGTGTTGGTTCAGCCGGGACAGGACGCACAAACCATTTCCGTGGCGGTCGGCTACGGCCGGATCGCTGCCGGTAAGGCGGGAAACGATGTCGGCGTCAATGTCTTCCCCCTGGCCACGATGAACAATGGATCCCACCGCTTGTGGATGCCGAACGTCTCAATCGAGAGGACAGGACGGCGAGCGGAGCTGGCGACTACACAACGTCACTTCTCGATGGAAGGGCGCGACATCGTGCAGGAGCTGTCGGTCGCGGATCTAAGCCGCTCCGAGCCTGCTCCTCTGGCTGAGCACCATCTTCCGTCGTTGTGGGAACCGCGTCCCGAAGGTGATCACTCGTGGGGGATGGTCATCGACCTCGATAGCTGCACCGGCTGCTCCGCGTGTGTGATCGCCTGCCAGTCGGAAAACAATGTACCGGTCGTCGGTAAACAAGAGGTGCAGCGCACGCGCGAAATGCACTGGATACGCATCGACCGCTACTACAGCGGAGCGCCTGAGAATCCCGAGAGCGTCCACCAGCCGATGATGTGCCAGCACTGCGGCAATGCGCCGTGTGAGACGGTCTGCCCGGTTCTCGCCACCACGCACAGCTCTGACGGTCTGAATCAGCAGATCTACAACCGTTGTGTTGGAACGCGGTACTGCGCGAACAATTGTCCGTACAAGGTGCGCCGTTTCAATTGGTTTCAGTACGCGCAGAATCCGAGTTTCGACTTTCACATGGACAGTGCGCTCGGCAGGATGGTACTCAATCCCGACGTCACCGTCCGCTCTCGCGGAGTCATGGAGAAGTGCAGCCTCTGTGTGCAGCGCATCCAGGCCGGAAAGGTGCAGGCGCTGCAGGAAAAACGCGTCGTCGCTGACGGCGACATCAAGACCGCATGCCAGCAGGCCTGCCCGGCCGAAGCCATCGTATTCGGCGATCTCAAAGACCCGCACAGCCGCGTTTCCGAGCTTCGCCGTGACCACCGCTATTACAACGTCCTCGACGAGTTGGGAACGCGGCCGAACGTCGGGTACCTGAAGAAGATCCGCAATCGCATCGAGACGCAGGAGCTGAAATGACACTCGATTCGGAGACCATTCCGCCACCTGGGGAAATCGCGATCCCGCTCGTTCCGCGTCCTCGCTGGGTGGAGGGAGACCTGCCGTCGTTCGCCCAGATTACGGCCGACGTGGCGCGCCCACTCGATGTATGGCCCCAAAAGGGATGGTGGGTTTGCACGGCTATCGCTCTCGCGGCACTGGCGGCCGGTGCTGGCATGGTCGTGTATCTATTTGCTCACGGCATCGGTGTCTGGGGCTTGAACAACGAGGTCGGCTGGGCGTTCGACATTACGAACTTCGTCTTTTGGATCGGTATTGGCCACGCTGGGACGCTGATCTCCGCGATCTTATTGCTGTTCCGGCAGCGGTGGCGTACGTCGATCAATCGATCGGCCGAGGCCATGACGATCTTCGCGGTCTTATGTGCCTCACTGTTTCCATTAATCCACATGGGAAGACCCTGGGTCTTTTTCTTCATCATGCCTTACCCGAATCAGCGGGGGCCTTTGTGGGTCAATTTCCGCTCGCCGCTGGTATGGGACGTGGTGGCCATCAACACGTATCTCACCATTTCGCTGGTGTTCTGGTATCTGGGAATGATTCCAGATCTGGCGACGCTGCGCGACCGCGCGCGGGTCAGGTGGCGGCGGACTCTTTTCGCATTATTGAGTCTGGGCTGGAACGGCTCGCAGAGAACGTGGCGGCGCTATGAGAAGGTCTCGACAATCCTCGCCGGCCTGGCCGCACCGCTCGTCATTTCAGTGCATACCATCGTCAGTATGGATTTCGCCACGTCGCTGCTGCCGGGGTGGCACGCGACGATCTTTCCGCCGTACTTCGTCGCCGGCGCCATCTACTCGGGTTTCGGTATGGTCCTTACTCTTCTCATCCTCACACGCAAGACCATGGGGCTGGACCGTTACATCACGGGGGCGCACCTCGACGCGATGGCGAAAGTGATTCTCCTCACCGGATCGATCATCGGCTATGCGTATCTGACCGAGTTCTTTTCCGCCTGGTACAAGGGAGATCTCTTCGAGCGGTTCACGATGATCAGTCGCGCCACCGGGCCCTATGCGTGGTGCTTCTGGATCATGGTTCTCTGCAACGTCGTGACGCCGCAGTTGCTGTGGCAGAAGCGGGTTCGCACGAGCGTGAAGGCATTGTTCATAGTCTCCATTCTCGTGAACATCGGCATGTGGTTCGAGCGATTTGTGATCATTGTGACCTCTCTGCATCGCACATTTCTGCCGTCGGCATGGGGAATGTTCACGCCCACCATTGTCGATATCGGCATTCTGATCGGCAGCTTCGGCCTGTTTTTCACCTGCTTTCTGGTCTTTATCCGCATTCTTCCGATGGTGGCAATCTGGGAAGTGAAGGAATTGGTGGGTGAGCAGACGCCGCGGACCTTCGGGTTTGCCGGCGCCGCCGGCGATTTGGAGAACGAAATGGAGGGTGCCCATGCGTAGGTCGCTGCTCGTCGCAATGTTTGCGGAGGAGGCCGGGCTCGTCAGAGCGGCAAACGCCCTGGCGTTGGAAGAGGTGCGTATCCATGATGCCTATGGTCCGTATCCGGTCCACCACCTCGAGCGTGCGTTGAGGATTCGAGCGTCGCGTTTGCCCTGGGTCACGCTTGCCGCAGGCGTGGCCGGCATGCTTACGGCCATCGGCTTTCAGTTCTATGCCGCGGTTCTCGACTGGCCGATGAACATCGGAGGAAAGCCGGACAACTCCACTCTGGCATTCGTGCCGATCACTTTCGAATTGACAGTCTTGCTGGCCGGCCTGGCCACAGTCCTGGCGTTCCTGATCCGCTGCCGCCTCTTTCCGCGCATCGACGTTCGCCCTGTCATTGACGGTGTGACGGAAGACCGCTTTGCGCTGGTTCTGCGCAAGGGTGACCCGTCGTTCGATTGGAGTCATCTGCGCCGTCTGCTCGAGAAGCACGGAGCGACGGAAGTGCGTGTAACCGAGGCGGGGGCATGAGACCGGCGCTCATGGTGGCGATCTGCGCGTTGTTACTCACGGTGGGTTGCGCCGGGAGGTCGGAGCAGCGATCGCGAGAGTACATGCCGGACATGGTCCGCAGCAGTGCGTACCGCAGCTACTCGGCCAATGAAGCAACGAGCGACGGCCTCACGCTCCGCCACCCGGTAGCCGGTACGGTAGCGCGTGGATATCAGCCGTTTCACTACGGCGCCACGCCCGATGAAGCGGAGAGGGCCGGACGTGAGCTGCTGTCTCCATTGCCGATCACCGCGGTCACCCTCGCCGATGGTAAGGAGCTCTTCGAGACGCACTGCGCGATCTGCCATGGATTGCGGGGCCGGGGCGATGGACCGCTTGTCCCGAGAATTCCGAATCCGCCGTCGTATCTGTCGCAACGCCTCCTGGCAATGCCGGCCGGCAGGATCTTTCACGTGATCACGCGAGGGGCGGGACGAATGCCGTCCTACGCCGCGCAGATCAGTGCCGGCGAGCGCTGGAAGATCGTTACCTACGTGCAGTTTCTTCAGCGGAACGGAGAGAGCCAATGACCGATAGCGTCTCGTTCAAGGTCTCTCCCCTTCAGAAGCTCTTCCCTCTGGTGCTGATGGTGATCGGCGGAGGAGCGGCAATCGCCGGGATCGTCGTCTGGCCTCAGCGCACGTGGCAGGCCATTCTGATCAACGGATTTTATTGTCTCTCGCTTCCGGTGATGGGCACGCTGTTCATTGCCACACAGCGACTCACCGGAGCGCGATGGTCGGCCAGCCTGCGAAGAGCTCCGGAGGCTCTGATGGCTGCGCTTCCGGCCGCTGGCGCCATCATGCTCACCCTGTTCTTCGGCCTGCGGTGGATCTACCCATGGGCGCGGCAGGGTGCGTTCTCCGGCGCTTCCGCCCTCGAAGGAAAGGTCCAATACCTTCAGACCTACGCCGTCGTGGCGCGTTCCGTCGTTTCGCTGACACTATGGATCGTTTTTGCCTGGCTCTTCCGGCGGACGTCGCTGGCACAAGATCAAGATCCGAGCCTCATCCATCACAAGCGATTGAACCGCCTGGCAGGCGTGTTCGTCATGGTGTTCGCACTGACCTTCACCTTCAGCAGCTTTGATTGGCTGGTCTCATTGGACCTGCGGTGGTTCAGCACGATGTTCGCCGTGTACGTGTTCGCCGGCTGCTTCGTTCAAGGACTCGCGGCCATTACGTTGATCGTCGTCAGTCTTCGCAGGAGCAACCTGCTCAAGGGTTTCATCAGCAAGGATCAACTGCATGACCTCGGGAAACTGCTGTTCGCCTTCTCGACATTCTGGGCGTACATCTGGTTCTGTCAGTATCTCCTGATCTGGTATGCCAATCTGCCGGACGAGATTCCGCCCTACGTGAAAATGACGACGGGTGCGTGGCTGCCGCTCTTCCTGGCGAATTTCGTCGTGAACTGGGCCGTGCCGTTCGTGGTCCTTCTCTCCGAGCGGGCGAAGCGCAACGAAAACACGTTGACGATGATCGCCGTGGTGCTGTTATGCGGTCACTGGCTCGACCTCTACCTTCTCATCATGCCTTCGTTGCGCGGCGCTCCTGCACTCGGAGCTCTCGATGTCCTGATCGCCGCCGGCTGCCTCGGTCTCGTCTGCTCGATTGTGTTTCGAGCGCTCGCTCGTGCGCCGCTGGTGCCGGTCAACGATCCATTCCTGATCGACAGTCTTTCGGTCGAGCACTCGTGAGCGCGCCGTCCACAAGGAATCCATCATGATCGATCCGCGAATCGCCAAAGGCTCAGCCGTACTAGCCACTCTGCTGGCAGTGACGGCGATCTCCTATCAAGCGCCCCGCGATGCCAGCGACCTCCCCAATCGAATTCCCGAGGCGCCGCCTTACGTCACAGCGGAGGCGCAGGCGTTTCCGCCGCCGTTCGAGGAACACTGGCTACAACAGAATAGTCCGGCACAATGCGAGACCTGCCACAAACGCATCTTCGACGAATGGAACGGGTCGATGATGTCGAACGCCTGGCGCGATCCTGTCTGGAGGGCGGCCTTTCTCCTCGCGGCTCGGGAGACCTCGGCACACGGCGAGTGTGACACGCCGGAACCGCCGGATGGCACTGCCAAAGCCGCGCACAATCCATTTGCCATCCAAGGTGTTTGCGCCTCCTCCTTCGATCTGGGCGGGAAGAGCTACCCGTTGTCACGTCCCGGATCTCTTCTGGACGGCTTTTGCTCCAGATGCCACATGCCGAGCAACTACGTCGACAACGTTCCGTTGAACAGCGTCACAGTCGATGCACGAACGGGAACCGAACGAGCGTCGCTCGATACCCACTTCAATCCGACATCCGATGACGGGAGTGGGCTGGCATTCGCGACACTGGAGGCCAGGTATCGAAACACCGATTCGGGTAAGGCCGGGGTCTTCTGTGCGATTTGCCATACATTCGCAGAAACACGCGATACGCCGTTTCACAACTACGCTCGAACCGGCGGACAGTACATCCCGGCCAACGGGGCTCAGTCGCGGTCGGACCTCCTGCCACCGTCACAGCAGGACATGTTTCGTGTTCCCGACGCGGCCAAACGAAATCTCGGCTATAGCATAGGGAGCGGCTCGTTCCGTCTTTCGCCGCATGCCATCGGTTTTCCCGAACGATTCGGTCCCCTCGCCGCGAATGCCGCGCCGTCCTCGGCGGACGACTACCTGAGCCGCGTGTTCGGTAGCCCAACGCCCTATCAGCGAATGGATCCGTCGAAGCATAAGGGATTTCACCAGGTGATGTTCACGCGGGCAGAGATGTGTGCCTCCTGCCATGACGTAACCAACCCGCTCCCCATCAAGAATGCGGTGGGACGGTGGGTGGGCGGTTTTCCGATCGAGCGGACTTACACCGAATGGGCGAACAGCAGATACGCAGACCGGCCCGGCAACAAGAATTTCGATCCTCGCTACAAACGCGACTGTCAAACGTGTCACATGCAACAGGACTACGGCCAACCCGGCACCGCGCAGACGCTTTATAGCAATGGTCAGCCGTTGCCACCTCCAATCGACCAGGTGGCGACCGGAGGAGGAGCGCATCCGTTCTTCACGCACCACTTTGTCGGTGGAAACGCCTATGTCACGCATATGATCGGCAAACCGATCGACGCGGGCGGCGGTATCGCACCCTATCCCGAGCTGTCGACGTTCAGCTTCTCCTCCGCCGATAAGAAAAGCCCTTATGCGAATGCCTATTGGATGAACCCGTCGCGGCGGGGCACCAGCTCACAGCAGGTTCGTCTGGCCTGGGACCGTCTCCGCCACGTAGTCAGCCTCGACGTCGCCGGATCTCCCACTGCGGACGCGGGAACAAGGGCGCCCCTGACAATCAGAGTGGCCAACACCGGCAGTGGTCACGATTTCCCGACAGGATTCCCGGAAGGCCGTACGGCGTGGCTGGCGGTGAGAGCGTATGACCTCGACACCGGAAACGAGCTGCCGATCGAGGACTCCGTCTGGCGCCGCACGTCCCGCGGCGTCGGGGGTCTCACGACCGATGAGATGATCGACCCGAATTTTGACAAGCGCTGTCATTGGAGCATTCCGCCTGGTTCGGTCGATCCGTATGCGATTCAGTTCAAAGCTGTGGCCTCCCTCGGCGATGGCTGTCCGACGCTCGATCTCGTCTATGCCGCGCCGCTCAATCTCGTGACGTCAAGCGGAGGTCTGCCGGTTGATGCGAACGGCCACGTGGTCGACGCTTCCAATCCCGAAGCACTCTTGCAGTTCCGCGACCTGAATGGCGACGGCGACTTCTTCGATGATTCGTTCCTGCGCGATACGCGCCTGAAGCCGATGCCGCTCGCCGGCTCAACCGTGAAGGTGGACCGCTATTCGGTGGTCATCCCTGCGGGAACGCGAGGCCCGATTGCCGTAACCACAGCCGTCTATTACCAGTCCGTCGAGGCAGTGGTGGCGCTGAAGTTTCTGGGCAATCTCGCCGACGTCAACAGCAACGGAATACTCGAGCCGTGCACGCTCGGCGGGCGCTGTGACGGCCGGCGTCCGCAGAGCGAGCCGGCCGCTGTCGAAGGCGCGCCGCCTGTCCCCCTTGCGGTCCGAAACTGGATCATTTCAATCAACGGAGCGCGGCCCCCAGGACGTCCGCTCGAGGTGTCCGTCTACCCGCCGCCGCGGGCCGTCCATGTCTACCAGGACGTGGTCGTCAAGGCATTCTTTTCGGTACCCGTGCGCAACGTGGATGCGAGCGTGTTCGTGCTGACGGATTCCCGAGGAACAGTCGTGCCGGCGTCGGTCAGCCAGATCGGGGATGGGACGTGGGCGTTGTTCCCGCACCAGGTCTTCTTGAAAGGGGGAGATGTCTACCAGGCGCGGCTTGCCGCCGGCATCTGTGACGCGGCGAATCACTGCACGCGGGACGAGATGAGGTGGAGCTTCACGATTAACGAGGAGCAAACCGGCGGAGTCGGGGATACGAGCGTGCCGGCGGGGTTCGACGTTTCGAGACGCTGATGTCCAGAAGGCGCTTCATGGCCAGAACGTATCCACGTCAACGCACATCCGGCGTTACGCCGAGGTGCTGGGATTGCTGTATAGACAGACGTACAACGGAGCGGTAGAATGTATCGCACAGGAGGTAATTGCTTGTCATACCGTCAAAACAACGTCCTCGTTCTCTTGCTGTCACTCGTAAGCATTGCATTCATTGCGTTCCCTGCATCCGCTGAGGATCACCTCGGCGGGCACGTCGGGTTCGTTCTTCCACTGCTGACGAACACAGACGGCAAGACCACCAACATCACGGACCACTTCTCCGTCGGGTTTCCGATGGGAATCACGGTCAAGACAACCGACACGCTGGCGTTCGACCTCGAGCTCGTTCCGTCTGTCGACCACTCGCACGTGAGCCTGACAGTCCATCCCGGTTTGATTGTGGGGATCCGCCCAAATCTCGCGGCTGGCATCCGGGCGGCATTCGACGTCAATCAGGATTCATGGGGATTCACTCCGCTACTCAATCGGAGCTTTTCGAGGGGGAACGGCACCGCGTTTTTCACTGAAGCCGTGCTTCCGATCCGGTTCCAGCGAACGGCAGCCGGGCGTCACGTCACATCGATCGGCTTGGGTGTGCACTTCGGGTTCGGCTTTTAGCCTCTCGGCGGAATCGCGGCTCCCGCAAACCGGGGCTATTACCTCCGGCGTAGTTGAGCGGCTGCGGCAAGGGACCGATCCTTACGGACCAGGAGGGAATCCAAATGGTCCACGGTCCCTTACGCACCTATCTCGATCATCCGTCCCCATGACGGCGATACTGTCGACTTCGAAGCAGTCCGAGACGCTCTGGTATCGATTGGTCATCGGTGGCCACTAGCCGAGCCACGTCCGACTGCGCCCGCGCGCAAGCCTGGCGGCCATTCTCGACGAGCGCCCCGATCAGGCGCTACAGGACAAGGTGAACGGCCTGATCGCGAAGATCACCATCGACACTCTCAATCTGCGTCCGAACATGCTGGTCAACGTCACGCCCATTGATCTACAGCTCCGCTAGCCTGATCATGGCGTAAGGGAGAGACTCCAAATGATGAATGTCGCATCCGCCGCGCGCATGATCCGCGCCATGACTGGTCTGGCAGCGTTCGCTCTCACCATCATTTTTCTCAGCAATTCTGCACAGGCTCAGACCAACGCGGTTACCGCGCGCATCGATCGCATCCTCCGTGAAGTGCCGCTGATCGACGGGCACAACGATCTTCCGTATCAATATGAAGAGCGGGCGAAGGATCATCTCGCGCAGATCGACATCCGCAAGGATCAGAGCAAGCTCACACCACCGTTGCACACGGACATCGGCCGGCTGCGGCAGGGACGGATCGGCGGGCAGTTCTGGTCCGTCTACATCCCGACGACGCTCAAAGGTGCCGATGCCGTGCGTGCGGTCATCGAGCAGATCGACGTCGTGCACCGGCTCGACGAGATGTACCCGGAGACGTTCGAGCTGGCTCGAACCGCCGGCGATGTGGTGCGCATCCACCGCAGCGGCAAGATTGCGTCGCTCATCGGAATCGAAGGCGGTCACTCGATCGCCAACTCGCTGGCCGTTCTTCGACAGCTCTACGCGTTGGGCGCGCGCTACATGACCATCACCCACAGCGACAATGACGATTGGGCCGATTCAGCGACTGCCGATCCGGTCCACAACGGTCTCACTCCCTTCGGCAGGCAGGTCATCGCGGAGATGAATCGCCTCGGCATGCTTGTCGATCTCTCTCACGTCGCTCCGAAGACGATGAACGACATCCTCGACATCACCGCCGCGCCGGTCATCTTCTCGCACTCATCCGCGCGCGCGCTCACCGATCACGCGCGAAACGTTCCCGATGACGTGCTGCGCCGCGTCAAGGAGAACGACGGCGTGGTGATGGTCTCTTGGGTGCCGGGCTTTTCATCGGAGAAGGTCCGCTTGCGCGACGC
Source organism: Thermoanaerobaculia bacterium (assembly GCA_038230535.1). Taxonomy (GTDB): domain Bacteria; phylum Acidobacteriota; class Thermoanaerobaculia; order Gp7-AA8; family Gp7-AA8; genus JADGNZ01. Next base: position 50,136 of record JBBRNB010000043.1, read on the forward strand.
TGCGAGAGACGCCGAAGAAGCACGCCTCAAAGCGCTCTACCGCGGTCAGCCCGAAAAGGTGAAGACGATGCTCGCTCAATGGGAAACCGCGAATCCAGCTCCGCGCGCCACCGTGACGGATGTCGCCGATCACATCGACCACGTCGTCCAAATAGCCGGCGCAGCCCACGCCGGCCTCGGCGCTGACCTCGACGGCATCACCAGCACGCCGGAAGGCCTGGAGAGCGTTGCCGGCTACCCCACCCTCTTCGCTGAGCTCATCCGCCGCGGCTACACCGACGAACAACTCGAAGGCATCGCCGGATTGAACGTCCTCCGAGTCATGCGAAAAACCGAAGCAGTGGCGGCACGGCTGCAGAAGGAAAAGCCGCCTTCGGATGTCCGGATCGAAGAGGTGGACAAGCCGGTGGCGCCGGCAGCGGCGACGGCGCACTGAGGGCGGCCTTCACAAATTACAGGTTGGCCTGCGCGAACTCCTCCGGTTCGAACTCCCACTTATCGATGTCCGGGTCCCACGAGTCCCAGGGAACGATTGCCGCCATCCGCTCCCTCAGTTCCGGGGGGATGACTTCGGGGACGATGAAGGCTTTCTGGCGGCGCAGTTTGTAGGGATTGCGGAACTCGAAGCCGAGCACGCCGAGGATGTAGCGGGCGATGTACCAGGTAGCCTGCGGGTTCCAGCCGTGGGCGATCTTCACGACCACGCCGAGGCCTTCGGGGTATTCGGGGTGCTCGATGGCCAGACCGAGGAGGCCGTCGGCGCCTTCCTTGGCGAGCACGCGGCCGTGGCAGGCTTTGAGTACCGTCGAGTCGAGGCGGTTGAAGCCGCCGATGAGGTCGGGGTGCTCGATCATTGCCTGCCAGATCCAGTCGTCGTCTTTTTCGGTGACGAGATTTGCGAAGAGCCGGGCCAGGTCGGTGACGGTCATCGACACGGTCGGCAATCCGCAGCCATCCTTGGCGATCGTTCCCTGCGTCCAACCACTGCCGAGAACGTGGCGGATGTAGGCGAGGTACTCCTGAAAGAACGGATGGTGCGGCCAGACGTAACCGACGCGCGACCAGCCTTTCAGCCGGCAGCCGCGTAGGATGGCGGCGTGCTCGCCGGAGCAGCAGTGATACCAGCGGCGCGGGCGGCGTACCTGGCGGCCGAACTGCACGAGGGGGACGTCCAGCGGAGCCTGCATGAGGCCCCATTCGCCCTGCATCAGGATCGAGCGGGCTACGCGCACATGTTCGGTGTCGCCGTTGTGCGAGGCGACGGATATGGCCTTCTGCTCGCCGTTGAGAGCGCGTGCGAGCTCGCGGGTGAAGACCTTCATCATGATCGGCTTGACCATCGAACGTCCGTAGACCTCGACGTTGCCGCCGAACGAATAGAGGACGTTCCTGCCCGAGACCCAGGAGACCGCGCCGTGGATGGTGTTCTCGGCGACGCCGTTCCTCCGGTATTCGACGAGCGGCTGCCAGTTCGGCATCGCCCGCGCGAAGTTGACGGGGAGGTTCTCGTTGAAGGGCATTGGGTGATTATAGGGATTCGAGGGTCGGGGGTCGGGTGGGAGGGTCAGAGCGGCTCCGCCGAGGCTCCGGAACCACCCGAGCATCAAGAAGAGTACTCCGGACGCCGTGGCCGGCCGGCCACGGCATCCGGTCCTGCGGTTTACTTCTTCACATCCTTCGCAGCTTCTTCCCGGACCTGTTCGAAGATGTCGTCTTCGTCCGGGACAGTACCCGCGCCGGCGAGCGCGCTCGACATGAAGCCTTGGGCGGGCGGAGCCGTGGCGGGAGGGGCCTGCTTCTTGGGGCGGCGGTTGATCGTTTTTCCGACGACGCGCTGCATTTCGTCGACGTAGGTCTGCGCGCCACCGCCGTCGGGTTGCTTGAGGTGACGCTTGGCCCACTGGTACGTCTGCAACGCCTCGGTGGCGGATGTGGCGAGCTTCTGGTTGATCGAATACGACAGCGCCAGCGTGATCGCTGCCATCCGCTGGGCGACCGGACGCAACTGGTCGCGGTAGGCCAGCGCCGAGCGGCCCGCATCGACGTTGAAGAGGTTTATCTTCCGCATCGGTTCGTAGGAAGTCACTGCCGAAATCGTCGGGGGCAACAGCTCACTGGCGAACTTGGCGTTGCCGCTGACGAGCTGTACTCGCGTCGCATCAGGTTGCAAGAAGTCGGGGATCATCGCCTCCATTCTGTCGAGAAGCTGGAGCATTCCCGCCGCGTCGACAGTCGCCGCGGGTGCGGGTTGAGGGTTGGTGGTTGAGGGGTTGGTTTCGGGTATTTGACTCATGACGGGTGCTTCTCCTTTCGCGTTCTAACCTAGTGTGATGGCGCCTTTGTCCGGACGCCCGCAATATAGGTCCGCCATGGGTGGTTGTCAAGTCTATCAATGCTGTTACAAAATATTCACGCTCATTCACGCTCTCACCAGCTTGTTTAAGTCCATAACTTAGTGATTTCACTCATGGTGTTTATGACGACAAAGCGACAGCGGATGGCCGCCCGGACTGGCATCCTGACACTGCCCCACGTCGCTCCGGCAGCTTCGGACGGCGGAGTGCCGGACTAATCCTGCTGTGAACCCCTCGCGATCATCCCCGAAGACCTAACGATCGTCTCTCGGGGCCTAAGCATCGTCTCCTCGGCCCTAAGCATCGTCTCCTCGGCCCTAAGCATCGTCTCCCCGGACCTAAGCATCGTCTCCCCGGACCTAAGCATCGTCTCCCCGGACCTAAGCATCGTCTCCCCGGACCTAAGCATCGTCTCCCCGGACCTAAGCATCGTCTCCCCGGACCTAAGCATC
>JBBRNB010000044.1:0-50712 GCA_038230535.1 Thermoanaerobaculia bacterium
CGCAGTTACGGTCGGCTTTGGTCAATGAGCGCTTGACCAGACGAGACTTTCACTCGTCTGCTCGTACGTGCTTTCAGGCGCACAGCCCCGCGCTCGGCGCGGGGTACTTCGTGGTTGAGGAATCTGCGGCCGCGAAGGCGGTCGCCACCAAGTCCTGGCGCGATGGTCGCCGTTGTGGCGGCCGCCTTCGCGGCCGCAAACATCCACTACGACGAATACCCCTGGCCGAGCCAGGGGCTACATTGTCCGACGCGCCTGCGCGCGTCGACACCGGCAAGCGCGCGGCTTTCGCCAGCACCATGTTTCTTTTTCCCAGGTGCAGCGCGCGCGCTGTCCTTCGCTCAGGATGACAGGTTGGATGACGAGTATGTTCGAAGCGCGAAATGTCTTCTCCAGACTCTGACGATGCCGAACAGCGCGCCTTGCCTATGCTTTCGAGGAGCTCCGAAATCACTCATCGCGTGTGTGAAAGCGCTCCAGGTGCGTTTGCAAACACTCCAAGTGCGTTTGAAAACACTCCGAGTGCGTTTGCAAACGCTCCAAGTGCGTTTGAAAATACTCCGAGTGCGTATCCAATCGCTCCAAGTGCGTTTGCAAACGCTCCGGGAGCGTTCGAAAACGCTCAGAGTGGCGTTGAAATCACCCAACCTGACTTGTGAAAGCATGGCCCCGGTTATCTTTTCACTGCTCGCGCATCTAACGGAGAACAGGAAGGAGTCCTCATGACTCGGATTCGTCAAATTGTCGCTGTCTCTGCTCTCTGTCTCGCGATCGGCGCGTCGCCCGCACCGCGTCAAAAGGTCGACGCCCAGCCGCAGGAGAAGGCGGCTGTTGCCACCGTTGCTCCCATCTCGCTCTCCGACGCGGACGGGCAGGATCTGATCCTCGAGGAGTTTTCCGTGCGCGCGGCGATTCAGGGGATGCTTTCTCTCACGGAGCTCGAGCTGCGCTTTCGCAATCCGAAGGGGCGGCGTATCGAGGGGCGGTTCTCGTGTACGTTGCCGGCGAATGCGGCTATCAGCCGGTTCGCCAAAGAAGTCAACGGGCAGTTGATGGAAGGGGAAGTGGTGGAGCGGTTGCGGGCGAATCAGGTCTACGACCAGTTCCTTCATCAGATGCGCGATCCGGCGCTGCTCGAGCAGGATCAGGGGAACCGCTTCTCGGCGCGCATCTTTCCGATCGAGGCCAACGCGAGCGTGCGGCTCGTCCTCTCGTACTCGTCGCTGCTGCCGATGCAGGGCGGCGTGCGGCGTTACACCCTCCCCTTGCGCGGCATTCCGGCGATCAAGCACTTCACCTTCCGCGCGTTCGTCACCGCGCTGCCTGGCGAAGAAGGGCCTGGCGCGCCGAAGTCGGATGTCTCCGGTCTTTCGAATGCGACGCACAGCACCGCGGACGTCATCTCGCTCGATGAGAGCGACCATACTCCTTCGAAAGACATCGAGCTGACGTGGCGGCCTGTCGCCTCGGCATCGCGGGCACGGCTGATAAGGGCGGGCGACATGTATCTGGCCGCGTTTCGTCCGGACGTCGCGACGGCCAAACCGCTGTCCACATCGCATTCCTGGACCTTCTATGTCGATACCTCGGCGTCATCTGCGGAGGGGGCGGAGCATCGTATTCACGCACTGGAATCGCTGCTGGCGTCGCTGCCTGGTAGTGATTCCGTCCAGCTCGTCGCGTTCGATCAGGAGATCACATCCCTCGGCAGCGGAACGGCGGCAGAGCTGTCGCACAGCGCCGGCGGGCTTCTTCGCGCGCGCCTGTTCCTCGGCGGCACCGATCTCGGCGCTCTCTTCCGTCACATTGCGAAGAATGGCGGCGACCGTACGATCGTCGTGGCGAGCGATCTCGTGGCCACGCTCGGCGAGACCGGCAGGCACGACCTCTCCGAGGCGCTGAAAACGATCCCGGCAGCAACGACGATCCATGCTTTGATCCTCGGCAGCCGTCAGGACGCGGCCATGGCCAAGGCGCTCACCGCCGGACGCGGGCGCGTCGTCTCCATCCCGTTCAGCCAGTCGATCGATGACGACGCGCGTGCCGCCGCCGAGGCGCTGCGGCGTCCGCTCGGAGCTTCATTCGATGTGAGCGACAGCAATGCGCAGTGGGTCTATCCATCGCATTTCGACGATGTGCGGAGCGGCGACGAGATCATCGTCCTCGGGCGGATGAAACCGGCAGCGGAGCCGAAGCCGCGGATCAATGAGACCGAGGTCGATGCTTCATCGCAGTTGATGCCGGCCGGAACGTTCGGACCGCTTCTCGAGCGCGAGGGGTATCGCGCCTATCTCGACTACCTCGCGGAGCGCGAAGCGAATGAGCAGTCCGAGGCAGTGCGCAATGCACTGGCTACCGAGCAGGTGAAAATCAGCATCGAGCGGCGCGTGGTCATCCCGCGCACGACCATGCTGGTTCTCGAAACCGAGTGGGATTACCAGCGCTTCGGACTCGACCGCCGCGCGCTGGTGTCGATCCTGACCGTCGACGCCGGCGGCATCGGAGTCATCGATCGCCGGAACGCCAGCTTGCCACCGCCGATCCCGGTAATGGTGAATGGAAAGATGGAGACGGAGAAGTTGCGCGTAGCACGCCCACGGTCAGTGCCCGCGCCTACTACTGCTCCGGAAGGAGACGAAGCTCGCGGTGTCGCCGGGGGCGCGGTCGGCGGTGCGGTCGGCTATACCGCCACCGGCGCGGCTCCTAAACAGGACTTTGAATCACCTGGCGCAGTCAGCGAAGCGATCAGCGTCCGCGCGGATGCTCCGATGATCGATACGAACAGCGCGGCATCGGTGACGACCACGGTGCCCTCGGACCATCTGATACCAGCACCACCGGCACCGCCACCTCCACGGCCGCAACGGGAGTCGCAACCTCGTCGCGAGGAAAAGACAGATAGCAGTTGGACCAAGCCAATGCTGCCGGCTCAGGAAGAGATCGATGCACTCTGGAGCAAACTCGACAAGGATGCGCAGAACCGCGACGCCTACAACGCGCTCTCCGATGCACTCGCCGCTCGCGCGGAGTGGAGTGCGTTGCGTCGCCTCGCGCTGAAGTGGCAGCCCTACGATGCCGAAAATCCGCAGGTCTACGAGATCCTCGGCATCGCGGACGAACAGTTGGGGAACGCGGCGGAAGCTGCGCGCGCCGAGGCGTCGCTGATCGAGATCGCACCCGCGAAACCGGAGCTCCTGCAACGTGCGGGACTGCTCCTGCTGCGTACGCACCATGCCAGCCTCGCCGAGACTCCACTGCGCCGCGCGCTGGAGCTTCGTCCCGACCGCGCGAACGGCTACCGGCATCTCGCGTTGATGCTTTGGCGCGAAGGGCGTGTGGAAGAGGCGGCTCGCGTGCTCGAGTCAGCGACGCGGCAGCAATTCCCGCAGTGGTATCTCAACGTGCAGCGCGTGATCCGCGAGGAGCTCGGCTACGTCTACCGCGCCTGGCTGGCGAAAGAACCGTCGCGCAAGGCGGAGATCGAGCAGCGTGCCCGCGACTTCAACGCCGACCTGTCACGGCGCGACGCCCTGCGCATCACGCTGGCGTGGGAGACGGACGCGAACGACGTCGACCTGCACGTCGTCGATCCCAGCGGCGAAGAATGCTGGTACAGCCACAAGACCACCAGGTCCGGCCTCGAGTTGTACGAGGACATCACGCAAGGCCTCGGGCCGGAGGTTGTGCGCACCGAAACGCTTCACAAGGGGACCTATCACATCGGCGTCAACTACTTCGCCGCCGGCCCGATGGGCATCAGCCGCGGCATCGTCGTGGTCATGCGCGGCGACGACGTGGAGATCTATCCATTCCGGCTGGTGGAAGGAGGCCGGCGCGACATCCGCTATATCGCCGCGGTTACTGTGAAGTGAGGGGGGAGGGGCAACTGCTCAGAGGCTTTCCCCGGAGGGACGCGTTCGATAGCGCTGGCTGGCAGATTCGAGTGCCGGCGGCAACGGAGGCCTCGCCAACGTCCTCACACCGAGTAGTGGACGAAGGCTCCCCAAGCGGCAGGATTAGAGGTGACCCCTCCAGCGGAGAGCATGTCGCGTTGTGCGGCGGCGAGCGCCATTCGGGGCGACCAGGGATCATCCTGATGCAGTAGGTAGCTATAGAACGTCGCCATCAGCAGCGCCGCGTCATCATCGCGGACGCGCCAGAGAGTCGAGACGACGTTGCGTACACCGGCAGATGAGAAGCCTCGTGTCAGCCCCAGCACTTCGTCCCCTCGGGAAGTCGCGCGGCCAGTCTCGCAGGCGGACAGCGTCACGAGCGAAACATGATGCAGATCGAGCTCTTCGGCGATCTGCTGCAAACGCAGACGATCGGCCGCCGGCACGCCAGCCTGCGTGCCGCTAAGGAGGAGACTCGACCGCTCCGGCTCGTCGGGGTCGAAGTCGGCGTGACAGGCGAAATGAATGGCATCGCAGCGCTCACTTTCATCCCGCAAGCGGGTCCGATTCGCATCGGGGCCCAAAAGGGAGACCAGATCCACGCCGGCCTCTTCGGCGACGGCGCCGATCATCTGCGCCTCCAGTCGCGCTCCAGGGAGCGGAGCGCGTTCATCCCCGAGATCGGGATCTGCAAGCAGGAGGATGCGATGCGCTCTTCCGCTGGCGGACGGAGCGTACGCCGTAGCCCCGAAAGTGAAGACGGTTGTGAACGCCGTCGAAGCCGCGAGGTAGCGTTCGCCGTCCCAGAGTGTGGCCCACGGAATGGAATGCAACTCAGCATGGGGAGAGATCACGATCTCCGGCGCGGCACCGAGCTCGCGCGCTATCTCCTTCCAGAGCGTGCGATAGAGCGGCGCCGCAAAACCGGCGCGGAACGCCTCCTCGCGCTCCGGCCTCTGGACACATTGATACAAGGCGCTCCGATACGCGCCGGCGAATTGGGCAACCGACACCCATCGCGTACCGGACGCCTCCCGTAGCGTGACCAGCAGCGGGATGCGCATGCGGAAAGGTTCGCCGCCGGGCCGCCAGCCGTAGACGAGGACATCGTCGTAGTCAACCCATAGCCCCATCATGACGGCTGGCTGGCCGTGCCTTTCGCGAGCAGCGTCGAACAAAGCGTCCGCCAGTGGAAAGCTCGACACGACGTCGGCGAGCGCCTCCGAGTACCGCGGATGCAGTTGCATGAGAGCATCGCGCAACTCTGCCTGCTTCTCCGAGAAGAACATGAGCCCTGCCTGAAGTGGCCAGAGATACTCCGCCGGGGTCTCCAGACTGACGATCCGACCGCGGATCTCGGCGACAGTCTTCCCGATCTCATCCATCCGGCGCAGGCCGGCGTGGTCGCCGAGCTCCGTGAGGCGGAGCGGCGGCCGCACGAACGCGTCCGTCAACGCGCCGGCCTTCATCGTCTCGAGCGTGGAAATCCACTCCGTTGCGAGCGCATCGCGCAGCGCAGCACCGATCAGTTGAGCGACGCCCGCTGTAGCTGCGCCGAACGAGATGCGTTGCTCGTCGAGAGCGAGATGGCGCCGCGCGCTCATGTAGATCTCGTGAGCCTCGCGGAGCTTCGGGAGCGCCTCGCCGGAACCGTCGCCCTGGAGCAGGACCGCGGCATAGGCGGTGAGCGCACCCGCGAGCGCGAGCGGCTCGCCGCCTGCTCGTGCATGCTTCTCAGCCAGAGCTCCGTAGCGGAGCGCCTCCCTTTGGTCTTCTTCGAGGTATGCCACCGCAACCTCTGCAGCATGATGAGAGGCCACGCGGTCGAATCCATGGCGCACCGCCAAGTCGTAAGCCTCAAGGAACGCCTTGCGTTCCCGCGCGTCGATTGCCGCAAAGAGGCCGGCACGAAAGCCGCCTCCGCCGGTCACCGGATCGATTCGCCAGAACTCCGGGAACTCTCCGGCCATGAACTCGAGATTCGACTTCAACAGATCGGCTCCGATCCCAAGTTTGTCGAGGATGGCGCGGCCGGCCGGCCGTTGTTCTTCCGTCGCGGGCGCATCGAGCCACCACCCAACGGCATGAATGAAACTCTTGCAGTGGCGGTACAGACGGCCTGCGCGTGTCAAGGTGATATTTCTGGTCGCCCGTATCGACGAGAGCACATCATCATCACATTCGCCTGCCGGCCATCCTTCCACCTCGTCGCAAAGCTCGATCGCTTCACGGAATGACTCAACCGCCTCGCGAAAGTCGCGCGGCGACAGATGGTGTCCGACCGAGGAGAGCGCGGAGGCGAGGTTCAAGATCGTCGGAGCAGACATGTCACGGGTGAGCGCTCCCGAGCTGGCGGCGAGCCGGCGGCGATTGAAGTCCACCGCAAGGCGAAACTCCGCCTCAGCACCTTTCTCGCCCATGCCCGCCAACTGTGATGCGCGGACAAGATGCAACTGGCCGCGGCCGGCGAGACGCATGTCCTCCGCGATCGAGGGGTCGTCGAAAAGCGTCTCGGCACGCTTCAGAAACAGCAGGACGGCTGCGCCGCGCCCGGTCAGTTGGGCCTGCGCCGCGGCCTCCAGAAACCCCATCGCCGCCGCCTCCGCGTGACCCGTCACCTCGTTCGTCTTCGCGATCAGCGCCATCATGAATGCCGCATCGGCATCGGGGGACTCGAGCTCCCGCGAGGCGAGAGTTCCACGCGGTCCGAAGAGCGGCTGCGCTGTGACTTTCTTCGCAACAGCAGCCTCCGCCTCCTCGTACGTCATCTCGCCGGAGCGGAGAGAGCGAATCAGCGGTTTCAGGAAGGCGAAGTAGAAGCGGTTGAAGGCGTCGTTCGCGGGAGAATCGGCAAGTCGCGACGTGTCGAGAATCTCGGCAGATTCCTCCGACGAATCAACGAAATAGTTGGTCAGTCGCTCGAGCCGATGCGGCTTGATGCGGAAGAGCGGCTCCGCCACCACCTGGAGCACGACTCGATTCTCGACAAGGTCGCCCATTTCCGGCACACGAACTACAAAGCCAAATTGCGTGGCACACGCCGTCATCCTCCAGGTCAGATCAGAGATCGTCGCGCCTGCTCCGATTCCAACCGTAACGCATCCGTTTCTCTCACCAGCGCCTGACTTACAGTGGGGACACTCCGGCCGGTTGAGCGTTCCGCTTGCAAAGGCCCGGCGGCGATCCGCATCGTTTTCGCCGATGACGATCCAGAAATCGAAACAATAGCGCGCGCTGCACGCGGCGCACGAAATGAAGCGCAAGGCAGCGACACTCTCGCCAAGTAAGAGGAGCGCAGCCCATTCGCGAGAGAGGACGCGCTCCGCGATCAGGCCTACCAACGTGCGGGCCTCGACTGGATCGTTTCGAACCAGATCGAGTATCGCGGCGAAGTGGTTCTCGGTCATCGCGGCGGCGATTCGATCGGCGACCAACAAAGGCCGATCATCGTCTCCGGCAGAAGTGGCAACGATGTTCGCAACGAGGCGCGCAACCTCGCGCCGCGTGTCGATACGGCTCACGGCACCGAGAGCCGGGCCGCGCAGATCCCATTGCTCCGCAATGACAACATCGCGGTCGCGGCGCTCCCGCCGGGGAGTAGTCAAGAGCGCCGCCGCGTCGCGACCATCGGGCGCGCTGACCAGCCGCCGGCCAATCAGGTGACAGTACGTGACGAGCCTGAGCTCGAAGGCCTGTTTCACCGCATCGGAGGCGTCGGATCGACGGTACTCCTCGCGCTCTTCATACAGCGCTTCGAGAAACACGGCCGACGTCGCGTCAGGCTGGTCAAGCAACGCCTCCAGTTCGTCCGCGTTGCGGCAGGCGTGATAGCTTCTGCGAAGGTTGTTGACGACAGCCATCTGCCAATCGTAAAGGCAAGGTAGAATTCAGTCATCTATTTATGGCGCTGTCAGAGATCGTAGGCGAGAGACGGAAGCATCTCGCAACCGGCATCGCTGTTGCGCTGGTGCTCCTGGTGGTCACGGGTATCGCCGCGGTGTGGATCCGCGCGGACTACATCGTCGTCTTTTACATCGGAGCGATGGTGGGTGGCGGCGAGCTTGTTTCGCGATACCGCGATTCGCCCCAGAGCGCGCTACCAACGCTTCCGGCGCTGGTCTACATCGCCGTCAATGCGGCCGCTTCCGTCGCCGCACTCTATTTTGTGGTCGTGTACGATCTGGCACATTCCTCCAACGCGGGCCAGATGCAGATCTCTCGCATTCTGCTGGGAGGATTCGGGGCCATGGCGCTTTTCCGAACGTCGTTCTTCACCCTACGGATCGGTGACCACGACATTGCTATCGGGCCGCTGGCGTTTCTTCAGGTCGTTCTCTCCGCAACCGATCGGGCGGTCGATCGGATGCGCGCCGACGACCGCGCCACCGTCGTCTCTCGCTGCATGTCAGGCGTGTCCTTCGATCTGGCGCAGGTCGCGCTGCCGGCATTCTGCCTGGCGCTGATGCAGAATGTGACGGCCGACGAAGAGAAGGAGGTCGGCAACGCCGTCGCCGACCTTAAAACGTCAACGCTCGACCCCGAGACGCGCGTCAAGAACCTCGGGCTGACGCTGTTAAACGTCGTCGGGGATCAGGTCCTGCGCACCGCCGTCCGAGAGCTCGGACCGCAGATCAAGCCGGCGGCGTCCGTCACGATTCAATCCGCACCGGCATCGCTCAAAGTGGGAGAAACGACAGCGCTTACCGCGGTGTGCCACGATTCCGGCGGCGGAATCGTCGAACAGAAGCATGTGGCGTGGTCAGCCGACGACCCGACGGTCGCCAGCGTTACCGCCGACGGTCAGGTTCGCGTAAAGAAGGCTGGAATGGTGACGATCTCCGCGAAGGCGGATTCAGCCACCGATGCGGTGACCATCACCGCAGCAGCGACATAACTTCGCCGGCCTGCGGCCCGGGCAGCATCAGCTCGCGACCGTTCGCCGTCTGCACAATAACGGCACCGAGCTTTTGCAGGCGATCGATGACCTGACCGAACTCAACCACGCTGACGCCCGACGTCTCCAGCAAGTCTTTGGCGTCGATGCCGTCCGCGTGGCCGCGCACTATTTCGAGCACAGTCTCCACGGCACTGCCGGGCGCGCTCCGCTGCTGCTGCGAGTCGTGGCGAGACGATTCTTGCACGGTCTTCAGGAACGTACCGAACGTGTTGACGCGTTGTTCTGCCATCTGAATCCCTTCGCGTACGGTAACACATGGACGCCGCGTCTGATTGCCTGCCTGACGGCTATTTCGAGTCAATTAATGTGCGCCCTCCCCTACTTCCCCGGCTCGTACAGATACTCCGCCGAGGTCGCGTCGTTGCCGGCAACGACGGCGGGCCGGCCCGGGAGTCTCATCTCAACACTCCCTCAGGCATCGACTTCAACGATGCAGGAGACCGATTCATCACCGACACCGGCAACCATGCGGTGCGCACCGAAGGCATCCTTCGCCGGAGTTTGACAGTCTCAATGCAGCGTTGTTCGCCGCCTCGATCCGAGATCGAGCTGCCAGACTCCACGAGCGGCGGTTGCAAAGTAGAGCGAAGCATCATTCGGGTCGATGGCCAGCGCCGGATGGTAGCTGTCGGGAAGTGCGCCATCGAACGGCTGCCATGAGGTGCCGCCATCGGTCGTGCGCTCCACCTTGGGACGCGGCGACCGGGGGTAGTCGAACGTGGTTGCAACGTAGAGGATGTTGGGATCGCGGGGATCGATGGCCAGTTTCTCGGGCTCGATGCCGGCGAGCGAACTGTCGAAGTATCCCGGCTGCTTCGGCAATACGGCCCAGGTCTTGCCGCCGTCCACGCTTCGAACGAGCGATTTGACGACGATACCGGTCCACGCGGCCATGTAGAGCACGTCGGGATGTTCGGGCGAGCTGGCGATCCACCACGGCGTCCAATCCGACGGAAACTTGTTCAAAAGCGTCCAGGTACGGCCGGCATCGGTGGTTTTCATGAGCTGCGAATCGCCCGACCGTGCCAGGCAGAGGAATGTATCCGGATCGCGCGGGCCGGCGAATGCGTAGGTTACCGAAAGGCCTGAAGGCGCTTTGATCTGCTCCCACGTGTTACCGCGGTCGAGGGTACGCCAGATAGCTGTGTCGTCGGAGTAGTACAACATCCCCGGTTGCCGTGGATTTGCGGCCAACGCGGTTGAACGCGCGAGCTGGCTCGGCTTGATGACCTCATCCCACGCTGCGCCGTCCGACCGGAGCCTGACCAGGTGGTCCCGGCCGTCGTAAAACACGTTGTTGACGTAGACGTCGTGGCCGGCATCGACGACGATCGCCGCGGACGGGGCCTGATCCGGAAAGCCTGGCAGCGGAGGCGCAGTTTCCTTCCACGACGACCCGCGGTCCGTGCTGTGGAAAAGATGGCGGCCGGAGAGGGCGTACGCACCGCCGCCCGACGGATCGGCAGCGACGTAGTCGATGGTCATCGCATTGTTACCGACGTGAAGATCCGTCCAATCGTTCCATGGATAACCGCTGCTCCGGAAGATGCCGGTGTCTGTGCCGATCACCGTGCCGCCGCTGGCAGTGTCGAAGTCGATGGCCTTGATCGAGTCGCGTGCCGCTCCATCGAGGGAGAGCCAGTCGAGACCGCCGTCGCCGCTCCGAAACGCTCCGCTGTTTGTACCGAGAAAGAGACGGCCGGCGTTTGGATCGATCGCAAGCGTGGCCGGCTCCACGAGCAACCCGCGGTCGCTCTTCAACTGTGGAATGAGGGACCATGCCACGCCGTCAGCGCTCGTGTAAAAGTTGAAGGGATCGATACCGAATCGCCGCCCTCCACCGTTCGCTGCGACGACGACCGATTGCGTGGGAACCGCCGCCGCATCGCTCCAGGTATGACCGCCGTCCGTGCTCCGCACCGCGCCGGAATATTCGTATTGGTCGAACCTGAGGAAGAGGTGATCGGGTGCCGCGGGATCGAGAGCGAGTTGTGAGATGCACTGCTGAAACGAGGTCAGCCCGCTGCTCGCCGCGAAGAACGTGCGCCCGCCGTCGACCGACTTGAAGAGGCCACCGGTACTCTGGGAGAAGTAGCAGGCACCGCCGAGATAGATCACGTTGTCATCGCGCGGATCCGCCAGCAGTTGCGCGACAAAGAACAGTTTCGGCAATCCACCCGCCATCTGCCATGTCTCGCCGCCGTCGACGGTTCGAAAAACGCCATTCGAAGCGGCGGCAACGACGACGTTCGGATCGCCACCCCCGGCGAGGACCAGCGACGGGTCGATCATCGGGCCGGTCACCGCATTCCACGTGGCGCCGCTATCGCTGGAGCGGAAGACGCCGTCTGCCTCCGCAACGTAAATGATCCGACGATCCGCCTGCGCGACAGCCATCGAGCGAACGGCCCCGCCGATCGGGCCGTGCGACACCCACGCAGCAGCGCAGAGCATTGACGCGCAGAACGCGAGAGAAAGAGCGATGAGGAGTTTTCTCATGGTAGTACACGAATATACGCTCCCGAGGGGCGGACCGTTGGGGGTGAGGCGCAGATAGTGACTGGATCACCGTGCCGCTATTGGCGTGCGATGATGAGGTGGCAGTATCCGTTGCAGGGAGGGACGAATATGTCAGAGCGATCAGGAACCCTCGCTGACAATCCGTTCGGTGGCCGGCACCCAACCAGCCACGAACGGATGACGGGACTGCCCTGGGATGCGTCCTACCACCTCGGCCCTGCCCCTTGGGATATTGGCCAGCCGCAACCGGCAATCGTCCGTTTGGCATCCGAAGGCGGATTCGCCGGAGCGGTGCTCGATGCGGGCTGCGGGACGGTCGAGAACACTCTTCTCGCCGCCTCGCTGGGATTGCCGGTTCTGGGCGTTGACGTGGCTGAGACGGCACTGGCCATCGCCCGGGAGAAGGCCGCCGGTCGTGGGATCGAGGTTGAATTCGCCGCGGCTGACGCGCTCCATCTGGAGCGTTTGGGGCACATGTTTGAGATGGTGCTGGACTGCGGGCTGTTCCACACCTTCGACGGCGACGAGCGGCCACGATACGTAGCCAGTCTGGCGTCGGTGACCGAGCACGATGGAACCCTGTATGTGGTTTGCTTCAGTGAGGATGGTCCCGATACCGGCCCGCACCCCATCAGGCAGGAAGTGCTGAGAGCGGCGTTCAACCCCAGCACTGGATGGAATGTCGCCGCCATCGAACCGGACCGGCTTCAGACGAGACTCCACGAACACGGCGCGCCGGCCTGGTTCGCGACGATCAAACGGATCTGAGTACAGCGCCTCGCAACAAACGGTCCAGCAAGCGCGGTCTCACGCACCGCATGACGCGCAAATATTACTTCTGCGATCTGACCTAACCGGGCCGTCGGGTGGGTAGCCGTCGCAGTCGGCGTGAGATCCGTAGGCTTCAGCCGGGTTCTTGGAGATCTTTTCCCTTTCGAGCCCGCTTAAGCGGGCGACAGATTCGGTGACTCCGTCGGGGAAGTGCATGACGCCGACTAGGTCGGCGAACGTATCTCGGCGCGCTTCGCCTGCCAGAATTATCCAACTGTCCGGTTGGGCGCGGTCCCGCCCACGGCCCGCGTGGACACTCTGTCGTCGCCCTGCACCATTGGAGTCCTCGCCTCGATCACGTAATACTCGTCCAGAGCGTGTGCGCCGCTGCCGTGTCCCGAGGCCGAAGTGCTCAGCGGCGAGGCTTCGTCGGCCAGAGTACGGATCGATGCCGGCGCTGGGAAGGAACGAAGGCCTGACTCTCACACTCCTAGCCCCAGAGCCAAAGGTCTTTCTCAAAGCCGAAGAATGTGCGATCATCGCGTCACCGACGATCAAGGAGGTGGACGCATGCGGCAGACAGTGGTCCTCTTAGGCATCGCCATGCTCACTGGATGCGCTTATCATTACTCGGTCAACGCACCCCTCACGCATAGCACCGACCCGTCTACTGGATATCGCTGGGCGACGACCACCGTCCCTCTCAGGCCGGATAATGAAACGTTCGTCATCGTCGCCCTTTCAGGCGGTGGCAAGCGTGCAGCGGCTCTTGGCAATTACATCCTGCGCGAGCTGGACGCAATCCGTATGCCGAACGGTAAGACTTTGCTCGACCAAGTCGGCGTCATCTCTGCCGTGTCCGGCGGAACCTTCACTGCAATGTACTACGGTCTTCACGGTCGAGCAGGATTCGATGACTTCGAGAAGCAGTTCTTAGCACGCGACGTCCAATCCATGTTCCTAAGCCGGATTCTCTTCAGCCCACGCAACTGGATGCGGAGCGCCCGGGGGAAGTTTCACCCACGGACGGAAATACCGGTAGAGGTTTATGATGAGTCACTCTTTCACAACCAGACATTCTCTGATCTGCTCGAGCAGCAGAGAATCAATTCCCGTCCATATGTCGTGTTGAGTTCCACCGAACTGGAACTCGGCGCTCCATTCGAGTGGACACAAGATCAGTTCGACGTTATCTGCTCCGATATTTCTCAGGAACATGTCTCGCGCGCGGTTGCTGCATCGTCGGCTGTTCCACCTTTTCTCACGCCAATCATCTTGAAGAAGTACGACCCAAGGACCTGCGGATACAAAATCCCTCCATGGGTCTACGCCAGCACCTACAACGCCTACGATATGCCTTCGCGCCAGCGGAATGCAGTTCAGCTCATAGGGTATCTCGATTCGAGCCGAGTATATCTTCACCTCGTGGACGGTGGCGTCGTCGACAACACCGCACTTCGCGGACCGATCCAGGCGATTACTTCGACGGACACTCTATTGCAGCCAACCTCAAAGGCCACCGGCTTCACGTTGCTGCCGCTGTTGAACCTGCAAAAGATCAAACGGCTAGTGGTGATCGCGGTTAGTGCCGCGAGCCCTTCGCCAGCGGACATTGGCACAAAGGACGACGTGCCAAACGCCGCAACGCTTTTTGCCTCACTTCTCCATTCGTCTGGAGACAGCAATTCGTTTGAAGGTGTGCAGTTGCTGCTCGACATCACCCGAGGACGAGAGGGGAGCGGCACGTCCTACTATCCGGTGCAGATCAATTTTCCGCTCATCCACGACACGATCCTCCGAGACCAATTGCAAGGCATCGGCACGAACCTTATTGGCTTGACAGAAAGTCAGCTCCATGCAATGCACACTGGTGCTCAAATCCTGTTGCGTCAGGATCCGAATTTTCAGCGGTTGCAGCGCGACCTTCAGACGGATGTGGGTCAATGAGCACATGGACGACAGCCGCACTCGGCACCGCGAGCCTGTTCCCCGCTTTTGGCCAATTGAATCGGCTGAATGGGTTCTATCCGCGCGGACGCCGAAGCTGGTTCACAACTATTGCCACGGCAGTATCGCTAGTCGTCTACGCCTTCGTTCAATTCTCGTTTGCCTCACTCCCAGTCTACTGGCCTGTTCTATATGTCACGCTTGTGGCGACGGCTTGTCTTTTCTTGTACGCATCGATTCACGTCGCTACCGCTGGCCGCCATACACCCATTGAGGGGTTGCGGGGAGGTTTTCGCCTTTTCGTTTTGCTCGGATTCTATACGATGGCGATCGCTGCATTCACATACGCCTACAATGTGCTCTATCAGCTTCAGTACTACCGCGTGTTCCGCGGCTATGTGGTCGCAGCCGACAGCAGGAAACCATTGTCGGGTGCCACGCTTTTGTTCAATCCGGGACGGAACGCTTCTACAGTCGTCTCCGACGGAACTGGTCGGTTCGTCAAAGCTGTGGAGCGTGAAGGCTTCAGTGGTGTTCAATGTAATCTGGTAAACGGCAGAGCGACCTGCTACAGCCGCACCCTAGTACCCAGCGAGTTGCCCACCACTGACGATTGGTTCTTGCTTGAGATCGACCCATGCGCGCGATAACACAACTTATCGCTGTGGTTGCCTTGCTCATCCTCTCTGAATCGGCAGCTATCGCGGCGGCGAAGAAGATCGGCGGCTTCGTGCGACTTGTCGATGAGAACTCGAGGCCCGTCGGAGATTCAATTCCCGGTGATATGAAGATCGTGGTTTTCGGGGCGACTGACGATCACTTCTTCTGCACCTATATGTTTGTCGGATCACGTACCCATGAACTCCTTCCGAGCGAACTTTCGGATTATTGTGCCTCCCTGCCCCTCGTCGCAGAGATGACGATGTGGCCCGACAAAGGGTGGACGCAATACCCGTTTCCTAGTATTGCGGCGTGTACAGGCGATTCTTGTTCTGTCACCGTGACCGTGGTAATACTCCCATCGACCCTCAGAGACCGGTTGCTGGCCCAAGGCGCCTCGGAACTGAAGAAAGGTAATCGTTCCGTGGCCGTGTGCTATCTGCGAAAGGCGAGCCTCGGCAGCCCCGAATACACCGCTAAGAGTACTGAGCTACTCGCGACCACGAACGCGTACATCTGTCCACCAGACACGAATTGCGAACAAACTTGGCCCGGCCACTGAAATGATCGGCATTTGCGGCGTCCCTCAAGTTCTATTCAGAATCGACGTAGCTCTCCCCGGCCAGCGCGGACTTGCGTAACCGCTATTACCTCGGGAAGCCCATCGGAGTCGGTTGCGACACACGGATGGAGTAGTCTCCCCTCCCCTACCTCCCCAGCTCGTACAAATACTCCACGAACGACATCACTGCTCCGTCGTAGCCCTGCACGTTTGGAGTCGTGGACTCGATCACGTAGTACTCGTCGGGAGCGTGGGCGCCGCTGCCGTGGCCGAGGCCGAAGTGGCCGGCGGCGAGGCTGAGTGGTGGGTCGGTGAAGACGTAGCCGGGATACGAGCCGGCATTGCGCGGCCAGAGCACGGGATCGATGCCGGCGCGTTTCAGCACGGCGATCTGCGACTGGATCAGTGGTGCGCTGGCGACGCTGCTGGTCGGATCGTAGCCGCCGGTGACGTTCACCTCGATATCGCCGAATCCGCGCCTGGCCAGGTGTGCTTTTAACGCGGCGACGGCATCATCCTTCTTCATATTGGGCACGAGGCGCATGTCGATCTTCGCCACCGCGCGGTGCGGCAGGACGGTCTTGCCGCCGGGGCCGGTGTAGCCGCCCACCAATCCTTCGATGTTCACCGTCGGTTGCGACTCGAGGCGGTCGTTTGCCTGTTCCCACGGCAGATCGTCGATCCAGTGCTGCACGCCGAGGGACTTCTTCGATTGTGCTTCGCTGCGGCGCTTCGACGCCGCGGCGATCATCGCGGTCTCGTCAGCATTGATCGGACGCGGCTTCGGATAGCCGTCGATCAGGATCGTGTTTCCGTCGTCGGACACGAGTGTGTTGAGCGCCTTCACCAGATGCCAGGCCGGGCTGTCGACCATTGCCTTCAGAGAGGAATGGATGTCTTTGGCGGGACCGCGTCCCCATTTCTCTCCGCTCGATACCAGTTCCAGCTCGACTACGCCCTTGGAGCCCAGGCTCACCGTGACGATGCCGTCGAGATCCTGCGACGCCGCCGGCATGAAGACGCCGGAGCATTTCCTGAGTGCCGCCTCCACCTCGGGGCGGTGAACGAGCTGACCGATGTGCGGCGAGCCGATCTCCTCCTCCCCTTCCGCGACCATCACCAGGTTCACCGGCATCTTCTTTCCGGCGCCGCGAATGGCTTGGAGCGCCGCCAGAAACGCCGATTCCGGTCCCTTTTGATTGACCGCGCCGCGGCCAACGATGGCCTTGCCCACGCCCGGCTTATCCACCAGCCGCGCTTCCAGCGGCGGCGACGTCCATTCCGCCGGATCGAACTGCTTGACGTCGTACATGAAGTAGAGCCCGACCGTCTTCGCCGCTCCGGCATCGAGCGTGGCAAAGACGCCGGACTTACCGTCTGTAGTAACGATCGTTACCTGCTGGAACCCAGCCTCGCGCGCCAGTTTGGCCATGTACTCCGGGCCCGCGGGATAGTTGCGGTTCTCGGCGGCGATCGATGGCAGCGCGATCCAATCCTGCAAACGCTTGACCGCCTCATCATGCCGTTTCGCGACCTCGCGTTTGATGTCGGCGAGATCATCGGCAAAGGAACGGCTTGCGCCGGCGACGAGAGTGAGCGCCGCGATCGCCGCCGCGAGAATCGTCCGGTTCCGGAAAGAGAAGGTCATGTCGTCCTCCGCAGTTGAATGACTGATGTTGATGAGCGGCGGGATCTTACCCGATTCGATGAGCACGGCTGTCGTGCAATAATCTCCTCGTGACGAATGAGGAGAGACGATGAAACAGCCGGTGACGATGGTGGCGGTCCTCTGTCTGGTCGTGGGTCTGGCGATGGCTTCGACACAACCTTGCCCCGAAGCGGTCAAGGCGGCTATCGAAAAAGCGTATCCAGGGGCGACCGTGGACTCCTGCAAGCAGGAGAAGGAAAAGGGAATCACCCTCTTCGAAGTCAAGGTGACCACGAAGGACGCGAAGAAGCTTGAGATCGATGTAGCTCCTGATGGAAAGCTGCTTCAGACCGAGGAGAAAGTTGCCGTCGAATCAGTGCCACAAACTGTGATGGACGGCTTCCACGCGAAATACAAGGACGCGAAGCCGAGCGCCGCGGAGAAACAGGTCAAGGCAGATGGAACGGTTCAGTACGAGTTGACGATCGGCGCAGGAAAGCAGAAGAAGGAGATCACGCTCTCTCTTGCCGGCAAAGTACTGGAAGTGGAGTAAGCGGGAACATCGCTGACCTTAGGGCAGCTCCCCGGAACAGAGTGTCCGGTAAGCGCGGTCTCACGCACGGCTTGACGCGTAGACGTCGCTTCCGGGATCTGACTGAACCGGGCCGTCGGTTTGGGTCGCCGGCGCAGTCGGTGTGAGATCCGTAGCCCCCGGCTTCCAGCCGGGGGTTCGCACAGACACTACTTGTCTGTGCCTGCGGGGCATTCGTAACCCGGCTGCTGAAAACCGCCTCCCCACCCTCACCTGCCGCGCGCCGCGTTCACCGCCGCCACGTACTGCCTGGCCTTGTTGGTAATCGCCGCGGCATCACCTCGGCGTAATGCAGCGAGATCCACCAGGTCGGCTCCCACACCCAGCGCCATCGCTCCGGCGGCGATGAATTCGGCGACGTTGTTCAGTGAGACACCGCCGGTGGGAATGAGCTCGATCTGTGGCAACGGCGCCTTTAGCGATTTGAGGTAGGTCGCGCCGCCGACTGCGTTTGCGGGGAACACCTTTACCGCGTCGGCGCCTGCTTTCCAGGCGGTGACAACCTCGGTGGGGGTCAGTGCGCCGGGGAACACTGGTATGTCGAGAGCCTGGCAGGTCTCGATCGTCGGGATGTCGAGCGACGGGCTGACGATGAAGCGGGCGCCGGCGTCGATGCAGGCGCGCGCGGTGTCCGCATCGAGGACCGTGCCTGCGCCAATGAGCGCTTGATCACCGAGGCGGTTCGTCAGCTCTTTGATGATCTGTACAGCACCGGGGACGGTCAGGGTGATCTCGAGGATGGGGATCCCGCCGGCGCGAATCGCTTCGACGGCATCGAGCGCTTCGGCGGCGGAGGTGGCGCGCACGACGGGAACGATGCCGATCTCGCGAATCCGATCAACGGCTGACACGAGCGGTTCCCCCTTTCATCACACGTTCGACTTCGGCGAGCGTGGCCATGCTGGTATCGCCGGGTGTGGTCATGGCCAATGCTCCGTGCGCGGCACCGCATTCGACGGACCACGCAGGACCGCGTCCGGTCAGGAATCCGTAGATGAGTCCCGAGGCGAAGGAGTCGCCGCCGCCGACACGGTCGAGGATCTCCAGACCGGGCCGCGGAGTGGCTTCGTGGAATTCGCCGTCGCACCAGACGATGGCACCCCAGTCGTTGCAGGTCGCTGTACTTGCGACCCGCATGGTTGTGGCGACGACGTGCAGCGACGGATATTCGGCACGCACGCGGCCAAGCATCTGCTTGAACGCCTCGGCAGGCAACGACGCGTGGTGCTCATCCACTCCTTCGGTATCGAAGCCCAGGGCGACACTGAAATCTTCTTCGTTGCCGAACAGCACATCGACGAGACCGGCCAGCTCGCGATTCACGGCGCGCGCTTTCTCCGCCCCACCGATCTCCTTCCACAATGAAGGGCGATAGTTCAGGTCGTACGACACCACCGCGCCATGGCGGCGCGCCGCTGCCATCGCCACACGGGCGACGTCCGGCGTGGTCTCCGAGAGCGCCGCGAAGATGCCGCCTGTGTGAAACCAGCGAACACCGCTGGCGAAGAGACTGTCCCAATCGATGTCGGCCGGCTTCATCTGAGCGATCGCTGTATGTCCTCGGTCGGAGCAACCCAACGCGGCGCGAACGCCGAAACCGCGCTCGGTGAAGTTGAGTCCATTCCGCGCGCTCCGGCCGACGCCATCGTCAGGCAGCCAGCGGAGATAGGAGAGATCGCAGCCTCCCTGCAGCATCAAGTCTTCCACCAGACGGCCGGCAGCGTTGTCGACGAGAGCGGTGACGATGGCGGTGCGCTGACCGAAGCAGCGGCGAAGTCCGCGCGCGACGTTGTATTCGCCGCCTCCTTCCCACACCTGAAACGACCGCGTCGTGGCCACGCGGCCTTCACCGGGATCGAGGCGAAGCATCACTTCGCCGAGGCTGACTAGGTCAAAACGGCAGGCGGCGGCTCCGTTGATCTTCACTTACGCGACGCCTCCAGACCCGATCCGGCTTGCGCGTACTCGGGCTGAACGTTGACCACACCGAACTGCCGGTCCTCCCCTTCCTTGATGGCGGCCATCATCCAGAGGAAGTTGATCGTTCCGCCTGGTGCGGAGACATTCGGATGATAGCCCTGCGGCATCAGCACGACGTCGCCTTCACGGACCACCGCGACGAGCTCGGGATTCCGCGGATCGTTGTAGACGAGTTGCAGACCCCAGCCCGGCTCAGGCATGTCGATGTAGAGATAGGCCTCCTCGAGCATGCGCGCGTGCTCGTGCGGCGGCCATGACGTCCAGTTGCCGGGATGACTGAAAGTGACGCCGGCCAGGATACGGCCGGCGTTGATGTTCTTTCCAATCACGATGTTGACGTCGCGCTCGGACGAGGGGCCGCCGGTGTGGAAGTGGAGGCTGGAATCGTTCTGCACGTCGGCGAAACGGACCACTTGCACGGGATAGCGTTTGACGACGGGCGCCGCGATCTCGGCGACATCGCAGTTCCCGGAAACGACTACCGAGCTGTCGCGCGGCGCGTAGAGGGCGTCGTAACGCCCGAGCTGGTGCGGCGCACCGTCGACATCGATCGATGCCGTTCCCTTCAGGCAAATGAATCCCGTTTCGCGGTCTTCTGTCGAGAAATGCACCGGCGCATCGGACTCATCGAGCACGATGCGTCCGAAATGGAGGTGACGCGCGGCGGACGTTTCCGGCGTGACGGTGATGTGCCTCCCGTGACGCGCGCCGGTATCGCGCACGACGCACGTACGCGGCTCGATGGCCGCAAGATCGACTGTCATGGTTTCCCCTTTTGTTCTCCTGGAGCTGCTTCCACGGTCACATTCGTGAGCGTGAGATCGACGACTCCTTCGATCAACTGCCCGTTCGTCACACCTCGGAACGTCGAATCGCGAACGATGACTCCTCGTAGCGGCACCTGCGCGAGCGCGTGGATGCAGAGGCCGTAGCGGCTGTGCGCTGAGTGCATCCGCTCGACGACGATGTTACGCACGGTGGGCGGGAATGTACCGGTCTCGGACATGTAGACGAGGTCGATCTCGATCGGCGCGACCAGCACGTTCCCGATCTCGATGTCGCGCGCGAAGATGTTCTCGACGATGCCGCCGCGCGTGCTGTTGGTCTTCACGCGAAGGCCGCGCTCGAGCATGGGGCTGTCGAGCCGGTTCTTCTCGGCGAAGATGTTTCGCGCCCCTCCGCTGACTTCGCTGCCGATCGTGATCCCTCCGTGGCCGGCGCTCATCCGGCAGCCACGGATCACGACGTTCTCGATCGGCACATTGATCCTCCGGCCATCGGTGTTGCGCCCCGACTTGAGAGCGATGCAGTCGTCGCCCGTGTCGAAGATGCAATCCTCGATGAGGACGTCGCGGCACGACTCCGGGTCACATCCGTCTGTGTTCGGTCCGTGGCCGGTCACGGTGACGCGGCGGATCGTGACGTTCGTACACAGCGTCGGATGGATCACCCACATCGGGGCGTTGCGAATGGTCACGCCTTCGATGAGCACGTTCCTGCAGCGATACGGCTCGACGAACATGGGCCGGAGAAAATGACCCGGTCCGTAGAGACGCTGCGCGGCCGGAACGCCGTCTTCGTTCTGCTTCATGAGAGCGTCGCGATCGCTGTTCTGGCGTTTTGGCTCCTTTGATGATTTCCAGTTCCACCAGTGCGCCTCATCGGCCTGACCGTCGAGAGTCCCCTGCCCCGTAATGGCCACATCTTCGCAATCGGCCGCGGAGATCAGCGGCGCGTAGTTCATCAGCTCGACACCTTCCCACCGCGTGAGCGTGAGCGGATAGCGCGACGGATCCTGGCTGAATCGAAGCGTCGCGCCTTCATCGAGGTGCAGATCGACATGACTCCGCAAACGAATGGGCCCGGTAAGGTAGTCGCCCTTCGGAACGATGACGTGGCCACCGCCGGCTCGCGAACAGGCCTCGATTGCCTTGGCGATGGCGTCACTGACGTCTTCACCGTTGCGCCCACCAAACTCCGTGATCACGAAATCGCGCGCAGGAAAGTGCGGAGCGACGATGCGGCTGAGGATCTCTGGAACGGCTGACCACGGATCGGTATCAGCAAATGCTGAAACGGCTGCGAGAAGAACGCCGAGTGTGAGGAGGCAGCGGGCGAGTGTGCGTATCATGATGCGACGAAAGCCGCGCGATTGCCGGTGTCGACGCGCGCAGGCGCGTCGGACAATGTAGCCCCTGGCTCAGCCAGGGGTATTCGGCGGCGGTGAATATTTTGCGGCCGCGCAGGCGGCCGCCGCAACCGCGATCTATCGCGCCGGGATCGTGTGGTGACCGCCTTCGCGGCCACAAATTCCTCAACTCCGAAGTTACCCCGCGCCGAGCGCGGGGCTATATTGTTTCGCGCGCCTTTGCGCGCAACGTGCGACGGACCGGAAGCATCGATCATACTACTGTTAGTTCCATCGAAGATCACTGCGCCGCAGGAGTAACGACCTCGACCCGCAGCGGTGACTTGATGCGTTTCGCCCATTGCGCGACGTAGCTGTCCCACGCGCTGACATCCGCGAAGTCGCCGCTCTTGTCCCAGCCGGTGCCGGCATAGTAGACGGCAGGCACCCTGGAGATGATCACGTGATTGCCATCGGCCTCGGTCACCTCGGCGATTGCGGCGGGGTCGATGACGATCGCGCAGCCGAATTTGCCGGTGCCGCCGGCGACCGCTCCCCATGCGCGGATCCAACCACCGTCGCGCTCGATGCGCACATCAGTCGCGGGAAATTTCTTCAGGCCGGTCACGTACTGCCAATCGCCCGGAGCATCCAGCTCGTAGTGGCTCTCGAAGCGATTGAAGTTCTGACCGGCGTCGAGCGTGATGCGCTTCGTCTCCGAGCGGATACCGGCCGCATCCCAGACCGGATAGCGAAGCTCGAACACCAGCCGGATCGGGCCGTTGGCGAGTACGTGGGAGTCGCGAAAGTTTTTCGAGACCACCAGCTTGCCGTCGCGCCACAAGGCACTCCCGCCACATCCGCGGCTGCGGCCCGCTGAATAGAAGTCGGCTCCTTCGCCGGTGTCGTGGTGATAGTCATCGACCATGTACCAGTCGTTGACGATGAGCCGCCGCGTGCGCTTGAGCCAGACGTCGACGCTGCTCGACGTCAGCGGCTCTTTCTTCCAGGTCTCCAGCGCGGCGCCGTACATCCTGTGCGCGACGCGGTCGTTCTCCCACGCGAAGTCGTCATAACGCTCGCGAACGAAGCGGCCGTAGACATGGAAGTCATCCTTCCGATAAGTCACCTTCTCGCCGCGGCGGAGATCGAACGACCGCGAACCGCCGGCAGTCATGTCGGTCTGGAAGATGAGACTCTCCGGAACGTCGTCTCCATCGAGGTCGAGCGCCTGCACCAGAATCTCGTGTCCTGTGTCGTGGTCGAAGACGTGGATGCGGGCGAGCTCGTTGCCGAGGGGCACGAGCGCGGCAGCTTTGATCTCCACGGTCTCCGAGGGCCGGGCGAGTGGCAGCTCGTTATGAACGATGACGCGCAACGCCGCCACATCGGCGGCGTGCAGCACGGGAGAGGCTGTAAGGAGCGTGCCGGCGGCCATGAAGGCCGCCGGCAGCGTATGAAGAAAGGATGCGGGAAACCTCACCTTAGAAGGATAGCCGCCCGCCGAGCTGGATGTCGCGCGGGTTGTTGCGGTCCTGATTGATGAGGCCGAAGAGGGCGTTGCGGGGGTCCATATTGGAGTTGAAGAGCACTGTGTAATTGAGCGCGTTGATCGATTCGATCCGGAGCTGGAATCTCACCGCGCCGGGCAGGTCGAAGGTCTTGTAGAGGCCGACGTCCATCAGTTGAAGAGGATCGGAGCGGACGTTCGGTAGTGTCGATGGGAAGGTGCGGATGTTGTTGCCGAGCTGAATGCGCGTATCGGTGCGGCCGGTGCCGCCAGGAATGTAGAAGCCTGACGTATCCCAGGCCGGGCAGTCGAGGCCGGCGACACCGTTCGGATTACCCGGGCAGACGTGTTTGCCGATATGGGAGTGAAGGTCCCGCGGGTCGCGGTTCGGATCGTAGTAGATGTTGCCCCAGCTCAGCGGGAAGCCGCTCTGGTACTGATAGGTGGCGCTGACCGACCAGCCGCCGAGGAGTCCTTCCGTGAAGCCGCGCCAGTTGGAGCCCCATTTCTTTCCTGCGCCGAACGGGAGATCGAGGGTGCCGCTGAAGGTTGCGCGGTTCGGACGATCATTCGGGGAAACCCGGCTCTCGAGGATGCCGTTGGACGGGTTGAGCATGTTGAGTTTGTCGGTCAGCCGCGAGCGCGTGTACGACGCGGTCATCGATGCGCCATACGCGAACCTCTTCTCCAGGCTCACCGACGCTCCGTGGTAGCTGTCCGATCCTCGATACTCCTCGGTGACGATGCTGAGGAACTCGGGGAACGGCTTCAGCAACTGTCCGCGCGTCGTCGTCGCGCCATTGAGGGTGGTTCCCGGCACCATGCCCACGAATGGGTTCGGAACCGAGGCGCTGAGCAAGCTCTCCTGCGCTGTGTCGCGGGTGCGGGACGCGGAGAGGTATTGGAAGGGGATGCCGTTCAGCTCGCGCGACACGGGAAGATGGGAGCCGCGGGAGTCGAGATAGAACACTTCCATCTTCCAACCCGCGCCAAGGTCGCGCTGTCCGCCGATCTGCCACCTCTTGTAGTACGGAGCCTTCCGTTCCGACGGAGTGACGGAGCCGATGGCCAGTCCAAGACCGGTGGCGGCACCGAGCGAAGATCCGGTCGGCTGAACAAGGCCGCCGGCCGGAATCGGATTGCTCAGATTGGCGAGGAAGGTGGCGCCGTTGTTGTCGGTGGTGACGATCGCGGTCGGTGCGGAGAAACCGGTCTGATTGCCGGCGTCGAAGTAATAGTCGTAGCTGAAGAGGCCTGCTCCGCCGCGGACCACGGTCTTGTCGCCGAGCTGATACGAGAAGGCCGAGCGCGGCATGATCTTGTGAAGGTTGTTGTAGATACCACCGTCGGTGAACTGCAGTCCGCCTTTGACCTGGAACTGTCCGACCGGGATCTGTGCGAGCGGGTTCTTCGCGTAGTTCGCCAGCGCGGCCGATTCGATCGGGCTGCTGATGCCGGTGTTAAAGCCGGAGATGGCCTGATTGTGAGCCTCCGTCATCGCCAGATCCAGCTCCATCCGCAGTCCGAGGTTCACGGTCAGATTCGGAGTGACCTGCCAGTCGTCCTGGAGGAACGCCGCATGGGAGACCTGGCGATAGTCGGCCCTGGCGGCAATCTCGAACTGACTCGATACGGCGCCCGAAATCCCTACGGCGCCGGTACCTGTGGTCGGGAGTCCAAGAAGGAATTGTGCCCACTGTTGCGCCGGATCGTTCAGCGGCGCGGAGTTGTTCAGGCGCGTGTAGGCGCCGTTGAAGTTGTAGCGTCCGGCACCGTAGGCAGGAACCGTGATCTTCCACTCCTGATCGCGAAGCTCATAGCCGCCACGGATCGACTGACCCATGAACTGCCAGTCGACGGTCGGAACGAATGAGATGTTGGTGAAGGGGCGGTTGAAGCCGGTTCCCCAGTCCGACCGCATCGAGCCGAGGGTGGCCATGGTCGAGTTCGCGTTCGTGGTACTGAATCCGCCGAAGGTGATGAAGGGCAGGTACTTGTAGCCGTTCATCAGAGAAATTGCCTGCTGCGAGAAGCCCATGCTGGCTGGATCGAACGTAGCGCCTGCCTTTCGCCACTCGCCGAACTGCGACCAGGCCGTGCGGAGGTCGAGCACGAGCGTGCTCGAATGGATGGCCGTATATCCCAGCGTCGCTCCGGTGTTGCTTCGATAGTCGAAGCCGCTGGTGACGTCAAAGCCGTTGATGGCGCCGTTTGTGGCATTTGTGGCGCCGAGAGCCCAGTTGTACCGGTCTTCCTGGCGCTTGTTGTAGTACCCATCGACGAAGAGCTTGTTCGAGCTGTTGATGTTGTGATCGACGCGGCCGAGGATGGCGTTGTACGTATAGGGCCGCAACTGGTTGGTGAAGTAATTGCCGGTAGTGCCGGGCCTGTTCGGCTCGGGATAGAGAAGGGCGTAGGCCTTGGCAACCGCGTTGATCCGCTGGGATGGAATCAGGTTGTTGGCGAACGCTGTCCGGGTGAGGTTGCTCCCGGCCGCGGTCAGCGGATCGTAGATCAGGGTGGAGAACTCGGAGAGATCGCCGTTCCGCATCTTCAGCGTCGGCACGGTGTAGGTGGAAGGCTCGGCGTTGACGTCCTTGAGGTGCTCGATCGAGAACATGAAGAACGTGCGGTCGCGGATGACGGGACCGGAGATCGTCGACGTCCCGCGGTTGTATTGACGGGGCGGCTTATTGGCTCCTGCCCGCTGGGTCAGCAACGGCGTCTCGGTGCGGCTGCTGTCGCGGTTGAAGTACGAGACGTTCGCTTTGATGGCGTTCGTGCCGCTGCGCAGCGCAAGATTGACGGTAGCGCCGGCGGAGTGACCCGACTCCGCGTCGAAGTCGTTCGTCTGTACCTTGAACTCGGCGATGGCGTCCGACGGCGGCGAGAAGCCGACCACGCCGCTGTTGTTCCCGGCCGTGCTCACGTTCGGAGAGACTTTGTTGGGCGCACCGTCGAGCGTGAAGTCGTTCCCGCCCAATGAACCGTTGGCGATGATTCCGGAGAGTCCGGCGTTGTCCATCGGCCGGTCGAAGTGGAGGTCGGAGTTGTCGGACAGCCCGGGCGAGAGACGCGTCAGCATGTAGGCCGTGCCGTCTCCCAACGGCAGCCGCAGGATCTGCGCGCTATCGATCACCTGCCCTGTGGCGCCAGAGGTAGTGTCGAGCAGCGGCGTGGAGGCCGTGACCATCATCACCTCGCTCAGAGCACCAGCTTCCATCGTGAAGTCGGCCGAGAGCGAGTCGCCCACCCGGACCACCACTCCCTTTCGCGACTCGGTCTTGAATCCGTCGAGCGCGGCATCGACAGAATAGGTCCCGGAATTGAGGAAGGGGACGTGATAGACGCCCTTCGAGTCCGTGACCACATTGACCGAGACGTTCGTCTCGACGTTCTTCACGATGATGGTCACGCCGGGAAGCACCCCCCCGCTATGGTCTTTCACGACGCCGCCGATCGCGCCTCGAAAGTTCTGAGCGGAAAGAGCAACGGCCGTGAGAACGATGACCAGGGCGATGAGGACCGCAAGGCTGATTCGTTGCTTCATGGGCAACCTCCTCGAATTTCACGCAGGTTTGACTTGGTTCGAGCGTGGATGTTATATGACCACTAGCGCCTGCTAGTCAAGTGTTGTCTTACCACTATGCCAAACTCGCTCAACCGTCCTCTCCTGGCCGTTTCTCTCACGATCGGCGTGTTTGCTTGTGCAGAAGTGCCGCCCGGACCGCATGCTCGATCGGGAATTGCGAAACAGCCTGCCTCTGCCGAATCATCATTGGTAATACCAGTTAGCCTCGGTTCAACGACGATCGGAGGCATCGAAGGAAGTGCAATCAAGGTGACGACGCTCGCGGAGAGCGGCCCCGGTTCTCTCCGCGAGGCGCTGGAAGATCCGCGTCCCCGCCTGGTCGTCTTCGAGGTCGCCGGCGTCATCGATCTTCAGGGGCACTCGCTCGATGTGAAGAGTCCCTGGCTGACGGTGGCCGGTCAAACCGCCCCCGATCCCGGCATCACGATCATTCGCGGAGAGCTCTCGGTGGAGACTCACGACGTCGTCATCCAGCACATCGCCGTCCGCCCCGGCGACGGAGGGCCGGAATCGAAGTACCCGAACTGGTCTCCGGACGCACTCGGCACACACCGCGGGAACGCAGGCCCGGTCCATCACGTCGTCTTCGATCACTGCTCCGCGACCTGGGCCATCGACGAGAACCTGTCGGCCTCCGGACCGGCGGATGAGGATTCCGTCAAGGATCCTGACGTCACCTCGCACGACATCACGTTCCGTCACTGCCTGATCGCCGAGGGGCTGTCGCACGCCACGCATCCGAAGGGTGAGCACTCCAAGGGAACACTGATCCACGACGGCGTCCGCAACGTGGTGATTGCCGGATGCCTCTACGCGCACAACGTCGAGCGCAATCCCCGCCTCAAAGGCGGCACGACGTCCATCGTGGCCGGCAACGTGATGTACAACTGGAGCAATGCCTGTGCCGGCGTCGGCAAGCATGGCAATCGCCAGACTCTCCAACCCTCGGAGACGGTGCTGGTAGGCAACGTCGCCATCACCGGTCCGGACACTCGTAGCCGGTTCTTCGTCAAGAGTGTCGATCCAGGTGGCCGCGTCTTCCTTCGCGACAATGTTGCTGTCGCCGCGAACGGCACGCCGATACCGTTAAAGGATGATGGCGTCGACGATCTGCCTGCGCCCTCTCCCCTGCCCGCGATCGATCCGTGGGCTGCCGCCGCTCACGTTCTCCGCTCCGCCGGCTCCCGCCCCGCCCACCGCGATCCGATCGACACACGCATCGTTCGATCGGTGATCGAAGGCACCGGAGGCATCATTAATAGTCAGGAGCAAGCCGGCGGCTACCCGGTCCGCGCGCAGACGACGCGGGCGGTTTCGGTCCCCGAGGGTGTCGCCGCTCGCCAAAGATGGCTCGACGACCTGTCGCATTCTCTCGAAGAAGACACGACGCTGGACCCAGAAAGGCTCATCCGCAGATTACGCAGATGAACGCAGATGAGATCCGCGCGAAGTTCCTGTCTGCGTGAATCTTCGCAATCTGCGGATGAGCTTCTTCGTGTAAGATACGACCCGCGGCCAGAAATCGGCCGCAGGTCGTGTACTGCCAGAGGAGCCGGGGAGGTTGATCGCCAAATCATGGCCTCCTCCGGCCCCTCCTGACTTCTGTTCCGGCGTTACGACGGGCGTGGCCGGTGCCACCTTGGTCGCTGCCGGTTTCCTGCGGCGCGGAGTGATCGTCCGTTTCATCTCGTCTTTTGTCGAGCATGTCAAAACATTCTGGTTTGAGCCACAAGGACGTCCTCATGCTGGAACTCCGAAACGTCGTGCGCGAGAGCGGCGAGGGTTCGGCCAGGTTGAGTGCGAAGAATCTGGCGGAGGAGTCGAATAGACTCGTCAGCCACTGACGATTTCGTTCAGACCTTCGACGATCGACAGGAGCTCTTCGGTCGAGATGCGTCCCAGTTTCCTGCCCAGCCGTTGAACGGAGAGCGTACGGATCTGACCGATCTTGACCCACGAGCGCTTCGGCAATTTCGTGCTGGTGATCTCGAGTGTCAGCGGAAAGCCGGCGCGAGGTTCCTGGCTCGTCAGGACGACCGCGATGACCGTCCCGGACCGCTCATTGAAGACATCGTGGCTGATCACGACAACCGGACGAGAACCTGCCTGCTCGCTTCCCACGACCGGATTCAACTCGGCCCAGAGGATGTCGCCCCTCAGTATTCGGGCCACTCGCCTTCTCCGGCGTAGCCCTCATTCGCGAGAGCCTGTTCTTCGCCGCGGTCAAGCTTCGCCGATTCCCTCGCAAGTCTCGATCGCTTCATGCGATCCAGACGCTCGATCACGGCAAGCTCAAAGGCCTGGCTGCGGTTCGGAAAGACCCCGTCGTGAACGAGACGATCGATCTCGGAGAGTGCGTTCTCGTCAACCGTGATGGCAATCTTCGCTCGACTCATTCGTATGATGATACATCACACTTGGTTGCCCCTACATCCAAAGATTACGCGGATGGACGCAGATAAAACCTTCTCACCACAGAGGCACAGAGGACAAAGAGAAAACAACTCTGTGCTCTCTGTGTCTCTGTGGTGAGAAGGTTTTATCTGCGTCATCTGCGGATGAGAGCCTTCATCGACTGCACGAAAGTCGCTGTCGGCTCTCACACTAAACATTATGCGGGCGAGACGCCCGCGTTCCCAGGGAGTCCTGTCATCCTGAGACTGCCGTAGCCGCGTGGGCGGTTGGTAGGGCGGAGCGGCGAAGGACGTCGAAGGATCTCAAGATACGAAGCTCCGGCCGAAGCCTCCGAACCTCGAGGTCCCTCACTTCGCTTCGACACCCGCCTGCGTCTCGCATCCGGGACTTTTGGTCATTTCGGTAAGAGGACGTCGCGCTCGCATCTGTTTCTTTTCCCAGGTGCAGCGCCTGCGCTGTCCCTCGCTCAGGATGACAGGGGGGATGACAGGGTGGATGGTGGTCCCGACTGTACTTCACATATCCGGACGATCGAGAATCGAAGGCATGACCACACAAAACTTGAACCGTTAGCCTGGTTTTGAACCCTGAAGCTGCTTCAACAGTTGCTGCTGCAATTCAGAAACTCTGGCCGAGTGTCTCGCCACATCTGACATACGAACATCGGTAGTGTCGAGCGAACCTGGGACGGAGCGGCTAAACTCGTCGAAGGCCTCAGTGACCGCCGTTGCACCATCGGCAATTGCTTCACCGATGCTTCTGAAGTCTCCGACGTATACCTTGCGACCCTTTCGATGCTCCCATATCGACGCAAATTCGTATTTCGTATGTCCGCGCCTGACGACGAGTTGCACCGCGGCCGCCGTCGCGGCGAGATCCGGAAGTGCGTCAATCGAAACCGGGTATCGAGGGAAGTTGTGACGCCATTCCGCCAGCAAGGTGCCGTACTCCTGCGCGCTTCGCGCAATACTGCGCAACTTGCCGGTCGCCTCTGCAAGCAATTCGGCCGCGCATTCCGCTTCGTCCCAGAACGGCCCATACGCCGTCTCAACGAACTCATTTTGAGCTCGCGCCAAGGCGTCACAAGCATGTTCCAGTTCAATGGGTATTGATTCCGCCTCGATGTACGACGACTCTAATAGTGCGTTCGCTCGTTTCTCTACCTCTGCCGCTTCGGCTAGTGCTCGCTCGTAGTTCGCGCGGTCCGAGTCGGCCTGCCGTCTCTTGTGTACCGCCTTCGCTTTCTTTGAAAGGATCGTCATAGTTATCGAGAACAGAACAGCAGTGACTGAGACGCTTCCAAAGATTAACGTTAGACCGATGGTTCTGGCGTCAACTGCAGTGTTGTCGTATCGAATGCCGGTTGCGAAGGCCGAAAGTACAATTCCCGCTGCTGCGGTGAAGAATCCCGCCTTCGCGACGTAGCTGACCTTCATCTTGAATGCTCCGCTGACCGGAGCGGGCAATCGCGGGAATACCCGGTGGTCAGGAATGCTAGGAGCAGGCATCGTCTACCGCTTGATCATTTCGCAAATGATTAAGGCTTGACACTATGATACCACGGTCTCTTTGCTCTGGGTCTCTGTGGTGAGAAGGTTTTATCTGCGTACATCTGCGTCATCTGCGGATGAGAGCCTTGGTCGACAGCGCGAAAGTCACCCCCTCATCCGCCTTCGGCACCCTTCGACTCGCTGCGCTCGCTCAGGGCAGGCTCTTCTCCCCCGTAGGGGAGAAGGGCTCTCGATGGTTAGGCAGCGTGTCATTCCCACCAGAAGCCGATCCGCAGATTCACGCAGATGAGGACCTCGCGTAGATCTCATCTGCGTACATCTGCGTCATCTGCGGATGAATGGTTTCAGTCGAGCCGCACACGGGCGTAGAGGTCAGCGATCACCAAATCCACGCCGATGCTGTCCAGCCGGATGACGTCATCGAACGATGTCTTACGTTCAGACAACCACTGCTCACCATCGCGCCTGCGGTGCTCGACATCGACTGTACTCTGCTCGATGAGGAGATAGTCTCGGAAGGTCGGGATGGAGCGGTACCGTTCGAACTTCTCGCCGCGGTCGTAGGCTCGTGTCGATGGCGAGAGAACCTCGACCAGCACCGTTGGGTTGGTGATCGTTTCGCCGCTGAGGACGATCGGGCCACAGATCACGACGGCATCGGGGTATGTGTAGAGTCCGGAGACAGTGAGAATTCGAGTATCCGATCCGAGCGATTCGCAGGGACCTTCACGGAGCTTCGGCTCGAGCGCAAGAAGCACGTTCCGGCAGATCCGATTGTGGTTCGCGGAGCCGCCTGCCATCGCCAGGATCTCGCCATCGAAGTACTCGTTGCGTACCGGCGACATCGCCTCGACCGCGAAGTACTCCTCGACGGTGTAGTGACGTTGGGCTTGCTGCATCCGCGGATCTTACTCCTGACAAAAGCTTATCCGCAGATTACGCAGATGGAGACCTCGCTCGCATCCTCACCTTCTCGATTGCGTAATCTGCGGATGCGAGCCCCGCGGGTGATACGGTTCACATGTGCTTCCGAGCGTCTATCTTGAGACCAGCGTCATCAGCTATCTGGTGGGTCGTCTGAGCACGAACGCGAGAGTTGCGGCAAATCAGGAGACCACGCGGGAGTGGTGGCAAACGAGACGTGAGAAGTTTGATCTCTACGTGTCAGCCGTCGTGCAAGGCGAGGCTCAACGCGGCGATCCGAACATCGCTTCTGAGCGGATGGCGATTGTACGAGCGCTGCGTCTTGTTCAGGTGACACCGGAAGCACTTGACCTCGCTTCGGCCCTGATCGCCGGTGCGGGAGTTCCGAAGAAAGCAAACGAGGACGCACTGCACATTGCGGTTGCGGCCACGAACGGTATCGAGTATCTCCTCACTTGGAACTGCACTCACATCGCGAATGCCGTCACCATCCCGCGGGTTAACTCCATCTGCCGCGGTTGTGGCTTCGAGCCACCGCTGATTTATACTCCTCTGGAGTTGATGGAAGGTTGACGTTGTGGAAGATCCAATCGTCGAAGAAACTCGCGAAGCGCGCAGGCAACTCGATTCCGAGTTCGGTGGAGATCTCAACTTGCTGTTTGCTTATCTGCGCGAGATTGAACGTGAGAATGCAGAGAGAGTGGTAAGACTCGCTCCGAGAGTGCCGCTGACCGCTCAGCGAAAGGTCTCCTGAGGACCTCGGATGCTTCCGTCAGTTCGCCCACCTGGGGTACCTTGCCTCACGATGTCTGCCGGGCGGCCGGCTTTGAGCCTCCATACACCTGCACACCGGAGGAGCTCATGGTGAGGTGACTGATGTGGGAAGATCCAATCGTCAAGGAAATTCATGATATTCGAGAGAAGCTCGTAGACGAGTTCGGTGGCGATCTCAACGCGCTTTGGGAACATTTCCAGAAAATTCAGGAGCAGTATCGAGATCGTGTCGTCACGGGGAAACCAAGGACACCTGTGGTCGTAGTCGAGCGGAAGATCTCCTGAAGCCTCGCTCGAATCTCATCTGCGCAATCTGCGTCATCTGCGGATAAGCC
Source organism: Thermoanaerobaculia bacterium (assembly GCA_038230535.1). Classification (GTDB taxonomy): domain Bacteria; phylum Acidobacteriota; class Thermoanaerobaculia; order Gp7-AA8; family Gp7-AA8; genus JADGNZ01. The sequence continues at coordinate 32,720 of JBBRNB010000044.1, forward strand.
TTCGTCAGTTGGAACGCTCCATCTCCATGCTGGCGAAAATGAACGGCCCCACCGCCTTCGGATCGTTGTCGCGGACCTTTTCCGTCACGTAGTAGTCGTACGAACCGTCGCGATAGCGTTCGCTCGAGGGGTCGCCGCCGAGGCCGGCTACCTGGACGGCACGGTGGATCGTGACGATGCCGTCTTTGCCGGTGTCGATGAACTCTTTCAGGACGCCGTTGTAGGCGCGGCGGCCGATGCCGGCGTATTTCGCGTCGATGTAGCCGAGGCGGGAGGACTTCAGGAGGACGTAGGTGAACATGGAGGAGGCGGAGGACTCGAGATAGTTGCGTTCGCGGTTGGGCTGATCGACGACCTCCCACCACACGCCGCTCTTCGGATCCTGAACCTTCGTGATCGCCTCGGCGAAGCGCTGCAGGATGGCGATCAGCTCGCCGCGGCGCGGGTGATCGGCGGGGACGAAGTCGAGCGTGTCGGCGAGGCCCATGGCGTACCAGCCCATGGCGCGGCCCCAGAAAGAGGGAGAGCGGCCGGTCTTTGGGTCGGACCACTTCTGTTCGTGACTCTCGTCCCAACCGTGCGTGAGGAGGCCGCTCGTTTCGTCGCGAGCATGCTTCTCCATCAGCACGAACTGGGTGATGACGTCGTCGAGCGCGGCGGGATCGTGGAAGACGGACGCGTACTGCGCGTAGAACGGACCGGCCATGTAGAGACCGTCGAGCCACATCTGATGGGGATAACGCTTCTTGTGCCAGAAACCGCCGTCCGAGGTGCGCGGTTGTTCGCGGAGCTGGCGGCGGAGGGTCTCGATTGCTTTGCGGTATTTCTCGTCGTGCGTTTTTTCGTAGAGAGCGAAGAACGGCTTGCCGGGATTGATACGGTCGAGGCTGTACTCATCGAAGTGATAGAGGTGGATCGTGCCGTCCGCGCCGACCATGCCGTCGTACCAGGTCTGTGCGTACTTCGCATAGCGCGGGTCTCCGGTGCGTTGGCTGAGATCGAAGAGGGACTTCAGGATCAGGCCCTGCGTATAATCCCACTTCGGTTTGTCCGAGTCGAGCAACATCGGATCGGGTGTCCGCTTCATCACCGAGCCGGCCATACGCGACGACCACGGCGGCGAAGGCACGTTCAACGTTGCTTCGCTGATGTAAGGCGCCAGCTCCGGGACGACACGCCTCACCTCGTTTGCCATCAACCCGCCGAAGAGCGCGCTGCCGTCTGCATTGAGATGGGTCTTGTCGAGCGTTACGTCCGTCTTCCCATCGGGCTTCAACGGTCCGAGCGACGGACTGATCGACGGTCCGAGTCGATCGAGCAGCTCGATACTCTTCGCGTGCAGGTCGATGAGAGGTACGTTCTTCTCCCCTGCCACGCTACGCGTCGCTTCGGCGTATTCGATGAGATCGGAGTGAATGCGTCCGTCGACTCCGAAGTACCTGCGCGTGAGCGGTGTAACGAGGATCGGCTTCACACCCGCGGCGCGCGCCTCATCGACGTAGCGAGCCATGTTCGCGCGGAAGATGGGAAGGGTGGTCTCGCGGTCGAGGCCCTTGCCGGGGATGTCGTTGTGGCCGAACTGGACGAGCACATAGGCCGGATGATGTTTCAACGCATCCGTCCAATGCCCCTCGGCGGCATAACTCTTCGAGCTCCGCCCACCACGCGAGAGGTTGAGCAACGCGGCGCTATCGGCGAGCTGTCCCCTGAACCCGTTCCCCCACCCGCTCTTCTCCGTCATCGTCGAATCACCGGCAAGGGCGATGCGGAGTTTGCGCGGATCGACGCGGAACGACCAGAGCTGGCCGGCGATGATGCCGTCCGCGGTTACGGTGTCGATGCGCCAGTAGTAGGTCGCACCGGGCTCGAGAGCGCCGGCTGCATACGTCGTCCCGGCTTGTTCGACGCGAAACTCAGGCGGATTGCTCTTGCCGAAGTGGACTCGCAGCGCGCGGGCGTTGCGGCCGGGCGTCCAGCGGAGTGTTACCGCCGAGGGATCGACAAAACGCCAGCCGTTCTCGGGACGAGGAATCGCCGCGAACGGGAGCACCGCAGGCAGCTTCTCGACGTTCCAACGATCGCCGAACGTCCACTCCGGTGTGATGTCCTCATCGCGCGGCGAGCCGACGGCAGTGCGGAGGTTGTCAGCGAACCAGGCGAAGTCGCCGCCGGCACGGTGAACGTTCGCGTAGTAGTAGCGCTCACCCCAGATGTATCGATCGGGCTCGGGCACCTGATAGATGGGACGGTCGGCGATGTTGGCGGAGAGCTCGGAGTCGAGCAGGTAAAACTGGGCGTCGCGATGATTGCGGCCGAGGGCGATGCCGGGGACGCCGTCGAACCGGGAGTGGCGGACGACGAGCTTCTGATCCTTATTCTTACTACCGTCGTGCCAGATGCTGGCGTTCGGGTTTTGACCGAAGAAGCGGCTGTTGGTGATGTAGGCCCAGCCCCGCGGGCAGACGTAGTCGACCCACCCCTCGAAGTACGAATCGTCGTAGTACGAGACACCGGAGTCGCTGTTCCAAAGGCGTAGAGTGTCGCCGCCGTCAGCGATGACATTGGCGTGCAGGATGGCGATCCGGGTGGAGTTGCCCATCGACCGGATGGCGAACTGGTGATCGTGCTCAGCTCCGTCCTTTCCGAAGTCGTTGCGCACGGTCAGGTTGGCGATGATCAAATCCGTCGCCTCGGGGCCGATATTGATCACCGCGGCGCCCCAATCGTCAGGATGGGTCTTGCGCCAGTTGCGCCGCAGCTCGGCGTACTCGATCCGAGTCTTCTCGCGATCCTCGCCGGCCAGCGCGATGTGGCTGGCCTTGATCATCACCTTCTCGCGGTACGTCCCGTTGCGGATCAGGATGGTGCGGTTTTCGGCGTTGGCGGCGGGAATGGCATCGACCGCTTCCTGAATCGTGCGGTAGTCGCCGCTGCCGTCCTGGGCAACGATGATGTTGGCGGTTTCGGCGGGATGAGGAGCCGCCCCCTGCATCGCAACAGCCGTCAAAGTGGTCAGAAGAACGGCGAACACTTTTTTGAATCGCGTCTTCATGATCTTGACGATTTGATAGGTCATACCAATCGGTGATGAGAAGGACCGTAACCTGTTTAGAATCGGCATATGATCCGTGAATGCTAGCCGTTGCTTGTCAAATTGGTCAATCCATGTGGTTGACAATCGCGGATAGGTGTAGAGAATTGGTCAAGCCATTACCCACGTCGAAAGCGAGTGAACCGTGAAGAACGAGAAGAACGACTCGACCATGCCATCGCTCGACATTCAGTCGGCCGATCAAGTCGTGCGGCACGTTGCCCTGCTCATCGAGGGCGGCAAGCTGCGTCCGGGTGACCGTCTCGTCCCCGAGCGTGAGCTGGCGCAGGAGTTGGGCGTGAGCCGTCCCACCGTTCGGGCGGGACTGCACGCGCTGGCAGCGATGGGTGTTACCGAATCTCGCCAGGGTGCAGGCACATTCATCACCGGAGGCCCGCCACGGCTGGGCGCGGGACCGCTGAGCTTTCTCGCGGCGTTGCACGGTTTCACGCGCGACGAGATCTTCGAAGCACGTCGCATCCTCGAGGTCGGCGCTGCCGGACTGGCCGCGGAAGCCGGCCTCACCGACCGTCACGCCACCATGTCGGAAGAAGTCACCGGAATGTTCGCCAGCATGAGCGAACCGCAGACGTTTCTCGTTCACGACGTTCGCTTCCATCGCGCTGTCGCCGCTGCCTCCGGTAATCCTGTACTGCTGGCGCTGGTGGAGATGATCTCCTCGCTCGTCTACGAACAGCGCCGGATGACGGTCGAGCGCGCACACGATCTGAAAGAGTCGGCGGAGATGCATCGGCGCATCTATCAGGCCATCCGCGACCGTGATCCTGAACGGGCGCGCGCGGAGATGACGCGTCATCTGGATATGGCGCGGCAAGCACAGGCATCGGAGGAGTTGCCGGCGGGTGTGTTGCCATCGAGAGTGGTGGGGTCGGTCGCTTGACCGAATTGCCCTTGACCGGCCGCGTCGCTGTCGTCTCCGGCGGAACCTCGGGGATCGGACTGGCGCTCGTGCGCGGGCTTGCGGAAGCGGGGGCGAACGTCGTACCGATCTCACGGCATCGCGGCCGTGTCGACGCCGCGGCTGTCGAGGTCGAGGAACGCGGCAGGCGCACGGCACGCATCGCTGCAGACGTCGGTGACCGCCAATCGCTCGAGGCCGCGCTGCAACAGGTCGTGAGCGAGCTCGATCACGTCGACATCCTCGTCAACTGCGCCGGCATCACCAAGCGCACACCGGCCGTCGACGTCAGCGATCAGGAGTGGGCGTCGATCATCGATACGAATCTGACCGGGACGTGGCGTGCCTGCCAGGTATTCGGGCGGCACATGCTGGAGCGCGGCTACGGCCGCATCATCAATATCGCGTCGCTGGCGACCTTCGTCGGGCTCTTCGAAGTGGCCGCCTACACCGCCAGCAAAGCCGCCGTTGCAGGGTTGACCCGCGCGCTTGCCGTCGAATGGGGCGCGCGTGGAGTGAACGTGAACGCCATCGCTCCGGGTGTCTTCCGCACCGCGCTCAACTCGGCGCTGCTGGATGGCACCGAGCGGGGAAAAGAGTTTCTTTTGCGCACGCCGTTGAAGCGGTTCGGCCGTGTAGAGGAGCTGTCGGGGGCGTGCGTCTTTCTCGCCTCCGAGGCTGCGAGCTTCGTCAATGGGGAAGTGTTGGCGGTGGACGGCGGATTCCTCGCCAGCGGCGTCAACCAGTGAGAGGAGCGGCATGAGTCCGAAGATCACAAGGGTTATCGCCCGCGATATCCGGTTTCCCACGTCCTTCGACCTGGATGGATCCGACGCTCTGAATCGCGGCGACTATTCGGCGACGTACGTCACGCTGCTGACCGACACGGGACTGACCGGCGACGGTTTGACCTTTACGAACGGCCGCGGCAACGAAGTCTGCGTCGCCGCCGTCCGCGCACTCGAGCATCACGTCGCCGGCCGCCGCCTCGCCGACATCCTCGGCGATCTCCGTGGCTTCTATCGCGACCTGACTGTCGATGACCAACTCCGCTGGCTGGGACCTGAGAAAGGCATCCTGCACATGGCCACCGGCGCGCTGATCAACGCCGTGTGGGATCTGTGGGCGAAACGGGAAGGCAAGCCGATGTGGAAGCTGCTCACCGACCTCACGCCCGAACAGATCGTGGCGACCATCGACTTCACCTACATCACCGACGTCGTCACTCCTGATGAAGCGCTGGCGATGCTCCACAGGCAGTTACCTGGGAAAGCCGCGCGTGAAGCGGAGATGCGGCGCGACGGTTTTCCCGCCTACACCACCTCCACGAGCTGGCTCGGCTATCCCGACGACAAAGTCCGGCGGCTCTGCCGCGAGGCGATTGCCGAAGGATGGACGGCGTTCAAGATGAAGGTCGGCATGAACCTCGAGGACAACATCAAGCGCGCCGCGCTCATGCGGGAGGAGATCGGCGGCCGGCGTCTGATGATGGATGCCAACCAGTGTTGGGACGTCGGCGAAGCCATCCGTCAGATGAAAGAGCTGGCGCAGTTCGATCCCTGGTGGATCGAAGAGCCGACCAGCCCGGACGACGTGCTGGGCCACGCCACCATCGCCCGCGCCGTCGCACCGATCGGCGTCGCCACCGGCGAGGTCTGCCAGAACCGCGTCCTCTTCAAGCAGTTCCTGCAAGCGGATGCAATCCGCTTCCTGCAGGTCGACAGTTGCCGGATGGGCGGTGTCAACGAGGTCCTCTCTGTCCTGCTGATGGCCGCGAAGTTCGGCGTACCGGTCTGCCCGCACGCCGGCGGCGTCGGACTCTGCGAATACGTCCAGCACATCTCGATCTTCGACTACATCGCCGTGAGCGGCAGCCTGGAGAACCGGATGTGCGAATACGTCGACCACCTGCACGAGCACTTCGTCGATCCATGCGTCATCCGCGATGCGCGCTACATCGCTCCGTCGCGGCCGGGTTACAGCATCTCCATCCGCCCGGAGTCGCTCGAGGCGTACCAGTTCCCTGCCGGGCGTATCTGGCGCTCGCTGCAAACGGTGGCTTGAGATGAACACAGAGCCGGCCGTCGTTCCCGCTCTCGGTGTGCCCGTGGACGTTCCGGGGCGCATGACCAACGTTCGCTGGATCGTCTGCGCGTTGCTCTTCTTCGCCACGACCATCAACTACATCGACCGCCAGATCCTCGCTCTCATCAAAGAGCTTCTCGACAAAGACCTCGGATGGACGAACGAGCAGTTCGGGCTGGTCAACTCGGCGTTTCAAGGAGCCTACGCCATCGGCCTGCTCGGCTTCGGCTGGTTCGTCGACAAATACGGTACGAAGATCGGCTACGCCGTCTCGATCTTCGCCTGGAGTCTGGCGGCCATGAGCCACGCGCTGGTCGGCAGCATCGGAGGGTTCTTCGGCGCACGCGTCGCGCTCGGTGTGAGCGAAGGCGGCAACTTCCCCTCGGCCATCAAAGCCGTGGCTCTCTGGTTCCCGAAACGCGAGCGAGCCTTCGCCACCGCGATCTTCAACTCCGGGGCGAACGTAGGCGCCATCATCGCGCCGGCCGCCATTCCCTTCATCGCCTTTACCCTCGGCTGGCGATGGGCTTTCATCTTCGCGGGAATCGCAGGGATGCTCTGGCTCCCCTTCTGGTTCAAGCTGTACGAGATTCCCGAGCGAAGGAAACGGACCTCGGCTGCCGAGCTGGCGCTGATTCGAAGCGATAAGGATGAAAACCAGACCGGCGGCGTCCCGATGGGATGGATCCGTACGCTGCGCTACCGCCAGACGTGGTCGTTCATCGTGGCGAAGTTCATGACCGATCCGGTCTGGTGGTTCTTCCTGATCTGGCTGCCCGATTACTTCAATGCCACGCGCGGATTGAACATCAAGAAGAGCTGGATACACCTCGTGACGATCTACACGATCGTGACGGTGCTCAGCATCGCCGGCGGCTGGGTGACCGGCTATCTGAGCCGCCACGGTTGGAGCGTGACACGTGCAAGGAAGACAGGGATGTTCCTCTTCGCGCTCTGCGTCCTGCCGATTCTCGGTGCGACGCGCGTGGCCAACTGGCCGGCGGTGTTGATCATTGGATTGGTTGCATCCGCGCATCAGGCATGGTCGGCCAATCTGTACACCACGGTCTCCGACATGTTCGCAAAGAAAGACGTCGGTACAGTGATCGGACTCAGCGGCATGGCCGGATCGATCGGCGGCATCATCTTCCCCTGGTTCTGCGGACGCATTCTCGACCGCTACCACGCGTTGGGAAATGTCACCGCCGGTTACGCAATCCTCTTCGCGGTCTGCGCTTCTGCCTATCTCATCGCATTCGTCTTCCATCACCTACTCGCACCGAAGTTCGAGCCCTTCGAAGCATGACCCCATTCATTCACGAAGACTTCCTGCTGGAGACAGATGTCGCCCGCGACCTCTATCACCGCTACGTTGCCGGCCTTCCGATCATCGACTATCACTGCCACCTGCCCGTGGCGCAGATCGCCGGAGACCATCGCTTTCGTTCTCTGACCGAGATCTGGCTCGACGGCGACCACTACAAGTGGCGGGCGATGCGCGCAAACGGCATCGACGAACGCTTCTGCACCGGCGATGCTTCTGATCGAGAGAAGTTCGAGGCGTGGGCGCGGACGGTTCCAGCAACGTTGCGCAATCCGCTGTACCACTGGACGCATCTGGAGTTGAAACGACCCTTCGGCGTCACCGAGTTGCTGTCGGAGCGGACCGCCAGCGCGATCTACGAACACTGCAACGAGCTCCTGCAGCAGCCCGACTTCTCGACCCGCGGACTGCTACGCCAGTTTCGCGTTGCGGTGGTCTGTACGACAGACGATCCCGCCGACTCGCTCAAGTACCATCACGCGCTCGCGCAACGCGACGACCCGGAGACTCGCGTCGTTCCAACCTGGCGACCCGACGCGGCGCTTGCCATCGAAGATCCGCCGGCATTCAACGCCTGGATCGACAGGCTCGAGGTCACCGCAGGCATGCCGATCTCGACGTTCGACGAGCTCCTGGAGGTGCTCGATCAACGTCACGCCGCCTTTCACGACGCTGGATGCCGCGCTTCCGATCACGGTCTCGAACAGATTTACGCCGCCGAGTGGAACGATGCGGACGTCGCGAAGACATTTGACACGCTGCGGTCCGGCAGGGTGGTCGATGGCGGCGAGGCGAGCCGCTACAAGGCAGCACTCCTTCATCGTTTCGCGTTGATGGACCACGCGCGCGGCTGGGTCCAGCAGTACCACCTCGGAGCACTGCGCAACACGAACTCGCGGATGCGCCGCTTGCTCGGCGCCGACTCCGGACTCGATTCCGTCGGCGACTTCGAGATGGCTCGTCCCCTGGCCCGATTCCTCGACCGGCTCGACGAGACCAACCAGCTCGCCCGCACCATCCTCTACAACCTCAATCCGCGCGACAACGAGCTGTTCGCCACCATGATCGGCAACTTCCAGGACGGCACCATCCCCGGCAAGATGCAGCACGGCGCTGCGTGGTGGTTCCTCGATCAGAAAGACGGGATGGAAGCACAGATCCAGGCGCTGTCGAACATGGGCCTCTTCTCCCGTTTCGCCGGCATGGTCACCGACTCGCGCAGTTTCCTCTCCTATTCGCGCCACGAGTATTTCCGCCGCCTGGTCTGCAACCTCCTCGGCGATGACGTTCGCCGCGGACTCCTTCCGGACGACCGCAGCCTGCTCGGCGCCCTTGCCCAGGATGTCTCCTTCTTCAATGCCCGCGATTACCTCGGTCTCGACCTCGGCAGTCTCGGCCGCAACGTGACGCGCACGGCATGAACGCGCTCGATTCGTTCCGGCTCGACGGCCTCGCCGCAATCGTTACCGGTGCATCGCGCGGATTAGGTCGAGCGATGTCCGTGGCGCTGGCCGAAGCGGGTGCGGATGTCGCGCTCGTAGCCCGCGGCGATCCTGGCTACACGCACGCGGCCATCGAGCGTCTCGGCCGCCGGGCGATCGCGATCAAAGCCGACCTCGCTGATCGATCCTCGCCCCAGGCCATTCTCGATCAGGTACAGAGCGCATTCGGCCGTGCCGACATCCTCGTCAACAACGCCGGCATCATCCGCCGCGCATCACTGCTCGACTACACCGACGAAGATTGGGATGCCGTAATCGAAGTGAACCTCCGCTCCGCCTTCACGCTCAGCCGCGCCTTCGCCCGCGCCCTCGTCGAGCGCAAGCGCGGCGGCAGGATCATCAACATTGCCTCGATGCTCTCTTTCCAGGGCGGCGTTCGCGTCGCCGCCTACACCGCCGCGAAGAGCGGATTGCAAGGCCTCACCCGCGCCATGGCCAACGAACTGGCCCCCCTCGGCATCAACGTCAACGCCATCGCCCCCGGCTACATGGCCACAGACAACACCCAGGCCCTCCGCGACGATCCCAATCGCAGCCGCGACATCATCGCGCGCATCCCCGCCGGCCGTTGGGGCACGCCGGATGATCTCAAAGGTGCAGTAGTGTTTCTGGCCTCCCCCGCCGCAGCGTATGTACACGGCACGACGCTGGCGGTGGATGGCGGATGGCTTTCGCGGTGAGGTTGGATACGCGATCTCTATCTGCTTCATCTGCGTAGTCCTGCGGATAGAGGCTTGTCCGCAGATTACGCAGACAAAAGCAGATTAGAACCCGGCAGGGCATCAGGGCAATAGAATGCCAAACGGGGACAACCATGCAAGGCATTCACTTCGTTACAGACGACAAGGGCCAGAAGGTGGCCGTCCAGATCGATCTGGAACAACACGGCGAGCTATGGGAAGACTTTTACGATGCCCTCACTGCTGACGCCCGACGGGACGAGCCCAGAGAATCGTTCGATTCTGTCGAACAGCGGCTGATACGAGAGGGCACGTTGCAGGGCTGATTACCGGCTCACCATTTGGCCGCTCGGCCATCAAAGAGTTCGAAGCAATACCGAATAATGTCATCGAGCGTGTTCGCGAGAAGATTCGCTCGCTCGCCCGCGATCCTCGCCAGTCCGGCGCGAAGAAGCTGCAGGGCCGGCCCGAACACCGTGTCCGTGCCGGCGACCATCGCATCCTTTACACCATCGACGATGAGAAGCAGGTTGTCGATATCACCGCCATCAGTCAGCGCGGCGACGTATACCGGTGAGTCATCTTCGATCAGGCCGGCGTCGTTGATTCGACCGGTCACCCATCCTCGGCACGATGCATCGTTCTATCGGGGAACACGCCGGCAACGACCGGCAACGCCTCAGAGAACTTGGTGCCACACCTTCGTTCTGGGACCCTTGCAGCAAACCGAAGGTGCGGCCCCACACCAGCCGCCACAGAGGTGTCGAAGCGTTTGTGCGGAGGTGTCGAAGCGTTCGTGCGGAGGTGTCGAGGGGCTGTGCGGAGGTGCCGAAGGGCTGCGCGGAGGTACCGAAAGGCTGCGCGGAGGTACCGAAGGGCTACGCGGAGGTGTTGGACGGCTGCGCGGAGGTGTCGAAGGGTTGTCGTAGATGTACCGAAGTCCTCCGCGGAGGTGTCAAGGGTTTTCGCAGAGCCGTGGTTGTGCTCCGCGTAACCCTTCGACACCTCCGCGTAGCACTTCGGTACCTCCGCGTAGCACTTCGGTACCTCCGCGTAGCACTTCGGTACCTCCGCGCAGCCCTTCGACACCTCCGCGCAGCCCTTCGGTACCTCCGCGCAGCCCTTCGGTACCTCCGCGCAGCCCTTCGGTACCTCCCGCGTAGCCCTTCGATACCTCCGCGTAGCCCTTCGACACCTCCGCACAGCATTACGACACATCCGCCGAAACCCTTCGTCACCTTTGCCGAAACCCTCCGTCACCTTTGCCGAAACCCTCCGTCACCTCTGACCGAGCACTTCGTCAGTTGGTCGGATGGTCAGTCTGGATGACGGGTGTACCTTCGCACCGATGATCACTTGCTCGGGACCGATGCAGACGACTTACAGCGACGCGGGTCACATCCTGAGAGCACTTCCGCAGGCCGGCCAGGTTGCCTGGCGGAAGTGCCTCAGGGTTGCTACCTCTCTCTCACCACTTAACGAGTACGAGATCAGGTCCGACGACCTCCCCGAATGATCCGGGGGGCTCGTTCTTGATGTCGTGGGTGAAGTGGGCGCCGTACCAGATGACGACGTCCTGTTTCTCGACGGACTCGCCGTTTACCCAGGCGTCGAGACCGGCTTCGAACGGCGGGCCGATGGCGACCGAGCCGTCGTCGATCTCGTTCGGGTGGTAGCGCAGCACCCAGACATCTCCCCGGCCGTAGGGCCAGTCGGGCATAGTGAGGGCGGAATTGTCGTTCGGCCCCGGAACGATATCGTAAGTCTCGCCAGAGCTCGTGTTCGTGACGCGCCAGCGGCGATGGTGGCCGGGATCGCGGAAGCGCTTGATCTCGAACTTCTTCTCATGCCAGTTGCTGTTGCCGATGATCGGCGGGTCGTTGAACTCCAGCACCTGGTTGTTTCCAGGTGTGCGTAGGTCGAAGTCGAGACGCCAGTAGACGTGGTGATAGTGGATGTTGCACACGCAGGAGCTCGTCACCGCGGAGAAACCGAAGCGCGGCCTGATCGTTCCGTTCGTGTGCAGGCGCCACTCGCTGACGTAGCGATACCAGCCGGCCTGCATCTCGCTGACGAGAACGACCTCCTGCCCCTTCACGTAGATCGCCACTCCTGTGAAGTTGCCGGTGTCGGAGCCGGTGTCGAGGATCGTCGTGGCCGGGGTGTTTGCCAACCGGAATCCGGGAGCGACGTCCGCACCGTTGGCCTGGATGGCCGACTCCCAGTTCTGCCAATCGCGGTACGGGCCGCACTTGTCGTCCTTGTATTTCACGTTGAGCATCGGAACGTGCGCGCGATAGAGCACCCGCTTGCCTTTGTAGTCGACGAAGCGCAGCTCGACGCCGGAGCCGTTTGTTCCCGACGATGCCGCCGGACGGACGGCCAGGAACCTCCACAGAACAGTGTTTCCCTGGGTTACCGTGATCCACACCTGCCCCGGCGTGTTGGAGATGTACGGCTGACCGGAGTCCGGTTGTCCGCAGGTCTGATCGATGGCCCGCGCGTTATCGGGGGCGCGATTCGGAAAGCGGACGACCTCGCCGCTGTTCATGTTCACGCCGGCGATCTCATGCTGTCCGGCCTGGCCATCACGAGGCAGCAAGCCGACGGCGATGATGCGTTCGCTGCGGCCGTCAGGAAGGTTTGACGGAATGAGCGGCGGCATCGGGGAGTACGTCCTGAGCTGCTGCTCTCGCAACGCCGGTCCGAGTTTGTCGTGGCGCCCGAGGATGGCCACTGCCTCCGCGAACTCCTCAGGATTCGGCAGCGGCTGATACGCCGAAGGTGTCACTGTAGCCCGCTCCGGTGCGTCCGCATCACCTTCGAGAATCAGTGAGCGCGCGTTGGCGTAGTCGTAAACCACGGCACGAAAGCGCGTCGGCGTCTTCCCCGCTTCATCCGCCTTGTCGTCCTGGTGAACCAGTTGGACGTCCAGGAGCCGTGTGCGTTGGGCGGCGAATGCGCGAAGCCCCTCATGCACCGGCAGGGCTCGCTGGATGCGGTCGATCAGGCTCGCGTCCGGGCCTGCCGGCTTGATGTCCACGCGTAGTTCGGCCTCATTCGGATTCGTTTTCACAACCATAAGTCCTCCTTCTTCTATTGAGGGAGATGGCAAGTCATCCGGCGTGTCACTCCCTCAGACGAGTAGTGACCGAAGCAAGCGCAGCGTTTCATGGGTGAGTCTCAGCGAGCCTCGCCAGTCGTTCGATGCGGTGGAACCGCGGCTGATCCGGAAAGGCACGTTGCGTGGCTGATTACCGGCTTCCGCGCTTCTCCTCATATTCCTGATCCACTGATCGACTTGTCCACCGCTCCCTGCCGTGGCCGACGGGATGTGAAGCATCGGCGGGCTTCCGTCCGCGGCGAAGGGAGACGCCGAGGAAGACTTCGTTCAGCGAGTCGGCCAGGGAGTGGGCAGCCTCCGCCAGCATGGCCGGCGACCCGGAAATGGTCCAGCGGTCAACTTCGCCTCGGTGATCAAACCGTTTGCCGCCAGCGCGATGACCAACGTCCTGACGTGGCCGGTCCGCGACGATTTCGCGATCGCCGCGCGGGAGTGCCATTGCTGAATCCGCAGCAACGTCGGATCACAGGGCTTTATCGGGTCCGTCTGCGTCATCCGCTGACGAATCGGCTTTGCTCTCCGCATCCTTCAGCAGTTGCGTCAACTCCCTTAGGAGCCGCGACCGTTTCCTCATCACCCACATCATGTAGGCCGTGTACGCAAAGATCAGCGTTACGGAGACAATCACGAATACTGCGTCACCGCCAGACACGCGGCAAGTCTACATCGGCTCCGTAACGCTCATCGCGTTCCAGAAGAGTGGCCGCTACTACGGCGCAAACAGCTCCGCCAGCGTGACCAGAACCGTGTTTTGTATGTTGTAATTACGCAGCCGGTGTGCGTCAAAGGCGCCGTCTGACTCAGATGGTCAACGGGATTGCTTGACGACCTTCCCGCCCTTCATCACGAACGACACCCGCGAGAGGGCGTTGATGTCCTGCAGCGGATTGCCATCTACGGCGATCAGGTCGGCTTCGTAGCCGTTCGCGATCGTCCCTATGCGGTCGCCGAGGCCCAGCGACTCCGCGGCCAATGACGTTGCAGACGTGATCGCATCCATTGGCTTCTGGCCTCCGGTGGTGACGCGGTATTCGAGCTCCTGGAAGTTGCGGCCGTGCGATCCGGCGACGGCGTCAGTGCCGAAGACGGTCTTCAGCTTCGGGGTGGCGAGGGCGAGTTGAAACACATGCAACGCCTTTGGGACTGCCAGCTTCATCTGGGCGAATCCTTCCTCGGTATAGTTGCCGATGCCGAGGTAGTGGGATTTGTTCTCGAAGTAGTTGCGAAAGACGAGGTCGATGTTGGGGTCGAAGTAGGTTCCGTGCCCGGCCATCAGGTCGAGCTCGGGCTGGCCGATCAGAGCACCGTGCTCGACCGATGTACAGCCGGCCAGCACGGCGCGGCGGACGCTCTCGGGACCATGTGCGTGGACGGCGACGCGGAGGTGTTGTTGCTTCGCTTCGCCGCAGATCGCATCCATCTGTTCCTGCGACATGGTCGGGGCACCGCCGTTGCGGATGCTCTGTGAGGCGAAAACTTTGACGACGTCCGCTCCCTCCCCTGCCAGCTTGTCCACGATCGCGCGCAGGGCCTCGGGGGTCAGCTTCGGATCGGAGATGGGCTCGATGGCGGTGAGGATGCGTGGGCCGGGAAGCGTGCCGCGTGCGATGGCATCGCGCAGCGGCTTATCGACCGGCGCACCGAGGGACTGCACAGTGGTGATGCCGCCTTCGATTGTACGCACCGCGTTCTCAGCGGCGTAGAGGACTGTCTCCTGCGCCGTTTCACCACGATCGGGTTCATCGTCGTGCGACCGGCCGTCCTTTGCGTCGAAGTGCCAGCCGATGTGTACGTGCGTGTCGACCCCACCCGGCATGATCGTCCGGTCGCCGAGGTCGATGGTGATGTTCTTCAGATTGGAAGTGCCGGTTACGATCCGAAGGATCTTCGACCCGTCGACGACGATCGCCGCATCTTCGAAGACATGCCCCCGTCCATCGATCACGCGCGCCGCGCGGATCACGATCGGTTCAGAAGTGACGAAGGTGGCGAAGAGGATCGGGAGGAGCAGAAGTTTCATGACTACAGTTTATCTGCGTCCAATATGCGTCATCTGCGGATAAAAGCGGCCCCGCAGATGACGCAGATGAACACAGAAAAACTCAGGCGCTCACTCCCGGGTGATCGTGAACTTTCCGAACGAGATGCCGACTTCGATCCCCTTTCCCTTGCCGGCAAGCGCCAGAGACACCTCGCCCTTCGTCACCACCGAGGCGGATGCTTCGTTGCCCGCGCCGGCATGGGCTGATCCGGAGACGTACGTTCCCAAGACGTCGTCGATGTCGCGCACCTCGGAGAACTTGCCAGTGCCGTCGTGAATCTCCGACTTGCCGGCGGTGATTCCGCCACCCTTCGCCCGCAGCTTGACGGTCGCTTTCTGACCGTTGTCACAGGAGATGTAGCCCGTCCCGTTGGCAACCTTGTAGAAGATCGACCAGCCTTTCATTCCAAACGTCATCTGGCATGTGGTCATCTTCGCATCGGCGACGGACGCCACCGCGACGAGCAGAACCGTGATCAAAACCGTACGAGAAATAATCTGTCGCATGAACAACTCCTTATGGTCACAACGCTCATGTGGTCGATCGTAACCAAGCAAGGCGCGGCTATCGTTCGATCAGTGCAAACATCGCGCCTTGACCTCTGCGTCTCGGGTGGCGGCTGCCGGTTTCCACACGGCGAGCACCACCCAATGCCACGCACTCGAGTCGTTCGAAGAAGGACTTCTCGTCGCCTCAACGGCCAAACACCGACTCCCGGAACGGAGGTATAGTCTCCATACATCAGGGAGAAAACTCATGAGATTCGCCTTTGCGCCGCTCTTGTTGATGGTCGCGCTGCCCGTGGCGGCGCAGGAGATGGAACAGATCCTTCTGCCGGTCTCGCCGTCCGTGGTGATGTGCGCGTGGAACTCGCGGTATGAGACACGCCTCATCGTTTACAACCAGAACGAAAGCGCCGTCCGGCCGCTCTGTGCAGACGATGGCTGCGGAACGATTCCTGCGGCGGCAGGCCGCGAGATCACCGGCGGCGTACAGGCCTTGCCTCTGCCTTCGTTCCTCTTCCTCCCGAAGGGTGATGCGGACAAACTGCGCATGTCGCTGCTCGTGGAGAGCGGTGACCGCGACTATCCGGAGAACCATTCCTTCGCCGAGCTGCCGATCGTCCGCGCAAGCGAATTCCGTGATACGAAGATCACCTTCGTCGGCGTCCGGCTCGACCCGGGGTTCCGCCAGACCGTGCGCATCTTCGGCCTGGACGGCACCCAGTTCGGCCAGGTGGCGGTCCGGGTTTACGACCTGGCCACGGACAAGCTTCTCTACGACGAACCGATGTTGCTCGCTCCCCTCTCCGGCGAGCAGAACGAAAGCGGCCAGGCTCTCCGGCCATCGTTCTCGATGGAGTGTGACCTCTCCGGCGCGATCCCCCTCACCGGTGGCCAGGTCCGCATCGAGCTCGAGCCGCTGACGGAAGGATTGAAGTTCTGGGCCTTCGTCTCCGTGACGAGCAACAAGACCCAGCACTTCTACACAGTCGTCCCGCGCTGAGCACACGTTTCGCGCGAAGCGCTTTGGAGTGCGGTGGCCGCAGCCACCGCTTTGGAAGGATGGTGGCCTCGTGGGGAAACATCCCAAAGCGGTGGCTGGCGCCACCGCACTCCAAAGCGCTTCGCGCGAAATGGATCAAATGACGGTCTTGTGAACTCCGTCGCCGTGTGGCATCAAGCGCTGAAAGCCGCTGTTGACCAGCGCTGCGACCGGCATGAAACGAGCTCTCATTCCTCTCTTCCTCCTCTGGCTAACGGCCGCACAGGCGGCGACGGCGGGTGAATGCGTCTGGAAAGGTTTTCAGACTCCTTCCCGGTACGCTTCCTCGGCTGATGAAGCCGTGATCGTCAGGGACCTCGACGGCGATGGGGCTCCTGAGATCATCGCTTCCGGCAACCACGTCGACGAGCTCAGCGCCTTCTCGTTGCTGCACAATCGGGGAGACGGCACCTTCGCAGCGGAGCGGCTGGTAGCGAGCGGGTTCGGCGAGAAACTGGAAGATGTGGGCGATCTCGATCGGGATGGGATTCCGGATCTCCTGGTCTCGAACTACTGGTCGAACGGTATCGTCATCTATCGCGGCAAGGGCGCACTCCAGTTCGATGGAGGCACACCGTACGGAACGGCAACGCACGGCGGTCCGTCCCTCATCACCGACGTTGACCGGGACGGAACTCCCGACGTCATCAGTCTCTCGTTCGGATCAGGGAATCCGGTTCGCTTTCATCTCTTCCACGGAAATGGCGACGGAACGCTGGCGACGAAGACGACGTTCGATACGCAGCTCGCGAATGGAGACACGCCGTCGATGCGCACCATCAATGGAGGGCTCGAGATCCTGGCCGGCGAGCGTTCCGGACATCTCGCTATTCTTCGTTACGCCAACGGTACGCTCTCGGTGTCGAAGCTGGAAGCCGGACCCGGCTTCGACCTGAGCAGCACGTTTGCCGACATCAATGGCGACGGTGTCGCCGACATCGTCGATACCGATGACAGCGGCCCTGGACCGGAGACTGACCCGCACGAATCGATCTTCGTGACATTGGCCAGGGCCGGCGGGACATTTCTCGCGCGAAGGCAGCTTGCACGGCCGCGGAAGGTGGCGTTCCCGATCGCAGTCCGAGTAGCCGGCCTCGATGGCGACGGTCACCCGGACCTCATCGTCATCGATTTCCAGTCGTCGAATCTCTACTACTATCGAGGCAACGGCTTGGGAGACTTCGACGAAGGGATGCCCATCGATGCGGGCGGCGTTGTCAACGCGTTCGAGATCGCCGACGTGAATGGCGACGGCCATCCCGACATCGTCACCGCGAACAACGACCACACCATATCGGTCCTGCTCAATCGCGGTCCGTGTGGCCCTCCGCGGCGGCGTGCGACGAGGCATTGAGCGAAGTTGGCGTCAGGCGAAGCAACGTCCATCAGCGCAAGCGATGTCAACGGCGACTGACGCCAACGCCACCCTGAACGCCGTTTCTCCCCCTCAACGAACCGCGCTCCCTTCGGAGACTGCAAACAATCCGAGGAAGGGAACCGCTACCTCTACCAGCCTGCGTATCCGCGCGGGTGGGGGGCTGGAGATTGGACGTTCCGGAGCGTAACGAAAGCACGCCGGAGGCGTGCGTGAAGATAGCCGGTGGCCACGCCGGAGGCGTTGCCACCGGTTTGCAGGCGAAAGCAAAGGCACCCCGGCAGGGGTGCGTGAACCGTCGAATTC
>JBBRNB010000045.1:0-50180 GCA_038230535.1 Thermoanaerobaculia bacterium
CTGCGCTCTGCGCGTTGTCTGCACTTCGTGCGTTGTCGGCACTTCGTGCGTTGTCTGCGCTCTGCGCGTTGTCTGCACTTCGTGCGTTGGCTGCGCTCTGCGCGTTGTCTGCACTTCGTGCGTTGTCTGCGCTTCGCGCGTTGTCTGCGCTCTGCGCGTTGTCTGCACTTCGTGCGTTGGCTGCGCTCTGAGCGTTGTCTGCACTTCGTGCGTTGGCTGCGCTCTGCGCGTTGTCTGCACTTCGTGCGTTGTCGGCACTTCGTGCGTTGTCTGCGCTCTGCGCGTTGTCTGCACTTCGTGCGTTGTCTGCGCTCTGCGCGTTGTCCGCACTTCGTGCGTTGTCTGCGCTCTGCGCGTTGTCTGCACTTCGTGCGTTGTCTGCGCTCTGCGCGTTGTCTGCACTTCGTACGTTGGCTGCGCTTCGCGCTTGTCTGCACTTCGTGCGTTGTGTGCGCCACGCGCGTTGCCGGTTTGTCTATAAACCCTCGCACTGAATGCAAACAACGCGTGCGAAGCGCAGTCAACGCACGAAGTGCAAGCAACGCGTGCGAAGCGCAGACAACGCGAAGTGCAAACAACGCACGAAGTGCAGACAACGCACGAGTTGCAGACAACGCGCGAAGTGCAGACAACGCGCAGAGCGCAGACAACGCGCGAAGCGCAGCCAACGCACGAAGTGCAGACAACGCACGAAGTGCAGTACAACGCGCGCAGCGCAGACAACGCACGAAGTGCAGCCAGACAACGCGCGCAGCGCAGACAACGCACGAAGTGCAGCCAGACAACGCGCGAAGTGCAGACAACGCACGAAGCGCAGACAACGCGCGAAGCGCAGACAACGCGCGCAGCGCAGTTACCGCACGCAGCGCAGACAACGCACGAAGTGCAGTTACCGCAGCCAACCAGGCAGGATCCCCTGCCTCCGGGCGTCCTCGCGGAACTGGTCGTTTGCGCGTTGGGCGCGGCGCACATCCAGCTCGGCGGCGGGGATTTGATCGAGAGTGAGCTGGAGCTCGCTGGATTGGTAGGTGAACTGGTTGGCGTGATAGCCGAGGGCGAAGAACTGCTCGACCTGCCGTTTCAATGCCTCGGCACGCGTGCGTAGCAGGTCAGCATCCTCCCTGGCGCGGCGGACGGCCTCCTCGTGCGCTCGGGCAGCGGCGCGCCAGGACCATTCGGCGCCTTTGTCGTCTGCCCTGGTCTCTGCTGTTGGCTCTTCGACCCTGTCGGGCTCGCGTGCTTCGACGGCCTTTTCCAGCTTCGCTTCCGTGGCTGGTTTGCCGGAGTGGTTCTGCTCCAACTCGTGCAGAAGCCGGTCGCGCTCGGCTGCGGAGACCCTCAGGCGTTTGTCCTTGTCACTGGTCGCGACGACGGGTTTTGTCAGGGAAGCGCGCGTGGCTTCGAGATCGACGTCAGCGAGCGGGATCGAAAAGAGGGAGCCCGAAGTGCGGAAGATGATGCGTCCCTGCTCCTCGCGGATCGGGCCGTCGACCTCGTAGCGCGTGCCGTTGTGGAGGATCAGCGTGGTGGTGAGGATCGGCCGCGACGTCGAGATCGTAGCTGCCAGCAGGAGGATCGCCAGGGGATGCATGACGGAATTATCGTCCCGATCACCGTGGAGGAGGTGTAAACGTTGTTGATAGAATCCACCGGCACCCATGGGAAGTAGTCTCTCGCACGTCACCTGGATCGTCCTCAGCACGATCTGTGGCGTTCTTTTTCTGCTCTTCGACGCGATCCGTTCCTTCGCGCAGCGGATCAGCGCGGTCACGCTGAGGCGCTGGTCCGGCGATCCGGCCGTGGAAAGGAGCGGCCGCTGGCTGGACTTCGACCCGCGCAACCTCCAGCTCGTCAGCGGCTCGCTTCTGCAGATCACGCTCGTCGGCGCCTTCGTCGCGGCCATTCGCGCCCTCGACGGGGAGTCACCGGCGTTTGCCTGCGGCATCGCCGCCGTCATCTGGCTGGTGGTCCTCATCTTCTGGAAGATCATCCTCGCCTTCGTTCCCGAAGACATCGGCGAGATGATCCTCAAGACGCTCATCCCCTTCTCGCACTTCTTCTACATCCTTTTCTGGCCCGTGCTCTTTCCAATGCGCCGTGTCTTCGACCGGCTCGACCGCGAAGAGGAGGAGGCACATGAGGACGAAGAGGTCACCGACGAGGAGGTACAGGCGTATATCGACGTCGGTGAAGAGGAGGGCATCCTCGAAGCCAGCGAAGGGAAGATGATCCAGTCGGTGGTCGACTTCGGCGACCGGGTGGCGCGCGAGCTGATGACGCCGCGGATTGACGTCCAGGCCTTCGATGCAACACATCCCTTCGACGAGCTGGCGGGCGTTTTCAGCGAATCGAAATACTCACGCATCCCGATCTACGAAGGCAGCATCGACAAGATTGTCGGCATCGTTCACATCAAGGAAGTCTTCGAGACGATCGTGAAGCAGGAGAGCCGGCCGGTGGCGGAGCTGGCCAGAGCGCCATACTTCGTCAGCGAAACGAAGAAGGTCTCCGAGCTCCTGCGCGAGTTTCAGAGCGAGCACATACAGGTCGCGGTGGTGGTCGACGAATACGGCGGTACCGCCGGCATCATCACGATCGAAGACATCGTCGAGGAGATCGTCGGCGAGATCGCGGATGAGCACGAAGAAGAGGAATCGACGATCGTCGACATGGGCGGCGGCGAGTACATGATCAGCGGGCTTCTGCGCGTCGAAGCACTCGAAGAGCTGCTCGACGCCGATCTCGAAGGCGACGACTACGAGACGGCCGCCGGACTGATCTTTACGTTGACCGGCCGCATCCCCAAGGCCGGCGCCGAAGTGAGGAAGAACGGCTACCGGTTCATCGTCGACCGTGCCGACCGCCGCCGCATCTATCGCGTGCGGGTATCCAAAGATCCTGACTGGACGCAGGAAGACGAAGAGGAGAGAGAGTCTCGTGGCTGAAACCAAATCTGCCGGCAAACCGCATTTCGGCGTGGTCGCGCTCGTGGGCCGTCCGAATGCCGGCAAGTCGACGCTGTTGAACCGCATCCTCGGACACAAGGTTTCGATCGTGTCCGCCAAACCGCAGACCACCCGCAACCGGATCGTCGGCATCCTCAACGACCCTCGGGGACAGATCGCCTTCCTCGATACTCCCGGAATCCACAGGCCGCTGCACAAGATGAATGTGCGGATGATGGAGCACGTCCGCGCCAGCCTGTCCGAGGCTGATGTCGTGGCCGTCATGATCGACGCCAGCCAGCCGTTCGGCCACGGCGACGAGTTCGTTCTGGAGATGATGCGTCACCAGAAAGAGAAAGAACCGGATGCCAGGCGCTTCGCCATCCTCAACAAGATCGACCTGTTGAAGAAGAACAAGCTGCTGCCGTTGATGCAGCAATACAACGAGACCGGACTCTTCGCGCAGATTGTACCGGTCTCGGCCGCGACGGGCGACGGGGTCGAGCAGCTCGTGAACGTGTTCTTCGACACTGTTGGTATGGGCGAGGCTGTCTATCCCAAGGAAGACTTCACCACGCAGCCGGAGCGCTTCTTCGCCGCGGAGATCGTGCGCGAGAAACTGCTGCAGCACACCTCCGAGGAGTTGCCGTACACGACTGCCGTGGCGGTCGACCGTTGGGAAGAGGAAGAGGAAAAGAACCTCATCAAGATCTACGCGACCATCGTCGTGGAGCGCGAGACGCAGAAGCCGATCATCATCGGCAAACGCGGCGACATGATCAAGCGGATCGGCACCGAAGCCCGTGTGGAGCTGGAGGCGATTCTGGGTGCCCGGGTCTTCCTCGACCTGCACGTCGCCGTCCATTCTTCATGGCGCGAGGACGAGCGGTTTCTAGGCGAACTGGAGTGGCCGCTTTCCTGATTTTGTCCTGCCCGCCTCCCTCTCAGCGAGGTGTAGAATCTGTGAACTTTCAGTCCAGCGGACGGAAACAAGAGGGAGAGAGCATATGCAACTTCGCAGGCTTTTCTGCTGTTTATTGGTGGTCTGTGCCACCACCAAAGTCTTTGCCCAGCAAACAGGGGCACTTCACGGCAAGGTGACAGCCACGGACGGCTCGGCATTGCCTGGCGTTACCGTTGAGGCGAGCTCAAACGCGCTGCCGCGGCCCCGCGTCACTGTCAGCGACAGCACGGGCGACTATCGCCTGCCGCAGTTGCAGCCGGGGAACTACACGCTTCAGTTCGCGCTGAGCGGGATGCAGACCTCCACACGAAAAGCCGAGGTTCTGCTGGACGAGGATATCAAGCTCGATGTGAAGCTCGGAGTGAGCGGCGTGTCTGAAAACATCACGGTCACGGCCGAGGCAACGCTCGTCGACAAGGAGTCGACCGCCATCCAGGACGGCCTGTCGAGCTCGGAGATTCATGACCTTCCGGTGGCGCAGGAGTATAAGGACGTCCAGAAGCTCATCCCCGGTGTCATGGTCACAAATGACCAGACCCGCGGGCCGAGTGCCGGCGGCAGCGGACAGGACAACGTTTACCTGTTTGACGGTGTGAACGTCACGATGCCGCTTTTCGGCGTGCTCGTCGCTGAGCCGAACACACACGACATCGCCCAGGTCACGGTCATCAAAGGTGGTGCGAAGGCAGTGGACTTCGACCGCGCTGGCGGCTTCCTGATCGACTCGGTCAGCAAGTCGGGAACGAACAAGTTCAGCGGTGAGGTGCAGTATCAGATCAGGAATCACGGGATGATCAACAAGCAGACCGTCAGCACGACCAACAGGTTCCAGCAGAACCGCGATTGGACCACGGTCGACGGCGGCGGCCCGATCCTCTCCGACCGGCTCTTCTTCTACGGCTCCTACTACCAGCCGGACTACACACGCACCAACCAGTCGAACAACTATGGACCTCTTCCCGCCTACAGCCTCAAGGCCAAAGAGGAGTTTGGAAAGCTGACATTCACGCCGTTGTCGTCGGTGCTCATCAATGCCAGCTATCGGAACAAGACTGACGACCAGACCGGCGACACGTTCGGTGTCAATCAGGCCGGGACGACCGGCTTCGGCTCGTCAACGAAGCTGAAGATCGGGACGCTGGAAAGCTCGTGGGTAATCAATCCCAGGAGCTACGGAACGTTCAAGTACACCGATTTCCGGAACCCCGGGGTCGGGCTGCCGGCAAATGTGGCGAGCGTCGTACCTTCGTTTGGCGCGGGAGCGCACCTCGATATCAACAATCTCCCTTCGCTCGGGCTCCTCACCGTACCAACCCTGCTCGCCGGCAACACGGCGCAAAACGCCTTCGTACAGCCGTACATCGACAAATACGGTTTCATCAACAGCGTCGGCGTCAAGGCGGGCGGAGGATTGATCGGGACCTCGAGTCTCGCGCACGACGACGACAGCTTCTTTCGCAAGAGCGGCCAGATCGGCTACAACACCACGTTTGGTGGAGCGATCTCACATGACATCCACCTCGGCTATCAGCGATATAACGACTCCGAGGACCGCGTCCAGGTGTCGAATGGATGGGGCAGCATCTCGATCCCCGGCCCCGGCCCCGGAGGAACAGCCGCCCCCAATTGCCCTGCCACTGCCTGTGGGACGGCCAAGCAGGGCTTCTTCGTTGCCACGCTGAGCCAGCAGGGGCTGGGTGTCGCACCGATCCACTCGGAGTTCCATTCCCAGAGCTTCGAGATCAACGACACCATTCACCGTACCGACTGGACGTACAACCTCGGTGTGATGGCGAGTAACGACACGCTCTTCGGGCAGGGCCTGACACCGGCCGACAACATCGCCGGCTTCGTGAAATCGCGCGGAACGAAGTACAAGATGCACAACACGCCGTTCAGCCAGATGATCCAGCCGCGCCTCGGTGCCACGTGGGCCTACAACGGCCAGGACACGGTTTTCGTCAGCGGTGCGCGTTACAATCCGGCGGCAAATTCTGATGCCCGCGCCGCTTCCTGGGACCGCAACCTGATTGCGAATGTCAATGCCTACTTCGACGCAAACGGCAACCTGCTGGGAGTCGATCCGGTCAAGTCATCCTCGGGCAAGCTCTTCGTAGACGGCATCAAGCCTCGAGAAACCACGGAGCTGATGCTCGGTACCGCGCAACAGCTCAAGCACGGTATCTCCATGCGCGCCTACGCACGCTATCGGAAGGCCGATCACTTCTGGGAAGACACGAACAACAACGCCCGCATTCTCTTCGGTGTGCCCGGCGTCAAACCGGCGCTTTACATGCCCGACAATGCGGCCAGGCTCGCGGCCATCGGCAGCGGCTCGACTTACGTCATCGCCGAACTGGACAACGCCTTCACGAAGTATTACGAAGCGACGACGGAGGCCGAGTGGCAGGGCCAGAAGCTGTGGCTGAAAGGCTCGTATACCCTCAGCCACTACTACGGAAATTTCGACCAGGATGCCTCGGCCGTTGTCAATGACGCCTCCGTCTTCATCGGATCGTCGAACATCGGCGATGGCGCCGGACGCCAGCTCTGGAACTACAAGTACGGCGATCTCCGCGGCGACCGCCGGAACGTGCTCAAGTTCTATGGTGCATACACGCTTCCCTGGAGGGCGACCACGGGCTTCTTCGCGGTCTATCAGTCCGGCCAGCCCTGGCAGCTCGAAAGCGTCCTTACCTACGCCAACCTTACCGGGAGCACCAGTGACACCAACCGCTACGCCGAGCCGGCGGGTCGGCGCAAGACTCCGTCGCACTACCAGATCGATTGGAAATACACGCAGGTCATCGCAGTGACGCGCGGGATGAAACTGACGTTCCTCGGCGACGTCTTCAATGTTACCGACAAGCAGACGGGCTACAACTACGAAAACCGCGTAAACACGCTCGGAACGTGCGATCCGACCAAAAGCACGACCTGCTACGCGACTGGTCTGATCGGTGCCGCCGGGTATCTCACCAAGGCGCCCTTCGCCAGGACCTTCTACGATCCTCGCTCCATCCAGATCGCGGCCAACGTATCGTTCTAACCAACGTTCATCGCAGTCAACGAACGGCCCGGCGGTGATGCCGGGCCGTTTTGTTTAGCGGAAGAGCCGCTCGTGCGCGATCAGTTCACGTGTCATGTCATTCGCGTGACTGCGGGCGGCGTCGATGCGTGAAGGAGCGTCGGGCTCGGCGAGCAGCACGCTGACCTGGGCTCGTTTGAAGAGCGCCATCGGGTAGTTGGGATCGGTCTGCGTCACGCGGTCGAGCGCGCTGCGGGCATCCGGCAGACGCGACGCGGCGAGGTAGAGGACGCCGAGCTCGAGGTTGTGTGCGAAGGCTGGTCCTTGTTGCGCGCGCGCTCTTTCGAACGACTCGATGGCCGGGTTGGTCTGGCCGAGGGCCATCTGCATCTCGCCGAGATGCGTCAACTCGGCTCCGGTCGCGGATCGGAGCGCGTAGACCTTCTGGCGGAGAGATACGGCGTCGTCGATGCGGCCCTGGCGCTCGCGGAGGAGAGCCAGCGCTTCGAGTGCAGGCACGCGGTCGGGACTCTCGGAGACGATACGCTCCAGCATCGGCACAGCCTTCTGCCATTCGTTTGTGCGCGCATAGTGCAGCGCGAGATAGGTGCGGACGTCGGGGGAGTTGGGGGCGATCTCTTCCGCTCTCCGGTAGGCTGCCAGCGCCTGGTCGGAGTGGCCGAGCGCGGAGTAGGCAGTGCCGAGGCGAAGCGCCGCGTCGAGATTGTGCGGATCTTTTGCCAGCACCTCCGCGATCAGCGGGATGGCCTGCGCGTACTCCTCGCGCACGAAGAGCCCCGAGGCTTTGTCGAGCAGAGCGAACATCGGCGCCATGTCAGCAGGACGGGGCGCATCGGCACGCACGACCGGGCGGGCCACGGAACTGACATAGCCGAGCGCGGCCAGCTTGCGGCGCTCTTCATCGCTCAGGTTGCCGGCGCTTTGCTGGGCATCCATTGACGGAATCGGATACTCCTTCAGTGCCACGCGCGTCTGCCGGGAGAGGGTTGCGGCGGCGGCAAGGTCGTGCATTTCCGCTGGATCAGCAACGACGTCATAGACCTCGAGCCGGCCGGCGAGTATGGCTTTGCGGTTCCCTTCCACGGCCATGACTTGCGGCTGCCATCCATAGTCGAGGAACGGCTTCATCGACTCGCCCACCACGACCTCGGTGTCGCTCTTCACAAGGCTGTTGGTTGGATCAACACCCGCCCAGTCGAGGATGGTGTGAAACACGCGCCGCGTGCTCACCGGGGTTTCGCCCGCTCCGGGCCGCACACCCGGACCAATGATGACGAGCGGTACGTGCATGGTGGCCTGGTAGAGCAGGTTGCCGTGCTGCTGCTCGCCATGCTCGCCGAGTCCTTCGCCGTGATCACCCACCAGGACGATGGCGACCGGCCCCTTGACCTCCTGTTCGAATGCTGCGGCGAGCCGGCCAAGTTGCTCATCCATGAACGCCACTTCGCCGTAGTAAGGCTGCGCGGCGTAACGGCTGCGAAATGGCTCCGGCGGCGTGTATGGGTAGTGAGGGTCGTAGTAGTGAACCCACAGAAAGAGAGGCTGCCGCGTGCCGGGTGTCGGGAGTCGGGTGTCGGAGGGGTTGTTTGTCTCGGACCCACGACTGCCGGCTCCGGACCCACGCAGGAATGCGATTACGCGGTCCGTGGTCTCCTTCGCTGTGCGTTCGGCGAGCCCGGGCGGCTGTTCATCGTCGTAGCTGTCGAAACCGCGCGCCAGACCGAACCGCCGCGCCAGGGCAAAGGCGGAGACGAAGGCGGCGGTTCGATAGCCTGCGGTGTGCAGCCGCTCGGCGAGCAATGGTTGCGTATCCGCGAGATGCCGCGCGTTCTCGTGGATTCCGTGTCCGGCAGGGTAGAGCCCCGTGAGCATCGATGTATGCGATGGCAGCGTCTGCGGCACCGTGGCATACGCCCAGAGATAGCGCCGTCCGCGCGCTGCCAGTGCGTTGAAGGCCGGGGTGGTCACTCCGGCAGCCTCGGGGCCGATGGCATCGGCCCGCGTAGTGTCAAGCGTGACGAAGAGGATCGACGGGCGAGGGGATGGAGGCGCGGTCTCCCTATGGCACGCAGCGGCCGCAAAAGTCAGGGCAAGGAGAACGAGAGGTGCATACTGATTCCGATTCATCGCCTCTACTTTACTAACACGACGCACCCGACGTCAGGTCTGGAATATGTCATAATAGCGCGCGACCCTATGCGGACCCTACTGATTGCCGCTGCATTCATTGCCCACACCGCCACAGCCGCGGTGACATTTCCTCCGCCGCTTCTGCCTGAGCAGGCGGTGTCGCAACGAACCTTCGGTCCTGCCGCCTGCACCCAGCAGACGGCGGCGGTGTCATCCAACGGACAGATCGCCTTCGCGGTCTGGTTCGATTATCGTGGATTGTCCGTCGACACTTTCAGCTACGGCTCGTACCCCGACCTTTACGGTTCCCGCATCAGCGCGGACGGCGTCTCTCTCGATCCGGCCGGCATCCTGATCGCCAGGAGAGTGACCGGCGGCAGCGTCTTCTGGAACGGCACGGCCTTCGTCGTGATCTCGGAGTTGTATGGTGACAAGACCTTCTCGTTCGTATCGCCCGAGGGGAGCATCGATCGTAAATCGACGGGGAAACTCCATGGCCAGTTTGCGGCCATCCTCGGGTCCGGCCCTTCTGCGCGCATCCTCTTCGCCGGCGGCGGCCTGGCAACGGTCCTCGACAGCCAGGCGAATGTGGTCATGGCCGATGTGCAGTTGTTCGCTCACAGTTTCACGTTTTACGCGGCTGCCGGCAGCGGCTCGGAGTTTCTGATTCTCTACAGCACGGATGGAAAAGGGATGCGCGCCGACCGGGTCGGTCGCGACGGCAAGTTCCTTGGCAGCGCCGATACTGGGCTCGTTTGGAGCCAGACCGGCGGGGTTATGACACTCGCCGGCGGCCCTGACGAATACCTCCTTGCCAGCCGGGGATCGTCCCTCCGGGAAGAGTTTCTGGCCCATCTCGATCGAAACGGTGTGAAGAAATCGATTGGAAGGTTCGCCCCGCACGACTCGACTCTGCGGTTTTCGGGAGAGCCTGCCGTCCTCTTCGACGGAGATGGCTATCAGATCGCGTGGACGACGTCAGAAGCCGATGGCAGTGCGCACACGTGGTTGGCCGGTGAACCAGCCGGAAACGGTACGCCGGCTCTCCCTCTGGTCCAGCTTCTTGCCTGGACCGGCACCGGATACGGCACGGTGATGACGACGATCGGTTCGACGCGGGTGGTGGTGAGCGACGCCTTCCGCTCCGGCGTCTCTACGAGCGTCGATCCCATCGTCATCGCCGGCAAAGGTAGCGCCGTTCTCTCCACGACCGCATCGCTTCAGGCGGCGCCGCAGGCCGCGTCCTCGGGAAATGCCTACGCCACCATCTGGAACGAATACGGTCCGGACGGGTCGAACCATCTCTTCCTCCGCCGTTTCTCGCAGGCATCGTCCGGCGCTCCACTCGATGCGGCGCCGATCGAGGTGGCCAGCGATCCGGACGGCCAGACCATGCACGCGAACATTGCGGCCGCCGGCGATACCTACGTGATCGCATGGGCCGGTCTCCGTGCGCGCAACTATGTCGTGCGGAGACTGTCCGCCACGACCGGCCACTGGCTTGATGAAGCCCCGGTTCCGTTGGCGAATGCGGAGGAACTGGTCCTCGGATCGAATGGTGAAGGGGTGCTGGCCGTCTACGCCGGCGCCTGCCCGGATCACGGTCTATGCCTTCGCGTCCGGACCATTTTCACTGACTCGGGAGCGCCTCTTCGAACGAACGAGACAGCGCCAGCCGGTTCTCCCGCATATGACCTTGCCATTGCCAGCAATGGCCATGATTACCTGCTGACCTGGAATGACAACTACTGCCAGCCTCCCACATGTGACACACCATCCCCGTCTCACCTCCTTGCACTTCGTCTGCGCGCTGACGGTAGCGCCATCGATCAAGCGCCTGCGATTCTGAACACAGTTGACTTCGATGTGTACCCCTCCTCGGTGGCCTGGACCGGCAGCCGTTACGTGGTGAGCTGGACCGACGACTACAGCGCGTCGATTGTCGGACTGCACGTCAGCGCCGGAGGGGGCACTGACTCCGTCCGCCAGATCGCGCATCCTTCGCAGATTCTTTCCCAACGCCTCTTTGCGAGCGGCGGCAATCTGCTGTTACTCACCGGCGATGGGGTCACGACGTGGGGAGTCGCGGTCGACCCGGAGTCGCTTGCCGCTACCGGAGAGTCTACCGTGCTCGTGACAGGCCAGCCTCCATATCCGACGTTTTCCGCGGCGGCGCTTCCTGGCGGCGGCGTGGTAACGGCCTATGAACGGATCGATCCGGCCGCCAACAACGTTTCTCGCGTCTTCACCCGGGTATTCGGCAGCATCCAACGGCGGCGCGCCGCTCGGTGAGCCGGTTCGTAGCGCCGGCGGCCCGCCGGCTGGACCGCCAGCGGCTCGCTGGCGGTTTCTGAAAAGAGAGTCGCCGCCGGGCCGGCGGCGAGCCAGCCGGTGAGGCCGCCGGCGCTACGACCGGCAGCCACTACAATCGCGGTCATGTTGAACTACATCTGGTTCGGCCTGATGGCGATTGCGCTCATCGTGGCGGTCTTCACAGGGAAGGCGGACGCCGTGACGAAAGCGTCGGTCGAGTCGGCGAAGACGGCCGTCGAGATCTCCCTCGGACTGGTCGGCATCATGACGCTTTGGCTCGGCATCATGCGTGTGGCCGAGCAGGCCGGACTGGTGTCGATGCTCAGCCGCGTTCTCCGGCCGATCAGCCGCCTGCTCTTCCCTGAAGTTCCGCCCGATCATCCAGCTATCGGCGCCATGGTCATGAGCGTGTCGGCGAACATGCTCGGCCTCAACAATGCCGCCACGCCCCTCGGCATCAAGGCGATGGAAGAGCTGCAGACGCTGAATCCGGACAAGGAGACCGCCTCGAATCCGATGGTCACCTTCATGTGCCTCAACACCGCCGGCGTGCAGTTCATCCCGACGACGATCATCGGCGTCCTGGCCGCCGCCGGCGCGCACGCACCGACGGCAATCATCCCCACCACACTCATCGCCACGCTCTGTGGCGCCGTCGCGGCAGTCACAACCGCGAAGCTCCTCCAGCGCTTCTTCCCCACGCCGCTCCGACCCCCGACCCCCGACACCCGACCGCCGGAGGCAGCATGATCCGCAACATCCTCATGGCCATCTCCACGTGGGCCATCCCGGTCCTGCTGGTCGGCATTCCGCTGATCGGACTCATTCGCGGCATCAAGGTCTACGACGTCTTCATCGAAGGAGCGAAGGAAGGCTTCCAGGTGGCGATCCGCATCATCCCGTTCCTGGTCGGGATCCTGGTCGCCATCGGCATGTTCCGCGCCTCGGGAGCGATGGACATGCTGACGAACGCCATCCGCCCCCTCCTGAGCCGCACGATCTTCCCCCCCGAGCTCTTCCCCCTGGCCATCCTTCGCACGCTGAGCGGCAGCGGATCATTGGCCCTGACGACCGACGTGATCAAACGCTACGGCCCCGACTCGATGCTTTCCCGCATGGCCGCCACCCTCTACGGCAGCAGCGAAACGCTCTTCTACGTCCTTGCCGTCTACTTCGGCGCGATCGGCGTGAAGAAGACGCGCCACGCGATTCCGGCGGCGTTGGTAGGCGACACGGTGGCGGCGCTGGTGGCGGCCGCGGTTTGCATCTGGATGTTCAAGTAGGGTAGGGATTTTCCCGTTTCTGTCCCTCCTATAGGTATGGATGCATGGGTCATCGTTACTTTTCCAAAAGTGCGCGACGTTTACGTGGACGGTGTCCGCTCCGGCAAGACGAACACCGCGTTCAACGTTCAGCTCGGGCACCACACGTTCGACCTCGATGAGCCGAAGGACTACAAGCCTGCGAAGATCGCACTGCTCATCGACGGGACACCTGTCAATCCGACCGTCATCGAGTTCCTTCCGCTATGAGCGCCACGTATCGAGCTCTTGCCGCCGCCGTTGCCGCCGCGTTCCTCGCGTGTGCCCACTATCCCGTCAACCCTGAGCTGAAGCAGGCACCCAATCCAGGATATGGCTATCGATGGGCCACGACCGACATTCCGACAGGTGACAACAGCACGTTTGTCATCCTGACTTTCTCGGGTGGCGGTACCCGGGCCGCGGGATTCTCGTTCGGTGTCCTCAATCAACTGGACACCGTCAACATGCCGGACGGCAAGAAGTTGTTGGACCACGTGAACGTGATTTCTTCCGTATCCGGTGGCTCGTTCACGTCGATGTACTACGGCCTGCGCGGCCGCGGTGGCTTCAAGACCTTCGACTCCGATTTCCTTCGAAAGGACATCGAGAAGCAGCTTTTTAACTCGGCCTTTCTGTCGCCTAACCTGTTTCGCCTCCTTTTTTCTCCGAACTTCCATCGTATCGACGTGGCGTCTGAGCTCTACGACAGCGTGCTGTTCAAGAATGCGACTTTCAAGGATCTGCTGACGGTGCAGGGGCAGTCGCATGCTCCGCTGATCATCGCCAACTCGACCGAGGTTGAAATGGGATCGCGGTTCGAGTGGACGCAGGATCAATTCGATCCGATCTGCTCGGATATCAACGGAGTGAACGTGTCACGCGCTGTCGCCGCGTCCTCCGCATTCCCGGTCCTTCTGCCGCCCCTGGTACTCAACGTCTATCGCCGCTGCGGATACAGCAAACCCGGCTGGATGTCGGGCGCGCGCGGCGACGTCTACATCGACCCCTCCCGTCCGCGGATGGCGGACGAGCTCGAGGGATACCTCGATCCGGCACGAACACACCTGCACATGCAGGACGGTGGCATCGCCGACAACATCGGGTTGCGCGCCCCTTTGCACGCCATCATTTCCTCCGACACGTTCGTGGAGCCGGCCCGACATCCCGATCGTACCGGCTTCACCATCGCCGGACTCCTGTCGCTGCATGAGATCAAACGCATCCTGGTAGTCGTGGTCAATGCAGGTACATCGTCATCGAAGGTGACCATCGACGCGAGCGCCAAGGAACCGAACCTGATCACAATCCTCGGCGCCGTGACCGGTACGCCGATGGGGAACTATTCGTTCGACAGCGTCGAGTCGCTGCTGACAACGTTCCGCAATCGCGCCGAGGAGCAACAGGCGGCACACGTTGCAAACCCCACCGTCTACTATCCCGTGATTCTCAGCTTCTCGCTGATCAAGGACGAGAGTCTTCGCGACAGAGTGAACGGTATCGGCACCAATTTCTCCAAACTCAATGACGACCAATTCAACGCGCTCATGGAGGCGTCGAAAGTACTCCTCAACGAGGATCCCTGCTTCCGCCGATTCCTCATAGACACGGGCGCCTCGCCCGTGAGCGCCGGACCGGCGGATCAGTGCACCGCGATTCCGCGTTGATCACCGGCTGGCGGCTGAGGCAGCAAATCACGCACAGGAGCAAGCATGTCAAAAAACGCCGCCCGGGCGGGTCGATGGACGTGGCAGACCTGGAAGCCGATGGTCTTATCGCTTGTCCTTGTCGTTAGCGCGATCGGGTTTCTCATGCTCACGCTGTTGACGCACGACGTCAGAACCACGACGATCCTGGGTACGGCGGGTGTGACATCGTTGCTGTGTTTCAACCTCTTCAGGCTATTCGCGCTGCTGCCGGGAATCATCGGCGTGGCGAACCATATCGTGATGTCTCGCCAGTACGCCACTGAAGCCGGGGAGGGTGGTGCGGACGGGAAGAGCGTTACAGACCCTGAGTCGGAGCACAGGCCTACGTTTTGGGAGGCGTTAGCGGCGTCCATTCTGCTGACCGTGATCTTCCTCATAGTCGCGAAGACCGCGAACGCCGATGACCAGAATCTCGTAGGCCTGGTATACGCGGGATACGGAGCCTACATCAGCACACTCTGGTTCATGCTCGTTCGGCTGAACGCGACCGCGCTCTCTCCCAGGTTTCTCATCAACAGCGCTCTCAAAACTTCGATCGCCATGCTGATCGGCTTCATGGCTTCGCGCAGTGACATCTTCAAGCCCGCCGGTCCCGCGGGCTACTTCTTGATTGGTCTCTTTCTCGCGTTTGTCATGAAAAGGCTCAAGAAGAGTGCCATGGCGACGTTCGGCGTGACGCAAATAGGTGCGGCCGACCTACCCGTGCGTCTGCTCGAAGGCGTGGACGACGGTGCCGTGGATGTCCTCGAAGAGCTGGGGATTACATCGATCCAGCATCTGGCGACGATGCACGCGCCCGAGGTCTGCGGACGGTCGCAGTATCCGCGTCACCGCGTATTCGATTGGATTGACCAATCGATTCTCGCAGTGCACTCGAATGGGCGCATCAACGACCTTCGTGCGATCGGAATTCACTCCGCATACGCGCTCATCACGATCGCCGATCACGCTGGCGAAGCGAGCCAGTGCGAGGCGACAGGACCATTGCACCGGGCAGCGGACGATTTGTTCAAGGAGGCCGAGCGACGTCTAGGGCTCTCATCCGGCGGATTGCATCTCGTGGCCGCTTGCATCAGGTCCGACCCGGCTTACTGCTCGCTTGAGCAAGCGAGACACCGATGCACGTCATCACGCGTAGACGCCACCCCTGGGAAACCATCCACGATAATCCACGCGTCTCCCGCGAATTGAAGGCGCACGTTAGGTTATAGGTTATTTTGTTAGGGAACTTGATGCCGGCCTTGTGACCACGCTACGTCGGAGCGGTATCCGTGCGTTGCCATGACACGGCGTAGATCAGAGCGCCGACCGCGATCGCGATCCCCGCGACGAGGAAGTTGAACCGGTTGAGCGTCAGGACAAGCGCCAGCGAGATCAATGTGCCGAGGATTCCCAGGATGAGCGTCCATGCGCGGAACCGCAGGAACGGTACCGCGGCGCAGGTGAAGAGATACGTCGTCAGTCGCGCCACGGCGGAGAGCATGGCCAGTTTTGCGAACGAGCCGGCGCATGCCAGGACCGCGGCGAAGAGCACGTGAATCAGGATTGCAACCGTCGGGGTGTGGAAGCGGGGGTGGACGTAGCTGATGGCGCGGAGGCGTGGGCGTCCGAGGGAAATCGCGTAGAGCATGCGGGAGCCTTCGAGCACCGTGCCTGAGTTCGTGCCGGCCATCGACAGGAGTGCGCCGATCGTGACGATGAGAGCACCGACTCCGCCGACGAGTGCGGCGGCGGCATCGGCGATGGGGGTGTTCGTCTTCGAGAGATCGGGGAGGGCAGACATCGCGCCGAGTTGGGCGAGCACGTAGATCGCGGCGATGGCCAGCGTCCCGACGAGTAGCGCGCGCGGCAGTTCTTTCTTGGGATTGCGGAACTCGCCGGCCGGCACGCCCATGTTCTCGAAGCCGGCGTAGGCGAAGAGCATGAACAGCGCCGCGCCGCTCCAGTCGGTGCCAGGTCCTGGAATCGTCATCGAAGCCGGAATCGGGTTGTGCTTCCAGGCGATGAGAGCGACGACGATGAAGCCGGCCAGCGGAATCAGCTTGCCGAGGGTGAACACATAGATTGACGCTGCGCCGTATTTCACGCCGGCGTAGTGAATGGCCGTGAGGATGCCGATGGACACGAGGATGACGACGATCCGCGCCGAAGCCGTGCCGAGGGAGGGGAAGATGCGCGCCAGCGAGACTACGAATCCGTTCGATAGCGCTGCCAGCGACGTGACGCGTGCCAGCCAGTTCATCCAACCGGTCTCGAATCCGATGAAGTCGCCGAAGGCGGTCTTGGCGTAGAGGTACGCCCCGCCAGGCTCGCTGAAGTGGCTGGCGGCCTCGGCGAAGCAGAGCACGAGGATGAAGACTGGCAGCGCGAAGATCAGCGGCGCCCAGAGCGAGAACGGCCCCAGGAGCTTGTAGGACTCGGTAGGGAGGAGAAAGACGCCGCTGCCGACGACGGCGTTGATGCACATCGCCACAAGTCCCCAGAAGCCGACCGCGCGGACGAGTTTCTCAGTCGAGTTGTCTTGCATGGGTGAGCGGACGCGGCATTGTGACATAGGAGGTTGGGGAGTGCGGTGGGGTGTGGGGGGTGGGTTATCGATGCCCCTCTCTCGGAGTTCTCCCCGGGCACCCTGGAAGGTGTGCGAGATGCCGTCTTGCGACCCCGGCCACCCTCGGCGTGCCGAGTTACACCCCCGGGCGTGTCGTGTTACACCGGCGGCGTGTCGCGTTACACCGGCGGTGTGTCGTGTAACGCCGGCGGTGTGTCGTGTAACGCCGGCGGCGTGTCGTGTTACACCGCCGGTGTGCAGCGTACGCCGCCGGTGTGCAGCGTATGCCGCTGGCGTGCAGGTGTACTCCGCGCTCGACTGCCCTTCAGGAAGTCGCATCTCCCTACGACGTGGGGAAGACACGTAAGCGAAGCGTAAGTGCGGGTGAGGGGTGTTGACTACTCATCCCCAACACCAAACCGACCTACTTCTGATATCCCCGTCCGCGCAGTACCCGACCCGGCAGCGCGCTGGTCATCGCGCCATCGCGCAGTACTGAAGTGCCGTTGACCACCACGTCGAGGATGCCTTCGCTGAAGTGGTGCGGATCCTCGTACGTCGACACATCGCGGATCTTTGCCTCGTCGAAGACCACCACATCCGCCTTCATCCCTGGGCGCAGCACGCCGCGGTCGGTGAGATTCGTCCGGTCGGCTGCCTGTGACGTCGCCCTGCGCACCGCCTCTTCCAGAGTGAAGAGATGCTCGTCGCGAACGTAGTGCCCCATCACCCTCGGGAACGTTCCGTAGGCACGGGGATGCACCGCCTGACCCAGAGCCCGCGCCGCCGGGGGAGGAGAGCCGGAGTCGGAGCCGAACGAGACGAACGATTGTCTCAGCGCCGTCTGCACGTCCGTCTCGTTCATCGAGAAGAAGATCACGTTCGGTGAGCTGTTCGTCCCCGCGAAGAGCTGCATCATCGCCTCGTCGGGTGGGACATTCATCAACGCGGCGATTTCTTCGACGAAGTGCTTCTCGTACTGCACGAGGGCGGGGTTCCCGATGCGGGTGATGTAGATCCCTTTTGGTCCGCGCTTCTTGAACTGCGCCTGCAGAACCTCGGCGATGCGTGCTCGCTGGGCAGTGTCCGCGAGCCGCTTCTTCAGCTCCGCGTACCCTCCCTCCATCGCCCAATCGGGCACCAGCGTCGACAGCGACGTCGATGACGCCGCGTACGGGTAGGCGTTCGCGGCCACGTCGAGCCCCTCGGCGCGGGCGGCGGTGATCCGCTCGATCACGTGCGGCATCCGTCCCCAATTCGCGGCCCCGCCGGTCTTGAGGTGCCAGATGTTGACGGGGATCTTCGCCTCGCGCCCGATGCGGAATGCCTCGTCGAGCGCGCTGTCGATATGGTCGCCCTCGTCGCGCATGTGGCTGAAATAGACGCCGCCATACTTCGCCGCGACTTTCGCCAGGCCGACGATCTCATCAGTCGTTGAGTACATCGCGGGCAGATAGATCAGCGAGGTCGAAAGGCCGATCGCTCCTTCACGCATGGCCTGATCGACGATCCGCTCCATCTCGCGCATCTCGTCCGCCGTGGGGGAACGATTCACATCACCGATGACCATCTCGCGCGGATTGTCCGCGCCGACGAAGAGCGCGAAGTTGATGGCGCTGCCGTTCTTCTCCAGCACGCTGAACCATTCTCCGAGCGTGTGCCACTTCGGCCGGTTCCGCGGATTCGCGGCGTCGATCTGCTTCTGGCTCAGCGGCCCGGGAGAGCTCCCTTCGCCGGTGACCTCGGTGGTCACGCCCTGCC
Source organism: Thermoanaerobaculia bacterium (assembly GCA_038230535.1). Lineage (GTDB taxonomy): Bacteria > Acidobacteriota > Thermoanaerobaculia > Gp7-AA8 > Gp7-AA8 > JADGNZ01. The sequence goes on from JBBRNB010000045.1 coordinate 18,721, forward strand.
GCACTTTCGCTTCGAGGTGCGGGTCGGCGAAGACCGCGCCCTGCGACTGCCCGAGGAGATCGATGAAGCCGGGCGAGACGACGTTGTCGTGGGCGTCGATCGTGTTCGTGGCCGCGACCTTCGAAAGATCGCCGATCGATACGATCGTGTCGCCGCGCACGCCGACGTCGCCGCGATACCACGGAGCCCCGGTACCATCGATGATCCGTCCGTTGACGATTTTCAGATCGAGCGTTGGTTTCGGAGTGGTAGCGCAGGAAGAGATCAGAAGGCAGAAAGCAGAAAGCAGAAAGCAGAAGGAGGGTGCTCCGCCACCAATTACTTGCGAACTTCTGCCTTCTGCCTTCTGCCTTCTGCTTTTCATCTCTGCCTTCTGCTTTTCATCGCACGAGGTCCTCATACGTCTGCCGTTCGCGGATCAGCCGTACTTCGCTACCTTCGACGATGACCTCGGGAGGCAGCAGCCGGGCGTTGTAGAGCGAGGCCATCGAGAAGCCGTACGCGCCGGCGTCGCAGAAAGCCAGCAGATCGCCTGCGTTTGTCTGGTCGATCCTCCGAGTGATGACTTCGCCCGTCTCTTTGCGCGTGAAGACGTCGCCGGACTCGCAGAGATTGCCGGCCACCACGACATCCTCGTTCATCTGATTCAACTCGAACGTTTGCCGCAGCGAGGCAGGCGATCCGCTCGTGGCGTTGACGATGTGATGGTAGGCGCCGTATTTCGACGGCCGCACGAGATGATTGAATCCGGTGTCGACGCCGATCCAGCATCGTCCGCCGCTCATGCGGCGCGACGTGACGCGCGACAGCAGCGTGCCCGACTCCGCGACGAGGTAGCGCCCCGGTTCGAGAATGGCCGTGAGACCGCGCGCGCGAAGCCGGTTCGCCGCAATGACCGCCAGCCCGGCACCGTAATCATCGATCGGGAACTCCCGGGCACCCGGCTCATACGGCACGGAGATCCCGCCGCCGAAGTTGAGCCAGCGCAGGTTCGGGAACGAGGTCGAGAGATCGAGCAGCCTTCGCGCCGACTCGATCAACGGGGTGATGCTGTCGATGCCGGAGCCGATATGAGCGTGAAGGCCGGCCACTTTGCGTCCGCTCTCTTCCACGACTCTCCGCGCCTCTTCGACGTCGCCGAGCTCGATGCCGAACTTCACGCCGCCCCCGGCCGTGACGACGTCGGCATGATGTCCCGCTCCTATGTCGGTATTGACCCGCAACGCCACCGGGTTCGGCAGGTCGAGGGCGAGAATGCGGTCGATCTCCGACATCGAATTGACGTTGACGACGATGCGATCGTCGCCGATGGCGCGGAGGTCGTCGTCGGAGACGTTCGAGCAGGTGAACCAGATGTCGTCCGGCGTGAAGCCGGCCTTTCGCGCGATGTAGATCTCTCCCGGCGACACGGCATCGCAGCCGAAGCCGGCGCCCCGCACGAGCTCGAGGATCGCAATCGCCCCGTTCGCCTTCATCGCGTAGAACGGACGGAAGGGGAGGGCCGCAAACGCGCGCTTTACCCGCTCGATCTGACGCCGGATGACCTCCGCGTCATAGATGTAGAGCGGCGTGCCGTAGCGGTTCGCGAGATCGGTTGCCGGGATATTGCCGATGTGGAGGATGCCGGATTCAAAATGCATCGCGCGAGCGAAGTGTACCGTCTTAGGCGCAATGTCGAAGCCGGAGTTCCGTCAGGTCACAGATACTCTTGTCTGTGCCGTGCGGCGAGCCGCACTTCCGGCGCCGAGGACGGCGCCGAGCCAGCCGGCGGGACGCCAGCGTTCCGGTGGGCTCGGTGCGATAATTAGCTGATGCAGCAATACCTTCAACTGGTCCGCCACGTCCTCGACCACGGCGTGCCGAAATCGGACCGTACCGGCACCGGGACGCTGAGCGTATTCGGCTACCAGATGCGCTTCGACCTCGGCGCCGGCTTTCCGTTGCTGACGACGAAGAAGGTGCATCTGCGCTCGATCATCCACGAGCTTCTCTGGTTCCTCCGCGGCGACACGAACATCCGTTACCTGAACGAGAACAAGGTCACGATCTGGGACGAATGGGCCGATGCGAACGGCGAGTTGGGGCCGGTGTATGGCTACCAATGGCGCTCCTGGCCTGCGGCGAATGGGGTTCACATCGACCAGATCAGTGGCGTGATCGAGCAGATCAAGCACAACCCCGACTCTCGCCGTCACATCGTCAGCGCCTGGAACGTCGGCGATCTCGACCGGATGGCGCTCGCGCCGTGCCACGCCCTCTTTCAGTTTTATGTAGCGGGAGGAAAACTCTCCTGCCAGCTCTACCAGCGCAGCGCGGACGTCTTTCTTGGCGTGCCGTTCAACCTTGCGTCGTACGCCCTGCTGACGATGATGGTGGCCCAGGCCTGCGGATTGGAGCCGGGCGACTTCATCCACACGTTCGGCGACGCCCACCTCTACGTCAACCATCTCGATCAAGCGCACGAGCAGCTCACTCGATCGCCGCGTCCGCTGCCGGCGATGAAGCTCAACCCCGAGGTGACTTCGATCTTCGACTTCAAGTTCTCCGACTTCACCCTGGAGAACTACGACCCGCATCCGAGCATCAAAGCGCCGATCGCAGTGTGAGCGGCACGTAGCGCCCGCTTGCGGCTCTCGTACGGAAGATGATGCCGGCGAGACGCCCGCGCTTCCAGCGCTCTGTATTTTTTCTCCTCGTTACGGCGACTCAATCCACAGAGAGTCAGAAGAGGGGAGAAAATGAAGAAAGTCTTTGCGATCGGGTTCATCGGATGTGTGGTTCTGGTCGCATGCGCATTCCCAGCCACCTCCAACATCAAGCTCACCGGTAGCGCCGAGCGCTCCATCCGCCGAACTTTCGAATTACCGGTAGCCACCAGCACGGGATACTCCGCAGACGCACGCTGACGGGCAGTGCGAGAGGGCGTTTCCGCCGGCAGCTTCGCCACCGCAAACGACATTCACGTTTTTACGGCGGCATCCAACCTGGACAAACCAGCCGCAGTGAACGGTGCCTGAGGGGCAATGGTGCCCCTCCGGCAGTGTCGATCAAGGTGTGACGGCCGTATCCCTCTGCTGCGAGATCAAGCGGACATCGTTGTAACCCGCGGCCCTGCAGGCATCGAGAACCTTTGCGACCTCGCCATACGCGACTCTCTGATCGCCGCGGACGGCGACGGCCCGTTCAGGAGATTGGGCGTGAACGCGTTGGAGCTCGGAAGCCACCTGTTCGCTCCTGACGACGATCGCGCCGAGGTACACCGTCCCGTCATCTTTCACAGTGATCGCGAGTTGACGCTGGGCGTCGGGAACAGGATCGCCCTTCACCACCGGCAGTTTCACCGGCACGCCATTGATCATGGCCGGCACAACGACCATGAAGATGATCAGTAGAACGAGGCAGACATCGACGAGAGGTGTGACGTTGATATTCGACTCGAGAGCGGCATGCGAACGGACGTGCATCGTGATCCTCCTGTGCAGTTCGACACGTTGGCTGCACGGGAAGAAACCAAAGGCCTGACGCCAGCGGAATTTGTCAGCACATGAGAGAAGCCTATCCGCAGATTACGGAGATGGAAAACGTACCCCCTCTGCGTCAATCTGCGTAATCTGCTGGATAGGCTCCTAAGCAGACCTGCAGACGAAACTTCGCGCCAGCAGGATCGCAGCCGACGACGCTACATTCAGCGATTCGATCCGCGGCGACATCGGGATGGCGATCGTTCGCGCGGTGGTCAGCAGAGCCGGGGAGAGGCCGGAACCCTCGCTGCCGAAAGCGAGTACGGCGTGTTGTGAAGGGGGATCGGCGCGCTCTCCGCGTGAGTCAGCCGCGACAATTGCCCAGCCTTGCGCGAGCAGCTCCTCGATTGAGCAGGTCACCACCGGCACCGTCAGGACCGCACCAGCAGACGAGCGGATTGCCTTTGGACTGAACGCATCGGCGCAGCCGGGCAGCAGGACGACGCCGTTTGCATCGAAGGCGGCGGCGAGGCGGACGATCGTCCCAACATTGCCGGGATCCTGCACGCCATCCAGCGCGACGATGATCGATGTCTGGCGAGCGAAGAGCTGGCCGGGAGTTGTCTCCGGGCGATGAAACAGGCCGATGACGTTTTGCGGCGATTTGGTCTCCGCCAGCGCGTCGAAGATCTGCGAGGTGAAGTCGGCCTCGCGCGTCACTACCTTGATCGGCTTCCAACCCGCGGCGATCGCGCCGGCCACTGCTTTCGGGCCTTCGATCACGATCTCGGCCGCGTGGTCGCGGATGGCTTCGCGGATGCGCTTGAACAACGGGTTCTGACGGCTGCTGATCCTCATCAATTAGAATGCGCGCTCCTGGCGGGGCGATGATACTGAAACTCATCAAGTCGGCGACCGCCGTCTCCGCCGCGGTCTGGTCTGCAATCTGGACCTTCCCGAGCATCCTTCTCTCCGCCTTCGTCATCGCCTGGGCTGCGGAAGCGGCGCAGTTTCTGATCTCACAGGGGCTGGCGCTGGCGATCCTGGCGTGGGCACAGACGCTCCCGGAGTTCGCGGTCGAAGCGGTCATCGCATGGCAGGCGGGGAAAGATCCCACCAAGATGCACCTCGCCATCGCCAACTTCACCGGCAGCCTGCGTCTGCTGGTCGGTCTGGGATGGCCGATGATTTATTTCGTCGCGGCGTGGTTCGGCTGGCGGCGTGAGCGGAGGTTCATCAGCGTTCAGCTCGACGCGGAGCATTCCGTCGAGGTCTTCGGGCTCTTCCTGCCGATCGCCTACTTCACCTTCATCTGGTGGAAAGGCACGTTGTCCATCTGGGACTCGATTCCGCTCACGGCCTCCTATGTTCTCTACCTTTGGATCCTCTGGAAGATCCCGCCGCGCGATGATGAAGGCGAAGCGCTGGAAGACCTCGGCGCCGTGCCCCGGGCCATCCTGAAGATGCCGCCGAAGCGGCGCAATGCCGCGATCTGGATGCTCTTTCTCGCTGGCGCCGCGATTCTTTACTTCGCCGCGCACCCGTTCCTCGAGTCGATGCTGGCCATCGCCACGTCGCTGGGCGTCTCCACCTTCGTCTTCGTGCAGTGGGTGGCGCCGTTCCTCTCCGAGTTCCCCGAAAAGATCAGCGCGTTCTACTGGGCGCGCAAAGTCAAGACCGCCAACGTCGCGCTCATGAACATGGTGTCGTCGAACATCAACCAGTGGAGCATCCTTTCGGCGATGATCCCGATTCTTCTCGTCATCAGCGCCGGCCATGTGCGGCCTCTGGTCTTCGACGCACATCAGCGCGACGAGATCCTCCTGACGATCCTCCAGAGTTTCCTCGGTTTTTTGCTCTTGCTGAACCTGGAGCTGAAGATGCACGAGGCGTCGATTCTCTTCGTCTTCTGGCTGGTACAGTTCGCGATGCCTTCGTGGCGGGGGCCGATGATTTATGTGTATCTTTCCTGGTGCGCCGTCGAGCTGATGCGGCTTATCATCAGCGGTCAGGTTCCGCCGGCATGGCGTGGCCTGCGAACGACGCTGAGAGAACGGTTCGCCTGATGAGTACCGACGTGATCACCAAACCCAATATCCGCTTCACGCGGCGCGTGAACGAGATACGGATCTCGCCCACTCTGGCTGTGATGAACCGGGCTCTGGAACTGAAAGCGCAGGGGATCGACATCGTCGACCTCGGCCCTGGTGAGCCCGATTTCCCAACGCCCCTTTCCGTCTGCAACGCTGGAAAGCTGGCCATCGATCAGGGACTGACGAAATACACCAGTGGCAACGGCACGAAGGCGTTGCGGGATGCTCTGGCCGGCCGTTACAACCGCCGCTACGGCACGTCGCTGACCGCGGACAACGTCATCGCCGGCACGGGCGGCAAGCAGGAGCTGTTCAACGTGGCTCTTGCCCTTGTCGATGAGGGAGACGAGGTCATCATCCCCACGCCCTGCTGGGTGAGCTTTCCCGATCAGGTGCGTTTTGCCGGCGGCAGTCCCGTCTTTGCGCGTACCGAAGCGCGGAACGACTTCCGCCCGGCGTTTGCCGACATCGAAGCGGTCGCGACCGAGCGTACCCGAGGAGTCATCATCAACTCGCCGTGCAACCCGACAGGGGCAGTGATCGCGGAGAAAGAACTGCAACGGATCGTCGAGTGGTGCGCCTCCCGCGACGCCTTCCTGCTGTTCGACGAGACATACGAATTCTTCGTCTACGACGGGGCGAAGCATGTCTCGGCGGTGCGCTGGTTCGACGAATATCCGGAGACGATCGTCGCGGTGAACTCGATGTCGAAGACATTCGCGATGACGGGCTGGCGCCTCGGCTACGCGATCGCGCATCGCGACGTCGTCAACGCGGCCGGCAAGATCCAGAGCCATTCCACTTCGAATCCCAGTTCCATCTCGCAGGCCGCGGCGCTCGAAGCGCTTGGCGGCGGCGAGGAGGCAGTGCGCCGCATGTGGGAGGCGTATCGCGAGCGCCGCGCCTGGTTGATCCCTGCCATCAATGCCATCGACGGCTTGCGTTGCGGTCAGACGGATGGCGCGTTCTATCTCTTCCCCGAGGTCAGGTCGTATTTCGGCCGCGGCTCCGTTCGCGACGCGCAGTCATTCGCTGACTATTTGCTCGACGAGGCGCGGGTCGCAGTCGTTCCCGGCTCGGCATTCGGCAGCGATGACCACGTCCGCATCAGTTACGCCACATCGATGGAGCGCATTCACGAAGGCGTACGGCGGATCGCGTCGGCGCTGCAGAAGTTGCGCTGAGTCCGCTGGAATCAAGCTTCCCGACCCCCCGTTACGATTCGCTGTTCAATACATACAGCACGTCCCAGGTACAAGGAGATTCTGTGAAGAAAGCAACAACGATTCTCATCGCTCTTGCGCTTGCCGCTCCGGTGGTGCTCGCGCAGGACAAGACGGCCCAGGCCGCTCCCGCTGCCGCTCCGGCGACCACCGCGGCGAAGACGGATACTGATCCGGTCGTGATCTCGGCCGGCGCCATCACCGTCAAGAAGTCGGAATTCGAGGCGGCTCTGAAGACCCTTCCGGCCGAGTATCAGAGCTTTGCGCAGGGGCCCGGCCGCAAGCAGTTCGCCGACGACTACCTTCGCATGCGTCTCCTCGCCAGCGAAGGCGCCAAGGCCGGCCTGCAGAACGATCCCGAAGTGGTCACCCAACTCAACCTGATGCGCGAGAACCTCGTGGCGACGGCGGAGCTCAAGAGGATCGACAGCGGGATCACGGTCACCGATGCCGACGTGCAGAAGGCGTACGCCGACGGTGCCAAGGAATATGAGCAGGTCAAAGCCCGCCACATCCTGATCGCGCCGAAGGGCAGCCCCGCGGCACAGTCAGGCAAGAAAGAGCTCAGCGACGACGAGGCCAAGGCGAAGGCGGAAGACCTCCGCAAGAAGATCGTCGCCGGCGCCAGCTTCGACGAGCTTGCCAAGAAGGAATCGGACGACGTTGGCTCCGGCTCCCGCGGCGGCGACCTCGGCTCGTTCGGTCACGGCCAGATGGTGCCGGAGTTCGAAGAAGCGGCCTTCAAGGCTAAGGTGGGAGACGTCACTCCTGTCGTGAAGACGCAGTTCGGCTACCACGTCATCAAAGTCGAAGCGCATGACTCCGCTCCCCTGGAGCAGGTTCGTCCGTCGATCGAGAAGAACCTCAAACAGACCAGGCTGCACGCGGCTCTCGACGCTATGAAAGAGAGCGCCCATCCGAAATACGACGAGGCCTACTTCGCGCCGCCACCTCCGCCGCCAGCTCCTCCAGCGGCCGACGCCGCTCCTGCAGCACCGAAGAGCGACGCAAAGAAGACCCCTCCGGCTCCAGCTCCTGCGCCAAAGAAGAAGTCGTAACCCGCCTCTCCTGATCTCCTGTAGTGCGGCGGCCTCCCGGCCGCCGCACCCGTCTGGACGCAACTGACCGTCGCCCGTGGCACACAACGTGGGCCAACCCGGTAGCATCCATCCACATTGGCCAGTCTCGTCGACGGGGAACGAACGCCCGCGACTGTGCTGCAACGTCTTGACGTCGTTCTGCGCGGAATCGGCTCTCCGCGAACCTTCACGTCCGTTCTGCTGCTGCGCCTCGATCCCACTACCGGAGACGTACTCGTCAGCAACGCCGGCCATCCCTATCCCTGGGTTGTCGATGGGGATGATGTGCGCGAGATCGAGATTCCCTCGTTGCCGCTTGGCCAGGGACCCGCGCGGCAATAAAGCGACGTGCCGCTTGCGATCAGCCCCGGTACAGTGGTGGTTGTCTTCTCTGACGGATTGTTCGAAGCAGGCGACGCCCACGGCCGGCCATACGGTTTCGACCGCATCCGCCAATTGCTGGGCAAGGTCTCATTCCTTTCCGCCTCAGCGATTCTCGCCGCCATCCTCGATGACTGGCGCGATCACGCCGGTGCCGGGGCGCCCGCGGATGACACGACCATCGTGGTGGTGAAGCGCTCGTAGCCTACGTCATCTCCCCAATCCTGCGCGCCAGAAAACGCCGCTCTGCTTCATTCCCTGCCAGCGAATGTGCACAACGGTAGCTGGCGATTGCCTCTTCGCTCCGTCCCATCCGGCGCAGAAGATCGGCGCGGGTGGCGTGCCAGAGGTGATAGCCGGACAGCGCATCTTCCAGTGCGTCGACGAACGGCAACGCCGCGGCGGGACCGTTGGACATCGATACAGCAACGGCACGATTGAGTGCGATGACTGGTGTCGGGTGCAGCGAATACAGACGGCCGTAGATTGCGACGATCTGCCGCCAGTCCGTCTCCTCGGCTGTTCCGGCATCCGCATGGACCGCCGCGATGGCTGCCTCCAGCGCGTATGTGCCGTGAGGCGATTGGCGAAGTGATGACCGCAGCAGCGCGCGTCCTTCGTCGATCTCCGCGCGGTCCCAGCGAGTCCGGTCCTGATCGGCGAGCAACATCAACTCGCCGTCTTTGCCGGCCCGCGCGCCGCGGCGTGAATCGTGGAGCAGCATCAACGCCAGAAGAGCGTCGATCTCCGCGTCCGGAATGAGCAGCCGCAGCATGCGCGCCAGGCGGATCCCCTCGGCACAGAGATCGTTGCGCACGAGCACCTCACCGCTTGCGGCCGCGTAGCCTTCGTTGAAGACGAGATAGACAACGGCCATGACCGCAGACAATCGCTCGCGAAGCTCGGACGCCGGCGGCACGCGATAGGGGATGGCTGCGCCGCGGATCTTGGATTTGGCGCGTACCAGCCTCTGCGCCATCGTGGCCGTCGGAACGAGGAAGGCGCGCGCGATCTCCTCGGTGGTCAGACCGCAGAGCGTGCGCAAGGTCAGCGCCACCTGTGCCTCTTCGGCGAGCGCCGGATGGCAGCAGGTAAAGATCAGGCGAAGCCGCTCGTCAGGCACTCCCGACTCCTCTTCGGCCGCCGCGTCGATGCCGTTCACCGTGTCCGGTGTGAGTGCCATCAACTCGGCCTGCTTATCCGCGAAGCGCGCCTGCCGGCGCAGGCGATCGATGGCCTTGTGGCGCGCGGTGCCGTAAAGCCAGGCGCGGGGATTCCGCGGCGCGCCGCCGGACCACTCGGTCACAGCGATGGTGAAAGCCTCCTGCAATGCCTCCTCGGCGACGTCGAAGTCGCCGAGGAGGTGAATGAGTGCCGAAAGAAGCCGGCCCCACTCGGAGCGGAAGATCTCTTCGATCGCGGTCAAGCCACCATCATAGTTACGAGAACGTCATGATGGGGCGGACCTCGATCGATCCGTAGCGCCCGCCCGGGATCTTCGCGGCCATGGCGATTGCCGCATCCAGATCAGCCGCCTCGACGAGGTAGTAGCCGCCGAGTTGCTCTTTCGTCTCGGCAAACGGTCCGTCGGTAGTCATCCGCTTCCCGTCCCGCACGCGGACGGTCGTGGCAGCGGTGGTCGGCTGCAGAGCGTGGCCGCCCTTGATCGCGCCCGCGAGCTCTGTGCCGAACGCTCCGTACTCGCCCATCTCGGTCTTGAGCTCATCCGGGCCCAGACCCTGAAAGCGCTTCTCTTCCTCATAGATCAGCAGTAGGTATTCCATGGTTCTTTTCTCCTTGCCCTATAGTCGAACGGCTCCGGACGAAATCGACAGCCGGTACAAAAATAGTTTCTTCACGGCGTGGTGAATCTTGCGTTTGAATGACCGCTGCTATCCTCGCCTCGATGAAACCGCTCTTCTTCCCGACGCCGTCCGATTTTCGCAAGTGGCTCGAGAAGAATCACGCCTCGGCCACCGAACTTCTGGCCGGCTTCTACAAGAAGGACTCCGGCAGGCCGTCGATCACCTGGCCGGAGTCGGTCGATCAGGCCCTCTGCTTCGGCTGGATCGACGGCGTACGCCGTCGGATCGATGACATCAGCTACAGCATCCGCTTCACTCCGCGAAAAAGCATCAGCAACTGGAGCGCGATCAACATCGCCCGCGTCGCCGCGCTGACGAAGCTCGGTCTGATGCGCCCGGCCGGTCTGCGCGCGTTCGCACAGCGCCGCGAGGACAAGTCGGCCATCTACGCCTATGAAAACGCGGTACGGACCCTCGATCCTGCCGATGAGAAGACGTTCCGCGCGAACCGGAGCGCGTGGCAGTTCTTCAACACCCAGGCACCGTCCTATCGCCGCGTCTGCATCTACTGGGTTACGAGCGCGAAGAAAGAGGAGACGCGTGCCCGCCGCCTGGCCACCCTGATCGACGACTCTGCAAATGGGCATCGGGTAGGTGTGGTTACGCTGAAGCCGAAAAAGTAGGTGGCGGGCTTGAGCAGGTGTACTTGGCTGGATTCGGGAGCCTGCGAAAGCACGCCGACTCCGTCGGCGAAAACGCAGGTACCGCTGGCGACAGACAGCTTCGACCGCACGAAAAGGTCCAAACTCAGCGCTGACGGCAGTCGGCGTGAGAACCGTTGCCCCCGGCTTTAGCCGGGGGTTCTCGGGGCATCACCAGCATTGGAGCCCGCTTCAGCGGGCGGCAGATTAGGCACTCCGAGGTATCATTCCATCGGGACTCCGCATGGCCAGAATGCCATGCTGCACAGCTTCAGTAATCTGCTAATACACATTGTCTATTCGTCGAAACACCGGAGACCCCTGATCGACGCTACGCTTGAAGAGCGCCTCTTTCCCTACTTTGGAGGGATTGTGCGACAGCTCGGCGGGAGGCTGTACATCGTGAACGGAGTGGAAGATCACGTCCACCTCCTCACCGAGTTGCCTGCATCGATCGCCGTCGCCGACGCGATCGGGAAGATCAAAGGCAGCTCGACTCACTGGATACATGAAACGTTCTACGACCGATCCGAATTTGCATGGCAGCGCGGGTACGCGGCATTCAGTGTCAGCAAGTCGAAACTCTCTACGGTCGCTCGATACATCGAGAGGCAGAAGACGCATCACAAGAAGTGGTCGTTCGAGGAGGAGTTTGCGCAACTCCTGCGACGACATGGCATTTCCGTTGACAAAACGTGAACTGCCAATCTCCGCTTTGCCGGGTGATTCTGTCGCCCGCTGAAGCGGGCGCGCAACTTCGGGAGGATCGAGAACCCCCGGCTGAAGCCGGGGGCAACTGTTCTTTACGCCGACTCCGTCGGCGAAGACGCTTGATTTGCACGCCCCTGCCAGCTTCGAAGTAATCTTGAAACGTCCAATCTCCAGACGCCGACTCCGTCGGCGGATGTAGGCCTAATGGCCTGTTACCGCCAGAAATGACTTCAGTTCGTCCCTGCCTTCGCCGGCTTCTTCCGCGCTTTGAGCACAATCGACAAGTCGTCATTGCGGATGTTTGTGAACCGCAGCTTGATCCGGCCCTCCGCGTCGAGTGAGATGACGGCAGGCGTGTTCACCGAAGTCAGCATCCATCCGGCGGGAAGGGTCACGTAGTTCAGCGGCCGGCCCAGCGTGCGCTTCCAGACCAGCTCTCCGGCGTCCATCGTGTAGCCGATCGGGTCGGTGTAGGTCTCCTGCACCCGGATGCGCGCCGATTGCCCTTCAGCCACGGGATTCTCGAGATCTCCCTGTACGGCCACAGAGTCGGGCTCGACTTTGGTGGGGTAGTACCCAAGCTCGTTGACGTCTTTCCCTGCGACGTTGTGGGTCGGTAGCTCCTTGCCAGTGTCCAGATCGATCATCCTGGCATCGGGAGAGACGACGCTTCCCTTGCGCACAAAGCTGTGTACCGACTTCTGTCCGGGACGCGTCACCGTGAAGTCGTGAGAGATGCGGAACTGATGTGTGGCCGGATCGAGGAGCCAGTAGGTGATCTCACGATCCTGTTCGGCGCGATGAAAGGCCTCCTGCGCGAGAAGCGAGAGAGGGAGCAGCGTCAGGAAAAGCATCAACACCCGTTTCATGGCAGCCTCCGGGCGACGATCTTCACCGGCAACTGATCATCCCGATCGTTGAGAAAACTGACGCGGACGCGGCCATCCGCGTCCGTGGAGACGATCGCCGGCGAACCGCACTCGACGAGCTCCCACGACTTCGGCAGTAGGACAACGTTGCGCTTGATGCTGAGGGGTCGTTCGAAGACCAGATTGCCGTCTTTCAGGGAGTAGGAAGGGGCATCGGTGTACGTCTTGATGATGCGAATGCGGGTCTGACCTCCTTTCGGCACAGGTCCGGGCAGATGGACCCTGATGAACTGCGCGTCGTCGGCCGTTTTGGCAGAGACCAGCCCGCTCGCTTTGGCCTCTTTGCCGCTGACGACTTCGAATTGCAGGTCCTTACCCGTGGTGCGCAGGAGCACCCGTTCTTTCGTGGCGACCGACCCCGGACGGATGGGATTGAAAAACCACTCCGCCCCTTCGCGGTCCTGCGTGACGTCGTAGGTAATGGCGAACTGATGGCTCTCCGGCGGAAGCAATTCGTAGAGCGTGTATTCGTCGGCGGCGAAGGCCGGCGCGGCGAGCAGAAGAAGGAGGATGGCGACTTTCTTCATGGTGACATGCTCGCATGATTTGGTGCAGATCGCGCGTGCCGCGATTACGGTCATCCTGGAGACGAAGGACAGCGAAGCACTGCGAGAAACGCAGAAGGTGCAGGATGCGCTGAGGGATAACCTGTCATTCCGAGCCGGCGAAGCGCGGCGAGGAATCCCCAGCTGAAAACCGCGGGGCGGAGGGAAGGTAAGTGTCGCGCATGTTCCTGTGATGCTGAGTAGACACGCCGCCCAATCATCGAGAGCCCTTCTCCCCGTCGCGGGGAGAAGGTGCAGAAGGAGGATGAGGCGTTGTTTCACGGAGGAGTAAACCGATACCCGTGGTCCTTCCGCACCGGTTTCAGGAGGGGGATTCCTCGCCGCGCTTCGCCGGCTCGGAATGACAGATTCTCATCTGAACGCCACCTCCACGCCCACCCCTCGCTCCAACGCCCGCGTCAGAGCCACCGAGGCGGCGACGACGTCCTGGAGTGCGGTGCCGGTGGAGTCGAAAATGAAGACTTCGTCGTCGGTTTGACGGCCGGGAACGTGGCCGCAGATCACGCTGGCGAGCTCGCCGTGGATGTCGTCGCGGGTGAGAGCACCGGCGGCGAGGGCGTGGTGCAGATCGCCCATGGTGGCGGCTTGCTCGAGGATGTCGGGGACGACCAGGCTCTGGGCGAGCAGGGCAGGCGCAAGCTCGTGTTTCTCAGGATTGTCGGCGCCAACAGCGGCGATGAAGAGACCGGCGTGCCGATGCTCGAGACCCAGGATTGGCGCGCGGGAGGGGGTGCAGGTGACGACGATGTCAGACACGGCGACGGCGTCCGCCAGGGAACGCGTCTGCGCGGTGTCGATGCCGAGGCGCTGCTGCATCTCGTGGGCGAATCGCTCGGAGACGGAAGCATCGATATCGAACGCGTAGGCGTTCGCGATCGGCCGGACGCGGATGAGCGCTTCAAGGTGAGCCTGCCCCTGGATACCGCAGCCGATGATCGTCACCGTCCGAGCCTCGGCAACCGCGAGATATTTCGCTGCGACGGCGCTGGCCGCTGCGGTTCGCAGCGCAGTAATCAATGTGGAATCGAGGATGCCGAGGGGCGTGCCGCGATCAATGTCCATCACTACGATCACGCCCTGGACGGCCGGCAATCCATGGCTCTGCGGGTTCTGCGGGAAGTTCGCATTGATCTTGGCAGCGAAGAGGCCGGCGACGGCTGCCTTGACATGAAAGGTCCCGGCTGGCGCGTGGACGCCGAGGGACTTTGGGGGAGCAACGCGTCCTTCGCCGTAATCGCGGAACACGGTTTCGACCGCGGCGATGCAGTCGTCCATACTCAGGAGCGCGGCGACGTCAGACTGGGTGAGGATGCGGGTCATACTGCACCTCCTTCGAATGCGGAGACGGCGTGGTCGATCACTTCCGGCTCCGTTTCGTGCGGGTTGTGAGGGCTTCGTGCAGGTCGTCGAAGACTCCCAGACCGCGCTCGATGCGATCCGCGTCATCCTGTACCCGTCCGATCAGCCCTTCCAGCATCGTCCTGACGCCGGCCGTCTCGGGACGGTCGAACTTCGCTTCTTTGAGATCGAGGTCGTGGACGATCTCGGCGATCGCGCGTACACCTTTGTCCGGGAGGCCGATGCGGCGGACGAATGTTTCGAGCGTGCAGCGATCCTCCTCGTGCGTGAATTCGCCGCCGGCCATGTCGAAGCGGATCTCTCCGTCGCGGCGTGGGGCGCGGGGATCTTCGAAGCGAAAGCGCGCTTTCGAATCGATGAAGCGGCGGATGAACCAGGCGGAGGCCATCCGATCGATCTTGACGCCGGGCCGTGTGACCCACGTCTTGCCATGCAACTCGGGATTCGCTTTGAGCATCTGCGTTTCCTCCTTCTGATCCTTCTTCAACCGCGCTTCGATCGCGGCCACTGCTTTCTCGCCGGCGGCGCGGCCGGGCGCTTCGAAGAAGTCGATGCCCCGGATTTCGTCGAGTCGCCGCGACAGCCGGGCGTGTGCGGCGGCGAGCTCGGAGACGGCCGCGGCGCTGCGTGCTGCCTTCATGGCGGCGCGCGCGCCGGCGATCAGAGCCTCGTAGTCGGCGTCGCGGGTCTGACGGAACTGGGCGATTGCGGAGTCGCCGGCGGCACCGTCGACGAAATCGCCCTCGAAGAGATGCGCGTCCCCTCCTCCGGCAACGATCTCCTGCGCGATCCATTGCAGGTCTTCGAGCGCGTCCGCGCTCTGGGGCAGGAGGTAGACCGCATTCTTGACGGCCACGGCACCCGCGGCAGCGAGGCGCTGCCGGATCTTGGCGCGCAGATACAACGGCCGCGGCGGAATGCGGTGAACGAGGATGAGAAATTGCGGCATTCAGCGATGCTAGCAGTTGCCTGAACGTATGGCAACTGCTAGAGTCTCGCTGTCGTCTACTTCTTCACGTGCATGTGATCGAGAGCGGAGCGGAGCACCGTGGCAAGCTTGACCGCGTCGTCGTTGGCCCAGAAATGCATGAAGAAAAGGCGCGGTGTCTCATCGAGCATATGACTGTGAACCGCCGTTACGCTGATGCCTCCCGACCGCAGCGCGCGGATGACGGGATTCACCTCGGCCGCGATCATGACGAAGTCGCCGCTGATCGCCGCGTGGCCGCCGCCGGCCGGTTGGAAGTTGATCGCCGTGGCCATTCCCATCGATGCCGGAACCTCGGCGCCGTGCTCGGTGATCGTCTCCGCGCGCGGAACGCTGAACTGATCGACTCCGCCATTCGCCTTTCCTGCGTAGCCGAGGATGCGGTCGAGATCGGCGGTCGGCAGATCGAGAGGGGGAGGAGGCGAAGCTGGAGCAGGAGGAGCCGCAATGGGTGTCTTCGTGACTGCGAGCGCCGCGTGGAGCGTGCCTGCCAGTTTCGCGGCGTCGCCGTGCCCGCTGAAATGCAGATACATGACGTGCGGAATCTCGCCGATGAGGTGATTGTGCAGCGCACTCTGTTCGATGCCGCCGGCTTGCAGGATGTCGATGACCGGATTGACTTCCGATTCCAGGAGCACAAGGTCTCCCATGGCCATCACCTGGCCATTGCCAACCTCCCGGAAGGCCGTCCACGATCCGAGAGCGAGCGCCGGCTTGATCGTTACTCCACCGGCCGTGACGGCGAGGTCGCTTCTCGGGAAGCTCACTTTGTAAACATCGCCGGGCTGCACGGAGCCGGCCCGTCCGATGGCCTGCTCGACGTCTTTCCAATCGCTACGGGGCGCGGGGGCGGCTGCTACAAAGAGAACGACGACGGCGGACAACAGCAGCAAGCTTCTGAAACGCATGGCAGTGCTCCTTCAGGACATTTCATATCACCGAATGTGCGGGCGTCGGCCGCCCGGAGTGCAATGGGAATGAACAGATGAGCGCGCCTCCCACCCTGTTCCAGTTCATCCTCTACTTCCTCCGCCTCGGCGCGCTCGGATTCGGCGGACCAGTTGCCCTGGCAAACTCGATGAGGCGCGATCTGGTCGAGGCTCGCGGCTGGCTGACGTCCGACGAATATGAGAATGGATTGGCGCTCGCGGCGGCGTGTCCCGGTCCGCTCGCATACCAGCTT
Source organism: Thermoanaerobaculia bacterium (assembly GCA_038230535.1). Taxonomy (GTDB): domain Bacteria; phylum Acidobacteriota; class Thermoanaerobaculia; order Gp7-AA8; family Gp7-AA8; genus JADGNZ01. Next base: position 35,200 of record JBBRNB010000045.1, read on the forward strand.
GGCATCTACTGCGGCTATGTCCGCTTCGGCATCATCGGAGGACTCGCGGTTGCCGTCGCCTTCGGATTGCCGCCGTTCGTCATCGTGACGGTGGCGGCGTATTTCTACGTTCGCTTCGCGGGCGACTGGCATGTGCAGGCGCTGTTTTACGGCATTGCCCCCGCCGTCGTGGCGTTGATCGTCAAGGCCTGCTGGAACCTCGGCAAGCGGACATTGCGCACGGATCGCGTCGCGTGGCTGTTCGCGGTCGTCTCCTGCGCGATCACGGTCATTCTGCAGAAAGAACTCGCCCTGATGTTCATTGCGGCGGGCGTCATCGGCATGTTCATTTTCGCGCCGCCCGGAGCTCCAAAGCCTCGTCCGGCGAGCGCGTTCATTCTGTTTGTTCCCGGTACGAGTGCGAAGCTCTTCCTCTTCTTCTTCAAGACCGGACTCCTCGTCTTCGGCAGTGGCCTCGTCATCGTGCCGTTCCTGAAGATGCAGGTTGTCGATCAATACCACTGGCTCGGCAACCGCCAGTTTCTGGACTCCGTCGCCATCGGGATGATCTCGCCGGGGCCAGTCGTCATTACCGCCACATTCGTCGGCTATCTCCTGAACGGATTCGCCGGCGCGGTCGCCGCAACCCTCGGCATCTTTTTACCTCCTGTGATCTTCACGGTCGTAGCCACGCCGATCCTCCTCCGCTATCACAAGCACCCGCGTCTGGCCGGCTTCATCCGCGGCGTCGGCGTAACCGTCGTCGGAGTGCTCGTAGGGACGTCATACCTCGTCGGCAGAGAAGCGATCGGTGACTGGCTGACGGCCGCGATCGCGATCGGCAGCCTGCTTGTGATCACGATCTGGAAGAGGGTTCCCGAGCCTGCGATCATCGGAGCCGCGGGGGTGGTGGGACTGCTTGCCTATCAGGTGATGCTGTGAGCGATCTCCCTCCCGCACACTGGCAGATTCATTCCGCCATTTCGCTGCATCCAGTGCGCCGTTCGCTGCATTCCATCGCGTTTTCGCCTGCGGTGCGGCAGACTAGGGTCATGACTCCTCGCCACATGGCGTGGCGGTTCGCCGCATTGTTCTGGACCGCGTTCGGTGTGATCACCGGTATCCAGGTCTGGATCAGCATGATCACGCACGGCCACTCGGTGCCTCTGCTGATTTTCTACTACGTCATGGTCTGGGAGGCCTGGCTGTTGGCTACGGCCGCCATCGTCTGGCTGGCGCGCCGCTTTCCTGTCGTTCCGGCAGGGCGCCTGGCCATCCTCATTCACTCTCTCGCGGCATGCGTGATCGCGGTCATCCATAGCTTCTATTGGGTCGGCCTGATGATTCTGCTCAAGCCCTACGACCGGATGACGACCGAGCCGTCGAAGCTCAACCTCAGCGATATCCTCTTCTACCGGCTGCCTCTGGAATGGTTGCTCTACTGCCTCGTTCTCGGGGCGGCCATGGCCTTCGAGTTTTACGAGCGGTACCGGGAGCGGGGACTTCGGGCCGCGCAACTCGAGGCGTCACTGGCGGACGCGCGGCTGCACGCGCTGGAGTTGCAGATCCAGCCGCACTTTCTCTTCAACACCCTGAACGCCATCAGCGGTCTGGTGCGCAGCAAGCGCAACGACGAGGCGGTGACGATGATGGCCGGTCTGAGCGACCTGTTGCGCTACACGCTCGACCATGCCGGCGCGCAGCAGGTGGCGTTGGACGAAGAGCTGACCATCACCCGCCGCTATCTGGAGATCCAGCGCGCTCGCTTCCCCGACCGGATGTCGTTCACGATCGAAGCCTCCGTCGAAGCCGGGAGGGGAGAGGTTCCGGCGTTGCTGCTGCAGCCGCTGGCGGAGAACGCCGTCCGTCACGGGATCGCCCTCAGCGCATCGCCTGGAGTGGTCAGCGTGCGAGGGTTCCGAGACAAAGACCAACTCCGGATCGAGGTGTTCAACAGCGGCGTCCTGGGCGACGGCAGGCCAAGCGGAATCGGATTGCGGAACACCCTGGCTCGCCTCCGCTACCTCTACGGTGACCTGGGACGATTTGATCTGGCAAATGCAAACGGCGGGGTGCTGGCGTCGGTATCGATCCCGTGGGTGGAGAAGTGATCGCGAAGGTCGCGGAAGCACAGACAAGAGTGTCTGTGCCACATAACCGCGACTCTGTGGCACAGACACTCTTGTCTGTGCTGTAGATGGTGCTTGCATGACCACGGCAGACCCGCTCCGCGTCCTCATCGTCGACGACGAGCCGCTCGCGCGCGACTCCATCCGCACACTGCTCGCGGAGGACGCAGAGGTGCGGGTGGTGGGGGAGGGGACCGGCATCGATGCGGCGGCACTCATCGCGCGCACACGTCCCGATCTCCTGTTCCTCGACATCCAGATGCCCGAGGTCGATGGGTTCGCGCTGCTCGACCAGGTGGGGGCCGACACCGTCCCGGCGGTCATCTTTGTCACTGCCTACGATCGATACGCACTGCGCGCCTTCGAAGTCCATGCGCTCGACTACCTGCTCAAGCCGTTCGACGACAAGCGTTTCGAGGGGGCGCTCGGGCGGGCGAAAGAGCGGGCGTACGCCCGGCGCCGTGGAGAGATCGACACCCGCATCGCCGAACTGCTGAAGGAGCGCGAGACGTCCCGCACGCGGTTCCTGATCCCCGTGCGCGACAAGACCCTCGTCGTCGATGCCGCGCAGATCGACTGGATCGAAGCAGCTGACTACTACGTCACCCTGCACGCCGGCGCCGCCGCGCACCTGCTACGTCAGACGATGGACGAGATCGAGAAGCAACTCGACGGGCGCCAGTTTTTTCGCGTACACCGCTCAGCCATCGTCAACGTCGATCGGGTACGCGAGATCCATCCGCTCTTCCGGGGCGACTGCGCGCTGGTCCTTTCCGATGGCCGGCGCATCAAGCTGAGCCGCAGCCGGCGCAAGGAGTTCGAGGCGCTGTTCACACAGCCGCGCTGAGTCTCATTTGATCGTCTCTTTGGCTCGCCATTTCGCTGCACCCTAATCCCGTTCGCTGCAAACCGCATGACGCGCGTCACGCCGCGGCGCATCCTTACGATCGAAGGAGAACCGCATGAAACGACACACCTTGACGTTTGTCTGCCTCACTTTCCTGATCGCCTGCACCGCTCTCGCCACCGCGACACCTCGGCAGGCAATCCTCGTCGATTCGGCGTGGCTTAAGCAGCATCTCGCAGATCCTGACATCGTCCTATTGCATATCGGCAACAAGGAAGGCTACGACGAGGGGCACATCCCCGGCGCGCGCTTAGTCTCGTTGGGGGATGTCTCTGTCTCCGATCACAGCGGACATGGGCTGATGCTGGAGATGCTGCCCGCCGATGAGCTGCACAATCACCTCGAGGCCCTCGGTATCTCCGACAAGTCTCATGTCATCGTCTATTTCGCCAAGGATTGGGTGTCGCCGGCGACGCGCGTCGTCTTCACGCTCGACTACGCCGGGCTCGGAAGCCGCTCGTCGTTGCTGGACGGCGGGCAGGAGGCGTGGGCTCGCAACGGCGGTTCCGTGACCAAGGAGGTGACGCCCGCGAAGAGCGGAAAGCTCTCTCCCCTGAAGCTCAGGCCGATCGTCGTCGATGCCGCCACCGTTCATGCGCGGATCGGTACGCCCGGCGTCGCCGTCGTCGACGGCCGCGATGCGGTGTACTACGACGGCGTGGAGACCGGCGGCGCGCACGGAGAGACGCATCGCACGGGACACGTTCACGGCGCGCTGAGCATTCCGTTCACATCGATCACCGACGACCATCTCATGATCAAGTCCCCGGAGGAGTTGGCGGCGCTGTTCACGAAGGCGGGGGTCAAGTCAGGCGATACGGTCATCGGCTATTGCCACATCGGGCAGCAGACCACGGCCATGTTGTTCGCGGCGCGGTCGCTCGGACATCAGGTCCTGCTCTACGACGGATCGTTCGAGGACTGGTCGCGGCACAGGGAGTATGCGGTCGACAACCCATCCGATAAGGCGGCCAAGTGAACAGGCCACGTCCCTACGCGGACCCGTACGTCGCGGGCACCGGCCTCGGACTGGTGTTGCTCGCGGCCTTCGTCATCGCCGGCCGTGGGCTCGGCGCGTCAGGGGCGTTCGCGGCCAGCGCTGCCGGTGTGGTTGCCGCGGCGTCCCCCGCGCGCGCCGCCGCCAGTCCGTACTTCGCTCGTTATCTGACGGGTGATGGACCGTGGCGCGAATGGCTGCTCTTCGAGATCGCGGGCGTCGTGCTCGGCGGATTCCTGTCGGCGTTGATCGCGGGACGCTTGCGAGCTGCGATCGAGCGTGGTCCGCGCATCGGCCGCGGCGCGCGGCTGGCGTACGCATTCGCCGGCGGATCAGTCATGGGAATCGGCGCGGTTCTGGCGCGAGGTTGCACCAGCGGCCTCGCGCTCACCGGCGGTGCTCTGCTCAGCGTCGGAAGCTGGCTCTTCATGATGGCTGCCTTCGCCGGCGCGTATCTGTTTGCACCACTACTCAGGAGGGCATGGCGATGATGGCGCCTCTGCTGAACAGCGAGCCTCTGGTCGTCGCCGTGGCAATCGGCGTTGCTTTTGGCTGGACTCTGGAGCGCGCCGGGTTGGGAAGCGCTCCCAAACTTGCGGGCCAGTTCTACCTGACTGATCTGACGGTCTTCAAGGTGATGTTCAGCGCCATCGTCACCGCGATGCTCGGCGCCTACTGGCTGTCACGCCTCGGCATCCTCGACCTGTCACGCGTTTACATCCCCGAGACGTACCTGCTGCCGCAGCTCGCCAGCGGTCTGCTCTTCGGCGCGGGTTTCGTCATCGCCGGATTGTGTCCTGGAACCTCCTGCGTCGCCGCGGCGACGGGCCGGGGCGACGGCGCATTGGTCATGCTCGGCATGTTCGGTGGTGTGCTCGCCACAGGCCTTGCGTTCGCGCCGCTGCAACGCTTCTACGAAAGCACCCCCCACGGATCGCTCACGCTGCCTGCGTTGCTAAACGTTCCCTACGGTGTCGTCGTCTGCGCCGTCGTGGCGATGGCTCTCATCGCATTCCAGGTAGCGGAACGATTGGAGAAACGCGCATGAACTACGGTGCTCCGTCACCTGCGAAACTGGAGACATCGCCATGACCCGTAGAGTCCTGGCCGCCGTCGCTGCTCTCCTGGGTCTGCTGGCATTGCTCCGTCCTGCAACCCGGCAGCCCAAAGACCTCGCTCCCATCCAGCTCGCCGAATGGATTCGCGGCCGCAAGCCCGGCCTGCGTGTCATCGATCTGCGCTCCGTAGAGCAGTTCGATGACTTCCACATTCCGCGCGCTGAGCGCTTCGACATCGAGTCGCTGGCATCGACGACGTTCAAGCCGGACGAGACCATCGTCCTGGCCAGTGACGAAGCACACGTGTTCGGTGACCGGCAGGTCTACATCCTGCGCGGAGGCTTGCGCGGCTGGTTCGACGAGGTGATGAACCCTACCATCACCGAGAACGCGCCGGCGGCTGAGCGTGCCGCGTTTCAGCGCGTGAGCGACGTCAGCCGCTACTTCGGCGGTGTGCCGCGCGTCGTCGACAAACCTCGAGCGCCGGCTCACACCGCCGTGACGACATTCCGGAGGCGGGGATGTTGAGCGCTGCCGCCATGGACACGGGTACGTTCTTCGACGAGCTACGCGACCGCGAATTCGGCCGGCTCGACGCGCAGAATCACGCCTATCTCGACTACACCGGAAGCGCGCTGTACGGCGACTCGCAGCTCAGCGCCCACCACGCGTTGATGCGGGAAGGGATCTTCGGCAATCCGCACTCCGACTCCGCGCCGTCGCGGGCCAGCACGGCGGTCATCGATGCGGCACGGCGAACATTGCTTCGCTTTCTGGACGCCGACGAATCGACGCACGACGTCTGCTTCACGGCAAACACCAGCGCTGCCATCAAACTCGTCGCCGAGTCCTATCCGTTCTCGCCGGAGTCAGGCTGTTTTCTCTCCGTCGACAACCACAACTCGGTGAACGGCATCCGCGAATACGCGCGGCGGGCCGGTGGGCGAGTCCGATATCTCCCGCTCGACGATGAGCTCCGCCTTTTCGATGCCGAGGTGTATCTCTGCGAAGAGTCGCTGCACGGCGGTGGGCTGGTGGCGTTCCCCGCGCAGTCGAACTTCTCCGGCGTCCGTCATTCGCTCGATCTGGTGATGAAGGCCCGCGCCCTCGGCTTCGACGTCCTGCTCGACATCGCAGCCTTCGTCCCCAGTCACGCCTTCAGCCTCCGCAAATGCCAGGCCGACTTCGTCGCGATGTCGTTCTACAAACTCTTCGGCTATCCCACCGGCATTGGCGCGCTCATCGCGCGCCGCGATGCGCTTTCCCGCCTGCGCCGCCCCTGGTTCGCCGGCGGGACAGTCACGTACGCTTCGGTTGCAGCCGATACGCATCTCCTCCGCCCCCGCAACGAAGGTTTCGAAGACGGTACCCCCAACTTCCTCGGCATCGCCGCTCTCGACGCCGGCTTCAGCCTGCTCGCCGAAGCCGGTATGCCGCGCCTCACCGATCACGTCTCACAACTCACAAGCGATCTTCTCGCAGCTCTTCGCTCCCTCCGCCACGCCAACGGCATCCCACTCGTGCGCATTTACGGCCCGCGGGATATGACCTCGCGCGGCGGCGCTGTCGCCTTCAACGTGTGCGGCCGCTCCGGACATCCGATCCCTTATTCGCTCGTCGAGACGCGTGCCCGCCAGGCCAACGTCTCACTACGCGGCGGTTGCTTCTGCAACCCCGGCGCCTCGGAGGCCGCTTTCGGTCTCGAGCCCTCACGCATGGCCGCCTGCCTCGAATCGCTCGGCGACACCTTCACTCCGGAACGTTTCGCCGCATGCAGCGACACAGCCGTAGGCGCAATACGGGCATCGATCGGGCTTGCGAACAATGCAGACGACATCCGCCGGGCTGTGGGAGTGGTGGCGTCGTTTCGGGAGTGAATAACCTGTCATTCTGATGGTAGGAACCTCTACCTTCCTCCGTATTTTTGTCTAAGTTCTAAGTGTTTGCGCAGGGGTATGAATGCTGGACGCAGGCGTATCATCCGCGAATACATAGGGCAGTAAGGATGCGCACGGCCGCGCAGTACTGCCGAAGAAGAAGAGCTCATGCAGGAGAAGGAATCAGCGGACTGCGTGGAATACGGCCCCATCGTCGGGTGCTGGAAGATGGTCGAGGCGTGGGACATGAATTCAAGCCCTTGATTTCGTACCCCGGCAGTAAATCACCGACTGGTCGTGATTGAAGATGTTGTTCGGGTCCCAGATCGCCTTGACGTTTCTATTTCCGTCTGCGGCGCCTTTCCGTCATGATGTCACATCACTTCAGGGAGGGATCTCATGAGCCTGTTCGATTTCCCGCGCATCAACATCAGGGGCACCGTTACGTTGAAACCCGGCACGGCGAATAATGACGACTACGCAGGATCTGTCACGCTGCCCGATACCTTTCCGCCGCCGTATGCGGGGCAGACGCTGGCGCTGATCGACTCGAAGCTCGTGCAGCCGCGCACGTATGGGATGTCGGACGCCGATTTCATCGCCTGGGTGCAGAAGGCGCATCCGTTCGACGGCTCATCGAAGCCGATCATCCCCGCGGAGTGGAACTACTACGGCGACATGAGCTCCGCCGTGAACAGCGGCGATGCTTCGGTCATCGGGGTGCAGACGGGGCCGGATCGGATCTACACGGCTGCCGATCCGTCCGTGCCGGTGACGTCGCTGATCGGCGCGCCGCTCACGTACAGGGGCGGCATCACGGATGTGAACTCGGAGGGGTCGCCGCCGGGCACGCAGTTCTTCATCGATGAGTTGACGCTGATGAACGGTACGGCGATCGCGCTGCAGGGACCGGCGTCGAAAGGGGCCTGTCAGTGGATCAACTTCTATCGCAACGTGAACCAGACGGCTGACGGCGGGGCTGGCGGGTACATGTACCACGTCATCCTGAAGTCTCAGTGCAAAGGGAAATTCAACATCCCGGGCTTCGAGGATGCGTCGATCATCGGAGCGATCTTCCGCTACTACCTCTACAACGTCACCAAGCCGGTCACCGACAACGACGGGATTGAGAAGTTGTACGAAAAGAAGCAGCAGAACAAGGCCTCGTTGCAGTTCGTGGCTACCATCGCGCCGCTGTATGAGGGTGAGGAGGTCACGACCGGGCCGATTGGCAGGCTCCTCGTCGCGCCGCCGCCATCGATCCCGACGGCTCCACTGACGAGGAACAACGGCGGAGGAACGATCGCGCTTGCGCCGGCGGTTCTGAAGCCGTTCGGCAATCGGATCTCGGTCGAGTTTGCAGGCACGTTCCCGGACTACAGCCAGCCAACAGGGAACGGCAAGTTCAACTTCTCTCCCGTGACTCTTTTCGTCGACGGCTATGGAGCCACCGCAGCCATCGGCAACGTCGAATACGCTGACACGGCCGCGGGCGATCAACGGGGCTGGCTCTTTGACTTCGACATCTCCGCCAACCCCGGCGCGCGGAAGCTGCTCGCCGATCCGAAAGCGACTTTCAGGCTCTCCAGCGCGATTTATGGCAATGTCCTGAGCGAGAGCGAGTACTACATCGTCTCGAACCAGCAGGCCATCTATGCCGAGCAGCATGGCCCGGGTAATTCGTTCATCAATCAGGGAACGGCGGAGCGGGCCACAATCTGCGTCTATCGGTACGGCAAGCGGCTCCCGGTGGGTGCGTGTCCGCCGATCACGGTCTGGAGCTATAGCACTGTTCCGCTGCAGACGCCGGGCGCGCTGGTGAAGGTGGCGCAGAACTTCAAGCCGGGCGATCCGCTCACCGTCGACACGACGCTGCCCGGCAACTTCACCTTGACGTTCACGATCGGTGACCAGGCGCCGCCGCCGTCGAGCTATGCCGCGTTCCTGAACCCACCGTTCACGATCCTGACGAACACGCCGCAGATCTGCCTGCGCATCCTGCCGAACGACGAGGACTTCTCGCAGTACTACGTCGATCCGTACGCGCATGAACCGGTCGGCAACGAGAAGCTCACCTTCGACATCGTGTTCGCGAAGGTGCTGCGGACGTATTACCTGCTCTACCCGATCATGAACGCCCACATCCCGTTGAACTCGGAGTCCGCCGTCGCTAAAAGCGCAGGCGCAATCCTCGCTCGAACGGATCCGGCGATCTGGATGACGACCGGCTATATGCCGCGAACTCGCGACATGCCGGCGAGCCGGAGAACGCTGCTGCAGGCGTGGTGCAGGAAGGTGAAGCCGGCAGTTGGTTAATTTTTGGTAGAACAGTGATCAGTGGATCAGTAGAACAGTGGGTCGGTGGATGAGTAGATAAGTGGATCAGAAACAGTGGGCGGATCGGATGGCGTTGAGCTCAATGGATCAGAACCTCGGACGCAGATTGGAACAGTGGTCTGATCCACTGATCCACTTGATCACTGATCCACTGCTCACCGATCCACTATTCCGGCAGCTCTGAAGCCATCCGCATCATCGATTCCTCGAGCTCAGGTCCAAGCTCTCGTTCGTCCTGCCAGGCAATGCCCACGACCGCGCGAACGTCTCCGCTGTCGTCCAGAACGGGAAGAGCGATCGCGGCCTGCGCGCCGACGGCTTTCGCGCCAGGCTTGATCGTGCCGCTGTCGTCCGTCTGCAGGTTGCAGGTCTGCACAGGCTGCTTCTTTACCTGCGCCACCCCGGCCATGCCTTTGCCGTGTGCGACATGCGCGACGATGGCGATGACCGGTGGCGGGATGTTATGCGCCGCGGTGAGATAAAGGTCTTCGCCGCGCTGCTCGTGAACCGTCCCGGCGACACCGCCGGCACGGGCGATGAGCGATTCCAGGAAGCTCTGATGTGCTGCGTTCTTCTCGAACATGTTGTTCGCCATCAGCTTGACACAATCTTAGGCCAGACCGGCTTGCTCTTCGCCCGCAGACTCCTGACTCCACTCTTCATCCCCTCCGCCAGCGCGATGAGGTCGATCCCGCGGTCGTGCTTATTCAAGGGCACGAGCAGGAGTCCTTCCTCGATGCGCTCGACGGCGGGGCGCCATTGCCCGGTCTCGGCGTGATAGATCCCGACGCTGAACTGAAGAAAGATGCGGACGAAGTCCGGCTCATCGCGCACTCCCTCGAAGAAGAGCTCCTCGAAGAGGTCGCTCGCTTCGAGATACTCACCTTCGTTGAAGTGAGTCAGGCCTCGCCGGAACCTCTCATCCGCCGCGACATCGGTCTCGATCAGCAAGACAAGCCTTCAGTTCCAATTCAGATTCCGCAGTTGGTCGAGATTCAGATTCCCTCCCGACAACACGACCGCGACCTTCGATCCCGGTGGCAGCTTCACAAGGTCGTGTAGCAGTGCGGCCACCGGAGCGGCGGCAGCGCCTTCGACGACGAGTTTGCAACGCTCCATGATCCAGATCATGGCGTCGAAGATCTCGCGGTCGGGGAGGGCCACGATCTCGTCGACGAAGCGTTGGACGACGGAGAAGTTGATCTCGCCGGCGCGGCGGACGCGCAGACCGTCGATGATGGTCTTGCAGTCGATGGTCTCGAGATGTCCGGCCTCGATACTCTTCTTCATCGCCGGCCCGTCGGACGATTCGACGCCGATCACTCTGATCTTCGGGTTGTGGCTCTTGACGGCCATCGATACGCCGGAGATCAGTCCTCCGCCGCCGATCGGCACGATGACGGCGTCGACCTCCGGCCAGTCCTGCACGATCTCGAGGCCGAGCGTCCCCTGCCCGGCAATGAGCTGTTCATCATCGAAGGGGTGGACGTACGTTAGTCCTTCGGTGCGCACCAGCTCTTTCGCTTTCTCGTTCGCTTCGTCCCAGATCATTCCGTGCAGTACGACCTCGGCGCCGTAGCCCCGGGTTGCGGCGATCTTCGCCGGCGTGGCGTTCTCCGCCATGCAGACGACAGCGCGGATGCCGTGAATCTTCGCAGCCAGAGCCACACCCTGCGCGTGGTTGCCCGCCGAGGAGCAGACCACGCCGCGAGCCTTCTGCTCCTCGGGCATGAGTGCGAACTTGTTGAGCGGACCGCGGATCTTGTACGACCCCACACGCTGAAAGAGCTCGGCTTTGAGCCGGACATCCAGCCCCGTGCGCTCGCTCAACTGCCGCGACGTGAACAGCGGCGTGTGCTTGATGTGCGGCGCGATCCGCGCGCGCACTTCCTTGAAGTCGTCGAGAGTGAGAGTGAACATTATTGAGGTGGCCTTCCGCTCGGGCGTCCGCCGCCGGCTGGGATGGAGATGTAGGACACATTCGCATCCCGCATCATCTTGTTGAGCGCTTCGAGGTCTGTCTTGGTGATGGTCTGCGCCGCTGCCGCCGTTTCGGTGAGCATCGTCTGCAGAAGCTTGATCTGATCGCTCTGCCATGCCGTTGGTGCCGCCGCGTAGTTCTCGATTCCACCGAGCAACTGCGTGATGCGTTGCGTCACCGGAGGGGGGATGTAGACCACTGGTGGTCCGGCGCCGCCAAGGGGAGTGGTCTGGCCGCACTGCACGGGAGTGCCGAGCTTGAGGCAGATGTCGTCGACTCTCTTGAGCAAATCGTCCACCGCTTTCTGGACGTTCTCGGGAAGCTTGGTGGTCTTGTAATCCTTGAGTGCCGTGCGCAAGCCGGTGATCGATCGCCGTGCCGCCGCGGCCGATGTCGCCATCTGCCCAAGGTGGTTCAGTGCCTGCCGCCGCATCGCCCGATCCTCGGCGGACATCTCGATGCGCGGATCCTCTTCGACCACCACCTTCGTCGACTGCTCGAACTTGCCGGCGGCCACTTTCACTGTGTACTCGCCAGGCTCGACGCGCAGACTGCCCTGGAACCCGCCAAAGCCGCCACCTCCGCCTGCGCCGGCTTCACCGCCCTGTTCTGTCTCCGTCGCGCCGCCGCCCGCGGCTTCCGTTTCACGCGGCGCTTCGTTCACTGATCGCGATCTCAAGTCCCACGTCACGCGATTGGTGCCGATATCGCCGGTGCCGTCGATGTCACGGATGATTCTGCCGTCTTTGTTGCTGACGGTGATCTTCACTTTCTCTTTCTCTGGCGGTTTGCTCCTCAGGTAATACGTGATGGGCGCGCCGTTCGGAGGATTGGGGCCGTAGAACGCCTTCTGTCCGCTGTTGCCGGTGCGGTTGGCGATGCGCCATTCCGTGGCCGGTCTCGTGTCGAACACGTGCAGCTCTTCGGAGGGGATGGCGTCGGTCAGTTGCTCGATCGGACCGAGGTCGTCGAGGATCCAGATCGAGCGCCCGTGCGTGCCGAGCACCAGGTCGTTCTCGCGCGGATGGATGGCGATGTCATCCACCGGCACGGTCGGCAGGTTGAGTTTGAGGTGGGACCAATGGCCACCCTGGTCATAGGAGATGAAGAGCCCGCGCTCGGTGCCGAGGAACAGGAGCTTCGGGTTGCGGAAGTGCTCGCGGATGACGTGGACGGTGCCATCGTCGTCGGTGAGCCCGGTGCGGATCGGCTTCCACGTCGCGCCGTAGTCGGTGGTCATGAAGATGTAGACGGAGAAGTCGTTGCTGCGGTGGCCGTCCAGCGTGGCGTAAGCGGTGCCTTCGTTGAAGCGCGACGCCACGACGCGGCTGACGTAGATGTCCTTCTTCGGCGAGACGTTTTTCCAGCTCTTGCCGCCGTCGCGCGTGACCTGCAGGTTGCCGTCGTCGGTACCGGCGTAGAGAAGGTCGCGGTTCAGAGTCGATTCGGCGATCGTGGTGATGGCCGGCCAGGCCTGCACGCCGTCGTGCCGCGAGAGGGTGATCTTGTCGGGAACGCGGCCCATGATCGGGAGCTTGTCGCGGTCCTGGTTGTTGGTGAGATCGCCGCCGAGGCGCGTCCAACTGTCGCCGCGGTCGGTCGACTTGAAGAGGTAGTTGCCGCCGTAGTAGAGCGTCTTGCTGTCGTACGTCGAGATAACCAGCGGCGAGCTCCACTGAAAGCGCAGGCGCTCTCCCTCGTTCGCGGGCGGGCGGATGGTGCGCGACTCGTGCGTCTTGAGATTGCGGCGCAGGAGGTTGCCATCCTGCGACTCGGCGTAGACGGTGGATGGATCGTTGGGATCGAGCTGTGCGTAGAAGCCGTCGCCGCCGCCGATGGTGTACCAGTCGGAGTTGGCGATGCCCTTGGTGTCGAATGTGGCCGAGGGGCCGCACCAGACGTTGTTGTCCTGAAGGCCGCCGCAGATGCGATACGGTCTCTGCATGTCAAGACCGATCTCGTAGAACTGACCGATGGCGACGTTGTTGATGTAGTCCCAGCTCTTTCCGCGGTCGTGGCTGATGTGAATGCCGCCGTCGGAGCCGGCGATCATGTGATTCGAGTCGCGCGGATCGATCCACATGGCGTGATAGTCGCCATGGATCTTCTGCACCAGGGTGGTCTTGAACGTCTTCCCGCCATCCTCGGAGTAATACATGTTCGCGCCGTGTACCCAGATGCGCTGGTCGTTGTTCGGATCGATGACGACCTGACTGTAGTAGCTGCCGCGCGGATTGGTCTCCGACATGCGGATCCAGGTCTCACCCTGGTCTTCGCTCCGGAAGATGCCGCCCGATGCATGCTCGACGAGCGCGTAGACGATGTTGGAGTTGCGCCGGTAGAAGTTGACGCCGATTCGTCCTATCTCCTTGACCGCTTCGGGATCGGGTTCCGCCGCTTTGTCAGCAGGTGCGGCGGTGGCAGTAGCAGTCGTAGCAGCACCAGTAGTAGCAGCACCAGCGGCGGGGGGCGTGGGCTTCTTCGGGTCCGGATCCCACGGCAGCCCCTTCTCGAGCTTCTTCCATGTCGCACCGCCGTCGGTGGTCTTGTACATCCCGGAGCCTGGCCCGCTGCCGCTGTATCCGAAGACGGTCCGCCGGCGTTGATAGAACGCCGCGATGAGCGTGCCGGGTGAGTCGGGATTCATGGCGATGTCGGTGGCGCCGGTGTCTTCGTTGACGAAGAGCACGTTGGCCCACGTTTTACCGCCGTCGCTGGTCTTGTAGACGCCGCGCTCCTTCGACGGACCCCAGAGGCTTCCGCCGGCAGCGACGTAGACGGTGTTCGGATCGGCAGGGGAGATGACGATACGCCCGATGTGCATGGAGGCATTGAGCCCCATGTGCTTCCACGTCTTTCCGCTGTCAGTCGACTTGTAGACGCCGTTTCCCCACGAAGAGCTCTGGCGATTGTTCGCCTCGCCGGTGCCGGCCCATACGATGGAAGGATCGGAAGGGGCGACGGTGACGTCGCCGATCGTGGAGTTGGGCTGATCGTCGAACACCGGATCCCAGGTCGTGCCGCCGTTGGTGGTCTTGAGCACGCCACCCGAGGCGGTCCCGACATAGATGATGTCCGGGTTGCTCTCGACGACCGCGAAGTCGTCGATACGCCCACCCATCACGGCAGGCCCGATCTCACGGAACTTGAGACCTTTGAAGACCTCGTTGGAGTCCGTCGTGACCGCGGCGGGCTTCGGTGCGGGTGACTTGGGGGCGGCCGGCTTCTCGGCAGCGATGACCGCCACCGACACGAACATCGTGAGCAGGATAGTTTTCACACGAGCCTCCGAACTCAATTTGCGGGGAACACTACTCGCAGGACGGTTCCGGAGCAATCGTTATCGGAGTGTGTGAGGGAATGCCGGCGCAAACAAGGGCCGCGTGCCTTGCACACGCAACGATTTTGAATCGTGGGCCGGCCGCAGGGCGACGTGCGCGCCCGGCACGCGAAGGCGTGTCGAACAACTTAGCCCCTGGCTCGGCCAGGGGAAATCGGTGGGGAGGGAATTGCGGCCGCGAAGGCGGTCGCCACAGAGCTCGAAGTGAGAAGGTTCTTTTGTGGTGGCCGCCTCCGCCTTCGGCGCTCGCGAGAAATTACCGTGGTCTGCTCACTAAAACTGTCCACTGGACTGTCACGACAGTTGTGCAGTGCGCGCTTGGAACGCCCGGTGGTGGCGCGCGCCACGGAACCGACGGCATACCGCAATTTCCGGC
>JBBRNB010000046.1:0-48636 GCA_038230535.1 Thermoanaerobaculia bacterium
AGGGCCGCCGCCCCGGCGGCCAACGGCCGTGAGGCCGTGTGTTTGCTTCGAACTATCGCGCCGCGTGCGGCGCTGGCCGCCGAGGCGGCGGCCCTACACTGCAGCGGAAAACACGCGATTTGTGCACACCCTCTGAGACTGACACTACAATCCCACCCTCGGAGGAACAGGAAATGCCTGCAATCGAAAAATACGAACCGGGGATGTTCTGCTGGATCGAGCTGGCCACGAACAATGCCGGAGCCGCCAGGACGTTCTACACGTCACTCTTCGGCTGGACGACGAGCGAGATGCCGGTCCCGGACGGCGTCTACACGATGTTTCAGAAAGACGGTAAAGACCTCGGCGCGATGTACCAGTCGAAGGACATCCCCCCGAACTGGGCGTCGTACATCTCCGTGACAAACGCCGATGAGTCAGCCGAGAAGGCGAAGAGTCTCGGCGCGAATGTCATCGCTCCGCCGTTCGATGTGATGGACGTTGGCCGGATGGCGGTTGTGGCCGATCCGCAGGGTGCCTCGTTCTGCCTGTGGCAGGCGAAGAAGCACTTCGGCGCTGGGATCCGCGACGAGGCGAATACGCTTTGCTGGAACGAGCTGATGACCACGGACGTCGTCGGTGCGCGAGCCTTCTACAAGAGCCTGTTCGGCTGGGACCTGAAGCCGAGCCCGGAGTACACGGAGATCAACATCGGACCGATTCCGATCGGCGGAATGTTGCAACTGACGGGCGACATGCAAGGTGTTCCGTCGAACTGGAGCCCTTACTTCGCGGTCGATGATTGCGACGCCACGGTCGAGAAGGCGAAGTCGCTGGGTGGCCAGCTCTACATGCCGCCAACCGATATCCCGAACGTCGGCCGCTTTGCCCTCATCGCTGATCCGACGGGCGCGTCGTTCGACGTCATCAAGCTGGCACACGCGATGTAGTTTCAGAAAAAGCTCATCCGCAGATGAAAGCGGCTTCATATCTGCTTTATCCGCGTAATCCGCGGATGAGCGTTCTCCCTTACTTCTTACGCGAGTACGTGATCTCCATCATCTTGTACGACTTGCCGTCGGGGCCGGGGCTCCACATCTCGAGCGTGTGGTGATCGTCGTCGACAACCGTCAACTTCTCTTTGATGGCCGCCGGCTTGCCGGTCATCGGGTCGTCCATGGACGATGTGAAGGTGTACGACTTGCCGTCGGCCGCGGACTTGCCTGACGAGACCATCATCGACGTCGTCATGGTGTCCATCCAGGTGCCGACATACTTCTTCTTGATGTTGTCGTAGCCGGTGAATCCGATGCCGCTGAAGGGCGCACCCATGAATGTGCCGCTGTAGCGCTGCTCCACCCAACGGCCGTCGAGGGCCCAGGAGTTCGTCGAAACGCCGCCCGACTCCGCCGGCGGCACGCCAGGCTTCATCCACATCTTGACGGTGGCGTCGAACGTGCCGACCATCGGGGTGAGCTTTTTGTGAGCGTCGCCCGGAGTGGCGGCTTTCATCATTGCTTCCATCCCAGCTTTCTCCATGTCCGCGGCTGACTTCTTCGGCTTGTCAGCAGCGACGGCGAGAGTGGCGGTAAAGGCGATCAGTGCAGTTGCTGCCAGAATTTTTCGCATACGTCTTCTTCTCCTCATTTGTTAGTGGATTGGTGGATTGGTCGATCAGTGGTTCAGTGGCCGGGAACAGGGATTTGTGGTGCAAGCTTACCCTCAGGCTCGACCACTGATCCACTGATCTACCGATTCACTCTCTGCACCACCGCCACTCTCTACTTCGTGTAGACAGTTACCTCGGCTGACGAGCCAACAGGCACATGGTCGGCGGGTGGTCCGCTCCAGGAGATTCGGACGGGGACGCGCTGCACGACCTTCACGAAATTGCCGGAGGCGTTGTCGGGGGGGAGGAGGGAGAACGAGGCTCCGGTGCCGCCGGAGAGGCTTTCCACTTTGCCCTCGAAGTCGCGTCCGCCGAGGGCGTCGATACGGATCGTGGTGCGTTGACCCGGGCGCATCGCACCCATCTGAGTCTCCTTGAAGTTGGCGAGAAGGTACGTCTTCTGTGGCACGAGTTGTACGATCGGCATCCCGGCAGTGACGTAGGAACCGGGGTGGACGGCGAGCTTGGAGGCGATGCCGTCGCGCGGCGCGATGATCTTGGTGTACGAGAGGTTGATCTGCGCGGCGTGTACCGCTGCCTCGGCGGTGGTGACGCGCGCATGCGCGAGACGCGACTGCGCCTGCGCGGCAGAGATCTGCGCTTGCACAGGCTCACTTTGTTGCACACGTCCTTGTGCGGTCTGAACGTTGGCCTGCGCGGCCTGGCGGGCGTTCTCGCTCTCGACGAGCTTGGCCTTCGCCTGTGCCAGATCGGCGCCGGCTCCTTCATGCGCGGCGCGCGCGGCGTCGACCTGGGCTCGCGAGATGTCTCCCTTGCCGCCGAGCTCCTCTGCCCTCCCAAAGTCGAGGCGCGCTTTCCCGGCGTTGGCGGTGGCGCGGGCAACGGCGGCGCGAGCTTCGTTGATCGATGCGGCGGAACTGCCGACATTCTCGCGCGAGCTCTGAAGCGCTCCCTGTGCCGAGGTGAGCGCGCCTCGCGCGGTTGCGGACGTGACGGCAGCGCGGGCATCGGCATCGGCTGCCTGCGCTAGTGCCGTCTGCAGATCGCCTTCGGCCTGGGCCAGTTTGACTTGCGCATCCGAGGGATCGAGATCGGCGAGTGGCTGCCCGGAGCGGACCGGCTGATTCTCCGTTATGTAAACCGCCGTTACCTGTCCCGCCACACGTGCGGCGACCGGGACGATGTCGGCGGCGACCTGCGAGTCATCCGTCGATTCCTTACCAGCCGCGAGCATTGCGTAGATGCCGTAGCCGAGGAGCATTGCCGCTACGGCGATGCCTAGGATGAGATAGAGGCGTTTCGCTTTTGTCGAGCCGATGGCCGGTTCGTGCTCGGCGATCTCCGGCATCGCGGCGGCGGTTGTTTCCGTGGTCGTCATTTACATCTCCACATGTATATCGATCTTCTCGGCGCTCTTCGGCGTCTTCAGGAAGAAGACCAGCGGAAGAACCAGGAGGAAGAGGATTCCTGAGAGGTAGAAGAGCTTTTCGAACGAGATCATCATGGCCTGACGGCGAAGCTGGCCCTGGATCATGACAGCCGCACCCTGGCGGGCGGCGGCGCCGTTGATTCCGCGCGCCTGAAGCATCCGTTGGATGCTCGCCATGCGCGAGACCATCGCCGGCGACGACATGCTGACGTGGGGGAGAAGGTCGCCGTAGGCGCGGGTGGCGAAACGCGCCAACAAGGTGGCGAAGACCGCGAGTCCGACGGAACCGCCGGTCTGTCGCAGCAGCGCGTTGAGTCCCGTAGCGTCGGACAATCGATGCCGCGGGATGGTGCTGAGAGCCATCGTCGTCAATGGGATGAAGAGACAACTGAAGGCGACGCCCTGGATGATCAGGGCATAGATCACATCGTTGCGCGAGGTGGAGAGTGTGTAGTGCCCCATCAGCCACGCCGTGTAAGCGAAGAGAACGATGCCGAAGGCGACCACGAGACGCGGTGAGACTTTGTTGTAAATCCGCCCGACGATCGGCATCACAATGAGCATGGCCAGGCTTCGCGGCATCATCGCGATGCCGGCTTGCATGGCGGTGAACCCGAGTTGCAGTTGCATGAACAGCGGCAGGAGGAAGGTCACCGCCATCAGCATGGCGAACATGACCGCGCCGATCATCGTGCCTGACGAGAAGACGATGTCTTTGAATAGTGAAAAGTCGACGGCCGGCACGCGCGCGCTGAGCTCGCGGATGACGAGGGCCACGAGCGATACGACGGCGACGAGCGTGATGATCTTGATCTCGCCGGATGCAAACCAGTCGTTGCGGCCCCCTTCCTCGATCACGTACTGCATGGTGCCGAGACCGA
Organism: Thermoanaerobaculia bacterium; assembly: GCA_038230535.1. Taxonomy (GTDB): domain Bacteria; phylum Acidobacteriota; class Thermoanaerobaculia; order Gp7-AA8; family Gp7-AA8; genus JADGNZ01. The sequence goes on from JBBRNB010000046.1 coordinate 3,920, forward strand.
TGAAGAGGAGAGCAATGCCTCCCCAGTCCATGTTCTTCCGTTGCCGTACGGCCATCTGCTGCATGGCTGTACGAACGTCCTCCGGCTCATGAACGAATCGGGAGACCATCAGGAGCGAGATGATCCCGATGGGGACGTTGATATAAAAGATCCACGGCCACGAGTAGTTGTCGACGATATATCCGCCGAGGGTCGGGCCGAACGCCGGGCCGAGCACGACCGCCATGCCGAAGAGGGCCATGGCCATCCCTTGTTCTTTCGGAGGAAAGGTCTGGCGGAGGATGGCCTGTTCGGTCGGCTGCAATGCTCCCGCGCCAAGGCCCTGGAGGACGCGGAAGGCCACCAGGAGAGGGAGCGTCCGCACCATGCCGCAGAGCGCGGAGCCGATGACGAAGAGTGCCAGACAGACCATGTAGACCCGCTTTTGGCCGAAGAGCCGCGCCAGAAAGCCGGTCAGCGGCATGACCATGACGGTGGCGATGACGAAGCCGGTGGTCACCCACGTGATCTGCTCGATGGTCACGCCGAGCGAGCCGGTGAGATGGGGGACGGCGACGTTGACGATCGACGCGTCGATGGCACCCATCAGCGTGCCGAAGGTGATCGACACGGTGACGAGCCATTTGTTGACCGGTTTGGGCTCCTGTCGCGTCGTCACGGCCGCATCGAATGTTGCGGCGGCGGATGTCACGGGTGGGCTCCCGTCATGTAACGCCGGATGCCGCCGGTGGCGTGCTCGTAGTCGAACTGCGCGGCCGCGGCGTCCGCCCGCGCGGCGATGGCGTCTTCATGTGCCTGCCGATAGGTGTCCTGGGCGCGGTCGACTTCAACCGGGGAACCGTATCCCGCCGCTCTGCGGTCGCGAGCGGCCGTGAGTGCCTCCTCGGCGACCTGCACGCTTTCGCCGGCCACGGCCACGCGCGCTTCGGTGTTCTGCATGGTCATGAGCGAGCGGCGGACGTCCTGTTCGACGTCGCGCTCGAGCTGTTTCCTCCGGACCTGCGAGTCGTGCAACTGCAACTTGGCGCGGGCGATGTTGGCGTTGATATCGGCGTGAAAGATCGGGACGCCGAGGTTGGCGGCGATGCGCCGGGTCCAGAGCAGATCGGTCGAGCGGTTGCCGCTCATGTCTCCTTCAAAATCGATCGAAACGGTCGGAAGCAGGCGCGCCTTTGCGGCATCGACGGTGAGAATCGCCGCGCGTTCCTGCTCTTCTGCTTCACGCAGCTCCGGACGTTGGGTACGGGCGGCGGCCAGCGCGGCGTCGAGAGCCGGCACTGAGGTTGGCGCTGGAGTGTTTCCGGCAATTTCGATCTCGCTCGCCTCGTCCACGCCGATGGCGTTCAACAACGTCAGCGACGTGTTCTGCCGGTCGTTCTGCGCGACCAGAAGCGCTAGCCGGGCGCGCGAGAGCTGCACATTCGCTTGTGCGACATCGAGGCGCGTTCCTGTACCGGCTTTGAGCTCGTCCTGCGCCGTCTGCAGCAGCCGCGTAAAGAGATCGACGCCGGACTTTCGCGAATCGATCTGCGACTGGGCGCGCTGCACCATGAGATAGAGCCGCGCCACCGCGGCGGCGACGTCGTTCTCTGACCGTTCGTTCTGGTAGCGGCTCGCTTTGGCGCTGCTTTGCAGCGACTGGTAGTGCCGCAGCGCGGCGAGGTTGAAAACCTGCACCGCCGCGGCGAGTTGCGCGTCGGTGACGTTAAACGGTCCGATGACCGGTGGCAGTCCGGGCAGGGAGAAGCCGAAGGTCTCGAGGTTGAGCGACTGGTTGTAGCGAATGAGATGCGCGTCCGCCTGGGGCAGCAGCGCGTTGAACGCCTCCGATCTGGCGATGCGCGCAAGCTGTTCATTGGATCGGGCCAGCTCCGTCTGCGAACTGGTACCAACCGCCATGCGAATGGCATCGTCAAGCGTGAGACGAAGCGGCTGCGTCTGCGCACGAGCGCTGACGGTCACCGCCAGTAGCAGGAAGGGAAGTTGTTTCAGGAACATGCAGTCGAGGTCGCCCCGCGAGGGTGTGCAATTGGGTGGCCAGCACCGAACGACCGTTCGGTTAGTTTCGGAGTAAATGGTTTTCGGCCCCGGGTCATTCCGGGCGAGGGAATGGTGACCACGCCGCCCAGTCATCGTGGCGGATGGGGGGGGCGTTTCGGAGTGCGAGCGAGGAACCTGGGCGTGGCGGCCAATAGAACCGCCGCCCAATCATCGAGAGCCCTTCTCCCCCTTGCGGGGAGAAGGTGCCGAAGGCGGATGAGGGGGCGTTTCGCGGAGGCGTTGGTTGCGCCCCTCACCCGCACTACCCCTTCGCTGCGCTCAGGGTTCGTGTCTCCCTCTCCCCGCGTCTATGCGCGGGGAGAGGGTGGATCGATTTTGGGGAATGGCGTTAGAAGCCGCGAGCGCAATAGAGCCCCAGGCGTTGCTGAACGCGGCGCGCGAAGGCGCGTCAAAGAATTTTAGCCCCTGGCTCGGTCAGGGGAAAATCGGAGGCATGATCGGTGCGGCAGCGAAGGCGGTCGCCACGAAATGATGCGGCCTTTGCGTCCCGAACGTGTGGCGGCCGCCTTCGCTGCCGCAAATCCCTTATCGCGATGTACCCCGCGCCGAGCGCGGGGCTAGATTGTTTCGCGCGCCTTCGCGCGCGACGCGTGACCGGCAACCAAGCAACCTAGCAACCAAGCAACTCAGCAAACCTGGAAACCAACAACCGGCAACCAAGCAACCCACCAACCCAGCATCCAGCCAACACCACCGCGAGACCCCGCAACCGCGAGACCGCGAACCCCCTACTTCGCCGCCGTCTTCGCCTCGACCGCTACATGCTCTTCGACGTACGTCTCATCCCATGGACGGCTGATGACGCAGGAGTTGATGCCGCCGACGCCCATGCTGAGCTTGCCGCTGTAGCCGCGGTCGACGCTGCAGCCGGCGCTGGAGACGAATCTGGCGTCATGGACAGCCACGTCGGCGTGTAGTTCGTCCTCGGCGAGCGGAACAGGAAAGAGACGCCCTTTAGACATGCCGAGGTGTTGCGCGGTCAGTTCCCAGCCCCCGCCGACCGACATCCCGTGGCCGAACGTTCCTTTACGTGCGGTGAAAAGGACGCCGGAGTGCAGCATCTCCAGAGAATTGGCGATCTCCGAGGTGTCTCCCGGTGTGGCCGTCGCGTGCATATCCCAGGTCATGACCTCCGAGGGCTGCACATTCTCTAACGCTTTCTTCATGGCCAACTGCGGTCCATCCTTCGACGGCGTGATGATGTGGTGCGCGTCCGAGGAGGTGCCGATGCTGACAATCTCCATTCCGACGGGACGGAAGCCATGCGCCATCAGCTCGACGGCATCGCCGACGATCCAGACGCACGACCCGCCGGCAATGTGTGTCCCTTTGAGCGCGGTCATGGGACGGGAGACGCCGGCGTCGGCGGAGAGTACGTTGGCGTTGTAGAAAGCGGAGATGACCAGAGGATGCGGCGGAGGATCGGTCATGCCGACGACGACCGCGGTGGCCTCGTCGAGGTTGATGGAATCGACAGCCATCTTGAGAGCGATGCCGAACGACGCGCACGCAGCCACAGGGGCGAGGGCTGTGCCGACGATGCGGCCGATCATCGAGACTTGAGAGGCCGGCATGCTCGAGACGTTCCAGAGCAGGTTTGGAGAGACGGCGGCCCATGGTTCATCGGGACAGCCCCACTTCTTGTTCAGCAGGCGGACTTTGCTCAGCTTCTGACGGATCGTGGTGAGCTTTGCCGTTCTGGACGACGGCGGCACCGGCTCTGACTGGATGTCAGCGGCCTCCGCCAGATAGCCAAGCAGCTCGTCGCTTTTCGCAGCCCAGTAGGCTTCCCACGCGTGCTTCGCGTCGATCCAGGCTTCGGAGCCGATGGCGAGCTCGTTCAGATCTGGCGGCGCGGCGGGGTCGAGCTCACCGGCGAGGTGGGAGCGCAATGCGGCGCAGCGCTCGGGGGCGGCCCAGAACTCGTTCCACTTGCGAAAGGCCCGGTCGTAGGCCAGCGTCTCGGCCGCGGTCACGGTCAGCTCGCCGATGCCGCTGCCGACGTAGACGTGAGCCCTGGTGCTGAGCGACTGGAGGTACTGCTCGATGCCCGGATTTTGCCCCAGCGACTGGATGAAGGCGCCGATGCACGACTGGATCATCGGTCCCATCTTGCTCTTGAGCTGGGTGAACTTCGCTGGCGGAAAGCGCTGGTCGATCCACTCGTGGTAGGTTTCGAAATCGAATTCGGGATCACCGACGAGGAAATTTGAAGGGCCGAACCCTCTAAATGGAGAGAGCCAGCTTTCAGGGCGTTCGAGGTTTCGCTCGAACGTCTCGATGTTCGGAGACTTCGGAGCGACGACGCCCCATCCGAACACACCGATTCGTTTCCGACCACCCATGGGGGGCGCATTGTAAGCGAATCCTGTCAGGGAAATTGCAAGACAGCATGAATCTGATTCTGATCGTTCCTGTGATGAGGTGTACGTGAAACAAGCAGCCACGCTGTTCTTCCTGCTGGTGATGACGCTGTTGTTTTTGGCCCCTGGCTGCCGGGGCCGCAAGCCGCTATCCGACACCAGCGCCGCACCGGCAACGCAGACGATCGCTCCTGCCGACGCAAAGCCGTCGTCAAACGGCACCGATGCCGTCACCCAGACCGTCGATGTGGAAGACGGCCGCTCGGAAGACGACGGCGGCGTGCTGACCAATCCGCAGACTTCGAAGAAGGCGCCGAAGCCGCCCTCGAAGCCTGCGAAGAAGAAGTGAATTCTGCCTTCGGCGTTGTCTGCGCTTCGCGCGTTATCGGTTGTCTGGTTCGCACGTTTGTCGGTTGATCTCGTTCGGCGCGTAGGATAGGCGATCAAGACGAGGCTTGGATTCGTTGGCGTTGCCACCGGGATTGCTCGGAAGCAAGAAGGCGCCCCGGTAGGGGTGCGTGAAGTGTCTCGGTTCAGTCCCAGGATGAGAACGATGTCGAATTCGTTGAACGTTGTTGTGATCGTTCGCGCACCCCTGCCGGGGTGCACATCCGTTCGTTCTCGATCCGGTGGCAACGCCTTCGGCGTGCAATGTGCAGCGGGCGGCAGTTCCGTCTTCGTTCGGGTACGCTACGCACCGAGCGCGCCCACTTGACAACGCGCGAAGCGCAGAAGACGCGCGAGGCGCAGACAACGCGCGAAGCGCAGACAACGCGCGAAGCGCAACAACCAACAACCGACAACGCGAAGCGCAAATGAACTACGACCCTTTCATCGAACGCGATCTCCCTGCCATACCGCGCGTAATCGCCGCGTTTCGGTCGGAGCACACGGCGGAAGAGACGTGGACGGTTGTGGCGCGCTTTGCCGTGCTGGCGTTTGCACCTTCGCAGCACTCCAAACATGCCCTCCTCTCGTGTCTCGCCGCGTGGGATCTTCGCGAGGAGCTCGGCGAGCGATTCGATGACGCGATCGTTCAATGTGCGATCTATGCGGCGGCCAGCCGCCAGCCGTGGAGCGAGCCTCCGATTCTCGATCCTCCGAAGATCGAGTCCGATCAACGCGGCGATCTCGATGAGTTGCGCGCCGCGATTGTGGCGGCGGATCGTTTGCGCGCCGAGCGATGGCTGGCGAAGCGTTTCCGCGATCACGATCTCGCTCACGATTACTTCACCGCCGCTTCCGACGATTTCGAGGACATTGGCCACAAGCTGATCGTCTCTTCCGCCGCCTGGCGTCTGGCCGGCCTCCTCGGCGAGCAGGGGAGGTATGCGATGTTGCGGGTCGGGATCGTGGAAATGGTATCTCACGGCGGTCGAGCGTCGGGGGTCGGGAGCGGGAGGAAGAGCCGCGATCTTGATCTCGAGTCGCTTTGCGCTGCACTTGTCGCGGACATCGTCAAGAATGGCGGTGATATCGAGAGCGCCCACGCGATGTTTCTCCTCGACGCTGCCCTGCAAACTGACGATGCGCCGGTTATTGCCCATGTCGGGAATCACTTCTCTTACGTCAAACGAAGCGCTCCGACTCCCGACCCCCGACTGCCGGCCCCCGACATCCCCATCTACTCCTTCTCCCGCGACTACGCCTCCTGCCTCAAAGCGCACGCGGTGGCCAACCGCTTGCGTGCGCGGTTTCCCAACGCCGGCTTCGATAACATGCTCGTCGCGGTGCATCACAACCTCGACACGACGCCGTCATCCGAGGAGATGACGTTTGCGTAGAACGCTTCTGACGTTTGCGCTTTTTCTGGCGGCAGGTGCGAGCGCTCAAAGGCAAACGACGCTGGCGCAGCAGATCGACGCGATCATCGCCAGGCCCCCGCTCGACGGTGCGATCTGGGGCATCGACGTCGTCGATGACGCGGGCAATACGATCTATGCCCGCAACGATCGGACGCTTCTGACTCCGGCGTCGAACCGCAAGCTCTTCGTCGCGGCAACTGTCGCTTCGTGCGAGGGGCTTGATCGCCGCCTCACGACCGAATTGTGGCGCGATGGAAACGACGCCATCCTTCGCGGTGGCGGCGATCCGTCACTCGGCGGCCGTTGGGCCTTCGATGGCGATGCCGTCTTTGCGTCGCTCATCGCCGCACTTCGTGCGCGTGGGATCGCCGAGGTGCGGAATGTCGTCGCCGATGCATCGCTCTTCGATCGCGTCACGATCCCCGGCACCTGGAAGGTCGGGAACCTCGGCAGCGACTACGCCACGCCGGTCGACGCACTCGCCTACAACGAGAACGTCGCCGGCATCGTCGCCGACCACTGCGCGAAACCGGTCGTGGTCACCAATCCGTTCTTTGTTCAGGCGACGGCCGCCGTCGCATGCGGGAGCGGTGAAACGCTCGTCCGCTCCGATCTCAACAATGCCATCTCGATCGCCGGAACCATGCCGGAGCACTTCCAGTCGCTGGCCGGCATTTCCGATCCCGCGCTCTACGCGGCGCAGGCACTGCGCGACGCGCTCCGCCGATCCGGCGTTCGCGTCACCGGTGCGACGGTCGTCAGTTCCGCGCCGCGCGCGTGGGCGGAGCGGCTTGCCGTGATCGAATCGCCGCCGCTCTGGCAACTCCTTTCCGTCGTCCTGAAGCCGAGCCAGAACCTCTACGCCGAGATGCTCTTCAAAGGTTTGTCTGCTGGCGGCGAGCAACCGGCGTCCTACGAAGCTTCAGAGGAGATCGAACGGCGATTCCTCACGACCGAGGCCGGCATCCCAGGCACCGATTTCCGGTTCGTTGATGGCTGCGGGCTTTCTCCCGATGATCTCGTCACCCCGCGCGCCATCGTGACTCTTCTGCGATGGATGAACGAACCTGTACGCCGCGGTATCTGGTCAATGATGCTGGCGCAACCGGGCGAGGAAGGAACGCTGCGCCGCCGCCTGCTACCGTTCGCGGGCCGCCTCCACGCAAAGACCGGCAGCATCAACGGCGTGAATGCACTGAGCGGAATCATCGAAGGCCCAACCGGCACCCACCGCTACTTCTCGATCATCATCAACCACCACACCGATTCTGCTGAGGCGCTGCGATCGATCGATGCGATCGTGGCGGAGATAGCTGAGTAGTGCCTGCGGCGTTGTCGGTTGATTGTGCTTCGCGCGCTGTCTGCGCTTCGCGTTGTCTGCGCTTCGCGTTGTCTGCGCTTCGCGCGTTGTCTGCGCGTTGCGCGTTGTCTGCCCTCGGGCGTTGTTTGGTAGCCGGCGGCGAGCATGTCGGGCTTGATATCGTGGGGAAACGCGCAACGCGCAGACAACGCGCAACGCGCAGACAACGCGCGAAGCGCAGCACTACACCAACGTCGCAAAATCCAGCACGACTTGCCTGAGCCGGTCGATGTAGCGTGGATCTTCGATCATGCGGCGTTTGATCTTCTCGGCGAAGGGGATGTCGCGCCGGCGTTCCTCGACAGTTCCGTTCCATTCGAGGAACTCGATCCATTTCTGCGGGTCGCCGTCGAAGATGGACAGCAGCATGTGGATGCGGGCAAAGTTGGCCACAAGTGTCGACAGATTCGTGGTGTCGACCCAGTCGTACGTCTCAAACGCCATCGCGTGTGCGGACTTCATCCAATAGAGGAGTGACGGAAAGGCGTCGTTCCCTACCCCTCTACACGAAAATATTTACTGATCGATGGCAGCGAGCTCGGCGGTCTGGCCGTTCCAGGTCCCGTATGAGAGGCATCGCACGCAGATGAAGGAGTATTCGGCGAGCCCGGTGGTCGGGTTCTCAGCAGACTCGACCACCAGCTCGGACTGACAGCGGTAGCAGAGGTTGGCATCCCCCCGTTCGATGTTCTCGAGGAATCCTTCCACCTGCTGGCGGTGAAACTCCATCTGCCGCGGCCGCTGCGGAATGGTGATCGACTCTTTGCCCTTGGGGCAAGCGAGAACGATGTGGTCGGAGAAGGTCGTCTGCGCGAAGCTGCCGGTCATGATCACGCCTTTGTGCTTCGGACATTCGACCGGCTGCCCTGCCCAGAACGCCCGCGCCAGATCGCGAAGTTGTTGTACGTCGTTGGCCATACGCGAAGTTTATCCTGACCTGCGCCCCGCTTCGATCTGTTCGAAGACGCGGAGAAAGTTGCCGCCGAGGATCTTTTCGACATCCGTATCCGAGAGACCCCGCTCGAGCAGACGTTCGGTCAGGAGTGGGAGTCCCGAGGCGGTTTGCAGACCGATGGGGAGCGCCGGGACCCCGTCGAAGTCGCTGCCGATACCGACGTGGTCGATGCCGGTCACCTCGGCGGCGTGAAGGATGTGATCGGCGGCGTCGTCGAGCGTCGCTTGAGGCGAGCCGAGGGTGTTGAACCACTCGACGTAGCTATCCCAGTCGGTACTGTCGTTCGGCATCTCCTCGGTGCCGCCGGCCGATTCCTCGCGCGGACGCTTCTGAGAATTCATGATCGCCTGCGCCACCGCATCGCTGAGGAAGGCGGAGAAGAAGTTGATCATGCAGACGCCGCCGTTCCTCGCGAGATCACGGAGCATGTCGTCAGTCATGTTGCGGGGATGGCGGCAGAGGGCGCGGCATGAGGAGTGCGTGGCCACGATCGGCACGCGCGTGGTCTCGAGAACGGCGTAGAAGGCTGCGTCGGAGACGTGGGAGATGTCGACGATCATGCCGAGGTCGTTCATCGTGCGGACGACCTCGCGGCCGAAATCGGTCAGCCCATTGTGCCGTCCGGCATCGCCCGAGGAATCGCACCAGTTGTTCGTGTTGACGTGGGTGAGAGTGAGATAGCGGGCACCGAGAGTGTAGAGATCGCGGAGGATCGAGAGCGAATCCTCGATGGCGTGGCCCCCTTCGACGCCGATCATGATGGCGGTCTTGCCATCGGCTTTGGCCTGTCGAATGCCGGCGGCGTTGTTGCAGAATGTCAGGACGCCCGGGTTCCTCCGCACTTCACCGTGAATCAGATCGATGAGGCGAAAGGCGAATTGCGCTGCTCCCCGGCCGGCATAGAACGGCGGCACGTACGCGGCGAAGAACGACGCGGTGATGCCGCTCTCGCGCAGCGATTTCAGATCGACCTGCGCCTCCGGATCCTGCTCGTCCAGATGCAGGTTCTGCCGGATGAGCCGGTAAGGAGTGTCGCAGTGGCCGTCGACGATGATGGCGCGACCGTGAATGGTTGACGTGCTCATTGGAGGGGATCGTACTTCATGGGTGTCGGGGGTGGGGAGTGGGAGGTGGGAGGTGGGGGGGAGCGGGGGGGAGCGGGAGTGGGATGTGGGGAGTGGGAGCGGGGAGATCAAAGGCAATGTTGAATGTTGAATGTTCAATGTTGAATGTCCCCTCCCCCGTTCATTCAACATTCAACATTCAACATTGAACATTCAACATTCGCTGTTGTCCGCCCGCCGAGGTCCGAACAGCCCACAGCCCACCTCCCACAGCCCACACCCCACCTCCCACCTCCCACACCCCACACCCCACACCCCATACACCCCATACACTACGCAGCGTGAACCTCTCCCGACAGATCGCCTGGCGCTACCTTCGGCGGCCGGCTGATCGCCTTGTTTCGGCGGTCGGGTTTGTCTCCGTACTGGGGCTCGTCATCGGTGTGATGGCGTTGGTGATCTCGATGGCGTTGATGACCGGTTACCGCGGAGACTTGCAGAAGAAGTTGCTCGGAGGGAACGCGGAGATCTTCGTTTACTCCGTCGGCGGGCCGATGCCGGACACCGGCCGAGTCGTTGAGGTGGTGCGCGTCACTCCGGGGGTGGCCGAGGCTGCTCCGGTGCTGTTCAAGAGCGCGCTCGTCACGACGGAGCGAAGCTCGACTGGTACGGAGACGATGCTGAAGGGAATCGAGCCGGGTCGGGCGAAGGACTCGCCGATGATCGCGAAGATCGCCGGTCCGCGAAGCGCCTTCAATACCGCGGAAGGGGAGCGGGGCGTAGCGATCGGCCGCTATCTGGCCACGAAGCTAGGGGTGACGAAGGGGCAATCGATCAGCATCACGGTTCCGACGGAAGACAGCGGAAGCTTCATGCCGCGTACGGCGTCGTTTGTGGTGACGAACGTCTTCGACACCGGTTTCTATGAGTTCGACGCGCGCTGGCTATTCATCGATTTACGAGAGGCCGAGTCGCTGCTCAATGCGCCGGGTTCTGCCAACCTGCTCGAGGTGAAGCTCGTCCCCGGCGCAGATCTGGAGGCCGTCTCCCGTGCCATCGACAAGCGCACCGATCATCGTTACGCGGTCAGCGACTGGCGCGACATGAACAAACAACTCTTCTCGATGCTGAAGATCCAGCAGTTGGTGCTCTTCATCGTCATCGGTCTTATCGTCTTCGTTTCGACCTTCAACATCGTCTCGACGCTGATCATGACGGTTCACGAGAAGCGGAAAGAAATCGGCATCCTGTCGTCGATGGGAGCGGAGTCGGCGATGGTGAGCCGGATCTTCGTCTGGTACGGGACGATGGTCGGTTTCATCGGTACCGCCACGGGGATGCTGCTGGGCGTGTCAGTTTGTTGGGTGATCACGCGCTACAACCTCGTCTCCTTTCCCCCCGAGATCGCGCAGGTCTATTTCGTCTCGTCGATCCCCTTCGTGACACGCCCGATCGATCTGACCATCATCGCCGCGTTCTCCCTGATCGTCTCCTTCGGCGCCACGATCCTGCCGGCACTGCGCGCGTCGTTGTTGAATCCGGTGGAGGCGTTGCGGCATGAGTAGTTCTTGCTGCGCGTAGCGCGTTGTCTGCCCTTCGGGCGTTATCTGCGCGTGGCGCTTGTCTGCCCTTCGGGCGTTGTCTGCGCATTCGCGCGTTGTCTGCGGCCTGCGGCTGGCGTTATCTGCGCGTGGCGCGTTGCTTGCCCTTCGGGCGTTATCTGCGCGTGGCGCGTTGTCTGCCCTTCGGGCGTTATCTGCGCGTAGCCCGTTGCTTGCCCTTGGGGCGTTGATCTCCAACGCTACGCGCTGGGCGCAGGCAACGCCAGCCGCAGGCCGCAGACAACGCGCGAATGCGCAGACAACGCGCGAATGCGCAGATAACGCGCGAATGCGCAGACAACGCGCAACGCGCAGCTATAATCCGCCCCCGATGCCCGCCAGACTCATTCTCGAAGATGGAACTGTGTACGACGGAGAGCCGTTCGGTGCGACGGCCGAGACCATCGGCGAAGTCGTGTTCAACACCTCGCTGACTGGATACCAGGAGATTGCCACCGATCCGTCGTACCGCTTTCAGATCGTGGTGATGACTTATCCTCACATCGGAAACTACGGCATCGAAGCCGCGGTTGCGCAGAACGAACAGCCGCAGGTGGCGGGGTTCGTTGTCCGCGATGCCATCGCCGAGCCGTCGAATGCGCATTCGGAGATGTCGCTGGCCGATTACTTCGCGCGAAACGGCATCTCGGCCATTCAGGGGATCGACACGCGCGCGCTGACGCGCAGGATCCGCAACCAGGGTGCCATGCGCGGAATGATCACCAGCGAGAGCGCCCGCGCGGCCGGCAGCGTCGTCGAAGAGCTCCGCAAAGCTCCGTCGATGAGTGGTCTCGACCTCGTGCAGCGCGTGACCGCCTTGCGCCCGTACACGTTCGACGAGCCGCCGGCGAACGCGACGAAGCGGATTGCTCTCTACGACTACGGCGTCAAGCGCGACATTCTCCGGCATCTGTCGCAGGAAGGCTGCGACGTGACCGTCTATCCCGCGACCACGCACGCCGACGAGATCCTGGCGCAACGTTTCGACGGCGTGATGTTGTCGAATGGTCCCGGCGATCCCGAGCCGGTGACGTACGCGCAGGAAAACATCCGCCATCTCATCGGCAAGGTGCCGATCTTCGGCATCTGCCTCGGCCACCAGCTTCTCGGTCTTGCGCTCGGCGGACGAACCTACAAATTGAAGTTCGGCCACCGAGGAGGAAATCATCCGGTCAAGGACTTGCGCACGGGCCGTGTCGAGATCACCGCGCAGAACCACGGCTTCTCCGTCGATCCCGACTCACTCAACGACAGCGACGTCGAGCCGACACACATCAACCTCAACGACCAGACGCTGGAGGGTTTTCGTCACCGCCGCGAGCCGGTCGTGGCCGTGCAGTACCACCCTGAGGCCGCACCGGGGCCACATGACTCGTTCCACCTCTTCGGCGAGTTCATGAAGATGATCGACGAGTGGAAGTGATGTGGATCAGTTGATCGTGGATCAGGGATCAGTGGATCAGGGTTCAGTGGATCAGGGTTCAGTGGATCAGTGGATCAGTGGATCAGTGGATAGTGGATCAGGACTCCAATCCACCGATCACGCGTAACTTCTGCGGGCCGAAGTGTTCTGATCACCGATCACCGATCACCGATCTACTGATCGCTACCTCAATCCAGCGCGATGATCCCCTCCTTCCACAGCTTGTAAAAGATCAGCATCGCGTCCGGCTCGCGGATGGGGGAGATCTTGATCAACGAGCCGAGGTCCCACTGGCCGTTGATGCGCGAGAGCATGAAGCCCTCGTTTGGGGTGAAGTTCATCTGCGTGATCTCTTCAAGAGCCTTGGCGACGCGTGGCACTTTGGAGTCGTGCAGGCCCTGGCTGCGCAGGTCGGACATGATGGCGGCCTCGGCGCCTTTGATGGCGTTGCGCACGCGCGAATTCGTGGGGTCGAGATTTTCGGCCGCCTTGAGAAGGCGTTGCGCTTTCTCGTACTCGCGGCCGCGGAGCGAATGCTGAGCGCGGGTGATGAGCCCCACGATCTCGTCGTCTTCCGAGGAGTCCTCGAACGGAGCGGGCTCCTCTGGCGGCTTCACCTCCGGCGTTTCAACCGCGGTCGGGTCCGCAAGTTTTACGTAGCCCTCGCGAGCCAGGTGGTAGACCGTCGAGGCCACGTTGAACGACGACGAACGGCTCTCGAGCACCAACTCCGCGAGCGAGCGCTTGCCGTCGATGGCGTTGACGACCGTCCGTTGGGCGTCATCTTCCAACTCATCCTCCGGAACCTCTTTCGTGATCGTCGGCACGAGGGCCTCGTGCGCGATCAGCGTGTGGATGCGGTTCCATTCATCGACGCGGCGCGTCCCTTCCATGATCAGGCCGGTGACGTCGACCTGCAGCGGGATCATCTCCATCTGCGGCAGCTCATCGTCGACGAACCGGAACTCTCCCTCGTTCCAGAGAAAGATGTCGTAGATCTCCTCCTCGGCTTTGAGGCGCATGAGGCGCTGCAGGTCCTCTTCGGCGATCACGTCGATCATCACCAGGATCTTGCCCAGCAGGATCCGGGACTGTGCCTGAACCTCCATGGCCTTCATCAGCTCCTGCTCGGTGATGTAGCCGTGGCTCATGAGGAACTGGCCGAGGTATTCGCGCGGATCGTTCGAGGCGGAGGAGATCACGCGGCCGTTGCGGAAGAAAATCCTCTTCTCGATCCCCTTGTTGTTGAGGAAGAGCGTGCCCGTCTTCTGACCGAGGCTGAGCCACTGGAGCAGATCGCCCGGCAGCATCGTTTTGAGGTTACCGCTGACACTCATGATCGAGGGGTGCGCAAAAGGGGGTGAATTATACCGACCGGGCGCAGTGCGACCGCTATCATTGCCGCAATGCCAGACGGGAAACTCTTTTTCGATGCAGACGATCTCGCCGAACGTCATTTCGACGCTGCCACGGACCTCGGCGAGCCGGGACGCTATCCGTACACGCGCGGTCCCAAGGCGTCGATGTACCGCGGCAAACTCTGGACGATGCGCCAATATGCCGGCTTCTCCACCGCCGCGGAATCGAACAAACGATACCGCTATCTGCTCGAGCGCGGTACCACAGGCCTCTCGGTGGCGTTCGACCTCCCCACGCAGATCGGGATGGATTCCGATGATCCGCGGGCGCGCGGCGAGGTGGGCAACGTGGGCGTGGCCATCGACTCGATCGACGACATGGAGCAGTTGTTCAACAGCATCCCGCTCGACCGCGTGTCGGTCTCGATGACCATCAACGCGCCGGCAGCGATCCTTCTGGCGCTGTTCCTGGTTGTCGCCGAACGACACGGAATCGCCTGGACGGCGCTCTCCGGCACGATTCAGAACGACATTCTCAAAGAGTATGCGGCGCGGGGAACGTACATCTTCCCGCCCTCTCCGTCGCTCCGCCTCGTCACCGACGTCTTCGAGTTCTGTGCGAAGGAAGTGCCGCGCTGGAACACGATCTCCATCTCCGGCTATCACATCCGCGAAGCCGGATCGACGGCGGTGCAGGAGGTGGCATTCACGCTCGCGAACGGATTGCAGTACGTGCAGGCGGCCGTGGATCGCGGACTGGACATCGACTCCTTCCTGCCGCGGGTCTCCTTCTTCTTCAACGCCCACAACGACTTTCTGGAAGAAGTGGCCAAGTTCCGCGCCGCGCGCAAGCTGTGGGCGCAACTGATGCGCGAACGCTTCGCGCCGAAGGACCCGAAGTCGCTGGCGCTCCGCTTCCACGCGCAGACGGCAGGTTCGACGCTGACGGCGCAACAGCCTGAGAACAACGTCGTTCGTGTGGCCTATCAAGCCATGGCGGCAGTGCTTGGCGGCTGCCAGTCGCTGCACACGAACTCGCGCGATGAAGCGCTGGCCCTGCCGACCGAGGAGTCGGCAAAGATCGCTCTGCGCACACAGCAAGTCCTGGCGCACGAGACCGGCGTGACGCGCTATGCCGATCCGCTGGCTGGCTCGTACGAGATCGAGTCGCGCACGCTCGACATCGAGCGTGAGGCGCGCGCTCTGATCGAGCGTATCGACGCCATGGGCGGCGCGCGGGATGCCATCGAGTCCGGCTTCGTCCAGCAGGAGATCGGCGAGTCCGCCTATCGAGCCCAGCGCGCTCTCGAGGAGAAGACCGCCATCGTCGTAGGCGTAAACGAGTTCGTCGACGACGGCTCTGCCGTCCTGCCAATCATGGAGATCGACGAACGCGTCGAACGCGATCAGGTGGACCGCCTCCGCGCCTTCCGCGCTCATCGCACCGGCGACGTGCCTACCGCACTGTCATCCCTCGATGCCGCCGCTCGCGACGGCCGCAACCTGATGCCGTTCATCGTCGGCTGCGTCCGTCAGGATTGCACGGTAGGGGAGATTGTGGGGAAGCTGAAAGAGACCTTCGGCGAGCACAAGGACCAGGGGTTTTGATCACGTAGCGCCGGCGGCCCGCTGGTTGACTTGAGGCTTCGGCGGCCTGGGATTGCGGGACGCTCGCGATCCCAGGGTCTCTAATGTGCTCCGCCCGGAACACACGTGGAACCGGCCGGAGCACAATGTGAAGCGGGTTGATTGCTTGCAGGCAGGTGGAGTCCACGCGCGCAGGAGACATCGCCAACGGCCTCAACTCGAGCCTCTCACCCGCACTGCGCTTCGCTCCGTGTCTCCCTCTCCCCACTTCGTTGGGAGAGGGGCGATCGATCGGATTTGGTGGTCTGGCCCCCTCAAACAAAACTGATTCCGTGCGGCACAAACACAGTCGGCGCGGTCTCGAGAAGAGCTCGGGTCACATCTGAGAGTCAACTTCCGGCGTGCCGAGCTACCCGCGGTAGAACTGAATCCAACACGGCCCGACGTATTCGGGGGATGCGAGCTGCCGTTCCGTTCTTCTCTTTTCTCTTCCTTCCGGCATTTGGTCGACGATGCGCCTCGCCGAAGCCTCGCAAACCTCTCCTATCGCCCGCTGAAGCGGGCTCGAAACATTGATGTTATCCCGAACCCCCGGCTGAAGCCGCAATGAGCTGAAGCTGGGGGCTACGGTTCTCACGCCGGCTTCGACGGCGACCCTGCGCTTCGCGGGGTGAGACCCCGCGCTTCGCGGGATGTGTTTGATGGTGGTGCCATGTGCGCCACGACGACGGTTGGAAACCGAGCTCGGTGGTGAGTGAGGGCTGATGGAGCAGGCGCCGAAAGGGATACAAAGGACAGAGCTGAGTCCGCTCGTCAAGTTTTTGACGATAGGTAGGGATTTCGGTCTCTGCGTCACTCCTATCATCAGAGAGTTGCTTCGGGTAATCGGCAATTGAGGAATTCCGGAGAACGTGTGTCTGCCGCTGTGTCTGCTCCGCCACTGAGGGCGAGGGACAGTGGCGGAGTATCGCCGATGCTGCGTTTGATCGACTGGGCGAACCTCGACTTTGTGAACGACGCCCGCCAGGTCATTCCGCCGGCAAAACAATTGGTGACCGGCCGGCTCGGGCACCGGAGGTAGCGGACGTCATCGCGCGCAATGTTCGAGCACGACTTCTTCATCAGCTACGCTCACCTCGACGACGAAGCGCTCATCGCCGGGGAGCATGGGTGGATCTCGGAACTGCACCGGCTGCTGGAGATCCGTGTGGGCCAGATGCGGGGGGAGAAGCCGAAGATCTGGCGCGATCTGAAGCTACAGGGCAACGACATCTTCGCCGACACGATCCTCGAGCGCTTCCCGCGCATTGCGGTGCTGGTGTCGGTCCTCTCGCCGCGCTACGCGCAGTCGGAGTGGTGCCTCCGCGAGTTGAACGCGTTCTGCCTTGCCGCGGAGCACTCCGGAGGCGTCCGCATCGGAGACAAGGCGCGCATCTTCAAAGTCGTGAAGACGCCGGTCAGCCGCGAGCGGCTCCCCGAGCAAGTCCAGCCGATGCTCGGTTACGAGTTCTTCGTCTACGACGACGGCGGCCGGCCGAGGGAGTTGTCGCAGGAGTATGGCGGCAAAGAGCGCGCCTTCATGACCAAGCTCGACGATCTCGCATACGACATCGCCCAGCTCCTCGACCTGATGTCGAACAGCGGAGACGTGATCGAGGTGGCGGCAGCGTCGAAAGGGACGGTCTTCCTCGCGGAGACGAGCTATGACTTGCGCGAGCCGCGGGAGGGGATCAAGCGCGACCTGATCCGCAACGGCTACGAAGTGCTTCCCGACCGCGCGCTACCACTCGTCGCTCCGGAGCTCGACGCGCTCGTGCGCGAGCAGCTCCTCCGCAGCAAGGTTTCGATCCATCTCATCGGGCGCAACTACGGCGTCGTGCCGGAAGGAGCTACGCAGTCGGTCGTCGAGCGGCAGCAGGCGCTTGCCTCGGAGGCCGCGGCGGGCGGCGCGCTGTCGAGCATCATCTGGCTCCCGCAGGGGCTGGAGATCGAAGACGAGCGCCAGCGGAGCTTCGTGCAGCACCTGCGGACGAGTCCCGCGGTACACGCCTCGGCGGAGTTGCTGGAAGTTCCGGTCGAAGAGCTGAAAACGCTCATCTACCAGAAGCTTGCACCGCCTGCGCCTGCGATCGTGAAAGCGGCCGCCGCGCCGGAGGGGCAGGAGCATCTCCGCGTCTACATCCTCTGCGACCAGCAGGATTCGGAGGCCACGCGGCCGCTCGAAGACTACCTGTTCGGCGCAGGGCTTCGAGGTCATCCTTCCCTTCTTCGACGAAGACGAGGCGCAGGCGCGGCTGGAGCACGAGGAAAACCTTCGTTCCTGCGACGTCGTGCTTCTCTATTACGGCGCCGGCGACGAGCTATGGCTGCGCCGGAAAGTGCGCGAGCTGCAAAAAAGCACGGCCCTCGAGCGCGAGAAGCCGTCGCTGGCCCGCGCCATTTACATCGGCGCGCCGGCCACGCCGCAGAAGGAGCGCTTCCGCACGCACGAGGGGATGCTGATCCGTGAGCCGGCCAACGGCTTCGACCCCTCGGTGCTCGCTCCGCTGCTCGGCGAGATCGCCAAAGCGAGGGGGGCATCGTCATGACCAAGCGGTATGAGAGCTCCGCGCACATCGTCATCGAGCGCGATGACGCCGGCGTCAACCCCTTTCCCGGACTGCGCCCGTTCGAGCCCGACGAGGACTATCTCTTCTTCGGACGCGAGCGTCAGACCGACGAGCTCCTGAAGAGACTGCGCACCACGCGATTCCTCTCCATCCTCGGACGCTCGGGCAGCGGGAAGTCGTCGCTCGTCCGTTCCGGTCTCATTCCCAGCCTTCACGGCGGCGCGATGGCGAGTGCCGGCTCGCGGTGGCGTGTGGCCATCATGCGGCCCGGCGAGGATCCCCTCGGCAACCTGGCTGCGGCGCTCAGCGCTCCCGAGGCCCTCGGCGGCGGTGACGACGAACGCCTGATGCGCGCTTCCTTCGAGACCACCCTGCGTGCCAGCAGTCTCGGTCTCATTGAATGCGTTCGCCAGTCGCACGTCGCCGGCAACGTCCTGGTCCTGGCCGACCAGTTCGAAGAGCTCTTCCGCTACAAGAGCAGCCGGCGCGCGGAAGGCGCCGAGGATGCCGCGGCCTTCGTCAAGCTCCTCCTGGCCGCGCGCGAGAGCGAGCTGCCGGTCTACGTCGCCATCACCATGCGCTCCGACTTCATCGGCGACTGCATGGCGTTCGGCACGCTGCCGGAGGTCGTCAACGAAGGGATCTACCTCGTGCCGCGGATGACGCGGGATGAGCTGCGCCTGGCGATCACCGGCCCGGTTGCGGTCGGAGGAGTGAAGATCGCGCCGCGCCTGGTGTCGCGGCTCCTCAACGACGTCGGCGACGATCCCGATCAGCTCCCGATCCTGCAGCACGCGCTGATGCGGACATGGGAGCGATGGCAGTCGGACCGCCATCGCGGCGAGCCGCTCGACCTTCGCCACTACGAGGACATCGGCACGATGCGCGAGGCGCTGTCGCGGCACGCCGAGGAGGCCTTCGGCGAGCTCGATGCCCTCGGACAACTGATCGCCGAGAAGATGTTCAAGGCGCTGACCGACAAGGGGTCGGATCCGCGCGGCGTGCGGCGTCCCGCGCCGGTCCGTGAGATCTGCGCGGTGACGCAGGCCGGCCTCATCGAAGTCGAGCGCGCCGCCAAGAGCTTCCGCAAGGCCGGACGCTCCTTCCTCATGCCGCCCGAAGGGGTCGAGCTCGAGGAGAGCTCCATCCTCGACGTCGCTCACGAAAGTCTCATGCGCATTTGGGAGCGGCTGTCGCAGTGGGCTGACGACGAAGCGCGCTCCGGCCAGCTCTATCTCGACCTCGCCCAGGCCGCGCAACGGCACGAGCAGGGATTGATCGCGCTGTGGCGCGATCCGGAGTTGCAGTTTGCGCTCACCTGGCGCGAGAAGGAGCAGCCCACGGCGCAGTGGGCCGAGCGCTACGACCCGTCGTTCGCGCGGGCCATGGCTTTTCTCGACGCCAGCAGAGAGGAGCGCGACCGCAAGGCGCAGGAGCGCGAGACGCGCCGCCGGCGAGCGCTGCGGCAGGCGCGCGCCGTCATCGCCGTGCTGTCGATCGCCTTCCTGGCCATGATGGGCCTCGGCTATGCCGCCCTGCGGCAGAAGACCGCGGCGCAGAGTGCCGAGCGCCAGGCGGAGGAGGATCGCGACCGTGTCTTCTCCGCGCAAAAGCGCGTGCAGGCGGAGAAAGCGCGCGCCGAGGCAGAGAAACGCCAGGCGGTCGCGGCACATGCCGTGGCGGACCAGGAGCGTGAGAAGGCGGACCAGGAGCGCGAGAAGGCCGAACAGCAGCGCCTCCGCGCCGAGACGCAATCGCAGATCGCGATGCAGCAGAGCGAGCGCGCCAACAGCGAACGGCAGCGCGCGGAGACCGAACAGCAGAAGGCGTTGGCCAACGAGCGCGAGGCGCGCGCCAAGACCATAGAAGCGGAGGCCGCCCGCGGCGAGGCGGTCGCGCAGAAGGATCAGGCGAACGAGCAGCGCACCCGCGCACAGACGCTTCGCCACCTCTCCGCGTCCCGCGCGCTGGCCCTGACGTCGCGCGAAGCACGCACCGTCGACCTCGGCCTCGTGCTCGAGGCCTACCGCCTGAACCGCGAGAACGGCGGCGATCCCGACGATCCCGAGCTCTTTGCGGCCATGCACGCGGTCGGCGCGCGCTATCCGGTACACACCGTGCAGAAGCTGCCGCAGAAGAACGGCGCGCTCTCGATCGCCCTCTCGCCCGACGGCCGCACCATCTTCGCAGGCGACGAGAGCGGCCAGATCTCCCGTCACGACCTCGACCGCAATCAGTGGCTGGCCCCGAAAGTGGTCGCACAACTCGCCGGCCCCGTCCGCACGCTGGCAGTGAGGGACAACCTCCTCGCCGCCGGCACAAACGACGGGAAGATCTTGATTTGGGACCTGCACAAAGCCGGCGCGCCGCCGCAGGAGCTCACCGCCGGCAAGGCGGCAGTGACGTCCATCGCCTTCCGGCCCTCCGGATTGCTGCTCGCCGCCGGAAATCTCGACGGCGCCGTGGTGCTGTTGGATCCGCTCCATCCGGCCGCGCCGGTGACCTTGCGCGCGACGGACAACAAGAACAGTGTCCGCGCCGTCGCCTGGAGCGCTGACGGCAGGAGCGTCGCGGCCAGCCAGCCCTCCGGGGCCTTGCTGTGGGACGGCGCCAAGCCGGGCGAGCAGCCGCGCAACGTCTGCAAAGACGCGCTCGACATCCGCAGCCTGGCCTTCAAGCCCGACGGCGCGGCGCTGCTGTGCGGAAAAGCGGACGGCCGCATCGTCGCCTGGCCGCTGGGGCAGGGGAGGGAGATCACCTTCTCCGGCCACACCGCCAGCGTCAATTCGCTCCACTTCAGTCCGCGCGGCGACACGCTGGCCTCGGGCAGCTCCGACGGAACGATCCGTCTGTGGCACATCGACAAGCCGGCGGCTCTTCCCAGAGTCATCCCTCGCCAGGAGGGATGGGTTTGGGCGGTAGCGTGGAGCTCCGACGGCAGCCGTGTCATCTCCGGCGGCAAAGAGCCGTCGATCCACATCTCCTCCGCGCGCAGCGACATCCTCGCCGCCGACCTTTGCCGCACAAACCTCCAACCTCTGACCGAAGAAATGTGGAGCCGCTACACCGATGAGCAATACCGTGAGACGAATCCCTGCACCGATCCAAGGCTGGGCTTGAATTGAGACGCCGCTCTCTGCTGGCCGTCTTCGTCCTCTTCCTTCTTCCGCCAGTCGTGCTGGCGGAGAGCCCGTGCCCGGCGGCGCTGGCGGAAGCGCAGAAGTCCTACGACAGCAGCGACTTCGCGCAGGCGGTCAGCCTCCTCCGCGATGGGTGCCGCGGGAAGCTCTCGCGGACGATGGCCGTGCAGGTGCAGTCGCTGCTGGCCCGGGCGTTGATGTACCAGGAGCGGCCGGACGAAGCGCGGAAGGAGGTCTCGAAGCTTCTCCGCCTGGAGCCCGGCTTCGACGACGCTGCAGGCTCCCCCCGCTTCGCCGCGCTGATCGCACAGGTGCACCGCGAGGAGCAGACCACGCAGGTCACCTCCGTGTCGAAGACGAGCGAGAGCGCGCGCGAGGCGCCGGCCACCGTCGTCGTCGTCACCGGCGACGAGATCGAGCGCCGCGGCTATCTCGACCTCGAGCAGCTCCTCCACGACCTCCCAGGCTTCGACGTCAACCGCACCAACGGCGACATCTACTCGCACATCTACCAGCGCGGCTACTACGACCCATTCAACAGCCGGCTCCTCCTGCTGGTCGACGGCGTCGAGCAGAACGACTTGACCCAGGGCACTCAATACCTGTCGCGGCAATACCCGCTCACGAACATCGACCGCGTCGAGATCATTTACGGGCCAGCCTCGACGATGTACGGCGCGAACGCCTACACCGGCGTGATCAGCGTCATCACCAAGGACGCCACCGCACTCGCCGGCGAGAACAAAGGCTTCGGTCTGGCCGGACACGTGACCGCCGGCGGTTACGGCAGCGGCGCAGTCGACATGACCGCGGCGGGCATCACCGGCGGCGGCACCGTGACCTGGTCCGTCGCCGGCCGCTATCAGGACGGCAAAGAGCGTGACCTCTCGGCGTTCGACACCTGGGACTACACGTATCGCAATCTGGACTATGCGGCGCTACCGACGCTGAAGGGCGTCGATAGCGCGGGGATCCAGCTCGCCCGGCAGCTCGATATCTCCTTCATCAAGAGCAACGGCCTCGGGTTCAATGACCGGGCCAAGAACTGGGGCGTCAACGCCAAGGTCCAGGTCTCCAATCTGACGTTCGGCCTGCAGTCGTGGCGAAGCCAGGAGGGGGTCGCTTCCGCGTACGGCGCGAGATTCTTCGGCGGCAGCACCACCTACACGCCGGAACAGACCGCGCTCTATCTCCGCTATTCGCTCCGGCTGCCGGCGGGAACGCTGAACATCTTCACGCGCTACCTCCAATCGAGCATCGACCGGCAGTCGTCGGAGTTCGATGACATGGCCATCTATGCGAACGGGAACCTGAACTCGGGGGATCTCTTTCCCCGGACGTGCGGCGCGCGGGTTTGCCCGCCGGCGGACGGCATCCTCTTTCGCATCAACGGCAGGGCTCTTTCGACGCAGATCCGCAATGAGGTCAGCTTCGACTGGCAGCCGTCGGAGACCCTGAGCGGTGTGACCGGCCTCGAATTCGCGAAAAGCACGATCCAGAGCCAATATGACCAATTCTCCAACGGCGACCCCGCCATCCTTTCCGCCCACAACTACCACACCGATGCGGCGCTTTGGGGACAAGGCTCGTGGAAGCCGCGGCCGTCGCTTCGATTCATCGCCGCGGGACGTCTCAGCCACAACGAATTGAACAATAGTGCCGAGAGCGCTGCCTCCGGCTTCGGCACTCTCTTCACGCCCCGGCTGGGAGTGATCTATACGCCTGGACGCCGGCATCTCGTCCTGAAAGCGATTTATTCGGAAGCGTTCAAGGATCCGACGGACACAGAAAAATTCGGCGGCTATGTCTTTCCCAACGAGTTGGGGCAGTCGGCGCTCAACTTCGGCTTGCGTCCGGAACGGGTGCGCAACGCCGAGGTCAGCGCCGGATGGGAGAGCAGCGAGCTGACCTCCGTGCAGCTCTCTGCCTACCAGGCCCATTACAGCGGCGTCATCGCCCTGACGCATCTTCCCTCCTCCGACACCTGCCCCGATCCGTGCTTCCAGAACCAGAATCGGGACAGGATAAGCGTCCGCGGCCTGGAGGTGACGGCACGCCACAGGATTGCCGCCGCGGAGATCTGGGCGAATTTCACACACGTGCAGCCGGTGCAGCGCATCCCCGCCGGGGCCGACGCGAATGCCGCCGATCCGAAGGTCACCGAAGTGGTGAGGGTCCCGAACATCGCCACGAATCAGCTCAACCTCGGCACCGATGTCGAATGGGGCCGGCTGACGGCGGCCATCCGCACCCATTACTCCAGCCGCCGCAAGATCGGCCACGGCACGGCGTTCATCAACAATCCCGACTACCTCGGCAATCAGGTCGGTGCGTACTCGACGACCTCGGTGGCCCTGACGTACCGGGACATTCTGCCGAAGGTGGCGATGCAGGTCGCCGCAGACAACCTCTTCAATAAGCAGTACTGGGCGGCCGGCTCCGAGACGTTGCCGAGCGTCCTGCAGAACGGCAGAACGGTCACTGTGCGAATAATTTATGGGATGAAGTAGAAAATAGTCTTATACTGATCCTTCAGCAATTAGTACAAATAGGACCCGGTCCATGAATATCCCCATTCGTGTGCTTTTGCGCGCCGTCGTGCTGTTGGCGATGGCCGCCCTTTCCCGACCCGCCTTCGGCGCGACGAGGACCTACACCGCCGGGGGCAGCAGCGAGTTCTGGAGCAATCCCGCCAACTGGAGTGGCAACGCGGTGCCCACTAGTGGTGATGACGTCATCATTGCCAATGCCGGTACGGGTACGGTCCGCCTCAATGTCACGACAACCGTCAACAGCATTACCGTCCAGAATGGCGCGACCCTTCTGATCCAGGCCGGCCAACTTCTTACGGTGAACAACTCGAGCACGGTCGACGCCGGCGGCTCGCTGTGGCTGAACAGCTCGAACATCGACGGCCCCGGAAGCCTGGTCATCGACGGCACGGTCGAAATCTTTGGTGGCACGCTCGACGGCCCCGGGCCCCTGACCATTGACAGCGGCGGCCTGCTGCAGTTCTGGGGGACGGTCAACTCCTCCCGCCTCATGCGCGACACCAACAACTCCGGCACCATCAACTTCCTGGACACCATCCAGGCGGGCAACCACTTCGGCTGCGGCGGCCATATCAACAACTTCGGCATCATCGACATTCAGACCGACCACGACGTCAATGACGAGGGAGGAGCGCCTTTCGTCAGCAACCCGAGCGGAGGCCTGATCAAGAAGAGCGCCGGCAGCGGCAGTGCGACAATCAACTTCCACGTCAACAACGGCAACGGCGCGATGATCGAGGTGGACTCCGGCACGCTCGTGCTCACGGGCGGCGGGGTCGCCCACGGTACGTATTCGATCTCATCCGGCGCGGCCCTCAACCTCTCCAGCGGCACGTTCGCGGCGGCAGGGAGCCCAGCGGTGATCGGGCCGGGGACCTTAATCCTCGCTTCCGGCGCGACCCTCGACATCAGTACGGGCACGTTCACTATGAGCGGCAACCCTACGGTCAACGACGCCGGTACGCTCTCCTTCGCCTCCGGCGGGAGCCTCACCCTCAGCTCAGGCACGCTCAGCCTCAGCAGCACCGCGACGGTCATCACCCCGACGGTCATCGGCAGCGGCTTGTTCTCCATCTTCGGGACACTCTACGCCGGCGCCGGCGTCGACGTTACCTGGGCCGACATGAACCTCTTCGCTGGGGCGATTTCGGGCCCTGGCGCCGTCCGCGTGAGCGGCAATTTCAACTGGTCCGGCGGCACGATCACCGGCAGCGGTCTGAGGGTGCTGAACAGCACGTCAAACCCAAGATTCAATCCCGACCCACCCAACTGCCTGCTCGATGGCGCCGCGCTCCAGCTTCAGGCTTCGGTAGTGTTCGACAGCTCGAACGCGATCGTGTTCTCCAACGGCGCCAGCTTGACCATCGACCCCGGCAAAACGCTCAGCATCACAAATGACGGCGACTTCACCAACGGCGGCGGGGGCGGCGGCTCCATCACCAACAACGGCACGATCTGGAAAAACACGACGGCCGGACTCAGCCAAATCGACGTCCCGGTGACGATGTCGGGGACATCGACGGTCGACAGCGGCACGCTCGCTTTCGCCGGCGGCGGCACGCACAGCGGGTCATTCACCGTCACGGCGCCGGCGACCCTCTCCTTTTCGGCTGGCACGCACTCCATGAGCGGCGGCGGCTCGATCAGCGGCACGGGCACGCTGTCGTTCAGCGGCGCCACAGCGACGGTCGGCATCCCGGTCAACAACGCCGGCACGCTGAGCGTCACGGCCGGCACGGCCACGCTCAACGCCACTGGGTCGGCCAATGCATTCACGATGAACGGCGGCACGCTCGGCGGCAGCGGCACGCTGACGCTGAACAACGGCGGCACCTGGTCGGGCGGCACGATGAACGGCAGCGGGACGACGATAAACCCCGCTACGAAGAGCCTCAGCATTTCCGCGCCGGTCACGCTCAACAGCCGCATCCTTCAGAACGACGGCACGCTCAGCGTCGGTGGAAATGTCCTTGGATCGGGCACGATCGCCAACAACGGCACTCTCAACACCGTGGGAAACAGCACCATCGGCGCGGTGCTGAACAACAGCGGACAGGTCACGACCAGCAACGCGCTGTTGCTGAGCGGCGGCGGTATTCACAGCGGATCATTCACCGTCACGGCGCCGGGAAACCTCTCCTTTTCGGGCGGCACGCACTCCATGAGCGGCGGCGGCTCGATTACCGGCACGGGCACGCTGTCGTTCAGCGGCGCTACTGCGACGGTTGGCATCCCGCTCAGCGCCGGCACGCTGAACGTCACGGCAGGCACGGCCACGCTCAACGCCAATGGGTCGGCCAATGCGTTCACGATGAACGGCGGCACGCTCGACGGCAGCGGGATCCTCACGCTGAACAACGGAGGAACCTGGTCCGGCGGCACGATGAGCGGCAGCGGGACGACGATCAACCCCGCCACGAAGAGCCTCGGCATTTCCGGGGTGGGCCTGGCCATCAACAGCCGCACGCTTCAGAACAACGGCACGCTGGCCTTCAGCGCAATTCTCGGCGGGTCGGGCGTGATCGACAACCAGGGGACGATCAACGGCTTCGGGACCATCGGTGCGGTACTGAACAACAGCGGACAGGTCGCGAATAGCAGCTCGATAGACCTGGTCCTGACCGGTGGCGGCACGCACACCGGCTCATTCAGCGTCACGACGCCGGCGCGCCTCTTCTTTTCGTCCGGCACGCACTCCATGAGCGGCGGCGGCTCGATCGGCGGCACGGGCACTGTGTCGTTCAGCGGCGCCACAGCAACGGTCGGCATCCCGGTAAACGTCGGCACGCTGAACGTCACGGCCGGCACGGCCACGCTCAACGGCAACGGGTCGGCCGATGCCTTCACGATGAGCGGCGGCACGCTCGACGGCAGCGGAATCCTCACGCTGAACAACGGCGGCACCTGGGCCGGCGGCACCATGAGCGGCAGCGGGACGACGGTCAACCCCACTACGAAGACGCTCGGCATTTCCGGACTGGTCACGCTCAACAGCCGCACGCTTCAGAACAACGGCACGCTGAGCTTTACCGGAAGCATCTCCGGATCGGGCCTGATCGACAACCAGGGGACGCTCAACGTAATCGCCAACAGCATGATCGGCGCGGTGCTGAACAACAGCGGACAGGTCACCACCAGCAACGCGCTGGCGCTGAGCGGCGGCGGCACGCACAGCGGATTGTTCACCGTCACCGCGCCGGGCATTCTCTCCTTCTTGTCCGGTACGCACGTTATGACCGCCGGTGGCTCGATCGGCGGCACCGGCACGCTGTCGTTCGATGGCGCCACGGCGACTGTCGGCGTCCCGGTCAACGGCGTCGGTACGCTGAGCGTCACGGCTGGCACGGCCACGCTCAACGCCACTGGCGATGCCAATGCCTTCACCATGACTGGCGGCACGCTCGGCGGCAGCGGCACGCTGACGCTGAACAACGGCGGCACCTGGTCCGGCGGCACGATGAGCGGTAGCGGGAAGACGGTCAACCCCGCGACGAAGATCCTCGGCATTTCCGGATCGACCGCGCTCAACAGCCGCACGCTTCAGAACACCGGCACGCTGAGCTTCACCGGAAATCTCTCCGGATCAGGTGTGATCGACAACCAGGGGACGCTCAACGCAATCGCGAGCGGCAGCATCGGCGCGGTGCTGAACAACAGCGGACAGGTCGCGGCCAGCAACGCGCTGACGCTGAGCGGCGGCGGCACGCACAGCGGCGGATCATTTACCGTCACGACGCCGGGCACTCTCTCCTTTTCGTCCGGCACGCACTCCATGAGCGGCGGCGGCTCGATCGGCGGCACGGGCACGCTGTCGTTCAGCGGCGCCACGGCGACGGTCGGCATCCCGGTCAACGTCAGCACGCTCTTCGTCACGGCCGGCACGGCCACACTCAACGCCAATGGGTCGGCCGATGCATTCACGATGAACGGCGGCACGCTCGACGGCAGCGGAATCCTCACGCTGAACAACGGCGGCACCTGGGCCGGCGGCACCATGAGCGGCAGCGGGAAGACGGCCAACCCCGCTACGAAGAGCCTCAGCATTTCCGCGCCGGTCACGCTCAACAGCCGCACTCTTCAGAACGACGGCACGCTCAGCGTCGGTGGAAATGTCTCCGGATCGGGCACCATCGCCAACAACGGCACTCTCAACACCACCGGCAACAGCATCATCGCCGTTGCTGTAAACAACAGCGGCCAGGTCGCCACCAGCACGCTCCTTTCGCTCGTCGGCAGCGGCGTGCACACCGGCACATTCACCGCCAACGCGCCGGGCGTGATCGACTTCAGCGGCGGGACCCAGACCATCTCCGGCACGCTCGCCGGAACAGGAACGGCCCGCTTCAGCGGTGCGGCAGCGACGGTCAGCGGCACCTGGAGCGGAATGACGATCGAGGTCGCCGGCGGCAGCGTTGCCCTCAACACGAGCGGCACCATCCCGGCGCTGACGTTGAGCGGCGGCACGCTGGCAGGCAGCGGCGACGTCAGGGTCACCGGGCCGTCGGCCTGGAGCGGCGGAACGATCGCCGGCAGCGGTGCCTTCTCGTTCGACACCGGCGCCACGGTCACGATGCCCGGCACCAACCCCGTCACTCTGAGCCGTCCGCTGCTGAACAAAGGGACCATCAACTTCACCGCGGCGGCGAACGGCATGCTCATCGCTGGCGTCGCGGTCACGAACACCGGCACGCTGGACATCCAGTCGTCGCAGGGGATCGCCGTCACCCCCGGCACGCCGGCCTTCGTCAACACCGGGACGCTGAAGAGGAGCAGCGGCTCGGGCGTCATGCAGTTCGCGGCTCCGGTCTCGAACAGCGGCCTGGTCCAGGTCGAGAGCGGAACCATGCAGTTCAGCGGCACCTATGCGCAGGGCGCCGGCACGACCAACATCCTTCCCGGCGCGACGCTGCAGACGGCGACGTTATCGCTCAACGGCGGATCCCTGACCGGCAATGGCACGGTTGCGGGGACGGTCGCCAATCACGCTACGGTCTCGCCCGGCGCATCGCCGGGAACGATGACCGTCACCGGTGACTACGTGCAGGGGCCCGACGGCACGCTCGAGATCCAGCTCGGCGGTACCACGCCGGGCACCCAATACGACCGGCTCCTCGTCAGCGGCAGCGTCAACCTCGGCGGCACGCTCAACGTCACAACCACGAACAGCTTCACTCCCACGGCGGGAAACTCGTTTCAGATCATCACCTTCGGCTCCCAGCTCTACAACTCGTTCGCCGTCATGAACGGCCTCACCGCCTCTGCAACCGTGCTCGTGCCGGCCATCAGTGCGTCCGATTTTCAGTTGGTCACGATCGGTAACCAGGCTGACCTCGCCGTGTCGGTCAGCGCGCCCGCGTCGGCCGCGAACGGCAGCGCGTTCGCCTACACCGTCAACGTCTTCAACGGCGGCGGAGTGGACGCGAACAGCGTCAGCGTCGCCGCCACGCTGCCGGCGAACGCCACCTTCACCGGCGCGACCCCGCCCATCTGCACCGGCGCGCCGAATCTGGTCTGCAGCATCGGACATCTGAACAATTTGTCGACGGCGACGGTAGTGATCAACGTCACCGCCAGCGGCGCCGGCGCGGCCCCCATCAGCGTCCATACCACCGCGATCGAGCCCGATCCGAACACATCCAACAACACTGCCTCGGCGTCATCGCTCATCACCTCATTGGCCGATGTCCAGGCCGGCGTGACCGGTCCCGGCTCCACGATCGCCGGAACGAAAGTGATCTACACCGTCACGGTCTCGAACGCCGGACCGGATACGGCCGCGAACGTTGCCGTGACCGCGACAGCGTCGCCGGGACTGACGTTCAGCGGAAACAGTGGCGCGTGCGTGGGGAGCTTCCCCTGCAACATCGGCCCGCTGAGCTCCGGACAGCACGCGACGATCTTTACCGTATGGGATGTAGCCTCCTCCGCGGCCGGTGCCGTGCAGTTGACCGTCAATGCAAACTCCTCGACGGCCGACGCGAATTCGTCGAACAACGGCGCCTCGGTGACCACGAGCATCGGCACCTGCCCGACCATCACCATCCTCGCGCCCACCGAGCTGACCACCGGCGCGGCCGCCGCGGCCTCAGCCACCCCCTTCGGCGGAGCGGCGTACGACTGGTCGATCACCAACGGCACCATCGTCAGCGGCGCCGGTACGACTGGCATCACCTTTACTCCCGGCACGGCCGGCACGACAAGGCTGACAGTGAACGTCCTCGGCGGCGGCTGCACGCTCAGCGCGGCCTTCAACGTAACGGTCAAGCCTCCTCGGACCTGCGTGGGGGCAGCAACGCCAATTGGGCCGGCGGACGGCACCACCACCGCGGATGCAACGGTGGCATTCGCCTGGAGCGCCATCGATGGCGCCAGCGGCTATCGTCTATGGCTGCAGCAGGGCGATGCGCCGGCCAGGAACCTCGGCACAACGCTTGGCACGTCGCGCACCGACGTCATTCCGCCCGGCGTGTTCCGGTGGTACGTCGAGACGTTGTTCGACGGCTGCGCATCGCACGAGTCAGAGCGGCGGGCCCTGACCATCCTTCCGGCGGACGACTGCGCCAGCCGCGGAGCGCCCCAGTTGAGCGCGCCGTCGGACGACACGGCGGCCACGGGCGCAGACGTCGCGTTCAGTTGGAATGCCGTGGACAAGGCCCTCGAATACGAACTGTGGCTCGCGCCCGCGGGCGGCGGGCCGACATTGATTCGCACCACCTCCGACACCTCGTACACGGCCACCGTGCCGCCGGGGCGTTCGGAGTGGTACGTGCGCACGGTCTTCGCCGGCTGCGCCTCTACTGAGTCCGCCCATCGATCCTTCATCTACACACCGCCGCTCGCGTGCGGCAGTCAGCGGCCACTGCTCATCGCGCCGGCCGAGGGAGAGCGGCTCACATCGCCGGTATCGTTCGAATGGACCAACGTGCCCGGCGCGACGTCGTACGAGCTCTACTTCGACGGCGTGCTGGCGGCGGCCACGGCCTCCACGCATGCTTCCGGCATTCCCGTGCCGTTGGCCGAGGGGCGCTGGCAGGTACGCGCGCGCTTCGCGGAAGGTTGCGGCGCGCTCGACTCCGCGGAGAGCCGCCTGGTCGTCATTCCGATGCCCCCAAGTTGCTCGCCGCTGGAGGCCCCGGTCATCAGCGCACCGGAGCAGATCTCCTCCGGCAGCACCGGCCGGTTCCAGTGGTCTTTCGTCGCCGGTGCCACTGCCTACATCGTCGAGATCTCCGGCGATCCGCAGTTCCCTCTGGCGACGACGGCCTCCTCCACCGTCACGACGCAGCAAATGCCGTTCACCTTCACCAACCAGAGCGGCGCGCCCGAGGCGCGCTACGTGCGCGTGCATGCGCTCGACACGAAATGCCTTCAGCCCGGCACGGGGCCGTTCTCGACGGTGGCGGTGCTCATGGTCCTTCCGCTGACCGGAAGCTCGGGCTCGGCGCTGATGACCGATCCCACCGACGTCCAGTACCCGCTGAGCATCGGCGCGGAGCTCGCCGGG
Source organism: Thermoanaerobaculia bacterium (assembly GCA_038230535.1). Classification (GTDB taxonomy): domain Bacteria; phylum Acidobacteriota; class Thermoanaerobaculia; order Gp7-AA8; family Gp7-AA8; genus JADGNZ01. The sequence continues at coordinate 35,302 of JBBRNB010000046.1, forward strand.
CTGAGTTTCACCGCCACACCCACGCTCCCCTGGATCTCGGTTACGCCGGCGAGCGGCATCGTGCCGCCGGGAGGCATGACATTGCACGCAGTAGCGCACACCGCCGGTCTGCCACCTGGCACGAGCACCGGCAGTGTCGCGATCACCACCACCGCGCCGGCCGGCAAGTTGTCGGCGCTCGGGGACACCACTACCAGTTCGCCGATTTCGATCAGCAATCTTGCCAGTGTCGTCTTCGGGTCGAAGAACACGCCGCCACCCGACGCTCTGATCTTCCCCGTTATGGCGAGTGTGATGAAAGGCATCGTTCGCTTCAGCTCGGACATCTGCGTCACCAACACTTCGGCCCAGGTGATGAAGTACGAGATCGACTTCGTTCCGAGCGGCCAGGCGGGCATAAGCCAAGGGCAGAAGTCGACCGTCCAGCTCGATCCGGGCGTCACCATGGCCATCGCAAACCTCGTGGGCACGTGGCTTGGGGGGCGGAGCTCGACAGGCACGCTGGAGATCCGGCCCGTATCCGTTACCAACACATCGACGTCGAGCGCCTCTGCCGGCAGATTCACCTTCGCCTCGTCGCGCGCATCCAGCGCGACGGCCGCCGGAGGCACCGGGCAGTATGTCCCGGCCGTCCTCTACTCCAACTTCGTCGGCAAGGGGAGCATCCTCTCTCTGCAGCACATCGCGCAGTCGGGCACGTACCAGACGAACCTCGGCCTGATCGAGGGCTCTGGCGAGAAGGTCTCGCTCCAGGTCCGCATTTTCGATGCGGACGGCAATATTAAAGCCTCCTTCCCCCAGGATCTGACCGGCGGAGAGAGCATGCAGATGGACAGCATTCTCAAAGAGAAACAGGTCGCCCTCGACGACGGCCGCATCGAGGTGGAGGTGACGTCCGGCAACGGCAAAGTGACCGCGTACGCATCCGTGGTCGACACCAGTACAAACGACTCGCAGCTCGTGCCGCCGGTGACCCTCGACAACGTGGGACACAAAGAATGGGTCCTGCCCGGCGTGGGCTCTGGCAACTGGCAGACGGACGTGCGAATCTTCAACGCCGGAACGAAGGCCGCCGATCTGACCCTTGCGTTCTACTCGATGAACGGCGGCCCGGCCACGACTCGGACAATCACTCTGGACCCGGGGAAAGTGCAGGCGTTCGACCAGGTGCTCTCGTCGTTCTTCAACATCTCGGGGGAGGACGCCGGCGCGTTGCACATTTCGAGCGCCACTCCGGCGCAGGTGGTCGCCACCGCACGCACGTACAAGCAGACCGACAACGGAGCTTACGGACAGTTCATCAGCGCCGCCACGCCGGACGAGGCGGTGTCGGCCGGCTCTCGTCCGATGCAAATTCTGCAAATGGAGCAGTCGGACAACCTCCGATCGAACGTCGGCTTTGCCGAGGTGAGCGGGAAACCGGTGACGCTGGAGGTGTCGGTCTTCCGGCCCAACTCCAACACCCCGGCCGTGTCAGAAGTGAATCTCGCGCCGAACCAGTTCCTGCAAATGAACTCCCTCATCGCCTCCTTGGGCCTTGGCGAGACGTTCAACGCCCGCATCAGCGTGCGCGCGATCAGCGGCGAGGGGCGTGCCTTGGCCTACGGTTCGTTGATCGACAAGAAAACCAGCGACCCGACATACATCCCGGGACAGTGACGTGAGAGTCGCCGAGTCGATATGGAGGCCCAGACCATGCGTCGTACCGTGGGTGAGACCGTGCCCTACGGGACAGTTTGGACATTTTCACCTTCGGCGTGCGCCGAATACCGTCAATGCCTGGCGACGTGACGCCTGAAGGGCGGCGCGGTGGAGAATCCGATTCCGGTTCCGGTGATCGTCCCGTGGTGCGTGCGCCACGAGTCCATGGCGTTGCCTTCGAATCGGTACCAGGCCTCGAGCGACTGAAACTGGCCGGTGACGTCGCTCGCCTCCGGAGCGTAGGGGGCGAACATCGTGTCGCGAATCTGTTGCTGTGTCCGCGCCACCTTCCAGATGCGCAAGTCGTCTATCCCTCCCTCGGGCGTGAAGGCGTAGGACACGTCACTGCCGATTCTGAGGTTGGTCGTCGACGTTGTCCGGGGGGACTCTGGGCCCTGACTCACGAGATTTCCGTTGATGTAGTGTTTGCGGGTCGTCCCATCCGTCACGGCAGCAACGTGGATCCAGACGGTAGACGTGGTCGGGATGTCCCCGCCGTCCCTGAGGCTCGTGGTGCCGTTGAAATAACTGCGCATGGTCGTACTACACACTCCGAGCCACCAACTCGTCGTCCAACCCTTTCCAACGATCGAGGAGCAGGCGCCTGCGTGTGCGTCGCGAACCGAGACCCACGCCTCGACCGTCATCGCGGGCGTATCGAGCAGGACGTCGTGCGGGATTTCGATGTAGCCGTGCTGCGGAAAGCCCTGCAGCCGGAGGTACTGGCCAGAAGGCTGCGCGAATGCCGCGGTTGAAATTGCGAGAAATGCGACTGCGATCCAAACGATTCTCATGGGTCATCTCCGAACGAAGGACGTCATGCCGGCCGACGGCATCGCAGAGATTGTACCTGTAGCGGAAACGCCGGGATCGTTCCGCATGGTCACGGTACGCGGGAACAAGCGCGAGTGGCCATCCCTGCGAGTGAAGCCCCGCGGCGTTCAGGATCGTATTCGGAACTCACCCCTCGCCGAGGATCTGAAGATTCCCGCGCTACTTCTTGTACGTAACCCTCACCGCGAGGTCGTCCAGCGCTTTCTGTGACGCAGCGAGCTTCTGCAGCTTCTCGAAGTCGTACTCCCAGATCAGGGTGTTCCCTTCCTTGCGCGTAGCGTTGCTGGAGACCACCTCGAACGGAGCGGTGATCTTCCACGCCACACGAAGGCTCTTGAAGGCGTCGTTCATCAACTTCTCCGTTTCGGCGTCGAGCTTCGGCCCCTGCTCGCCGGCCTGGGCCTTCACTTTTTCAGCCGGGTTCTGTGGCTTTGTGTGGATGGTGATCGTCTTCGCCGTCTCGGAGATCTCCAATCCCTGGAAAGGAGTATCGAGGATCGACTTCTTGGTGGGATCGGCCGGACCGGCGCCTTCCTTCTTCGCGCCGAGCTTCACCCCGGCCAGACTGGAGATCTTGTCGAAGGCGAACTTCATGTTCGTGGTGACGCCGAATTCCTTCTCGCTGACCGAGAGGTCGAGCAGCTTGACGCCGGGCGGAAGGCCGCCTTCCGCCTCCTTTCGCGGATCCTCGGTTGTGCTCGTGCTTTTTTCCTGCTTCTTCTTGAAATCCGCCTTCGCCGCCGCGATGTCCGCCTTCGTCAGAGGACTCTTGTCGCCGCTCATCTCTTTCTGGATCCTGGCCATGATGGTGACCATCGGCTCCATGTCCACGCCGAGCTTGAAATTGGCGGTGCCGGAGAGGTCTTTCTTCAGCTCGATCGATTGCTCGACCTCGAAACAGCCGGTGGCAAAGAGGGCGAACAACGCCACAATCAGGGTGCCGCGAGTGCGAATCATCGGAGTCTCCTTTGCGGAAAGTATAGGTCGGCTGATGCGTGAGCCACGTGATGGATCAGACAGTCTTCATCTTCTGCGAAACCGAAGTGCGCTTCCGATCACGGCGAGGCTTCCGGCGATGTTCGCCGCCATCCCCACGATCAGCGGCCATTGCCGGATGCGGATGCCGTAGGTGAGGTAAACGATCTGTCCTCCGAGAAACAGCAGATAGGTCAGGATCGAGACGTCATCGGAGCTTCTGCGCTTCCAGATCCGCACAGCTTGCGGAACATATGCAGCTCCGGTGGCCACGCCGACCACCGAGACGAGCCATGCCAGAAGAACGTCGAATGAGGCCATGAGCCAGACGATATGTCAGATCCGGCGCGGCCGGTCGTGGTTTGCTCCCCGATAGGCTCAAATCACAACAAACGAAGATTTGTGCAGTAGCGGGAGAAGCCATCGAGATTATCGTCAAATCGGCGATCGGGGACCAGACACGAGGAGGGCGTACGTGAAGAGTCGCGCCTCGGCCGCACCGGCTCCGTCCGACGCGGCCATGCTGCCCAGCCCGCCTTGACGCTTGTTACGGTTTTGAAACTGACCCACCAACCGGTTGACAGGGTCGTCATTTGAGCCCACATTACCCAAACTGAAACTTGCATAAGTTGGACGTTCTCAAATAGGAGGGGGCATGCTCAATCGTCTCAGTGCTGTTTTTCTGGTCATCATCCTCGCTGCGCCGTTGGCTCTGGCGCAACAGGGGACATCGGGAATGAAGGGCCGCGTGACCGCCGGCGACGGATCGGTTCTCCCCGGCGTGACCATCACCATCAAACATCAGGAGTCGGGTGTGGTTCGTACGACGGTGACCGATCGCGACGGCGTCTACTTCATGAGTGGCGTGACACCCGGCACGTACGGGCTGACCTCGGAGCTCTCCGGGTTCAAGACCTTCCGCCGGTACAACGTACGCCTGGAGGTTGGCAAGACCTCGACGGTGGACGTGAAGCTCGACATGGGCGCCGCGTCCGAAGAGATGACCGTGACCGCGGCGGCGCCGGTGATCGATGTGACCTCGAAGGAAGTGGGCGGCAACATCACCTCGAAGGAACTGAGCGAGTTGCCTTCGGTCAATCGCAATTTCATCGGTTTCGTCGCCCTGCTGCCTGGCGTGGTGCCGAACATAAGCACGGAGTCGTTCGGCGCGGATTCGGTAAGCGTCAACGGCCAGGACCCGCGCAACAACAACTACATGGTCGACGGCGGGAACAACAATGACGACGTCATCGGGCAGCGGGCCGGCACGCAGGCGCGCACGCCAATCGAGTCGATCCAGGAGTTCCAGGTCCTGACCGGGCAGTACGACGCGGAGTACGGCCGCACCACCGGCGGTGTCATCAACGCGGTCACCAAGCAGGGGACGAACGCATTCAAAGGCGTCCTCTTCGGCTTCCTGCAGGACAAGTCGTACACGAACACGGATTTCTTCAGAAAACAGAACAATCAGAAGAAGCCGGATACGCGGCTGGAACAGTGGGGTGGCACGCTGGGCGGCCCGATTCTCCAGGACAAGCTGCACTTTTTCGCCAGCCTGGAGCGGGTGTTGAACAACCGAGGAAATGCTTTCACGATCGCCGCGCGGCCGGAGATCGTGTTTCCGGTCACAACGGACGACGTGTGGAACACCATGCTGCGCTTCGACCACCAGATCAATCCGAGCAACACTTGGGCGGTGCGCTGGCTCCGCGAGTCATCGCCGCAGCTCAACCAGATCGTTCCGATCGGCGGCCTCAACGTCACGCCGGCCGTGGCGCGCGAGGAGTCGGACATCGACATGACCGCGGTGGCGCACCTCACCAGCGTCATCGGTACGTCGAAGCTGAACACCCTGCGCCTGGCCTGGACGACGGAGAACGTCGCCTTCGCCAATCCTGGCTTCAACTCCAACGGCCGCAATCAGGCGGCGCTCAAGCCACTACTCCAGTACCAAACCTATTACGACCAGCAGAGCGACGTGGCGCAGGCGCGCATCGACAACGCGCGCGAACTGAACGAGGTCTTCAACTGGTACGCGAACAAGCACGACATGAAATTCGGCATGTCATACGAGGCTGTCCGCGAGAAGGCTACCGACCAGGGGAACATGAACGGCACGTTTACCTTCGCCACCGACAAGCCCTTCAACGCTGCCGATCCCTCGACGTATCCGGAGCGCTTTTCCATCCGCGTTCCCGGCGCGACCAATCTCGACCTCAATGGGAACTACATCAGCGTGTTCGCGCAGGACAAGTGGAACCTCAAGAACAACGTCACGCTGAACCTCGGACTGCGCTATGAGGTCGAAACCATCAAGCTGCAGGAGAACGACAACCCGCTGTTCTCCAATCCGAAGGACTACCCGGTCGACCGCAACAACGTCTCGCCGCGCATCGGCCTGACCTACCAGCTTCCGGGCGGCAAGACCTCCCTGCTCCGTGGCGGCGTCGGCCGCTTCTACGACAAGTCCCACTTCGAGCTTCTGCAGGCCGTAGTCACGGCTGGAATGTTCTCCAATTCGTTCACCGCCGTCTTCCCGACTTCCGCGCGCGACCCCGGACCGCGCACTGGCGTGCTGCCGGCCAATCCGTATCTCGTCAATGGACCGACGGTCAACCGCGGCCTGCTGAACGGCCAGTTCCCCGCGGGATCGAGGATCAAGAACACCGGCACCATCAACCTGGACAACCCCAATCGCGTGGTGCCGTACACCGATCAGGTCTCCATCGGCGCCCAGCGGGAAATCCTTCCCGGCATGTCGGTCAACCTCGACTACGTGCATGCCGAGGGGCACGACCAACTGATGTTGCTCGACCTCAATCCCGGCACGCGTGCCAACACCAGTGCGTCGACCCCGGTGGTGCGCACCAACACAGCCGTCTACGGCAACTCCGCGGCACTCGAGCGTGTCAACACCGGCAGGAACACGTTCAACGCCCTCGAGTTCCAGCTCGATCATCACCTCGGCACCGCCTACCAGTACCGGCTCTCGTACACGTACTCGCGTGCGCGCGGCAACACCTCGGGCAACGGCGCACCGCAGAGTAACTTCCAGTATCTCGGCAACATGAACCTCGATCAGAACGAAGGGCCCGGCGACTTTGACAAACCGCACAATTTCGTCCTCAGCGGCTCATGGTCCGTTCCGCACACCGGCGGGCTGACGCTGGCGATGGTCAGCCGTTACCTCTCTGGTGATCCCTTCACCATCACGGACAATAACTTCGACAAGGATCAGAACGGAATCCTCTTCGACCCGCTGGCGGCCGGCAGTTACAGCGGCACCGGCCAGAACTCGATCACTGTCTCCAACAAAGGAGGTCGCAACGGCGCGCGCGGTCCCGATTTCTTCCAGATCGACACGCGCGTCGGCTATCGCATCCCCGTTCATGGTGTGAGCATCGAATTGATCGGCGAGATCTTCAACCTCACCGACCGCGCCAACTTCCAGAACCCCACCGGCAACCGAGCGTCGGCCAGCTTCCTGCGTCTCACCGCGCTTCGGTCAGGCGCAGTTCCACGGACGATGCAGTTCGGCGTAAGGATGGCGTACTGACAGCAGCCTCTCATCCACCATCACAAGCACCTTCTCCCCGTTTCGGCGGGGAGAAGGATCATGGGGATTGACTAACGTGACCGGCGTCAACTCCGCTGCTGGCCAGGCTCAGCGCTGCGAGGAGCATCAGGTCGCGCGACTCCTCAAGGTGTTAAGACTTCAACGCCGGCAACCGACCACGGGTCGCGCACGCTTGTTCCGGTCTGTCGAATTCGCCAGGCGTTCGCCCGTGTGCGCTTGAAAGGCTTTACGACACGATCGGCGAGGGGGTGAAGCACGAGCCGGTCAAGGTCGATCGCGTTCTTCTCGACGAGCACCGGCACCCATTCGCCGTCGGAGCGTTGCCGCTCGATCACCAATCCCCTCGGATACCCTGCGAATCGCCCGCCGAGATTGAAAACAAATCCCGCCGCCGCCAGGGGCTGCCTGCAGGTGACCTCGACCGTCTCGACGCCCCGCTGGGGAGCGTTGTCCGGCCACACCCTCCCTGGCTCGCGGCCGGCGAACCTGCGCGCCGGACCCCCGCCGATGGAGGCCGTCACCGTACAGTCCTCCGGGAGCGGAGCGGCGGCGGTCGTAGGCGCCTGAGTGGGCTTCGGCGGAAACGCCTGACCATGGGTGGCCTGACCATGGGTGACGAGCTCGAGAAGGATCTCTTCACGCTCGTGTACCACCACACGCCAGCGCTCGGGATGTGCCCTTGCGAAGGCGACGAGCTCCGCAAAATGTTTCGGATCATACTGCTCACCGCGGAGGTAGACCCACCGCACGCCGAGGGCGTCGAGCAGCGAGAGCGACTCGCCGTCCGGGAAACCTGCCAGCACCGGGAGAACGACCTGCGAGTAGAAAGGCGGGTCGAAGCCGCTCATGCCGTTAACGGTCGGATGGTGGTGGAAGCACGCCGCGCCGTAGGTGAGGATTGCGTCCTCCATCACGCTGTCGACTCGCAGGCCGGCGGCGCCGCGCACGGGAAGCGACACCAGCACGCCCCCCGGATGGTCCCTCAGGAACCGATACCCTGGCCGGTCCTCCACCAGCGGCCGGATCGGGATGAGGCCCTGGGTGTGGGGCCGCAGCTCCACGATCGCAAGCAGGACGAGGACGAGTGGCAGCCCCACACGCAACGTCCGGCGCCGTGCGAACGCTGCGGCGGCGAAAATCGCGCCGGCGCAGGAGGCACTTGCGATCGCGAGGGCCCCCCAACGGCTGACGAGCCGGATTGCATGAAAGCCCGGAGCGACATCGAACAGCCATCGCAGTGGGAGCGTATAGACCGTGCCTGCGATCGCGACTGACCGCCCGAGCGAGAGCGCAAAGGCAATGATGGCGACCAGGGACAGCGCACGCACCGCGATCGTAAGTGGCCCAACGTTCCCACCTGGGCGGGGCCACAAGCACGTGATCAGTACGGCCAGCAGAATCGTACTCGCGTCCAACAAGAGGAAAAACGAGATGAGCGCGGCCACCCACACGAGCGCGAGCCACGTGTGCCAGTGCCACCACACCCTCCGGCCGCACACCAACCCCGCGAGCCACAGGACGCTCCGCAGTACGGCCGGCACAACGACCGAAGCCGCGAGGAGAAGCGTCAGTCCGAGCAAAACGACTCCCGGAAACAAGACGCTCTCACCCGCCTGCGTGCCATTCGCAAGGGCGCCACCCCAAAATGCCCACGGACCGGGGTTAAGGTGAAGATAAGCCAGGAGGTCGGCCGGCGCGATCTTGTCGAGGCTGCGTCCGAAACCGAAGGTCGCCGAGACGCGACGGTACGCCAGGAGCCCGGGAAGCAGCGCGACAATACCCAGAGCCGTCGCACCAACGGTCCGGGCCAGGAACACCGCTCGCCTGACGACGAGGCCGCTCGCCGCATAGACGAACGCCACGAGCACGACCAACGGCGTCAATAGCACCGCGTAGTACACGCAGCTCCCCCAGGCGAGCGCCAGAGTGAGCGCGAGCGCAATTGCCGCCGATCGCACACGCACACTCGTCGCCAGCAGGTGTACGCATGCGAGTGCCAAAGGAAAAGTGCAGAGCCAGACGAGCTGGACCCGGCCGATCTCGTAGACGAGGTACGGCGTTGCCTGCAGGAGCGTGCCCGCCAGTAGCGCCGCCGCCATACTCCCGGTAATGGTGCGCACGAGCAGGAATGCACACCAGCCATCGAGCGCGAGACCAAGCAGGAGTACGAGGTTGGCGGCGCCGATCGGCGTGGCCCCAAACGAACGGAGCAGTCGCGCCATCAGAGAGAGCACAGGCAACTGCTCGGTAAAGCTTAAAACGTCGTGGTGCGGGTAGAACTGATACCCCTCGAGCAGGTCGCCCGGTCTTTGCAGAAGGTTCGACGACCACGTCTCGAGCTGCGCCGTGTTGAGCAACCCGTCATACCACCACGCCGATGAAACGACATGGTCACTCAGGTGGGCCGGCAGCGGCCACGTCCACCACAGCGCCAAACCGACAAAGTATGCGATCGGCAGCAGAAGCGTGGCGATGCGCAGGGTCCGGGATCTGCCTTCATCGGTTGCTCGGCTGCCGGCCTCCTTCGTTCCATCGTGCGCGGTCTCAAAAGGGTTGACGAACGCGCTCGCCAGGGAGGCAACCTGTGGTCGTACTGACGCAAGCGCTGGCTGTACCGCGCCAACAATGGAGAGGGACGCATGATGGAATGCTTTTGTAAGAGGGGCTGCATACGACCCGGCAACGACATGCCACGGCCAGAGGCAAGTGATCACGAGGAACAACAGCCCCAGGCCGGCCAGGCGGATTGCCGTATCCCAGACCTCGGGGTGATACCGAACCTCGGCAACGCCATGACCTGGCGGCACAAACATGCCGAGGAATGCACCGTTCACAGCGACCGGAGGCATCCGCTCGCCGTTCCAGTACACACGCCATCCGGTCCACCACGGCACGCTGGATACCAGAAGATTCCATCCCTGACTGTCGACGTCGAGCGCACCGACCTGACCGTGGCGAAAAACGACGGTCCCTCCGGCGCCATGCTGGAAGGCACCCTCGCTGTGCGGCAGGAAGGCGCCGCTCCCGATCCGCAACACCTTCGACGGAACGTGATCGACGACGGCAACCTCGCGGAAGTCCGTCATCCGGCGCACGACGCTGATCGCATCCCGCGGCTCGGCGTGTATGAGGTAAGCGCCCGCGAGAAAAAAACGCGGCAATGCCCGCTCGTTTTGCAGGTCACCCTCGGGGCCGCGGTGCCTCCCGGGCGGGATGACTGGCACTCGCCCCTTGATCGTTTGAATACCAAGATAGTCAATCAATGGGTTACCCAGGACCCACGAGCCATCGTGAAGGATCACCGCTGAGCGCAACTGAAACAACCGGCCGGAGCCGAACGTCATCTCCGCCGGTTGGCGCAAGTCGAGCGAGCGCGCTGGACCATGATCCTCGATCGCTCCGAGCTCTGTCGCAGCAGGGGCACACTCCCCGCGAAGCGTGAGGAGAGGAAGCCACCATGGCGCCGCGAGCAAGGCACCTGCCACCAGGGCTCCGAGTGCTCCCAGCAGAGACGCGACATGCTTTCGGCCGAAACCGAGCACACCTGCGATGAGGACAATCAGGATTGAGATGAGGGTGAGTGGGCTGGCTGCCAGCAATCCGAGACCGATGAAGACCGCAGCAATCACCAAACGGAGACGTGACGCCGCGGCAATATAGCGGGCAACAGCCAGCAGGGACGACGCGATCGCAAAGGCAGCCAGAGCGAACGCGTACGGCGTAAACGCCAGAGCGACGGCCGCGATCAGCGCTGTCCAATAGCGATTACTGCGGCGAAACCCCGGATGCAGAATCCAGAACAGACACATCGCGGCCCCAGAGCCAGCGATCAGAGAACCAACCCGCGCGCTCCCGCCGCTCAACGCCAATAGCACGCTGAACGGATGCCACGCCCCAGGCGATACGAAGACAGGCTGGCCAAACCCCCGGCTCTGCCAGAGCGAGAAGGCCGAGGTCAAACGAATGAGCAGCGATCTGATGATGATCATGAAAGACGTCGCGGGCGCGGGTCCAACTAGGGTAGCCGACTCGCATAGTCCTGCGGCAGGACGCAAACAAACGAAAGTCTGGCCCAGGATCCGAAGGAGTCAGAGCCGTGTGTGTGCCGGCTTCGCCCCGGCGTGTGCCGAATTGCAACATTGTTTCAACGGTTCGCGCTTACGGCGGACCGGTTCGCACTCGCGAGGCCCGTGCGCGCTTGCGCCGAACCCGTGCGCACTCGCGCCGAAGCTCGGCGCGGTTGCGCCGAACCCGTGTGCACTCGCACCGAAGCTCGGCGCGCTTGCGCCGAAACCCGTGCGTACTCGCGCCGAAGCTCGGCGTGCTTGCGCCGGAACCCGTGTGCACTCGCACCGAAGCTCGGCGCGCTTGCGCCAAGGCCGTGCGCGCCTGCGCCGAGCCGATTCAAAGTGTGCGTCGCGCTCAAATGTTGGTTACCGAGCGAAGGTAGACATCATCTGGTCACGGTGATGAGACCAATGATTCAAGGTCTTCGCGCTCCTTGGTTTGATGTCCGGCTGACCAATCTGCGTCCATCCGCGCAACCTGCGGATCAATACGGCCACGAAAGCGCAGCCGCAAATCCTGGAATGACGCGAGACAACCACTCTGACTGTGCCGGCACCAGATCGCGCAACTCCCGGAGACAGCACCGAATCGACCGACGTCCCCGCGCCGCCAGCGACTCCAATGCCGTGACCTCCATCCGCGGAATGCGCGCCTCGAGATCGGCCAATTGCAGCAGCTCCGGAATCACCTCCGCCAGCTCCGCCCCGAGCGCCGCCTCAATGTCCTCCTGCTCCCAGAACGACATCGCAAACGAGCGCCATCTCCTCCCACGATAGATCCCGTTCTTCGTCCGCTCTCCCTCCAACTCGCCAACCTCCATCCAGAAACAGTTCGCCGAGGCCGCCTGGATCACAACGACCTACACGAGCGACCTTGAACGAGGGAGGAAGGTTCCCAGCCTCACGATCATGCTTCGCGTCAGCCGAGCTTCGCCGATCCCGGTATCTGATCTGCTCCGGGATTTCTCCGTCGAAACGATCCGGCGGATGATGTTGGGGTGGCAAATAGAGCTAGCTATAGCTAAGCTAGGCGTGCTGGTTTCGCGTCTCGTGCGTCCCCAACGCGAACAAGGTGCGTACTACGCGGCGGCGCTGCTCAAGTGAAGCGTCGGTGGCTGGTGGATGGTTGTCGACGGGTTGTGATAACATGCTCGGGTCGAAACACTTGGTGTTCCTTGTGGACTGGCCGCCCAAGGCTGATGAGACAGGCTAGCAACCGATATCGTAGGTTTCGGAGATGCCTGATTTAGCTATCCCGTTCAGCCTCAGCGATATCCTCGAACGTGTCATCCCGGGCGGGTTGCTCCTCTCTGCTGTCGTCTTGGCGTTCCACGAGCAACTCGGTGAATTCGTGCAAGTTACCGCTTCTCCGCTCGGCTACGTCGCTCTCCTGACGGGCTCGTATGCTCTCGGTGTATCCGTAAACTCTGTCGCCGATCTCATCCGGATCAAAGGATACCGGCGATACTGGTCGGATGAGCCAACGGTGATGGAAAACGCTGTGCGCCAAAGCATCGAGACTCACTTCGGAATTGCGGTCGACGATCGGGCGTGGCGCTTGTGCTATGGCACCGTTACAAAGAATGGCTACGAAGCTAACACCTCGTTGTTTTTGGGCTTAGATGTCTTCTGTCGCGCTATGACAGTGGCGTCTGCTCTAGCGTTGACCGTTTTTCTCTGTTCCGGCAGTATCGCTCTCTATCGTGGCGGGGCCGTTATGGAAAACGTTTTACTCGCTACTGGATCTTTTGTTCTCACTTTTCTTTTTCACCGAGGTGCCAGGATATACTCGCAGGCTTTTGTAGCATCCATCTACGAAGGGTTCTTCAACTGGTGGTGCGACGCTCGAAGCGCGAGCCTGTCGAGCAGTCTATGAGCGTCAGGCCGTTGAGTTTTCGGAGTGCAATGACATCCGAGCGAGCGACGAACGACCTTCCCGCGGTCGATCGTTTCAATGGATCGGCAGAGCGATCATCCGAACGCGTTTCGAGTCGATCACGCTGAAGTAGTGGTCCCAGTCGTCGCGACTCGTGATGATGTCCGAGCTTCGGCGCTCGCGAGAAATTACCGTGGTCTGCTCACTAAAACTGTCCACTGGACTGTCACGACAGTTGTGCAGTGCGCGCTTGGAACGCCCGGTGGTGGCGCGCGCCACGGAACCGACGGCATACCGCAATTTCC
>JBBRNB010000047.1:0-48465 GCA_038230535.1 Thermoanaerobaculia bacterium
ATTGGCCAGATCGAACCGCGCCGTCGAATCGTTCTGACAGAGCTGCCTCACTTCCTCGTTCCGCGTCTCTCCGGATAAATGGCTGCTGAGATCAATCGACTGAAGCCTGAAATCTACTGCGTCGAGAATCTTCTGATAGGCTCGACCGTCTGCGGCCGGAAAAACCGTGCGCAGATTCTCATGCCGCGCAACCATAAAATCGACGGCCTCTTCTATCTGGCCGACATCCAGCCGGCCGCGAACCGTCACCGCTCCAGGGATGTTATAACCGGTACTGCGCGGTTCGAGCTCATTGAGGAACCACAGCCGCTCCTGCGCGAAGCTCAGGGGCAGCCGATGGAGCTCCGCGCGATCCACCCGCCGGATTCCGGGAATCGCACTCGTTTGCGTCGTCGCGATGCATTCAGCCAACCGCGCCACACTGCTTCGCTCGAAGATCGCTTTCAGCGGCAATTCGATAGCCATCTCGCTGCGGATTCTCGAGATCAGCTGGGTCGCGAGCAACGAATGCCCGCCCAGTGCGAAGAAACTGTCATGGCGGCCGATGCGCTCCACTTTGAGCACGTCGCTCCAGATACGCACGAGAGCGGCTTCGATCTCCCCTTGCGGCGGCTCATAGGTGCTCGCGGCGACCGATCCCTCCTCGGGCGCCGGCAGCGCCTTCCGATCCAGCTTCCCATTCGGCGTCAACGGCATAGCGTCGAGCGCCACATACGCTGACGGCACCATGTATTCCGGCAGCCGCTCGCTCAAGAAGGCGCGCACATCGCGCAATAAGACTTCGGGACTACCCCAAACCTTTGCGGCACTCGGCCTGACCGCCCCATTTCCGCTGCTCGCGTTCATGACCGTCGCAGGACGGCGCGCGTAAAGGTTGTAGAGATCCGTCGATTCGAGAGACCGGCTCTGCTCGCAATACGCTTCGAAGCCGAGCGTCTTCAGCATGCCGACGATCTCCGCTAGACGGCCGGAGACATCGTGCACCTCGATCACCAGTTGGCGGATCTTCGCCCAGTCAACGTCCCTGACGCCACTGAGAACGTCTTGCTCCCCCTTTTCGACATCGATCTTCAGGAGGTCAATTTTCTCAATATGATTTTCGGCGATGATCTCCGAAACCGTCCGCAACTGGCAGGTATGTTCTTCCGCTTCCAGCCGCGTCTCCAGCAATTCATCGAGGGACGCCGTCTGGCCGCTTGTGGCGCCGCCGTCCTCCTGTTGCTTCAGCAGATACGACCTGACGATCTGACGTGCTTCGCTGCGGCTGGTCGAACTACTGGAGATCACCGTATTGTGAGGATAAAACGTGAAGACCTGCTCTCGTGACGACTCCGCGAGGCCGCATTCATAACGTTTGCCGTCCCAGCTATGGAGGCTGGCGTTCAATTGAAGGGTGGCAAACACGCTAGGAATCGGCTCGAAGGCATAGATAGTAGGGTTGCCACATCGTTGTGCGGCGAAAAGAGAGAACAGGCCGATGTTCGCGCCAACGTCGAAAATGCAGTCTCCGTCTGACAGAGTGATGCCGTGCTTGAGATAGCCGTCGCCCTCGAAGATCTCATCATAGACGAAGTCGGTCTCGCTCTGATTATGATGGAATACTGTCAGGCCGTTTGGCAAGGTACAGTGACTTGCCGCCGCTCCGGCCTCGGTCTTCCGGAGGCGCAGAAATTGAATGACCGGCGCGGCGTGTACCGGTGAAGGCGTGTAGTACGCAACAAGGCGTTTCTCCCCCTGCCTTTCGTCGCGCGCCAGCACCACCGCTTCCCGCACTGCTTCATGTTCGGTGATCCGCGCTTCGATCTCTCCCAATTCGATGCGGAAGCCCCGGAGCTTGACTTGGAAATCGTCGCGCCCGAGGTACTCGATCGTACCGTCGTCCAGCCAGCGGGCCCGATCGCCCGTCTTATACATTCGCGCGCCTGCTTCGGCAGCGAACGGATCGGGCACAAAGCGCTCGGCCGTCAACTCCAGGCAGTTCAGATAGCCTCGCGCCACCTGAACTCCGGCAATGTGCAGTTCACCGGCTACGCCGGCCGGAACGGGCGCTCCCCGCCGGTCAAGGACATAGATCTGCGTATTTGCTATCGGCCGGCCGATAGGAATGGCATTGGGGATATCCGTCGTCGGGCAAGTCCAAGCCGTCACGTCGATTGCCGCTTCTGTAGGGCCATAAAGGTTATACAGCACCGCATGCGGTAGGCGCTCCGCGAAGCGCCGTACGAGAGCGGATGGCAACGCTTCGCCGCTGCAGACCACCCGCTTCAGGCTGAGACATTGCTGCACTTCGGCGTGCTCCAGAAATACCTGCAGCATGGGCGGCACAAAGTGCAGCGTCGTAATGCGACTCCGGCGTATGGTCTCAGCTAGATAACCGGGGTCTTTGTGCCCCTCCGGGCGGGCCATCACTAGCATGGCTCCGGTGGAAAGCGGCCAGAAGAACTCCCATACCGACACGTCAAAACTAAACGGCGTCTTCTGCAACACCGAGTCTTCTTCAGCCAGCCCATATGCGTGTTGCATCCATAGAAGACGATTTACGACACCGCGGTGCTCATTCATGACACCCTTGGGCCGGCCGGTGGACCCAGAGGTATAGATTACATAGGCGAGATGATGCGGTTCGACGTCTTGGCGTAGAGCGACGCCCGCCGCCTTCAACGCGTTCACGCGCTCGCGGATCTCCGGCCACTGTGCGTCCAGCGCGATGAGCTGCGTACCAGCGGTAACGACTGTGGCCAGTCTTTCTCGCTGGGCTTCCTGCGTCAGGATGATAGCAGTCTGACTGTCGCGCACCATGTGAGCCAGACGCTCGGCTGGATAGTCGGGATCCAGCGGTACATAGGCACCGCCCGCTTCAAGAATGCCGAAGAGGGAGACCACCATTTCCAGCGACCGCTCCACGCAAACGCCGACCAGAGTGTCCGGCCGCACTCCCTCCGACTGGAGGTACAATGCGAGATCCCGGCTCCTCGAAAGAAGCTCCTGATACGTAAGTCGCTCGCCGCCACAGATCACGGCCGTTTTTGTCGCGCTGCGCGCGGCTTGTTCGTGGAACAGATGATGAATGCATTGATCCAAAGGATAGTCGGCGACGGTATCGTTGAAATCCGCGAGCAGCAAATGCTTCTCCGCGCCGCTGAAATACTCGAGGTCGTGGATCCGCGCGGTGGGTGTGGCAGCGATCGACCGGCAGAGGGCCAGGAAATGCCCAGCCATCCGTGCAATAGTCTGCGGCTTATACAACGCAGTGCAGTACTCGATTACCCCGGCCAACCCTCCCGAGGTTTCGGAGAAGCCCACCGTCAGATCGAATTTACTGATCCCGTTGTCGAGGGGATAGATCTGGATCGATGGATTCAGTACCACCCTTTCCGTATTCTGCAGCGTGACTGCGACCTGAAACAGTGGCGTGATCGCAAGGTTGCGCTGTGGCTGCAGAAGGTCGACCACTTTGGAAAATGGCGCGTCCTGGTGTTCGTAGGCCTCGAGGCACGTGGCTTTCACCTTCGATAGAAACACCGCGAAGGTATCGTCCGACTCGACCTCGCTCCGCAATGCCAGCATATTGACGAACATCCCGATCAAACCTTCAGTCTCTCCGTACTGCCGATTGGCAATCGGGCTGCCGATGCAAATATCGTTCTGTCCCGTGTACCGGTGGATCAGCACTTTGAACGCGGCCAGAAGGACCATGTACAGTGTGGCACCGGCGCTTTCTGCGAGGCGTTTGAGTTGCGCAGTCAATTGCGCATCCAACTGCAGAGACTGCGTCGCGCCGGCAAAGCTTTGAACGCCAGGTCTCGCATAGTCCGTGGACAGATCGAGACTTTCTGGAACACCGGCCAGCTTTTTCTGCCAATAGGCAAGTTGCCGTTCGAGGACCCCGCCTTCTTCCAGCCATTGTCGTTGCCAGACGCTATAGTCGGCATACTGAATCGGCAGCGGAGGCAGTTCGGCGGTTTGGCCGCGCTGCAACGCGTCCGTGATGACGCTGAGCTCCTTGATCAATACGTTCATTGACCAGGCATCGCTGACGACATGGTGCACATTGAGCATGAGGATGTGCTCGTCGTCCGCGAGTCTAATGACGATCCCTCGAATCAGCGGCCCGTTTGTCAAATCGAATGGAATTTCGACCTCGGCCTGACAGATCCGTCTCGCTTCGCTGTCGCGCCTCTCCCGGTCGTACCCGCTCAGGTCGGTGCGCCGGAGCTCGAACTCCATATGATCGAGGATGCGCTGGTGAGGTCGTCCCTCTTTGGTCGGGAAGGCTGTGCGCAGGCTCTCATGACGCCCGACGATGTAGTTCAGCGCCTCTTCCAGTTGGTCGACATCCACCGCGCCGCGGATAGTGACCGCCCCAGGTATGTTATATCCCGCACTATTCGGCGCAAGCTCGTTGATGAACCACAGCCGCTCCTGGGCGAAGCTCAGCGGAAGAGGGTCGAATGCCGCGCGATCGGCGGGCCGGATGGGAGGAATGCCGTTCCTTTCCGCCCTGGCGATGATCTGCGCCAGTTCGGCGATGGTGCCCTCCTCGAACAGCGCTTTGAGCGGCAGATCGACATTGAGCTGGCTACGGATCTTCGAGATCAACTGTGTGGCCAGCAGAGAATGGCCGCCCATTTCGAAAAAGTTGTCGTTGACGCCGATTCTCTCCGGCGCCAGATGCAGCACCGCGGCCCAGACATCGACCAGAGTCCGTTCCACGGCGTCGCGCGGCGCCACATACTCGCGCTCCGAGGTGACCGTCACGTCCATTTGCGCCAGTGCGCGGCGGTCGACTTTACCGTTCGGATTCAGCGGAATCTCGGCCAGGCGAACGAACGTCGCCGGCACCATATATTCGGGCAGCGTCCGCAGCAGATACGCCCTCAGGTCCTCGCCGGGCACGTCCACCATTTCCTCGGCGGCGGTCCCTCTGGCCCGGTAGAAGGCGATTAGTTGCTTATGTGCTCCCTGTCCCTGCGCCACAACCGCACTGTCTTGCACGCCCGGGTGCTCCCTGAGCCGGGCCTCGATCTCGCCGGTCTCGATGCGGAAGCCACGAATCTTGACCTGCGTGTCCAGCCGCCCCAGGTACTGGATGTTGCCGTCATCCAGCCAGCGCGCAAGGTCGCCCGTCCGGTACATCCGTGCGGCCGGATCACTGCTGAACGGATCCTTCAGGAACCTCTCCTTGGTCAATTCGGGCCGGTTGAGGTATCCGCGCCCGACACTTGCTCCCCCGACGTAGATCTCCCCCGGCACTCCCGCCGGCACCAACTGCTGATGCGCGTCGAGGATATAGATCTGCGTGTTGGAGATCGGACGGCCGATGTGCAGCACCTCGGCGTCGTGCTCAAGCACGCCCGAAGTGGCCACGACGGTGGTCTCGGTGGGACCGTAATTATTAACCAGCAGGAACGGCTGTGGCCGCGACGGCATCTGATCGAGACGGTCGCCGCCGACCAGCAAGAGGCGCAAATGTTCGTTGCGGATCCCACGGGAAAATGCAAACTCCGCTAAAGGAGTGGGCAGAAAACTGACGTCGGCAGGTAGCGTTTCCCACCACTGGAGCAGCGTCTCTGGATTATGGACCACCTCGGCCACCGGCGACGATAGCGTGCCGCCCACGCAGAGCGACGGCCATAGTTCCCATACCGCCGCGTCGAAGCCCACGCCGGCAATGGCGGTCGAGACGTCTCGTTCGCTCAGTCCAAAGGCGATACGGTGCCATTCGACCAGGTTAACCAGGTTCCGGTGCTCTACCATGACACCCTTCGGCTGGCCGGAGGAGCCGGACGTGTAGATCACATACGCCAGATGATGCGGCTTGAGTTGCTGGCGCAATTGGACGCGATCGGCCTTCAGGTCCGCGACGCGTTGCATGATGGCTGTCCAGTCTTCGTCCAACGCAATCAGCGCCGTGCCCGCCGCTGCGATTCCGCGCATCCTCTCCGCCAACCGACCTTGCGTGAGCACAACCGCCGCTCCGCTATCGCGTAACATATAGGCTAGGCGTTCATCTGGATAGTCTGGGTCGAGAGGCACATACGCGCCGCCCGCCTGCACAACGCCCAACACGCCGACCACCATGGAGAGCGACCGCTCCAGGCAGAGACTCACGAGCCCGTCCGGCCCGACACCAAGCATCTGCAGGTAGAGCGCGAGGTCGTGGCTCCTCCCATACAACTGCTGATACGTCAATTGCTCTTCGCCGCACACGACGGCGGTTTTGTCGGGATACAGCGCCACCTGTTCCACGAAGAGCTCGGGGAGGCATCGGTCAGTCGCGTATTCTGCCGAAGTGGCGTTGTAGTCGATGAGCAGCAGGCGTTTCTCCGCCTCGCCGAGATAATCGAGCGCGCGTACCTCGGCGAAGGGCGTTGCCGCGATCGCCTTGCACAAGGCCGTGTAATGCTCGGCGAAACGCACAATAGTATGCGGCTTGTACAAGGCCGTGCTGTATTCGATCCGTCCGGCCAGCCCCACTGAGGTCTCGGTGAGCTCGAGAGTGAGATCGAACTTGCTGATGCCGCTGCCCAGCGGATAGGGCCGAATGTGCGGATCCGGATTTCCCAGTTCGACACTCTGCAGGATCATCATCACCTGCACGAGCGGGCTTATGGCCAGATTGCGCTGCGGGTGCAACATGTCTACGACCTTCTCGAACGGCGCGTCCTGGTTCTCGTACGCCTCGAGAGACGTCGCTTTCACCTTCGCCAACAGCGACGCAAAGCTTTCCTTCGGCTCGACACTGGTGCGCAAGGCAAGGGTATTGACGAACATCCCGATCAAGCCTTGCGTCTCGCCGTACTGCCGATTGGCGATCGGGCTCCCCACGCAGATGTCGTTCTGGCCCGTATAGCGATGGAGCAGCGCCTTGAACGCCGCAAGAAGGACGATATAGAACGTGGCACCCTGTCGTTCGGCGAGGCGTTTCAATTGCCTGGTCAATTGCGCATCGAGCACGAATTCGTGATTCGCACCGGCGAAGCTCTGCACTGCTGGCCGCGGATAATCGGTTGCCAGATCAAGGCTCTCCGGAACGCCGGTCAGTTTTTGCCGCCAATAGGCAAGCTGCTTTTCGAGAACCCCGCTTTCTTCCAGCCAGCGCCGCTGCCATACTGCATAGTCGGCGTATTGGATCGGCAGCGGCGGCAATTCCGGTTGCCGCCCGGTACGGATCGCCTCCATTGCTGATCCCAGCTCCCGGATCATGATACCCATCGACCAGCCGTCGCCGATGATGTGGTGCATGTTGAGCATGAGGATGTGCTCATCCTCGGCCAGCCTTATTACCTTGCCACGAAGAAGCGGTCCAGAGGCCAGATCAAAGGGTGTCGCCGCGTCGGTCTGACACAACTGTCTGGCGACGGCATCGCGATCCTCTGTGCCACTCAAATCGATGCGCTCCAGCTTGAAGTCGACCCGATCCAGAATCCGCTGGCAGGGTCGGCCCTCCTCGCTGGGGAATATGGTGCGCAGATTCTCGTGGCGTGCGATCACGAAATTCAGAGCCTGTTCCAAGTGACTGACATCCGGCTCGCCGCTGATACTCACTGCTGCCGGAAGGTTGTATCCGGCGCTTCCCGGCTTGAGCTCGTTGAGGAACCACAGCCTCTCCTGGGCAAAGCTCAGCGGCAGCAGGTCCAATTGCGCTCGATCCATCGGCTCGCTGGGATGAACCTCGTTCTTTTCCGCCGTGGCGATCAGTTGAGCCAACCGTTCCACGGTGCCGTCTTCGAAGAGCACCTTCAGCGGCAAGTCGACGTCAAATTCCGCACGAATCCTCGAGATCAACTGCGTGGCCAGCAGCGAATGACCACCCAGTGCGAAGAAATTGTCATGGACGCCTACCGTCTCTGCCGGCCGTTTCAACACGTCGCTCCAGATGGCGGCGAGCCGCTTCTCCGCGTCATTGCGCGGCGCCACATAAGCTTGGTCCGAGGAAATCGTCACGTCGGTGCGCGCCAGAGCCCGGCGATCGACTTTACCGTTTGCATTCAACGGTATAACCTGCATGCTGACGAAGGCGGCCGGCGCCATATACTCGGGCAATGTCCGCAACACGTGCGCGCGCAGCTCCTCATTCGGCAATTGGACGAGTTGATCCGGCGTGCTGTCGCTTGCCCGATAGAACGCGACCAGCCGCTTGTCCACGCCTTCTCCCTGTGCGATGACGGCACAGTCCTCGATTTCCGCGTGCTCATTGAGCCGGGTTTCGATCTCTCCAGTCTCGATCCGGAAGCCACGGACTTTTACCTGCGTGTCGATCCGGCCCAGGTACTGAATGGTGCCGTCGTCCAACCAGCGAGCCAGATCGCCGGTTCTGTACATGCGGACGCCCGGTTGGAACGGATTGGCGACAAATTTCGCCTCGGTCAGATCCTGCCGATGCAGGTATCCTCGGGCCACGCCATCGCCGGAAACATACAGCTCGCCGGGGATCCCGATTGGCTGAAGATAATTATACGGATCGAGGATGTAGACTTGCGTGTTCGCAATCGGGCGGCCGATCGTTTGCGGCGCGTCCTTCTTCCGCAGCACGCACGTCGTATAGGACGTTTCCGACGGTCCGTAAAGGTCATAAACCCTTCTGACGGCGGTTTGATCATAGAGCGCGTCCACCAGACGCTGCGGCAGGGCCTCGCCGGCCAGATTGATCGTCTGCACTGAGCCCGGGATCGCGCCCGCCCTCAGCAACTCCTCGGCGGCCGAGGGAACTGTATTGAGAAGCGTTACCGAGTCCTTCTGAGGAAGGTTGAGCAGCGCCAGGGCGTTCGGCACGAGGATGACCGTTCCTCCGTTGCCCAGCGTCACGAAGAGCTCATAGACCGACAAATCGAAACAGATCGAGGTCGACGCCAGCATCCCGGCCAATTCTTCCCGGGTGTGGATGCCGCCGGCCCACTGCACCAGAGTGACCGGCGTGCGATGCTCGAGGGCTACTCCTTTCGGCTGCCCCGTGGAGCCCGATGTGTAGATCACGTACGCGAGGTGATTCGGTCTGACGTCGTCCCGTAACGTTACGCCGCTTGCCTTCAATGCACCGGCTTGTTCGGCGATCTC
This sequence comes from Thermoanaerobaculia bacterium, assembly GCA_038230535.1. GTDB lineage: Bacteria > Acidobacteriota > Thermoanaerobaculia > Gp7-AA8 > Gp7-AA8 > JADGNZ01. The sequence goes on from JBBRNB010000047.1 coordinate 9,058, forward strand.
ACGCCATTGTCGATTTAGGGCGATGGGCCTCGCTTCGGGAGGCAGCAATGCGCCCAGCCTCTCCTGCAGCGACCCCTGCGTCAGCACCAATGCGGCGCGGCTGTCCCGCACCATATACGCCAGCCGTTCATCCGGATAGGCGGGGTCGAGCGGTACATAGGCTCCGCCCGCCTGCAGGATGCCCAAAAGGCCGATCACCAAGTCCAGCGAGCGCTCCATGCAGACGCAAACGAGACTGTCCGGGCCCACTCCCTGCGATTGCAGATACAGGGCGAGGTCACGGCTCTTCGACTGGAGCTGGCCGTATGTCAGGCCGGCGTCGCCGCAGATCACCGCGGTCTTTTCCGCATCACGGGCCGCTTCCTCGATGAAGAGATGATGCAGACAGCGGCCGGTCGGGTAGTCGGCGCGTGTATCGTTGTATTCGACCAGCAGTTTGTGTTTTTCCGCCGCTCCGATGTATTCGAGATCGCGGATGTGTGCGGCGGGTTGGAGGGCGATGGCATCGCAGAGGGCCGTGAAATGCGCCGCCATGCGGCCGATGGTTTGCGGCTTGTACAACGCCGTGCTGTATTCGATGTTCGCGGCCAGGCCGGTCCGCGTCTCCGTGAACTGGATGGTCAGATCGAATTTGCTGGTTCCGTTCTCCAATGGATAGGGCTGGATGTGCTCATCGGCCCTGGCTAAGTCGACATTCATCAAAATGGCCATGACTTGAAACAAGGGGCTGATGGCCATGTTGCGCTGCGGCTGGAGCAGCTCGACGATCTTCTCGAACGGCGCGTCCTGGTGCTCGTAGGCCTCCAGGCACGTCGTCTTTACCTTCGTCAGCAGCGTGGCAAAGGTGTCTCCTCCCTCGATCATGGTTCGCAGGGCGAGAGTATTGACGAACATCCCGATGACACTTTCCGTCTCGGCGTACTGGCGATTGGCGATCGGGCTGCCCACGCAGACGTCGTTCTGGCCGGAGTAGCGGTGCAGCAGAACCTTGAATGCTGCCAGAAGGACCATATAGAGCGTGACGCCCTGCTTTTCGGCCAGCCGCTTCAAACGTGCGGTCAATGGTCCGTCCAGGGCAAACGCGCGATTCGCTCCGGCAAAACTCTGCACAGCCGGCCGCTGATAGTCTGTGGCCAGGTCGAGACTCTCCGGTATGCCGCCCAGTTTCTCCTGCCAATATGCGAGTTGCTTTCGGAGGACTCCGCCCTCTTCCAGCCATCGCCGCTGCCACACGGCGTAGTCCGCATATTGGATGGGCAACGGTGACAGCACGGGTTGGCGTCCGGCGCGCAAGGCATCCAGGATCAAGCCGAACTCCCTGATCAGGATTTCCAGCGACCAGCCGTCGCTCGTGATGTGATGCATGTTGAGCATCAGGATGTGCTCGTGCTCGCCCAGCCTGATGACTTTGCCGCGCAGGAGCGGTCCATTGGCCAGATCGAAGGGCTTCGCCGCATCGGTCTGGCAGAGTTGTCTCGCCGTTAGGTCGCGCGTCTCTTTGTTCTTGTAATGGCTGAGATCGATGCGCTCGAGCGTGAAGTCGAGGTGATCGAGAACGCACTGGCTGCCCTGCCCCTCATGGCTCGGGAAGACCGTACGCAAACTCTCATGCCGCGCAATGATCAGGTTGAACGCTTGTTCGAGCTGGGCGATGTTAAGCTCGCCCTTGATGATCATGGCGCCGGGAACGCTGTAGCCCGTGGCGTCAGGCTGGAGCTCGTTGAGGAACCACAGCCGCTCCTGGGCGAAGCTCAGTGGCAACCGCTCGAATTGCATTCGGTCAACGGGCCGGATCGGCGGCACCTCACTCTTCGCGGCATCTGCAATGAATGCGGCAATCTGGGCGACGCTGCCTCGCTCGAAGAGAGTCTTGAAAGGCACATCGGCACCGAGCTGGCTGCGGATTTTCCCGGCGAGCTGTGTTGCAAGCAGCGAATGCCCGCCCAGCTCGAAAAAGTCGTCATGGATCCCGATGCTCTCTGGCGTTCGGTTCAATACTTCAGCCCAGACGCTGACGAGCCGCGTCTCCGCATCATTGCGTGGCGCGACATACTCCCGGCCTGCTGCGATCGTCACCTTGTAGCGAGCGAGAGCGCGGCGATCGATCTTCCCGTTGGCGTTCAACGGAATCGCCGCCATGCTGACGAACGCCGCCGGCACCATAGAGTCGGGCAACGTCCGCAACAGATGGGCGCGCAATTCCTCGACCTGCACCTCAGCGAGATGACCTGCATCCGAGTCTACCGCCCGATAGAAAGCGACGAGTTGCTTGCTCTCGCCCTCCCCCTGGGCGATGACGGCACAGTCCTGGACCTGCGGGTGCCGTCCGAGGTGCGCTTCAATTTCGGCCAGCTCGATGCGAAGGCCGCGGACCTTGACCTGCGTGTCGGTTCTGCCAAGGTATTGAATGGTGCCATCTTCCAGCCAGCGGGCCAGATCGCCGCTCTTGTACATCCGAGCACCGACATCACTGCTGAACGGATCTCTCAGGAACCGCTCCGCCGTCAGTTCCGGTTGATTCAGATAGCCGCGCGCAACCCCCGCCCCACCGATGTAGATCTCACCTGCTACCCCGATCGGCACCGGCTGTAGCTCGGCATCCAGGATATAGACCTGCGCATTGGCAATGGGCCGGCCAATGTGAAGGATCGGGTCTGAACGCCGCAACTCTCCCGACGTCGCAACCACCGTGCATTCGGTGGGGCCGTAATTGTTGATGAGACGGAACCCCTCGGAGCCGGATGGAAGCTGACGCAGGCGATCGCCGCCGGTGAGAAGGAATCTGATGTTGGAGTTCGTGATGCCGCGTGAAAACGAGAATTCCGCCAATGGCGTCGGCAGAAAACTCACGTCGACCGCCAGCGCCGCCCACCATTGCAGTAGCGCCTCGGGGTCACGTTGAATCTCGGGCTTGGGTAACACCAGCGTTGCGCCGGCGGAGAGGCACGGCCAGATCTCCCAAGCGGCCGCGTCGAAGCCAAGACCAGCCAGGCAGGTGGAGCGGTTTCCTTCGCGCAGTGCAAACGCTTCCCGGTGCCATTCGACGAGATTGACCACATTCCGGTGCTCGACCATCACCCCCTTGGGCTGACCGGTCGAGCCGGAGGTGTAAATCACATACGCCAGGTGGTGGGGGCGGACCTCGCGGTGCAGCTCGACTCCGGCGGCCTTCGCGGCGTCCGCATATTCTCTGACTGCGGCCGACTGCCGATCGAACGCAATCAACTCGGTATTTGAAGATAATAGAGGCGCGAGCCGCTCCTGGAACCTGGCGTCCGCGATCACGACCGCCGGCTGACAGTCTTGCAGCACGTATGCAAGCCGTTCATCGGGATAATCGGGGTCCAACGGCAGGTACGCGCCGCCGGCCAGCACAGTCCCCATGATGGCCGCCAACATGTCGAAGGATCGGTCCACCAACAGGGGGACGATGCAGTCCGGCCCGATGCCTCGTGCCTGTAGATAGAGAGCCAGGTCGTAGCTCGCGTCAAAGAGCTGCCGATAGCTCAGCTCCCGTCCGTCAAAGACTACGGCGGTGGCGCCGGGATTCTCGGCAACACGCTCGGCGAAAAGCTGATGCAGACAAACCCCTTCCCGGAAGTGCTTCCCCGTGTCATTGAAGCCGGTCAATAGTTGGCGGCGTTCCGGATCCGCGAGCATCGAATACTCGTGCTCCAAGAGGCTCGGATCCCTCATGACCGCCGCGAGCAGCTCGCAGTAATGGCCCAACAACCGCCGCATCGTTTGCTCACCGTAGATATCAGGGTTGTATTTCAGATGAACACTGAAGAAGGTGGCGTAGTCGAATATCTCCAGACTGAGGTCGAAATCGCCTTCCTGGGCGACTTCGGGGATCGGATTGACTCGGAACGTGTCCTGTTGTGGCAGGTTGGATGCCGCTGACAAAGCGATGAAGTTCTGATAGCCATACGCCACCTGGAACACCGGATCTTTGCGTGCCTGCCTCGATGCCAGCTTCTCGATCATCAGAGGAAACGGATAGCTGGAGTGATACAGCGCATCAAGCATCGTACCCTGCACTCTGCGCAGAAGCTGTTTCAGCGGAAGACGCTCGCCGCAGTGTGTGCGCAGCGGCACCATATTGATGAAGTAGCCGATGTCCTGCGCCGATTTCTGTTCGTGACGAACCGTCACGGGCATGCCCACAATGATCTCGTCCTGACTCGAGTATTTGTGCAGAACGAGCTGAAAAACTGCGAAAAACAATACGGAGGGGGAGAGCGATTGGGCTCTCGTGAACTCGTGCACCCAGCGCGACACGTCACTGGACAACTCCTCTACCAGAGTCCTGCCTTCAAAGCTCGGCGAGGCCAGGCGGGGCAGATCAGGGAGCAGCTCCAATACCGGCAGCTCACCGCTCAATTGCTGTTGCCAATAGGCGGCGTGCGACTCGCCTTCAGGCGAGGCCAGCATGGCCTCTTCCCACGCCACGAACTCCTCATAACCAGGCAACTCCGCCAGAACCACCGGCCTGCCTTCACATAACTGCTGATAGAACGTAAAGAGCGACCTCAGCAGGTACATCGATGAGGCGCCGTCGTAAACAAGGTGGTGAACGGTGATGAGGAGAATCGTCGTTTGCGCGTCCCTCGCAAAGAGGTCCAGGCGAGCTAGCGGCCCGGAACTGAGATCGAACGGTTTCTTTGACTCCTTCCGCACGACCGCGAGCATCTGCTCTTGGTCTCCATCGGCGCAGATATGCTGGCCAATCGCCGTCTTATCGCGGCCCGCAAGGCGGTGAAACAACCCGCCATCTTTCTCGATCACGGCCGCCGTGAGAATCGGGTACTGCTCCAGAACACACGCCCACGCCTTTTCCATCAGAGGAATGTTGATTCCCCCACTGATCCTGAGACAGACTGGGCAGTTGTAGGCGGTCATCTCCGGGTACAGCTTCTGGAGAACGTAAATCCCCTTCTGACCTGCGGAAAGCGGAAATTCCTTTGGCGGGAGAGCGTCCGCTGCCGCATGCAGCGGCGGGCTCTGTCCCTGGCTTTCCAGGAGCGAGATCAGCTCGGCTTTGCGTGCCAGGATGCCGGCCTTGATTCCAATCGTCAGCGTTCCCCTCTGCGCATAGGCATTCAGCCGGCCGGCCTCGACCGACAGCTTGATCCCGCTGCTAGCGAGTTTGTTGAGAAACTCCGTCGCTGTTTCCATGGGGTAGCCCTGAGTTAGAAGGTCACTTTTTCGTAGCCATCTTCGAGTGATGACGTTTCCTGCCACAGGATGTTCTCGGGCGGGATTGTCTTGTTGATTTCGATTCGAGGGCCACCGGTGGCCACCTTGTTAGACCGCTGAGGCTCAGCAGCGGTCGGTCCGAGCCCGTCCTCCGCCGGGGCATCGATCGAGTCCATGACGGCCTCGGATGGACCGGGAAGTTCCGTGCGGTCACGCTGCTGCGGCGGGGCCTCGGTCGGTCCCAGTTGCATCGCGATCTGGTCCGGCCACATCGATATAATGTACTCCGTCAGCTCGTCGACAGTGCTGTACTCCAGCAGCGTAGATGGCTCCACCTCGATGGCCAGCGCTTCATTGATGGCGCGGATGAGCATGACACCGGAGATGGAATCGACTCCGTAATTGGCAAACGGCGCATCGCCGCCGATTTCCGCCGCATCCAGTTTCAGAGCCTCGGAGAGTTTTTCGTTGATGACCTGCTGGACGTGATCTCTTACAGCCTGCTCCACCGGTTTACCGGCCGAGGACGCGGTCGGCATCCGTTTCGGAACAGCAGGCGGGCGCGAGGTCTTTACCGGGATCCGCTGCCGCACCCGCCCGTTGCTGGCCGCGGCGATGATCTGATAGCCGAATTTGTGCGTCGGCTCGACCGGAAAGAAGACGGACTCGAATCCTTCCTCTGCTAAAACCGACCGCCACGCCTCGGTCGTCAATCCCGGGCTCCCGGGAATTCGCATCGCGCTGTCCTCGTGCAACCACCACCCTTCCAGTAGGCCGAAGGTCACGTGATTGAAGAGAGACCAGGTGCTGATTTCATTGAGCAGAAGGACGCCTTGGTTCTTCAACACCGCCTTGGCGTTGCGTAGCGTCTCGCGGATATCGGCGGTGGCGTGCAGCACGTTCGCGGCGATGGCGAAATCGTAGTGGCCGGCAGCCACCGATTGCGGCGCCAGAGGTTTGGAGACGTCAAAGATCCCCGTCGTCAACGCCGGGAAGCCGGGCTGGTACAATTTTTCTGCATACATCAAGAAGGCGCGTGACAGGTCGGTATAGCGATACTCAGCGACCGAAAAACGCTGCAGTGCCGGCAACAGCTTTGCGGTGGTACCGCCGGTGCCCGCGCCGATTTCCATGATGCGAATGCGGCGCTTCGGTTCGGCCCGCAACTGCTGCTCAATACATGCGACCAGCGTCTCCGTGAGCGCGGCGTTGAAATGGTGCGCTACAACATTATCGTGATAGACGCCTTCGACCAGATGCATCGAGGAGTTGGGGAATAGGACGTTCGTGGCGAGCTGCTTTGCGGTCAGAATTTCCGGCAGTGCCCTGAGGCAGGCCTCCAGGACCGGAATGAGAGCCTGCATGCCCCGCACGGCCGCCCATGTCGTTCGTTTCTCTTCCCATTCACTCCACAGATCGGCGAGCGGCCTGACGCCGCGATCGAGCGTCAGATCCGGGCCGAGGACATTCTGCTCTTGTAAATAGCGGATGCTTGTGCTCAGCCACCGCTCGAAATAGGGCGCCGGCCGTTTCTCGAGGTCGAGTTGGGCGAGGGTATGGATTCCGCCGGGGAACAAGCCCATCGACACCAAGCTCGACGCGAGGATCTCGGTCATGAAGTCGAGCATCTCGGGCGCCGGTACGGCCGCCTCCAGATCCGCGATCGGCGCGCCCGGCGCGCGCGCGCCCAGAGAGCGCCCAACGTCCGGCAGAACGTCCGGTGCGGACTCGGTATAATAGGCGACGGTTTCGGACAACGTCAGGCCGGCGGCGGCCGGACTCCGAAGGGTCTTGACCAATGCCATCTGACGCATCGCGGAGCCGGCCAGCACCTGCAGCGATGCCATGCCTTCGTCCGCCTCGATGGAGCCAATGCCGATCTGCGCCATCGCCCGGTTGTGGGACTCGTCCGCGACGACACCGACTCTGCCCCAGTATCCCCAATTCATGACTTTCACCGGGTACGCGCGCCGTTGCTGCAGCTCGTGGGCAAAGCTGTCTTTGAACGTACAACCGGCAGCGTAATTGGACTGCCCCCCCGATTTGATGAAGGACACGATCGACGAGAAGAAGAGCATGAAATCGAGATCCAGCGCGCCGAAGACCCGGTCCATATTCACGCTCACGTCGACCTTAGCCGACAGGCTGTCCCGGAATACCGACTCCTCCATACGGGCCAGACTCTGGTCCTGCAGCACGATCGCCGAATGCACAACACCGTGAATGACCGGGTATGTCTGGAGGATCGCCGTACAAGCGCGCCGCAGCGCAACTTCGTCCGTGGCGTCCGCGGAAATGTACAAGGGCGCTGGGCCGAACTGCGACAGCAACCTGATCTTCTCTTCAATGGCGGCATCGAGCTCGCGCCGGCCGATCCAGACGACATTCGCCTGATACTGCTCGATCATGAACCGGCTCCACACTTCGCCCACCCCGCCCGCACCCCCAATGACGACGTAGACGCCGTTCCCCCGGCCGGCCGGGGAGGCTGGAGGCTGGCTGGCCATGCGCGCCAGACTTTGCTGGAACCATTCACCGTGACGGTGCGCAAGGACGTTCCCTTGTTTGTCCCAGGGAAGGGTGAAGCATTCGCCTGCCGCCAAGGACGCCAGCGAGTCGACGTCCAGCAGGCGCAAATCCCAGTGAGGACATTCTTTGGCCAGGCTGCCGATCAGACCGGCGATTCCGGCGTGTGCAGCGCGAACCGGCTCCTCGTCTGTCACCGGTTGCGTTCTGCCGATGACGAGTGTCCATTGAAGTGCTTTCGCCGTATGGTCGGAGCGCAGCAAGGCTTTGATGATGCGAAAAACAGACAGGACCCCTTGCTCCTGCTGGTCGATCATCCGCTCGCTGTCGCTGTCCGGGAGAGCACCGTCACAAGCTACGTCGGGCGCAATCCAGAGCAACTGATCGAACGACCGATCGCGCAGTTGCTGTTCGATCACGTCGATGCTCGATGTATCGAGTGGCAGATGCTGCGCGTTCGGATTCGACCGCCGGACCCAATCGAGGTGGGCTCGATCGCCGCCAAGCAGGAGGACGCCGGTCGTCTCCGGAAGTACGATCCGCTTGTTGGCATCGAGCCGCAGCGGATTCCAAACCGAAACGAAGGAGTGCAGCCCCGCGCCGGCGTCTTCCGAGGTTGCACCGCCATCGAGCGGTTTGGAGGGGCGATCCTGGCGCACGTTGGCAACCCTCGGTTCCGCAGCCGGCCAATGACGTTCCCTGGCAAAGGGATACGTAGGAACGGAGATACGCCGGAGCAATCGGGTCGGGTGCAGCGAGAGCCAGTCGATCTTCGCGCCGGCGACCCAGCATTCGCCGAGCTTGGAGAGTTCTTTCCGATCAACCAACGCTTCCACGAGAGTTTTGTCTGGGCCGTTCGCGGCCCGCGGTCCGGCTCTGCGTTCTCTGACGCGGTTGCGGTAGCTGTCCTGCGGCCTGCCGCCATTGAGGATCTCTGCGAACTTTTGTCTCAGCTCGTCCGTGCTCGCGGCGACCAATGCCAGCCGTTCCGGCATCTCGTCCCGGCCGGCCTGCAGCGTGTAGGCTAAGTCGAGCAAATCGACTTCGCCCTTTCCGAGGAACTCGTGCAACGAGCGGACGTAGGCCTGTAGACGATCGTGGTTCTTTGCTGAAACAACGATCAGTTGCGGCTCACGGAGTGCCGCCGCTGAATGCGCGCGCAGCGAAATGTACTCCTCCAAAACGACGTGCGCATTGGCGCCGCCGAAACCGAAAGAGCTCACGCCCGCTCTGCGGGGAAGAGGCCGGCCCTGATTGTCGGCCGGGGCCGTCCACGGCGTCAGCTTATCGACGACATAGAACGGCGTGCCGCCGAGATTCACGTAAGGATTGATCTCCTGGAAGTGGATATTCGCCGGAAGCTGCTTGTGCTTCATCGCCAGGAGAACCTTGAGCACACCGGCGATTCCGGCGGCGGTCTCCATGTGGCCAGCGTTGGTTTTCACGGATCCCAGGCCGCAGCGAGGCGTTCCGTCGTGAACCTTGTTGCGCTTCTTATAAAGCTCCGCGAATGCGGAGCTCAGCGCCTGCGCCTCGATCGGATCGCCGAGGCTGGTTCCAGTGCCGTGGCATTCGATGTAGCCGACGGTGGCCGGATCGATTTGCGCTTTTTCATAGGCCTCGACCAGTAGCGCCGATTGAGCCGATACATTCGGCGCCGTCAGCGTCGTCGCCCGCCCGCCATGGTTTTCGGCGGTGGCTTTAATAATGGCGTAGATGTGATTGCCGTCCGCCTCCGCCGCACTTAGGGGTTTGAGAAACAGCGCGCCGGCGCCTTCACTGCGCACATAACCGTTGGCGTTCTTGTCGAACGCCCTGCACTTCCCGTCGCTGCTCAGCATCCCCGCGACGCTGAACGCGATGTACGGGGCGGGGCTGAGGATGATCTGCACGCCGCCCACGATGGCCATCTCGCAGCTTCCGGAGTGGATCGATTCGACCGCCCGGTGAAGAGCGACAAGCGAACTGGAACACGCCGTATCGATGGGCGAGCTCGGTCCGTGAAGGTCGAGCAGGAATGAAACGCGGTTGGCCAAAACGGAATTGGTATTGCCCGACGCCGAATATCCGTCGAGAGGAATTGACGTGCTGCGCAGCACCTCGATGTAGTCGTTGGAGGCGACGCCCACGAACAGCGCGGTTCTCGTACCGGAGAGATCCGAGACCTTTTGCCCGGAATCCTCGATCGCCTTCCATACAGTCTCGAGGAAGATCCGCTGCTGCGGATCCATCATCTCAGCTTCCCTGGGCGAAATCCCGAAAAAGAGCGGGTCGAACTTGTCAACATCCCTGATGAACCCGCCCCACTTGGAGTTGGTCTTGTTCGGCTCCTTGAACGGATCGCCGTAGTAGTCTTCCCAGCGCCAACGATCGTCCGGGATGACCGTGACCAGGTCCTTGCCGTTCTTCAGGTTTTCCCAAAATGCCTCCAGATCGTCGGATTGCGGCATGACGCCGCTAATCCCGACGATGGCAATGGGATCGTCGACACCACTGCGGCGATTGGCCGCCCGGCGCGGCGAACGGATCAATGCCGACCGTGCGAAATCCACCGGGCGCTGCAGCGGTGCCGGACGCGGAACAAACCGGGGAGCAGCGGCGAGGCCTTTGTAGAACGGACGAATCCGATCTTCGCGCTCGACTGACAGATAGGTTGCCAACGCCGCTACGGACGGATATTCGAAAAAGAGAACCGGCGTGATATCCAACGCATACTTCTCATTGATTGCGCCGGCGAGTTTCGTGAGACCCACGGAATCGAATCCCAGGTCCAGCAAGACCTTGTCCAGCGGAATATCGGCATCGCCGTCAAGACCCAGACTGTTCCTCACGAGTTGCGATAATTCGCCCTCCATCCAGGCGAGGAGCTCTTCATCCACGGTGAAGCCAGCACCGTAGCTCAGGCCGCCCGCGTTGGACAGATCGCCGGCTGTCGAGTGAGGCGCTGCCGCCATGGCCGAGGCCGACGGCGAGGCGTCATCCTGCGCGCCCATCCAATATCGCTCCCTAGCAAACGGGTATGTCGGCAGGGGAATGCGTTTGGCATTCGTAAAGAGGTCCCGGAAATCGAGATCGTAACCTTGGATGTAAAGCTCGGCGACGGCGGCCAGGTTCTCGATGTACACGGCCGGATCGGCCGCTTTTCTGCACTCCTGAATGCAGTACTGGCCGAATTTTTTCAGCGCAGCCTGCTCTCGTATGCCACCCTCCGGAACATCCGCCGTATAAACATCGCGCGACGAGGCATTGGACAGCCATTGCCCGAGCAGACGGATCAGTTCCTCCTGGCTGCGTGCGACGCAAGACAAACGGTGGCGCCGATGCATACGGCCCGTGAGCAGGCTGAAGCTCACGTCGTCCAGCGGCACGCCACGCTCGTGTTTGAGCCACGCCAGAAGGTTCTGCGCCTGTTGTCTCAATTGTTCCGCGGTTCGCGCGGAGAGCACGATCAAACTACCGGGGGTGGGTGCGGCAATCCGTCCGATCCCTGGAGCCTCTTCAATGACCAAATGCGCATTGGTGCCGCTGAAGCCGAATGCGCTCAGGGCGGCGCGACGCTTTTTCTGGTTTCCCTCCGGCCATTCGCGCAGGCGGGTATTGACATAGAACGGGCCGGACTCGAGATCGGCGGCCGGATTGGTTTTTTCGTAATGCAGCGACGGCGGAATCTGCCGGTGTTTCAGCGACAGCAGGACTTTCAGAACGCCGGCGACGCCGGCGGCCGTGGCGGTATGGCCGATATTCGTCTTGACGGTGCCGAGCGCGCAAAACTGCTTCTTATCCGTGTAGTGACGGAACGAGCGCGTGAGCGCCGCGCATTCGACGGAGTCACCCAGCACGCTACCGGTGGCATGGGCTTCGATGACCTGAATCGTGGCTGGGTCGATGTCGAAGCGGTCATAGACAGTGCGTTCCAGCCTTTCCTGGGCCAAGCCGTTCGGAGCAATGATCCCATTCGATCGGCCATCCTGGTTGATGCCGCTTCCGGCGATGACTCCGTGGATGTAGTCGCCGTCGCGCAGTGCATCGCGCAAACGCTTCAGCACCACGACGCCAACGCCCTCGCCAGGCACGAAACCATTGGCGCGCGCGTCGAAGCTGTAGCATTTCCCGTCCGGCGAGAGCATCCCGGCCTGATTGGCGACCTGGTAGAACAGCGGCTTCGTCTGCAAGAAGACGCCGCCCGCCAACGCCATATCCGTTTCCCGCGACCAAAGGCCCTGGCAGGCCAGATGGATCGTCACGAGAGAGCTCGAGCAGGCCGTGTCCACTGCAATGGCCGGGCCGTGAAGGTTGAGACTGTACGCGATCCGCGCCGGGATGATGGACTGCGAATTGCCCCAGAACGCCTGCGGCGGCGCTACTAGTTCCGTCGCCAGCTGGTCATAATACGAGCTACCACAGCCGACATAAACGCCGCAATCCTTCTCCTGTACTTCCTTGCCGGCGTACCCTGCATCCTCGAGCGCTTTCCACGCTTCCTCCAGGAACAGGCGCTGCTGCGGATCCATGTAGATGGCTTCCTGCACCGAAATGCCGAAGAAGGCCGGATCGAACTGATCGATGGAGTCGATGAAGCTGCCCTGGCTGCAATAGGCGCGCGCGGATGCTTCCGGCATCAGACACTCGGCCGCGCTCCAGCGCGTGGCCTCTTTGACCAGGTTCTTCCCGCCGGCAAGGTTCTCCCAGAAGGCATCCAGCGACTCCGATCCCGCGAAACGGCCGCTCATCCCTATGATCGCAATCGGTTCCCTACCGGCGCCGCTTGCGTTGCTTTCATCGGGATCGGATTGCCCGCCGGCAACGACAAACCGTTCTCTGGTTTCGAAGCGCTGCGGAGCGCGCAACTCGACCTCCTCCGGGCTGTCATTGGCCGGCTGGATAACCGCCGGCGCGGCGCTCTGGGCGGGGCCGAGCTGCGCGGCAATCTGATCTCCCCACTTCTTTTCGATGTAGTCGGCGAGTTGGCTGACCGTGCTGTATTCAAAGAGGCTGGTCGTTTCCAGCTCCACTTGCAGCGCTTCACTGAGGTTCCGCACGAAATTGACGCCGATGATCGAATCGACTCCGAAATCCGCAAATGGCGCATCGTTGGCCATCATCTCCACAGGCAACCGCAAGGCCTCGGAGAGTTTGTCCTTGATGAGTCCGCGGATGTAGTCGACTCCTCTCTGGTCGCCCTGTCCCGCCGACGAGGACGGCACTGCAGCCGTTCGGCTCATCGGCTCGACGACGGCCACAGGTGCGGGCGCGACCTGTTTCACGATGCGCTGCCTGGCCCACCCATTGCCTTCAGCCGCCACGATCTGCTGCCCGAAGTGATGCGTCTCCGCGGCCGGGAAGAGAATCGGCTCGAAGCCCTCAACGGACAGGATCTCCCTCCAGCTCTCCGGCGCCAACGCCGGAGTTCCCGGCAGGCGTAGCGCAGTGTCTTCATGCAGCCACCATCCTTCCAAGAGACCAAAGGTGAGGTGGTTGAATACGGTAAACGTCGAGACCTCATTGATCAGGAGCACGCCGTGGCACTTCAATACCGCCTTCGTGTTGCGCAGCGTCTCCCTGATGTCGGGGGTGGCATGGAGCACGTTGGCGGCGACGGCGAAGTCGTAACGGCCCGCGGCGATCGCTTGCCCGGCCAGGGGTTTCGTGACGTCGAAGATCGCCGTGGTCAGCGCGGGGAGCTGGGCCCTGAAGGTCTTTTCCCCGTATAGAAGAAACGCGCGCGACACGTCCGTATAGCAGTATTCCGCAATCGGCAACCGCTGCAATGCCGGAATGAGCGTCGCGGTCGTGCCGCCGGTACCAGCGCCGATCTCGATGATGCGGAACGTGCGCTGCCTGTCCGTTGCCAGTTGTTGCTCGATGCTGGCGACAAGGACGTCGGAGAGGATGCCGTTGAAATGATCGGCGACGACGTTGTCGCGGTAGAGGCGTCCGACAGACTCCATCGAAGACTTGGGGAACATGACGTCCGTCGCCAGCCGTTGACCGGTCAAAATCTCCGGCAGGGCCCTTAGACAGTTCCCCATTAGCGCAAATTGAGCGAGCAGGCTGGGGTCGCCTTCCCACGCGGACCGCCTGCCGTCCCATTCGGCCCACAGATCGGCGAGAGGTCTCACAGCCGGCGCAAGAGTCAGGTCGGCGCCGAGAAGGCCTCGCTGCTGCAGATATGCGATGCTGACGCGCAGCCAACGCTCATAATACAGCGTCGGCCGCTTGTCCGACGATATCGCGGCGATGGTACTGACACCCTCACGGAACAGACCCAACGAACTCAGAGTGGATGCCAGCATCTCACTGAGAAATGCGTTCATCTCTTCAGTCGGAGACTCCGCTTCCAGAGCAGCGATCGGTTTGCCCACCCGCCCGCCAACATCCGCCGGCACCTGCGCCAAAACCGGCGATCCTGTTCGTGGATAGTGCTCTACTGTTTCCGTGATATTGAGCCCTGCCATGGCCTGGCTCGTGCGCGCCTTCATCAACGCCATCTGCCGGATTCCGGAGCCGGCCAGCACCTGCAGCGCTGCCATGCCTTCGTCCGGCTCGATGGAGCCGACGCCCATCTGCGTCATCAGACTGTTGTGCGTCTCGTCCGATACGACACCGACATTGCCCCAGTAGGCCCAATTCATGATCTTGACCGGATAGGAACGCCGCCTCTGCAAGGCGTGGGCGAAACTGTCTTTGAAGGTACTGCCTGCCGCGTAATTGGACTGACCCGGCGATTTCACGAAGGAAACGATCGACGAGAAGAAGAGCAGGATATCAAGGTCCAGATCGCCGAACACACGGTCCAGATTCACGCTGACGTCCACTTTGGCGGAGAGACCGGCCCGGAATACCGCTTCCTCCATGCGGGCGATGCTTCGGTCCTGCAACACGATGGCCGAGTGCACGACGCCATGAATGGCCGGATACGTTTCCAGAATCGAACGGCACGCCTGCTGTAACGCGTTGAAGTCCGCGGCGTCGGCGGAAACGTACAGCGGAGCGGGACCGAGTTGGGCAAGCGCAGTGATTTTTTCCTCAATGGAGGAATTGACCGGGCGCCGGCCGATCCAGACGATATTCGCCTGGTGATTCTCGATCATGAAACGGCTCCAGACCTCGCCCACCCCGCCGGCCCCGCCGATCACGACATAAACTCCGTTCTGCCGGTACACAGGTGAAGCCTGCGGTACGGCTGAAGCCTGAGGCCCGGCTGACATCCGGGCCAGCCCCTGACGGAACCATTCGCCGCGGCGCTGCGCCAGAAGATTGCCGCCCTTGTCCCAAGGGAGCGAGAGGCATTCCGTGATCGAAGCCTCTGCCAGCGAATCGATATCCAGCAGCCTTAAATCCCATTGGGGATACTCTTTAGCCAGACTGCCGACGAGACCGGCGATTCCGCCATGGGCTGGCTGGACGGCGTCATCGTCGGTAACCTCCTGCGTCCGCATCGTGACAAAAGTCCATTGAAGCTTCTTACTCGCATAACCGAGGCGCAGCAGGGCTTTGATGATGCGGAAAACGGCGATGACCCCTTCCTCCTGCTGTTCGATGAATTCGTCGGCCCTGGCCTCAGGCGCGATCCAGAGCAACTGGTCGAAGGAACAATCGCCGAGCTTCTGCGCGATGGCATCGACGGTGATCGGCGCGAGATCCAGAAGGCGCGTATTGGGATAGGCAGCCGAAACCCACGCAAGCTCCGCCGCGCCTCCTCCCAGCATCACAATGGTGCTGGCTTCCGGAACTGCCGTACGCACCGCCGGATCGATGCGCGCTGTACTCCAAATCGGAAGCAGCGATTGCAGACCGACCCCCTCTTCCGGAATGGTAGCTACCGATTCCGGAGTGGCGACGGCATCGACTTCGTTCTGTGGGGCGGGCAGACTGGCTCTCATCGTCGGTGCCTGCAATGGTCTGGACATGAAATCCTTGATCCGGACGAGGACTCTCCCCTTCTCATCCAAGAGGTGGAAATTAACCTTGCGGACGTCCCGGTTGCCGCCGCCATTATCGGACCAGGTGGCGTACCCGTAATGCAGATCCCCTACGGGATGAATGAGATGCACCTCGCCAACCGCGTACGGAAGGCCGAGCGACGCGTCCTTACCACTCGTGGCCGCCAGACCCATCGCGGTATGAAGAGAGCCATCCATGAGGGCGGGATGCAACCAGAATTGGCCGGCGTCTTCCTTGAGGTGCTCGGGCAATTGCAGAATTGCCAGCGATTCCGATTCCGTGGCGTAAATGCTTTGGACAATTTGGAAGCTCCGCCCTAAGTTCAGCCCGGCGGCGCTCAGGCGCGGATAGAGGTCCTTGCCCGACACCACCTCTGTCCGAAGGCGCGCCTTGATGGCAGCAATATCCAGGACGGAGAGCCCGGAGAGGTCTGCCTCGTATCCCAATAGTCCCGTACAGTGGGCGACCGCGCTTCCGTTGGCACCACTCCTTACCGTAAACCGGACCTCGCCCTTGGAAGGGACAAGCGAGACCTCGACGTCCTTGCCGCCGCCTTCAACGACGAGAGGCCGTTCCCATGTGAGATTGCGGATGACGCTCACTTTTGCGCTTCCCGAGAGCTCTCCCGCGGCGCGGGCCATCTCCATGTACGCCACGCCGGGCAGGATCTTCTCCGTGCCAACGACATGGTCGGCCAGATAGAACTCCCGTCCGGAGAAATGAGACGAGAACTTCTGTTCCTCCAGCGTCGAGGTATTGCGGTGAACCAGCGGATGCAGCAGCGCAATCGCTGCCTGGCCGCGAGGACTGGCCATTCCTTTCTCCGCCTCCGGAACCCAATAACGTTCCCTCGCGAATGGATATGAGGGAACCGAAATCCGCCTCGGTACATTCGTCTTCTGCAGCAGGCGCCAGTCGATTTTCGCGCCGGACGTCCAGAGCTGTCCGAGCCTGGAAAGGTCTCTCCGCTCAATGAGCTCATGGAGAGCGGGCTCGCCCGCGGCCGCAACGGGTGGCGGTGAGTTTTTCTTGACGTGATTGTGATACCTGCCCTCCGGCATCGCGTCGCTGAGAACGGCCTCAAATTTTCGTTTCAAATCGTCCGTATTCGAGGCAATCAGCGCCAGCCGCTCAGGCATCTCGTCCCGTCCGACCTGTAGCGTGTACGCAAAATCGGCCAGGTCTGTCACGTGCTTGTCCAGGTAGGTAAGCATGGAGCGCACATACGCCTTCAGCCGGTCCTCATTCTTGGCCGACAGAACGATCAACTGAGGCCCAGGCGTAGTGGCCGGAGTCTGAGGCCGCTTCGGGATGTATTCCTCGAAGACGATGTGAGCATTGGCGCCGCCGAAACCGAACGAGCTGATGCCGGCGCGGCGCGGCAGAGGCAACCCGTCCTCGCCGGCCGGCGCCTGCCACGGCGTGAGCTTGTCCGCGACATAAAAAGGCGTTTCTTTGAGACTGATGTAGGGATTGAGCTCTTGAAAGTGGACGATCGCCGGAATCTGCTTGTTCTTGATGGCCAGCAATACCTTGAGAATGCCGGCGATCCCGGCGGCGGTCTCCAGATGGCCGATGTTGCTCTTGACCGCGCTCAAACCGCAGTGGGGAACCGCCGCCGGGACCTTGCCGCGTCTCTTATACAGCTCCGCAAAGGCTTTGCCCAGCGCCTGGACCTCGATCGGATCGCCAAGGCTCGTGCCCGTACCGTGGCATTCGATGTATCCGATGGTGGCGGGATCAAACTGCGCCTTCTCGTACGCCTCGATCACCAGTTCCATCTGCGCGACGGAATTCGGCGCCGTGAGCGTCGTTACTTTGCCTCCGTGGTTTTCTGCCGTCGCCTTGATGAGGCCATAGATGTGATTTCCGTCCGCCTCCGCGGCCGACAGACGCTTGATCAGGATCGCGCCGACCCCTTCTCCTCGGACATATCCGTTGGCGCGTTTGTCGAAGGTCTTGCATTTCCCGTCGGGACTCAACATCCCGGCCGAGCTGAAGGAAATGAATGCGGCAGGGCTGAGAATGACCTGCACGCCGCCAACGATGGCCATGTCGCAACTATGGGTGTGGATCGATTCGATGGCTCTGTGCAGAGCTACCAATGAACTGGAACAGGCGGTGTCGACCGGCGCGCTGGGACCGTGCAGATTGAGCAGGAACGAAATGCGGTTGGCCAGTACGGAGTGGGAGTTGCCCGAGGCCGAATAGCCGTCGAGCGCGGTCATCCGGGCTCTCAGGATGTCGGTGTAGTCGCTGGTGGCCACACCCACGAACAGACCAGTCCGGGTGCCGGACAGGTCCGAGACCTTTTGCCCTGAATCCTCGATCGCCTTCCATACGGTCTCGAGGAAAATCCGCTGTTGCGGATCCATCATGCTCGCTTCGCGCGGCGAGATTCCGAAGAACAGCGGATCGAACTTGTCGACCTCCTTCATGAATCCGCCCCACTTTGAATTGGTCTTATTGATCTCCTTCAGGGGATCCCCGAAATAGTCCTCCCAGGAAAAGCGGTCCTCCGGGATGACAGAGATCATGTCTGTCGAGTTGCTGAGGTTTTCCCAGAATTCGTCGAGGTCTTCGGACTGCGGCATGACGCCGCTCATCCCCACGACGGCGATCGGTTCGTTGATAAAGCGGCGCTCGGGAGAGAAGTCATTGAGCGAAGAGGGCGGCACGGCGCTATCGAGACCGGCAGGATTCCATGCCTTCCTGATTGCGAATCCCGTTTCGGCGTAGCTTCCCTCTAGTTGTGTCTCCGCCGCCGATGGCCGCGCTCCGGCGACGGCGCCGGGGGCTGGGCCACCATGGACGCGGCGGATCGCGCTTTCCTGCTCGACGCACATGTACTTCGCGATCTCGCTGATGGATGGGTAGTCGAAAAAGAGGACGGGCGTGATTTCGGTTTGAAACTTCTCATTGACCACATTCGCAAACGTGGTCAGACCTATGGAGTCGAAGCCGAGCTCGAGGAGGATCTTGTCATCGGGGACGTCGTCGGCCGCGAGCTTGAGCATATCCATGACGATTTGCGTAAGCTCGTTCTCGAGCCACGGTCGAAGGTCTCCGCCCGATCCTGAAACGGCGGCCGTCGCCGGAGCCGGCGGTGGGACGGCTTTTTTTCTCAGCCCCCACGCCAGCTCGACCTTTTCCTGCAGCCCTTCCAACACCGCGAATTGCGCACGGCCGGAGGTCAGGCCTTTCACAAACGCATCCAGTCCCGTGCGGGCCGCCAACGGCTTAATGCCGGCCGCCTTTCGGAACATCAGCTCGGTCTGTTCGTCGAGCTTCAGGCCGCCGTCCGCCCAGATCGACCAATTGACGCTGAGGGTCTTACCGGAACGAGCGCCTTGTGCTCGCCGGCCGTCGCGTTCGGCCGCGAAGGAGTCCATGAAGGCATTGGCGAAGCTGTAGTCGGACTGCCCGTTGTTCCCGGCCACGGCGGCAAGCGAGGAGAACAATACGAAGAAATCGAGATCGTCGTTCCGGGTCGAATCGTCGAGGTGAACCGTTCCGTAAACTTTCGGCGCGAATACCGCGTCCATTTCCTCCGGCGTTTTGTTCCGGACCATCGAGTCTCTCAGAACCCCCGCGGCGTGGATAACGCCATTGACGGCGCCAAAGCGGGACTTGCACTCGCCAATCAGCCTCTCGACGTCTTCCTTGTCTGAAACGTCGGCGGCGACGTAATGGACCTCCGCGCCTTTCTTTCTGAGCTCTTCCAGCCTTGCTTCGCGCTCAGCCGAAAGTGGAGACCGGCCGCTGATGACGACGCGTGCCTTATGATCGCCCGCCAGGAACTCCGCAAAGAGGAGGCCCAGCCCGCCTGCGCCTCCGGTAATCAGATAGACACCGCCTTCCCGAATGGTGGTCGAGGGCGAGACTTCGGCCGCTTGGGCAAGGTCGAATGCACCGAGGCGACGGATGGAGCGATCGCCCCGCTCATAGCGGACGACGTTGGCATCCTGCGTCCGGGCTTGAAGCTCGGCCCAGAGGGCGTCGAGCACCTCGCCATCGCCTGCATTGTCCCGCACGACCTCGAGCGCCTTGACGAGCAGACGCGGGAATTCGATGCGCAGCGTATTCACAAAGCCGCTCACCGCCTCGTGGTGCGGCTGGGCCTCATCCCCCGTCCGCGAATAGAGGTAGACCAGTTGCGCTCTGTGATCGAGCTTGCTCTCCGCCAGCGCCTGGCACAGGAAGAGAAACGCGTAGACGCCCTTCTCCAGAGACTGCGCCAGAGACTGGCCGGCCTGGCCAAGAGGCCAGGCGAAACAGACGTTGTCTACAGAGCAGCCCTTTTCAAGAAGCGATGTAAACAACCGCACATAATCTTCTTTGACTCGCGGATTGACAGTGTAGGCTTGGTTGCCGGCATCCTCGAAGGCTTCTCCCGGCCTTACCAGAATGATGCCGTCGGCGTTCGCTCCTGCATGTTTCAGGCGCTCCCTGTAAAGGTCGCGCCGGGTCTCGCCCGTGTCAAAGAGGAGCAGGGAGGTTGGATGGCTTTGCGTGGACGGCTCCGCGGCCAGCGGGACCTTCTGCCAATCGTACGAATAGTAGAGAGTGGAAAAGCCTTCGCTGTCGGCGTCCGCCGCGGACTGTTTGTAGATCTGGCGAAGAGGCACGCCGACCGATTCTTTGATTTTGACGAGAACCGTTCCTGTTTCGTCGACGATGAGCGCATTGGACTTTACGACCGCGGAGCTCTTGCCGCCTCTGTCGCCGTCATTGCCGGCCACGGTCACGTAGCTGAAACAATGGGAGCGAAGAGGCCGAAGGATCTCCACCTCGCCGATGGAAAACGGGACGAACATCTCGCCCGTCCCTCCGCCGAGCTGCCCGGCCACGCCGGCCTGTAAGGATCCGTCGACGAGCGATGGTTGCAGGACCATCGTCTCCAGATCGCCTTGGCGAAACTCCGGAAGCTTCAGTTCGCCCAGGGTCTCAGTGTCGTTCTTGTAGACGTCCTGGACCACCTGAAAACTGGGACCGAGGTCGAGACCGAGCGACTTGAAGAGGGGATACGTGGTTGCGCCGTCGGTGACTTTCGCGCACCGCGCACGCACAGCCTGGAGATCGATCGACTCCGGCGCGGCGGCCTCCTCCTGTTTGGTCTCGTACAGCAGCTTGCCTTGCGAGTGCGGCGTCTTGCGGCCTGCCGCGTCCTCACTGAACACCTCGAATTGGACGCTCTCTCCACTGGGCTTCAGCTCGATGAAGACCTCTTTGGGCGTTCCGTTCTGGACAGCGATCGGGCTGATCCAGAGGATGTTCCTGATTTTCCGGACTTTCCTTCCCGCCGCGATCTCGCCCGCTTTTCGCGCCAGCTCCAGATACGCCACGCCGGGGAGGGTCGGGATGTCCGAAACTCGGTGGTCATAGATGAAGAAGTCGCCGTCATGAAACGTCTTCTTGAAGATCTGCCGTTCGAACGTCGACTCGTTGCTGTCGACCATCGGATGCATGCCCGCCGGTTGTAGCAGTGGGCGGACGGCGTCGGAAACGGGAATCCAATGGCGCTTGCCGGCGAAGGGGTAGGAGGGCAGCGAAATCCTTTTTCCCGCGGTACCTCTGACTCCCTGCCAATCCGCCAGCAGACCCTCGGCCCACAACCCGGCGAGCTCGTGCGGATCCGCGTACTGCAATAGCATGCGGCTGAATTCCTGCTTCACCCGGCGGCCGAGCAATCGCGTCATCGCTTCGCTGGCTTTGGCATTTCCCGTGGCCACGGCCCGCGTTTTCTGTCCGGCGGCGAACGAGGTGAGGTTCTCGATCAACTCCTCTTTCGACCTGGCGACGACCGCCAGGCGATGTTCGAACGACTTCCGCCCCTGCTGGAGCGTGTAGGCGGCGTCGTTAAGATCGACGTCTGTTTGGCCGAGGAACGAAGCCAGCCGGACGGCGGCCTGGCGCAGTTGATCCTCATTCCTGGCCGAGAGCGGGAAAATGAGCACCCCGGCCTGGACCGGCTCCCGATCCGTCTGCGCCGGCTCATAGCTCTCGACGATGATGTGCGCGTTCGCGCCGCCTGCGCCGAACGAGCTGACTCCGGCGCGTAGAGGAAGCCGCACTCCATCCACCTCTTTGGGGCTCCACTCTTCCAGACTCTGCACGACGTAAAACGGCGAATGGTCGAAATCGATGAGCTCATTCAGCTCGGCGGAATGGAGCGACGGCACGATCCGGCGATGCTTCATCTGTAGAAGAACCTTGGTCACGCCGACGACGCCGGCCGCCGCTTCCAAGTGTCCGATGTTGGTCTTGACGGAACCGATGGCGCAGGTTTGCTCCTCGACGGGGTGGGACTGGAACGCCTCGGTGAGGCCGGCGATCTCCACCGGGTCTCCCAACTCGGTGCCGGTGCCGTGCGCCTCGATGTAGCCGATGCTGCGGGGGTCGATGCCGGCCTTCTCGATTGCCATGGCGACCAGCTCGGCCTGCGCCTTCGGGTTGGGGACCATGTAGCCGCTGGTCCGCCCGCCGTGGTTGACGACGGCGCTCCTAATGACGCCGTAGATGTGATCGCCGTCCTGGACGGCGCCGTCCAGAGGCTTGAGAACGAGCGCGCCGATGCCCTCTCCCATCACGTAGCCGTTGGCGCCTTTTCCGAACGTGCGGCACACGCCGTCCTCCGAAAGCGCGCCGCCCTGGTGATTGATGTCGTACTTGGCCTGATGCAGGTCCAGATTGACGCCGCCAACAATGGCCGCGGAACACTGCCCAGCCTGGATCGCTTCACAGGCCAGTTGAAGGGCCGTCAGGCTGGAGGAGCACGCCGTATCGACGGTCATGCTGGGCCCCGTCAGATTGAACGCGTAGGAAACGCGATTGGCGATGCTCCAGAAGAACGAGTTCGGGACGATGGGGTTGCCCGGTTGCTCGGCGTGCTTCTCCTCGACGCCGAGCATCTGGTACATCGCCCATACCGCGCCGACGAAGACGCCGATCTTGCGCGGCTCGCCGTCCCGGACCATGATTTCCGGGTAATAGCCGGCATCCTCGATCGCTTCCCAGGCCACTTCGAGGAACAGCCGCTCCTGGGGATCGACCATTTCCGCTTCCCGAGGAGAAATATTGAAAAAGAGGGAATCAAATTTATCGATGTCGTCGATGAAACCGGCGCGGTATTTCGCCGGGATTCCATGACGCCGGCGCCATTCATAGCGGTCGGGCGGAATCTCCTCGATGCAATCCCTTCCCGCGACCAGGTTGTCCCACAGCTCGCTCAGATTCTTCGCCTTGGGATAACGGCCAGCCATGCCAATGACGGCCACGTCACACGGCCGGCGCGACATCGAGGGGTCAGCGGACGGGATCCGCTCGCGCTGTTCGACACCCGTTTCTGACGATGCCGTGTCGCCGCCGGACGTGGCGGGCTCGGGTGGCGCCGGCAGCGGCCGTGCCTCGTTCGCTACATCTGTCTTCGCCACGACAGTTTGGAAGAGGTTGTGATAGCGGATGAATTGGTAGTCCGCGTAGACGCCGCCCAACGGCTGGAGCGTGCCGCCCTCATTGACTACCTCGGGAATGTTCACTCTCTTCTCGAATGCCTCGGACAGTAGCTCGATGACGCTCTCGATCTGCTGGCGCTTCATACCGACAGGGATAGCCAGCCGGACGAGATCGTTGATTGCCGTGTGCTTCTGCATACCCGCGCTGTGCGCGGCGGCGCGGATGCCGGTATTCACGTACAGCCAGGCCAGGAACGACGCCACCGGGTCGCGAAGATCCTTGAATTCCGCGATTCGCCGGACGTCGATCAGCACGCAGTGCGTGCCGGCGGGCTGCACGACCGGAACGGCGCGGTCCTTCAGTGCCTGCCACAGAAGGCGGACGTGCTCCATCCGGGCAAGCACGGCGGCCTCGATATGTCTCCGATTCTGCAGCGAAAGGGCGATCAGTTTGCGGTCGATTAGATCGATGCCGCACCCCTCATCCTGAGCGAGTTCCTCGATGCGGTGAAACAGCCCGGCGTCGTTGGTGGCGATGATCCCGCCCTTGTTGACGCAGAAATCCTTGGTCAAGCTGCCGATCACAGCGTCCGCGCAGGAGAGAATGTCGCCGGCGGCCGTCCACAGGCTCCTCCCGTGATAGTCCGCTTCATGCTCGATCAGGAATTGCGCATTCTCGACGACCCGTGTGGCGTCGAGCACCAGAGGGATGTCATGGGTGGCGAGCAGCGATTTCACATTGCGCAGGTGCTGGATGGAGACGGGACCGCCGCCGGCGGCGTTATCGCTCACCTCGATACAGACGCACGACAGCGCCGCCGGATCGCGGGCCACGAGTGCCTGCAGCGCCTCCCAATCGATGTTGCCTTTGTACGGCTCTTCAGCATTGAGCTGAAACACACTCCGGTGCGGCAGCTCTTTGGGGGAGAAGCCTTGATCGATCTGATGAATAATCGTGCTGGGGAACAGCAGATTCTGCGGAACGATGCCCTTCTTCGGCCATGCTTTGAAGAACGCGTGCTCGGCTGCGTGGCCGGAAGGTGTGAGCACGAAATGAGCGAACGGAAACACCGCTCTCAGGCTCTCGTTCACCCCGACCGGCTGCTGTAACTGCCCATGCAGATGGCGCATCTGCGCAGCGATGGCCGGCATTCCCAATTGGGCCCATGAATCTGTCTTCAGATCGAAGTCGACATGCTCATGCGGGATCTTGAGAGGATTGAAACCGCTCTCGGCGAGGATGCGCGCACGGTCCACTCCTTCGATGGCCGAGCCGCCGCGATGCGCCCGCGCCGGTTCCGAAGTCGCTGCCGGGCGCCTAGGTGCCGCTTCGATAGGCGCTGGCGGCGCCACTGAGGCGGGCGGCAGCGCCATGCCGTTGTGATTTTCCTCGTCCGAGGTCTGCGTATTCTCGGGGTCGGCGATCATCATGATGATGTCGATGACGTTCCCTGGATTGCCGCTCCCAACGGGCCGGCAAAGGAAGATCGTTCCGGTCTCAGGACGGAACTTGTTCTTGAACTGCAGGTTACCCCCGTCATTGACGATATTCCGCTCGCGGAGGTCGTCGAGGATCCTGTCGATCTCCGGATCGGCGGCGGGCGAAGACTCGATCTTGCATCCGTAGGTTCCGCCCAGGCTGAGCATGCCGCACCCTTCACGCACGAGCACATCGATGATCCTCACGATCGCGAATTCCAGCCCTCCCAGCGGCATCTCGGGAAGGTAGAACTCGAGGTCCATCAAGTAGCCGTTCTCCTCCGCGCACATGGCCGTGATGACGATGACGTTCTGCAGGACGTCGTCGAGATAGGTCAGAAAAACCCGATGCTCGGTGCTGAGCGTGCCGGCCAGAATCTCCGACCGCACGTCGCGAACCAGCGGATTGACCGCCGTCCTCGTTTCGCACCATCGGTCGATGACGGCGGCGATCTTTTGATCTGTCTGCGGGTCCGATCCGCAGCGGTATTCCTGGGTTCTGCACGCGCCCGATCTCTCAAACCTCGAGACCTGATAGCGTAGCCGGCGCATCGAGCCGCCCTCGAGCGTGAATTCCTTCAGATTGACGATGCGCTGCCCCACGCCGAACGGCGTCGCGGAAAAGGACGTGCCGCCGGCCGGCGGTATCTGTTCGCCGGCCAGCACATTGAGCTGCAGGCCCCTGGCAGCGCAATGGCGTACCATTTCTTCGAGCAGGGTGAGCAGATAGTCCCGCGGTCCGGTATAGCCGTAGACGACCAGCATGTCCTTGCAGCGGCCGTAATTGAAATAGCCGCGCCGGGCGCTTCCGATAAAGAGATTGGGTGCGATTTTTCTCGTCCCTCGCGAGACGCTTCCCTCGATCTTGTAGCGGGCATACAAGGTCTGGACGAGATCCTTCAGCACCGGACGCGTATAGGCGTCTTTTTCAAGGATGAGAATGGGCGCCGGCTCCGGGGCTTCGGCCGTGCGCGGCGCCGTACGCCGGGAAGGTTCCGGCGCCCGGCGGCTGCTATGAACGGCCGCTCCCTCCATGCTCTTGGCGAACCGTGCGGCCAGAGTGGCCTCGTGCTTCTCCACGAAGTACCCGGCCAGATCGTCGACGTTGAAATTCTCGAAGAGAAGCGTCTTCGGTAATGTGCCGAAGTCGTCCTCGAGCTTCCTGATGATTTTCAGGACCTGGAAGGAGTTGATTCCCAACTCGCCGAAAGCGGCCAGCGAATCGAAATCGTGGCTCAAAGAGTCCGCCGCCTCTGAAATCACAGATTTCAGATAGGACTCTGTCAAGTCGTGAAGACGTTCCTGTTCGATCATGGTAACTCGCCGGCCCTGGCCCTGCGTCGCCGCGGTTTGTTCAGGAATCCTTTGCCTGCTGAATCTCTTGCACCAGACGCGTCAGCACGTTTCCGGGGCCCATTTCCCTGAATTCTGTAACGCCCTGCCAAATGAGAAAGCGGATGCTTTCGGTCCATGGCACCGAATGCCAGGCAAGGCGTTGTATTCGCCCAGGCTGTGACCGGTGACGTAGTCGGGCCACGCGCCCTGGCTGACAGCCTTGTAGTGATGCAGCGCGTTGAACACGTACAGACTGGGCTGGGTGAACTGCGTCTCCTTCAGGCGGTTCTCGGCGTCCTCCAGGCACAACTTGCGGAGGAAGTAGCCGAGGATGGCGTCCACTTCAGGCTCGCAGGGGGCATATTCGGGAACTTCCTCGAACAGACCTTGACCCATGCCACGTCTCTGAGACCCCTGCCCCGGAAATACGAGCGTAATCATCTAACTCTCTGTTGGCGCGTCATTCGCAGCGCCGCCACGCCTATTTGAAATCCTCAGGAATTCCGGGTTGCATCCGCGTTCGCCAAGCAGCGGAACGGCCTGGCGTACAACGATGTGCGGAGACTGCGCACCGATCCGCTCGGCGCAGACAGCCACCAGGTATTCGGGCGCCGGCTGGAACTGCCAGAACAGCCAGCGCGCCGCATCGTCGGACAGCTCGGGGCGGATGGCGATCGAGACATCGGTCGGATGGGCATAGTGAAAACTGAATTTGTCGAGCGGCAGGGACAACCCCATGCCGCGGGCTTTGATATAGGACTCCTTGAACGTCCAGTATTCGAAAAAACGGTACTGCTGTTCCTGCCTCGGCGCGGCGTTCATTACGGCCACTTCGTCCGGCGCGAAATAGCGGTCCGCGATGTCCATCGATACCTTGCGGGCCCTGTAATTCTCGACGTCGACGCCCAGCGCACGCCCTCGGCTCACCCCCAGCACAATGAGGCTGTGGGTGTGCGAAATGTTGAACGAGAGATCCTGCGCCTCCGGATTGACGACGGCGGGGCGCCCATAGGCATTCGCGGAAAACATCCAGTCGAGGGGGCCGACCCGTGCATACCGCGACAAGACCGTCCGCACCAAGGCCCGTGTAACCAGATAGCGGCGCCGGTCTCTCTCGAAATAGAACCGCGGTTCCTGTGCCTTCTCCGTGGTGTCGAGCAGTCCGCGGTAGTCTGCATGCAGACGAGAGTCGGTGATCTCATTGTAGTCGGCGAGCCAGAGATGAATTTCCGCGGTGGTTAGCGGAATGATCCGGTCCAGGGTATCGTGCGATGCGTAACCCGCCGCATCAAGACTCATGGATGCACATCATCCGCTTCGACGCGATCATCGTTTCGCTCGGGTAGCCGAAGGCATTATTGATGTACGACACACCGTCGATCCTGACGCGGCGGTTCACATGGCTGTGGCCGTAGACGTGAATGTTTGCGTTGAGCCTGCGCAACTGCCGCTCCACGAGTGTCGATCCCAGGATCGGATACAGTACCCGGCTTGCGCATGGGATGAATGCGGGCATGAGGTCGATGCGCGGCAAAAAGTGAGAATAGGTGATGATCGTGTCCCCTGCCGGACCGGCCTGCTTCTCGTTGAGGGCCGCGAAATGCGCGGCGACGTCTCCGTCCGTGTATCCGGCCGGCCAGCGGCAGGTCCGGTAATCCATCCACGTCGACTGGAGCTCTTCACTCGGCTGGCCAAAGGAGTAATCGTACCAGCCCAACAGAGGAATGATCGATACGCCCCGCTCCCGAAAGGCCTGCATCGAGGCCCCACTCGATTCGGCGGAGGCGCAGACGTCGTCGAACTTCTGCAGTGAATTCTTGTGGGGATCGTCGCGGATCACCCAGAGATCATGATTGCCCGGAACGAACAGTAACTTCTTGAAACGCCTGGCCAGCGTGCCGAGACACCACTCTAGGAGGCGACGGCTATCGGTGACGTCACCGGCCAGGATGAGCACATCGTCTTGATAGTCGGCCACAGACAGATCTGCGACCCACTGTGCGTTTACTTCATAGTCGACGTGGATATCCGATAGTGCAAAGACTCGCATGATGGTTTCGTCTTCGGCACGGCGTTTCAGTTGCTGACAGACGCAAGAAGCGCTGTCAGATTCTTCTGATCGAAGCCGAAAGGCGTCAGGATCGAATGCACGGTCGACTTGGCCGGCGCTGGCAGCCCATACTTCAGAAACGTGGCTAACGTGCCGGCGGGCCCGACGTCGATGTAATGGCAGGAGCCCTGTTGCTCCAGGCGGGCCGTGCTTTCGCGGAACCGGATCGGCCGGCGCACGACGTCCCAGAAGTAGTCATCGGACAATTCGGAGAGAACGGCCATCTGGTCGCAACAGACGACCGGCAATCGGCCCTGACGGCGCCGCATCGCGCGCATGAACGGCTCGAACGCCGCCTTCGCTCCGTCCATCCATCGGGAATGAAAGGGAACGGAAACGGGAAGGCGCTGATAGCCCACCGCTCGCTGCTTCAACCCAGCCTCGATTCCCCCGAGGTCTGACTGTCTTGCAGAAACGACGAAATGAGACGAGAAATTGACGGCCGCCAATTCGCTGCGGCCGCTGAGGAAGTCCTCTGTAAAGAGAGCCTGATCGGCAAATACGGCGATCATGCCTCCGGGCGCGCAACATTCCTCGAGCACCTTCGCCTGACCGATCACGGCCGTCAAGGCGTCGCCGGCCTCGATGAAGCCCGCGACGGCCGCCGCGGCGAAAGACCCGACACTGACACCCAACACGACGCTCGGCCGTAAGCCGGCCTCGATCAGACATTGCGCGAGCGAATACTCAACCATGAAGATCGCCGGATGCGTCAGCAGAGTGCGGTCGAAGGGGTCGCCCTTCTTTTTGGCGTCGGAATAGATCACAGCGATGACCGAAGCGCCTACCGTCTGAGTCGCGGCGTCGTCGAGCCGGTTCATCCACCCGCGGAATGTACTGTTGCCCTCGTACAAAGCCCGCCCCATGTGGAAGTACTGCGATCCCTGGCCGGAGAACATGAATACAGTCTCGAGCACTACGGCTCCCATGGAAACACGCCGCGCTCCACAAAGCGCGTAATCGCCTGCAGATTACCGGCGTCGGAAGAGATTTCAACGTTCCCGGCCACGGCGGCCGATTTCAGATCGCGCAGGGGCATGCTGATGCGGCTCACGTAGTTCTTATAGCGGCAAATTGCGATCTTCGACAGCCGCCGCAAGCGTTGCAGATGGCTGCGCAAGAGGATCTCGCTCCGCGGCTCGACCGCATCCACCAAGCCCCACTCCAGGGCCTGCCTGGCCGGGATCGGCTGGGTCATCAGCGTCAGGTAATTCGCTTTCTGGAAACCGATGCGGCGGATCAGGAAGGGCAGGACGCAGGCGGGGTAAAGCCCGAAGAGGAGCTCGGACAGACTGAACTGGGCGGTTTCGTCGGCCAGAACGATATCGCTCGCCGCGACGAACCCTATGCCTCCGGCGTTGGCTTGGCCGCGGACGTGAGAGATGGTCACGTACGGTCCGGTGGCCAAGCGCAGCCACAGATCGTACATCTGCCCGGGACCGGCGTCGCCATGCTCCGGCCGGTCGCCGGCGGTCAGCATCGCATTCCGCCGCGCTATGTCCTTGAAGTCAGCGCCAAAGCAGAATACTTCCGGTGAACCGCTAAGCACGATGACGGTCGCCGACTCCTCGCATGCCGATACGGCTTCACTGAGCTCGCTAACGAGTTGTGCATTGATCGTATTCTTTGCCTCTGGGCGGGCGATCTCCAGAAAACAGATCGAGTTCTCAAAGCGAACCTTGATCGTCTCGTAGGCCGTGACGTTCATGATCAATGCTCCCGTTCCCAGCACAATGCCGGATTAATCCCGCCGAATCACGCTCGAGGTCCGCCTGAAGATTTTCCCCGATAATCCGCTGTCTCGAATTTCCGCACCGAGATAAGCGGAATTACGCTGGCGGCCCAGACGCCGCATCACGGCAGAGGCACTTTTACCGTTGAGCAGCGCCCTCGTAAAGGCAGCCTTGCCTGGACCGAGGGGCGGAGATGATGATGCCCATCCCGGTGACGGCCGGTTCAGGCAGCATCGAGTTTTTTCAGAAACAGGTCGGCCAACTCACCGATATTCGTAGGCCCGTACAACTCGACGCGCGGAACCGCCAGGCCGATCGACTCCTGCACCAGCATCGCGATCTCCGCGCGATCCACGGAATTGGCGCCCAAGTCGGCCAGGCGATCCGACGCGACGAACACGTGCGCGTCGAGGCCCGGTATGATTTCGCGCGTATGGGCCCCGATGAGCTCGAGCAGCTCCGTTTTCGTCATGACAAATCTCAACTCGGCGGGGTGGCAGCTGCGGCCGGCCGCGTGCGAACGAGCCGGTCATCGACGATCTTTCCGTCGAACAGCGAGAGCTGCCGGTCGGCCTGCTCCGCCCAATGCGGGTCATGAGTAACCATCACGATGCAACTACCCCGCTCGTGCAGCGCCGCCAGTAGATCCATCACAAGCTGTGCATTCTTCGAATCGAGGTTGCCTGTCGGCTCATCTGCCAGCAAAACCTCGGGTTTCCCAACCAGGGCGCGGGCAATGGCCACGCGCTGCTGCTGGCCGCCGGATAATTGCGAGGGGAAATGCTTCTGGCGGTTGGCCATATCCACCTGCTCCAGTGCCGACACAACCATTTCGCGCCGTTGCCGCCGATTCAGGTCGTTGCGGTACGTCAGCGGCAGTTCGATGTTTTCGAATACGTTCATGTCGCCGATCAGGTTGAACGCCTGGAAGATGAAACCGATCTCCCGGTTGCGAACGCTGGCCTGCTCTCCCGGGCTAAGGCCCGTTACCGGCGTGCCGTTGAGGAAATATTTTCCTTCTGAGGGGGATGCCAACAGTCCCAGCACCGACAATAGCGTTGATTTTCCGCAGCCCGACGGGCCGCTGATGGACACATACTCACCGCGATCGACGGTGACATGAATGTCATCCAGCGCCCAGGTTTCCACCTCGTCTGTGTAGAAGACTTTCTTAATACCTTGCAGATCGATCAGATGCTCTGTGGTCATTTGGCTCCACTCCTACTCAAATGAATTCAACGGTGGCAATTCGACAGAGGCCTGTCCTGATGCAGATTTCATTACCGCTATTTCAACAGGATGCGGTCCTTGTCCTGCCATTGAGCGATTTCCGAGGTAATGATCCGGTCGCCCGTGTGAAGGCCCGCCATCACCTGCATATAGTTGAGGGACACCTTGCCCGCCTTGACCTTGACCCTCTGGGCATAACGGCCCTCCGGATCGAGCTTGTACACCGTGATGTCCGCATCGTTCTTGACATACGAGGGTTTACCCACATACAGCGTGTTCGGCAATTGGCTGACGTAGATCGTGCCTTCGACCTCGAGCTGCGGGCGGGCTCCCGCGGGCAGCGCGCCGTCCAGATCGACGTCCACGACGACGGTGCCGTCCGTAACACCGGGATCGATCCGGGCGACGGTCCCGTTCACGGTGCCGTTGCGGGTATCGACGACGACTTTCTGTCCCGCCTGAACCTGCGTAGTCTCGCGTGCGGGGACCTTGAGCTCGGCGTAGAGTTGCTCCCGTTGCGCGATCCGGCCGACCGGGCTGCCCGGCTGCAGTTGCTGGCCCACTTCGACGTTGATGGCCTGCACAATGCCGCTGATTCCCGCCACGATCTTGAGGTCGGCGGCCTGCGTCCTGGCACGGTCCAACGCACGCGCCAACTGGGTAACGTGCGACTTCTTGACCGCGAGCTGCACTTCGATGTTGTCACGAACCTTTTTCAGGCGGCTGCTTCCGATCTCATAGTTTTTCTTGAGCGCGGTCAGGTCGAGCTGCGACCGTTTCAGTTCGATGCTCGAGAGAAGGCCCTCGCGGGCCAGCGCCTCGTCCGCCTCCGTCTTGACCTGCGCCTTTTCCATATTGAACCGCGTGGTAGTGAAGGCCTCTTCCTGGTTCAACAGGTTCGCTTGAAGATCCACTTCTCCGGCCCGCAATTCCGCCTCCGCCCCATCCAAGGCCGATTGTGCTTCTTCTGCACTGGCGGTGAGCTGCGTGTTCGCGAGCTCCACCAATACCTGGCCGGCCTGCACCACGGCTCCGGGCTTGATGTCTGCCTTGGCCACCCTGCCGGAAACCTGCGCGGCAAGATGCTCGATGTGCCGGGGCAGTAGCTGGCCGCTGGCACCGACCTTGACCTCCATCGTGCCCTGTTGGACGGCCTCGACGCTCAGCGCCGTGCGGTCGACGCGCTGCGTGCTGAAGTCGATGCTGGCCAGCATCACCCCGCCGCTGACGAGAGCGAGCACGATTGAGGCGATGATGGCCGGGCGTTTGAGCTGGGATGCTTTCGATTTTGTTCTTACGTGATCCATTGTGAGCCACCGTTTACCTGAATCGGCCAAACCTCTGAAATTGCTGGTAGATAGAGGATCTCCGGCGTGGCAATAAGGCGGCGCCGGACAGGTTGAAGGTAGTTATTTGAATAGAGCCTGGCGATACCATCAGGCGCGGCGGCCACGGTCGCCGGCTCCCGAATGCGCTTCGCCCCCCTCGGTTGCACGAAACCGCGCCCAGCCGCAGATACAACAAACGAAGACCAGCGATGTACGCCTTCGTGGGAATCTGTTCTGACCGAAAATGGAACGTGTAGTCTCCCAGAAGGTTTCGTCGGTGTCAACATAAAAACGTCAAGATGATGTCAACATCAAGTGGCCGGCGTAACACCGACTGAAAGAAGGAGAGCATGGCAAACCTCGGCTTTTTATCGAGCCGAGGGTGCTGCCACACCCGCCGAAAGTTCTAGAGTTGTACGCTCCAGGCATCTTGTCAGCGGCGTTCTCGAGGGGCGAACGCGCCGTGCGGCGAGGCGCCCTCGGGCAGCTGGACTCTCGCAAGTTCCTTCGGAGGACTCGATGAAGCGAATGGCAGCCGTTCTGAATAGAATTTCAAGGCAGCGAGCGACGAGCTCGGGTCGGCGCGAAGCTCCATCCGGCCTATATGCCCGCCTACTTGCAGGCCGGGCACCTCGCGGCGCTGAGCTCGACCAACCTCGCGCGCGGCGAGGAGACGTTGAGGAAGTACCTGGCCTACCATCCCAGCGACGACGAGCCCGCTTCCTCGCGCGCCTACTTCTGTCTCGGCGGCATCTACGAGAAACGGGGGGAGAAGGAAGAGGCAAAGTCTACCTGCGCCGCGTCGCTGAAAATCAATCCAAAACAGAAGGACGCCGAGGCGGCGATGAAGCGGGGTTCCTAAACTCTGCTCAACCGTTCGACTTTGACCGGGGCGAGCACCTCGCCCGGAAACTCCACCGTCACCGACTTGCGGAGAATCGTCACCGAGATGATCAGCCGCATCGAACGGCGTTGTTCCACCACGATGCCGGTGTAACCGCTGAACGCCCCTTCCATCACCCGGACCGGATCGCCGGGTTGGAGGTCCACCGGCGGCGTCAGAGAGGCGCCGCTGGCCTGAAGTTCGCGGATCTGCTGCAACTCAGCCGTGAGCTGTGCCTGGTCCGGGACCTTGATCAGATTGGCCACGGCGCTGGTGCGCCACAGCGTTTGCCGAAGACCTTCCACGCGGCGAAGGAAGATGTAGCCGGGAAACAGCGGCAAGTGCGAAACAAGCGTCCTTCCGGCACGCTTCGTCTTCTGCCGGATTTGCGGAAGGTAGAACGGCTTGCCGCCCTCGAGAAGCACGCGCGCCACGGACTTCTCCTGCCGGCTGCGTAGATGACCGATCTCCCACGGCGCATCGACCGTGGACAACTCGAACAGGTTGTCCGGAAAGATGTCAGCCTCTCCTTGAAGAATCGGCATCGGCAGACATCAACGCCGGACCGGGCCGATCCTATTCCAAATTCAGCAGTTTCCGTCCGGATTTGAAATACGGATTTCAGTCCCGAAAGAGAGCGAAAAGGTCGAGGCCTCCCCGCGGGTTTTCGGAGCTTGCGGGGCACTGCGAGCGGCTTCCGCGCGTTCCGTCCCCGACGCCGTCGACACGGCCTCGGCAGAGAGACATGCATACGTCTCCGGCGAATCACCAGCCAGTGTCGATTCAACGGCTTCGACGGCCGAGGATCGGAGCCAGACCGGAGGTCGATATAGGTCGCGAGCGTCAATGGCTCGCTCGAGCGCGCGGCGTTATCGACGACGGTGAATGCTTCGCGGACGTAGGCAATCGCACGATCCGATCGCCCCGACGTACGTTCGAGCCGGCTCGAGGCGAAGAGAGTCAGACAGATCCCGACGGTGTCGTTCTGCGCCCGCATCGCCTTCGCCGCTTCGTCGAGGTCAGTCTTCGCGCGCCCGGCGTCGTATGCGTTCATATCCGTGACACCGATGCTATCAATAACCTAAATAGTGTATTCACGCCAGCAATCGCGGCTCTTGCACCATGAAAAGGGTCATACATGGCTAGGTTCACCGCTTAGACGACGCGATTCCTGCCCACGAATAGCACGAACTGACGGCATCCATGCGATCCTGCGACCCCCGGTAGCCCTTCCGCACCTGAACCGCCGCGCTCAGCTCCGAGTCCTCATGAGCGGGTGGGCTTCCGAGAAGGGCTCGACTTTGCCACGATGGTCACCGTCGCCGCGATCCACTGTCCTCGCAGGTCTCCCTTGACCCTAACGAGAAAGTGCGGCTTTGACAGGCACAGACGCTGTAGTTGATGAAGCGTTGCGCGTCGCCTGCGCCTCCCGGGCCGGGAGCGTCGCTGGCGAAGAGCTCGGGATCCTTCCTGAATGTCCCGATTCCCTGGATCGGCGTTTCGTCGCTCCGCGGATCGTAGACAGCGCTCGTGATGGCCGGAACGTCCAGCGGAGCGTCGTGGGTCCTCACGGATGTTGACACTCCGTCCAGGCCGTCGTCGATGGCCAGATCGCCGTTTCTCCAGATCGCGTTGCGGCTCTCCTATAGGTAGGCGATGCCGGATCGATACTAGATGGACGGCGTGCGACCTTCGCCGGCGAGGGACGGAGCGGCGCGGCGCCAAAGTCATGCGCGGCGTCTCGCCCGCTGATCTTCGTTGGACTCGAGCGCTTCCTGCAGCGCAGTCATCTGCGTACATCTGCGTCATCTGCGGATGAAAGAGAAGATCCGCAGATGAACACAGATTTGGGGGAGGTTGATTCGTATCCCCAGGCGCTGCTACTTCGCCTCCGCGGCGGCCGCGTTGATCGAGTCCCACACTTCGGTTTTTTCGGCATTGTCGGTCGCCACCGACATGGCTTTGTCGAACGACTCTTTCGCTTTCACCGCATCGCCTTTCGCCGTGTAGACCTCGCCGAGGGCTATGTAGACTCGCCATGACTCGGGGCTGGTGGGGTGAGCGGTTGCGTAGGTGTTCAGGTAGGTAATCGCCTCGTCGTATTTCTTTGCGCCCAGGAGGGGGCTGTAGCCGAAGGCGATGTTCTCGGCTTCGTTATAGAGGGCCTTCGCTCGCTCGCGCAGTTCCACCGCGCCTTTCGCGTCGCCTTTTTTCTCGAGCACCGCGGCCTTCGTGCTAAGGGTGTTGGTCGTGGTCCCCAACGCGAGCGCGTGATCGGCGTATTTGAGCGCGGTGTCCGCGTCGCCGTTGCGAAGCTCCCAACGGGCCGCGGCTGCCCAGGCTTTTTCGTCCCAGTGCTTAGCGCCCCGTAGCGTGCTGGAGATCGAAGCGCGAATCGTCGAGGGCAAATCGACCTCGATCTTCATCGGCACGCGCAGCTTTTCCCATCGCAGCGATGCCATCGCTGAATTATTCGTGATGTCGTCGAACGTGTAGAGGAGACGCTCCTGCGAATCCGCAACTGTCTGCGGTGTTACCGTCACGCGCAGAGCATCCTCGGATGCGTCGTAGTTGTACACGCCCCAGTCTCCGGTGAACTTGCTGAAGACGATAGTCCACTGCGATGCGGTGGGAACCGCGTACAGCGCGTAGATGCCCGCTGGGAGCGTCTGCCCTTCGATCTTTACCGGCGTCGAGAATGAGATCGTCGTGTTCTCGTCCGCGCCGGTGCGCCATGGCGTGGCGAACGGCACCAGACCGCCCCAGATCTTGCGCTTGTTCACCGCGGGCCGGTGATAGGTGATGCTGACGTCGGTGATTCCGATGGTCTGACCTGCGGTTGCCGCCGGACTGGCGTCCGGAAGGCGGATCGCAGACTGTCCGAATGCGAAAACAGCGGCGAACAGGAGAAGAGCGGCGAGCATGATGTTCTTCATGACCGCGAATCGTAGTCAAATGGGGCAGGAGAAACCAGCACGACTTCTGAGGTTCGCACCAACATATTGTCTCTGGTCCGGGTATGAACCACCTTTTGTCTGTGTACATCTGCGTCATCTGCAGACGAAATCGGGGGACGACCGATCCGCAGATGACGCAGATGTACACAGATTGAGGCTGCGCGCGATTGCACGCTTCGAGGCCGGTGATTTCCATGGCGGGGGATTCTCCATGGCAGTGTCGGTGGCACCTCCCAATCCTCGAGCAACACTTTGACCGTTTACAGCATCCAGTGGAAGAGGAAGGAGGCGAAAATCGAGAACACTGGGGACGCCACGTCATTCACGATACGAACGTCTACTTCGCCCGCGACGACGGCATTTACAGGTTCGATACTGCCGACACGTCGGGTTGGGGCACCGGCATGCTACGCAACCGCCCGCTCCATGAGAATCACCGCGACGGTCTGAGATTTTCGAGTAGCAGTTCACGGTTCCAGCCCTAGCCTAGCCCTTTGGCTCGAGATCCTTCGCCGTCCTACGCCGCGCCACCCACCCATCCGCCCACGCGGCTCCGGCAGACGCAGGACGACAGGAAACACACACGCGCATCTCTGCTCTCAGGATGCCAGGAAATCGACGGCGGTTTCTGCACAAGCTCTCAACGATGACAGCAATCACGCCACGGGGCCGCGTACCTGACGGCATCGCGTATTGCGAACCTCGTGAAGCCGAATCGCGAAATCGTCACATCGTGATGACCAGTTTCGCCCGCGCGTGTCCCTCGCTGGCATATTGCATCGCCTGTGCGATGTCGCTCAGCGGGTAGCATCGCTCGACCACTGGCGTGACTTTGCCTGCTGCCATGAACTCCGCGATCACCGCCAGGTCGTCTTTGCGAAGTCTGGCCATGAACATGATGAATCGCTTGCTCACCCGTGTCAGCAGAAACACCGTCAACGCCCGCGTCCCTGTTGCCCAAACACTCTTTGGCGCACCCACCAGGATGAATCTTCCGGTTGCGCTCAGCAGGCGTTTGCAGGTGAACAGCGGCCGATTCCCCGCGACATCGAAGAGAACGTCGTACCGGTGCTCTTCTTTGGTGAAGTCCTCTTTCGTGTAATCGATGACGCGGTCCGCGCCGATGGATCTCACCATCTCCACGTTTCGACTGCTGCACACTGCCGTCGTTTCGGCGCCCAACGCCTTTGCAATCTGAACGGCAAACGTGCCTACCGCTCCCGACGCTCCGTTGATCAGTACTCTCTGTCCAGGCCGGAGATTGCCTCGATCGCGGAGGCCCTGCAGGGCCGTGAGCCCTGAGGCCCCGACACAGGAGGCCTGCTCGAAACTGACGTTTTCCGGCTTCGGCAGCAGCCACGGTTCGGGCGCGCAAGCATATTCGGCAAACGATCCGCGTGCCCAGCCGAACACCGCGTCGCCGGGCTTGAACTGCGTAACGCTACGGCCGGCGGCTGCGACGATGCCCGCGACATCGCTCCCCGGCCGGCGAACCTTGACCTTGCGCAGCGCAAACATCAGACCACGCACCCGGGGGCTCATGGACATCAGCCGCCAGTCCGGCGCATTGATGGATGCCGCCCGGACTTCGATCAGGACCTCGTCATCGCCCGGGATCGGACGTTCCACCTCTTCGACGAGGACAACACCGCGCCCATAGACGGCCGCTCGCATCGTTTCGGGTAAGGATACGCGTCCGTCGACCGGAAGTTTGGATAGGAGAACGCAAATACCGGA
Source organism: Thermoanaerobaculia bacterium (assembly GCA_038230535.1). GTDB lineage: Bacteria > Acidobacteriota > Thermoanaerobaculia > Gp7-AA8 > Gp7-AA8 > JADGNZ01. The sequence continues at coordinate 46,973 of JBBRNB010000047.1, forward strand.
ATACATTCGGTCAGGATCTGCCCCGCGAGAGATGTTGGAGTGATCGGGTTCAAGCTGATCGACTCGTGACAGGCGGCCTGCTGTATGACAACTCGGCCCATAAAGACGACCTGCCCAGACCATCAGCGCGTTCCTCGTCATTTCGGTGCCAAAGGACAGCAGCGGCGCGAACGGAGCCTTTGCCTTGGTATCCTGATCGAGGCAAAGCAGATTCAGAAACCCCGGAGCGGCCGGGGCATCACCATGACCAGTCGGGTCAGCGGTTCGAGTCCCTAGCGCCTACCAGGGTGTACGTCCTTCCAAGGCCGCGAGTTGCAAGACTCGGGGGCCTTTCGTTTTCGCCTGAACCCTCAGCGAGGATGCGGGTATCACCCTGCGAAGATGAACCCTGAAATGTTCCGTGAGGGACTTTCCCTCCGTTTTGCGCGACATCAATCAAGGAGATGTCCCCATGCAACGGATCGTCATTAGCTGTCTGATCGCACTCTTCCTCGCCCCTGTCACCTTTGCCGCCGCGCGCCGTCACGCTGCGATCCCGCCCGCCACACAGGCTCCGTCCGGCGACTGCTTCACGTTCGGGCTCGTGGCCCCCGGCACGAAAGCGTCCTACCTCTCTACGACATCCGGCGGCAACGTGAACTTCACGATCACGTGGCTCTCCGACACGCCGACGCAGACGAAGACAACGCAGCACGTGGTGACGCCACAAGCGACCTCGGATGTCGAGACAACGCTCGATGGCGTAGTGCAGGGAACTCTGCGCGGCCTCCAGCACTTCCACATCAAGACCACCACCGCCGTTCCCCTCCTCGGCAACACGATCGTGGAGTCGGACGCCGGCTTCGTCCCGGCGCTCGTAGCCGGTCCGGCCGCCGGTTGGTGCACAGGCGCGACGTGGACCGCGCCAGCGACGACGGAGACCATTGTCACTCAATCCATCGTCGGACAAACGAGCCAGATCGTGACCACGATCGCATCCGAGGGATCAGTGCTTGCGGTCGGGGAGTCGATCACCGTGCCGGGCGGCACCTTCCGCACCGTCAAGTACAAGAGCAGCATCGTGTCCGGCACATCGGTGCAGCCAGCCATCACGTGGGTATCGATGGACCGGTCGATCGTCGTGAAGCAGGACTCGCTCGACGCCGCGGGGAACGTCACGAGCTCGACGCAACTGACGGGCGTCCAATGATCACCGCGCTCGCGATCGCCGCCGATGCAACTTCTTTACGTTCTCTCGCAGCGAACCGTCGGCGGGAGCGCATCGCCACTCATTTCCCGCCGGATGCGGAGTGGAACATGAATCACGACGGCGTCGCCAGCCTCTGCACAGGGCGAGTAGTGCCGTATCCGCCTTAGTTAGTTCCTGTCCTGAAATGGCCAAAAGGCGCGCTGGCGTCCTCGGTGGAACCACAGTTATTGATGGATTTTCCATGGTGGCTCAGACAAGTTGACGGCATGCGTGGCAGCGAAGAGAAAGAAGTGGGTCGAGCCTG
>JBBRNB010000048.1:0-48303 GCA_038230535.1 Thermoanaerobaculia bacterium
CGCTTGGAAACTCAGCTGCTCCCCGTTACACTCTGTCTGTTGCACGCCGCCGCCTCCCTTGCTACGAAGTTGTTCTAGACACTCAACTTAATAGCACGGTGCGGCGGCTTCTTTATCAGCTACGTGAGAAATGCGGGCTAGCCCTACATTTCAATGTAGCGGAGCATTTCTGCTTTCTGCTTTCTGCTTTCTGCCTTCAGCTTTCCAGTCTGCCTTCTGCTTTCCTTACATCAGATCCCGCATGATCTTGTCGAGCGCTTCTTTCGGCGGGCGCGTTTCGGCCTCGTTCAGCGACCAGAGGGGCTTGTCGGACATGTTCAGGAGGCTGATGAAGCTCTTTTTCTCGGGGCGGAGATAGACCAGACCGGTGAGCATGGCGCCGTCTTCGATGGCTTTGTGCGAGCGCTGAAGGGCCTGGACGGCGCTGGAGGGGTCGTAATCCTCTTCCAGCTTCTTCAGGAGCAGCCGGGAGCCGTCGTGGAGCGTAACTTCGCGAACAGTGCCCGGCTCATAGTCGATCTCGATCTGCTCGTACGACTGGACGAAGCCGATCTGGTGCAGCAGCTCGTCGTGCTCTTTCGAGTATTGATAGCCCTTGGTCGAGCCGTCGTGATTGTTGAAGGTGACACAGGGCGAGATGACGTCGATGACGGCGAGACCGTCGTGCGCGATGGCGGCTTTGAGGATGTTCACCATCTGCTTGGGATCGCCTGCGTAGCCGCGGGCAACGAAGCCGCAGCCCAACTCCACGGCCAGCGCACAAAGGTCCATCGGCGGGAGGTCGTTGATGACGCCGGTCTTCAGCTTCGAGCCTTCGTCGGCCGTGGCGGAGAACTGGCCCTTGGTCAATCCGTACACGCCGTTGTTCTCGATGATGTAGATCATCGGGATGTTGCGGCGGATGAGATGCATGAACTGGCCGAGGCCGATCGATGCCGTGTCGCCGTCGCCGGAAACGCCGATGCTGATGAGGTGATGGTTCGCCAGAGCTGCGCCGGTGGCAACGGCCGGCATCCGGCCGTGGACGCTGTTGAATCCGTGCGCTCGGCCGAGGAAGTAGGCCGGCGTCTTCGAAGAACAACCGATGCCGGAGAACTTGGCGACCTTCTCCGGCTTTACGTTCATCTCGAAGAACGCGCGCACGATCTGGTTGCTGACGGCATCGTGGCCGCAACCGGCGCAGAGCGTCGTTTTGCCGCCCTGATAGTCGAGCGCTTTCAGACCGACCCGGTTTTCCTTCGGCGGGGCTGCTTCGTTTGGTAACTTGAGAACGCTTTCAGCCATGACCTAATCCTCCGAGATCGTATGCGTCGTCGCCGCGTCGCCGAGGCCGATGCGGACGACGCGCGTGCCGTCGCTTTCCATCTGCAACAGCGAGCTCGTGATCGAACGCGCGTCGCAGGGCAGGCCGGTGTAGTGCAGTATTTTGCGCAGCTTGTGTTGGAGCTCGTCCACTTCCAGCCGGAGCAGATCACCCATCTGGCCGTCGCGATTCTGCTCGACGACGTAAACCCGCTCGTGCGATTCGACGAAGGTTTTCACGTCTTCTGTGAAAGGCAGCGCCCGCAGCCGGAGGTAGCTGGTCTCGACTCCATGCTCGTTGCGGAGCTGATAACGCGCCTCTTCGAGCGCTACGTCGGTCGTGCCGTAGGCGATGAACCCGATCGTGGCGTTGTCGCGGCGGTCGATCACCGGCTTAGGAACGAACTGTTTCGCGGTCTGGTGCTTCTTCGCCAAACGGTCGACCGTGGCTTTGTAGTCTCCAGGTTTTTCCGAGTAGCGGGCATGGGTATCGTGGCCCGAGCCACGCGTGAAGTACGAAGCCATCGGATGATCGGTGCCTGGCAGCGTGCGGTAGGCGATGCCGTCGCCGTCGACGTCGAGGTAGCGTCCCCACTTCCCGCTCAGCTCTTCGAGTTGTTTGGCGTCGAGCACCTTGCCGCGGCGATACGGCTTGGTCGGATAGACGAAAGGATCCGACATCCAGTTGTTCATGCCGAGGTCGAGATCGGAGAGGACGAAGATCGGCGTCTGGAACATCTCCGCCAGATCGAGCGCTTCGCCTGCGAACTCGAAACACTCGGCTACGGAGGACGGGATCAGTGCAATGTGTTGCGTATCGCCGTGCGAGAGGTAGTAGACCTCGAAGATGTCGCCCTGCGCCGTACGAGTGGGCAATCCGGTGGAGGGACCGACGCGCTGGATGTCCCAGATCACACCCGGCAGTTCGGCGAAGTAGCCGAGGCCTGCGAACTCCGCCATCAGCGAGATTCCGGGGCCGGAAGTCGAGGTCAGCGACCGCGCTCCCGCCCAGCCGGCACCGAGCACCATACCAACGGCAGCCAGCTCATCCTCGGCTTGAACGATCGCGAACGTGGCTTTACCGTCTGGCCCGATACGGTGCTCTTTCATGTAGTCGATGAGCGACTCGCAGAGCGAGGACGACGGCGTGATCGGATACCAGGTCACGACGGTGACACCGCCGAACATCGCACCGATCGCGGCGGCGGCATTGCCGTCGATGATGATCTTGCCGGCCGTGGCGTTCATCCGCTCGATGCGCCAGCGGTGTTGCCGCGGCAGATTGGCGCTGGCGTACTCCATGCCTTTATCGATGGCGGCGACGTTCGGGTCGATCGCCTTTTTCTTGCCCTTGAACTGCTTGCCGATGGCGTTGATGATCTCGTCGCGCTCGATGCCGAGGCGTTCGGCCACGATACCGACGTAGATCATGTTCGTCAGCAGCTTGCGAAGGCGCGAGTCCTGCGAAAGCTCACCCGCCAGCTTGGCAAACGGCACTTCGAAGAACGTGACGTCCGAACGGATGGCTTTGCAATTCAGCGGCGCATCGTAGATACAGACGGAGTTCGGCTGCAGGGCTTCGACATCCTCGCGGGCGGTCGCCGCGTTCATGCAGACCATGATGTCGACTTCTTTCTTGCGGGCGATCCAGCCGTCTTTGTTCGCCCGGATCGTGAACCAGGTCGGAAGTCCGGCGATGTTCGACGGGAACATGTTCTTCCCACTGACCGGGACCCCCATCTGAAAGATCGAGCGCATCAGAACGCTGTTGGATGACTGCGAGCCTGAGCCGTTCACGGTGGCGACATGGATCGTGAAATCGTTGACGATCGAGGCCTCACCGGTCACAGGTTCATCGAGCACCGCAGTCGCGGTCATGCTATCGGGCACGTCTCTCTCCTTTGACGGTTAGGTTAAAGACCAGGACGGGGATCATTGCGAGGGGACGGATTGTAGCAGGTGGCGTGGTGTCGGGTAGTGGTTGCTGAGTTGCCGGGTCTCGGGGCTCGGGGTCTCGGAGTTGTGCGGGCTCGTGGCACTTCGCTTTGGCGACTCACGTGGGATAGGCTGGGGATCCTACCGCGGGCTTTTTGCTCGCACCCTGAGCGTTTGAATGAATGGGTATCACCTCCCAAAGCGGTGGCTGGCGCCACCGCACACCAAAGCGCGCCTGCGGCGCACGAAAACCTGGCGGAGTTAGCAGAATTGACAACATCATTTCGCGCGAAGCGCTGTGGAGTGCGGTGGCGCCAGCCACCGCTTTGGGAGGGTTGGGGTACGGAGACGCTTCGCGACCGCCCGTTCCATGAGAATCACGCGCCAGTCGGAGATTTTCGGGAGTAGTAGTCCAAACTCGCCGGCTGCTGAACCGCGAGCCCCAGCAACCCAGCAACCCAGCAACTCAGCAACTCAGCAACTCAGAAACCACCATCGTAAGATGCACCCTTCATGCTTCGAACAATCTGGGCCGCGATCGTGGCCATCGTGGTGACGATTCCGCTGGCGACGACGGTGATGATCATCGCTCTGTTGTCATCGACCTCGCCGTGGATCGATCCGGTGATCCGCCTCTGGGCGCGCCTGCTCCTGTGGGGTGCGGGAATCGAAATCCGTGCTGATGGGATCGATCGGATCGATCGGGATAAGCGCTACATCCTCATCGCCAATCATCACTCGTACTTCGACATCCCCTGCATCTTCGCGGCGATTCCGCAACCGATCCGGTTCATGGCCAAGAAGAGTCTCTTCAGCATTCCGATCTTCGGCTGGGCCATCGGCAGGGCGGGATTCATCCCGATCGACCGCAAGAACCGGAGGACGGCGGTGAAGTCGTTCGACCTGGCGGTGGAACGAATCCGCAAAGGGAACACGATCGTCATCTTTCCCGAAGAAGGGCGCTCGGCGGAGCTGGCCATGCGGCCCTTTAAGCGCGGGGCGTTCCTGCTGGCGATCCGTTCGGAGCTGCCAATCCTCCCGCTGGCGATCGACGGGACGTATGAGGCTTTCGGCGTCGGTGCGAGACGGATCACGCCCGGAGTGGTCACGGTCCGCGTTGGCACACTGATCGAGACGGTGGGCGTAAGCGTTCGTGCGAAAGACACGCTAGGCGAACAGTCGCGGGCACAGATCGAGGAGTTGCTGGGGATTGGATCGGCGGGTTCGTGATCCGTGGATCGGTCGGTGGATCAGTGGTCAGTGGATTGGTCGATCAGTGGATCAGTCGATCAGGATCAGCGACTTGGCGCTCTGTTTCCTGATCTACCGATCGACTATTCGACTGATCGACTAATCTACCGATCGACCAATCGACCGCGTCACTTCCTCGCCGCCCGATGCCGCAGCGGCACGTCGTTCAGGAACTGGCCGAAGACGCGTGTGGTCAGCTCGGTAATGTCTTCGACGTTGAAGACGACAAAAGGCAGCGAGCCGCCGCCGGCGATGGCGGCAATGCCTGGCGCGGTCGGAACCGACTGAGAAATGCCGCCAACCGGAAGCAGCGTCACGACTTTGTCGCCGGCGCCGATGCGCCATGACTTGCCGTCCCAGGCCGCCACGGCACCGTTCACAGGCGTCCCGGAGACGATCGTCACGCCGTTGATCGGATCGAGGAGCGTGCCGGATGGGAGCGGCGGATCCCCGAACGACAATCCCGACACGCGTGAGGCGCGCACCGACCCGTTCTGCGTCCACGTCACGAGCGCGCCAAAGCCGCTGGTGACGGAAACAGACATCGCTGTGTTGCTGTCGGTCAGAGGCACCGGAAGGCCGATTGGTGCCAGCGCCGCCGAAAGGCGCTGCATCTCGATGATGATGCGGCCATCTGTGAGTGTCCGCTGCCGTACCAGAACGTAGATGTCGCCGGCCCAGGCCAGACGCGGCGAGCTGTAGTTGAACGTGTCGAATGGCTTCGACGTAAGGGTTACCGGCGCAGCGGTGTTGCCGCTTGCGTCGATCGTCGTCACGGCGATCTCGCCGGCTTGCGTCGTCCAGGCCACTGCGAATGTCTGTCCATTCGTGGCGATCGTGGGCGTGTCATCTCTTACGTCAGGCGTGATGGCGGCGGGCGCCGACGCGGAAAACGCACCGTTCGCGAGCGTGGCGCGATAGAGCGCGGATTGCTGGAATCCGGGAGCGGCCACCTCAACCCACACGATTACGGCTTTACCGGCTGCAACTGCAACGGCGGCATTGCCCGCCGCACTGCCGGTCAACTGCGGGTTGGCGATGACGATCGGGATCCGCTCTTTCGCCCGCGCTGCCATGATTCGGGAGACTCCGGCTCTCTCTATCCAGAGTGCGAGATAGTCGGAACCTGTCCAGACGGCGCCAACGGCCGATTGGCTCGCTGGCGATACGGAGACGACGATCTCATCCGACAGCGGCATGGCGTCGGTGCCGCTGACCTGTCCGAAGACCTCCGCATGACCGAAACGGAAGTCATCCCATACCAGGAATGTCTTCGTCGATCCCTGGAAGTCGCCGATCAGCAGCGCTTCTGCTTTCTTGAGGGAGCCGCTTTGCGTGGTGATCAGATACGGTCCGGCCGCGGTTGGCGTCCCGTCGCCATTCAGCGCCTGCGCGGAGATCGAACCGTTCGCGTCGGCCAGCAGGTAGTTCTGACCGTTCCAGAAGAGCAGAGGATGGTTGAGAGGAGGCACGTCCGCAGCGACGGTTTGTACCGGCCCACTCGCCGCGCCGCTGCTGTCCATCGGACGCGAGAGGATGCTGAAAGAAGTGGAAAGGGGATTGAGTGGATAGGCCGCCCAGACGGCGAGGAAACCAACGCCGTCAGAAGCGATCACTCCTCTTCCCGTTACCGTTCGCGGCGACTGGAGCCCGACGCTGCTGATACCGCCGGAGAAGATCCGGTTGACGCTGACGTCGGCAACGTGTGCGTCACCGTCTGCCAGGTCGTACCAGAACGCCATGGCCCGGCCATCCTTGTCAGCGGCGAGCGACGGGGAAGAGATGCCGCTGGACGATGTCGCGACGGCGACACCGCCGGCCAGCAATGTCCCGTCGAAATCGATCAGCGTCGCCGCGAGTGCTCCCGCGCTGGTCTCATGGAGGACCACGTACGAAGTTCCACCCCATACGATCTGGACGCTGCGTGCGTCGATGGTAGTGGTGAGGACGCGAACCTCGGCTGACGGCAACACCAACGCCGCGTAAAGACGTGACCTCGAGACCCAGACGACGACGAAGTTCGTTCCGTTGCTGGCCACGGCCGGTGCCGATACGAGCCCTTCACCGGAAGCGTCTGAGACGGGTGAGATGCGGAAACTCGTGGCCTCGACCGGAGTGCCACCGGTTCCAATGTGGATGCCGCGGATCTGCACGGCGCCCGAACGAGCCTCGGCCCACGCGGCAAGATACACATTGCCATTCGACGCGGCGCCGGAGCCTAGAACGTTCCCCGGCGACGGACCGACCGGAGGCGGCGCGAGTGGAAACGGCTGTGCGGTCAGCGGAAGGGCGAAGAAGGCAATAACGATGAGAAACCTGGAAATTCTACTCATAGGCTACGCGCGATTGTGCGTGAAACCAAGACGAGATGCCAGCCTGATGCCAGCTCGAGTCATTTAGCGGACGGCACTTGCCACGACGGAGCGATCGTTTTCGTCCAGTGTCCGCACCTCGATCGTGAATCGGCCGCCGGCGATGCGGCCAGCGATCGGCGGGTCGTTCCGGAGGAATCGCGAGGCAAGCCGGCTGGCATCGCCCGGTATTTCGATGGCGATCGAGCGTATGGTCTCCGCCGGCGTGGTACCGCCGCCGAGGGCGCATTCACTCTCGACGACATGGCAGGGCGTTCCGTCAACCATCTCCTCCGCACGCTGGCGCAGCGCGTCGAGCGGCGTGGCCAGCATTCGGTAGATTGGTATCTCTGTCTCATGCCGTCCGGTGGCGAATGCGCGAAGCGTCTCCGCGATCACCGCGTACGACTCCTTGCCCGCGCGCAACGCACGCAGGAGCGGATGCCTGCGGCAGCGGTTGATGATGTCCTCGCGGCCGATGATCAGACCGCCCTGCGTGGCGCCGATCAGTTTGTCGGTCGAGCAGGTCACAGCGTCGACGCCGGCCGCGATGAGCTCGCGGATCGACGGCGCGGCGCTGAAACCGTAGGGCGCCAGGCCGACTACGCGGCCGCTCCCTTCGTCATAAAGCAATGGGAGGTTACGCGTGCGGGCGACGGCGACAAGCTCGTCGATCGACGGTGACTCGGTGAAGCCGACGATCTCGAAGTTCGATCGATGGACGCGCAGGATCGCGGCTGTGGCGTCGGAGAGCGCGGCGTCATAGTCACCGGCACGGGTCCGGTTGGTCGTTCCCACTTCGCGAAGACGCGCGCCTCCCTGCTGGATGATGTCGGGAACGCGGAACGAGCCACCGATCTCGACCAACTCGCCGCGGGAGACGATGACTTCCCGCCCGCCCGCGACCGCGGCCAGCAGCAGCAGCGTACCGGCAGCATTGTTGTTCGTCAGAACGGCGGCTTCACAGCCGAAGAGCGTCCGGCAGAGCTCCGTGAGGTGCTCATCGCGGCGGCCACGCGTCCGTTCGTTCAGGTCAAACTCCAGATTGGAGTAGCCGGTGGTGATGGCGGCAGCGCGCGACCAGACCTCGGGGGCGATCGGTGAGCGGCCGAGGTTCGTGTGGATGATCACGCCGGTTCCGTTGATCACGCGGCGCAGCGTCGAAGCCGTAGCCGCGGTAAGTTGCTTGCGCACCTCGCCGGCGGCGGTGCTCTCGTCGAACGTCGCACCATCGCGGCGAAGACTTTCGAGATGGACGGCTACCCCGTCCTTGACGCGATCGCGGCCGAATGCGGCGATCGCGGGGGCGAAGGCGTCGCTGGAAAGAATCCGCTCTACTGACGGAATGCTCCGGAAAGTGGAATCTGCCGGTGTTGCGCTCGATTTAGCCACGGAGGGGTATTGTAGGTGGTTGACGGCAGCCGGCTGTCGGGGGTTGGGGTAACCAAACTCGTGCCACCGGACAGCCGAGCCGTCATCCAGCAGCCCCGAGATAAACAACCGTGATCAAGAAAGACGACGAGCTCGACAAGCTCGAAGAGGACATTCGGAAGCTGAAGAACAAGTACGACCAGTTCTTCGCCGGCATCCAGAAGTTACCGCCGATGCACGATCGGCGGCTGATCGAGGTCTACATCTATGAGTTGGGCAAGCAGAAGATGCGCGACAACACGCGCCGCTTCCGCTACTCACAACTCCTGACGCGCTACAACCAGCTTCGAGAGCTGTGGGGACGCAGGATGCGGGAGCGGGAGGAGGGCCCTCTCGACTTTCGTCGCCGCTCGGCGGCACTGCAGGAGCCATCCACTCCACCACCGCTGCCGGCGCGGGCGTCCCAGCTCGAAACGCGCGTAACGTTGTCGAATGACGATCCGTATGTAAGGGTAGCGCCGGGCACGAACGGCGAGGAGATCCAACGGCTCTACGGCGATATCGAGAAAGAGCACCTCCGGCTCGGCAAGGTGCCGGCCATCACCATCGACCAGTTGAAAGCGATGGTGCAGCAGCAGAGCGATCTCGTGCGCGAGAAATATCATGTCGACGTCGTCGCCTTTCGGGTGGACGTCGTCGATGGGAAAGTAAAGCTGAAAGCGAAACCGGTCCAGGAATGATGATGAAACGTCTCTTACTCATTGCGGCATCACTTGCGGTGGCAGCCTGCGCGTCCACCCACCACAACGACCAGAATCCGTACGCCAACCCGTTCTATGGGCGCTACCTGAACACCGGGTCGCCGCTCGACGCGCAGATCAAGAGCACGATGAACGATCTGCAGGCCAACCCGCGCTCGGCCCGCCTGCACAACACACTCGGGCAACTTCTCCTCCAGAAGGGTTTTCCGAAGGATGCAGAGAACGAGCTCGAGCGCGCGGTCAATGAAGACAAGCACTTCTACCCTGCCTGGTACAACCTCGGCCTGGTCCGGATGTCGCGCGGCGAGGCTCTCGGGGCACACTTCGCCTTCAGCCGGACGGTTCACTACAAACCGGGCCACTCGGCAGCGCTTTTCCAGCTCGGTCTGATCGAGGAGAAGAACAATCATCAGCGCGCCGCCATCGACTACTACGCGAAAGCGTTCGCGATCAATCATTCGCTCCTCGACGTGCGGGTCAATCCGCGCATTCTCGACAGCAAACTGGTCGATATCGCCCTTCTCAAGGTGTATCCGAAGGATCATGCCCGCGAGAGCATGGCCTTCCAGCAGACCCCTCCGGACTACGTGCAGGAGGGTCTCGATGTTCCGCCGCAACTGGTCACCCCGCCGCAAAACGCGCCCATCGTCCAGCCGCCCGCACCGACGCCGCAGTCGGTCATGGAGCACGCACCACCCAAGCCACAGCAAGCGCTACAGCCGGCCGTTCAGCCTGCCAAGCCACCTCTCTAGGACGATCTCACCGCCAGCTTGACCGGAACCCGGCATACTTGCCGGGTTGCCTTCCGGATTGAGCTGGTCGATGCGCAGCACTTCTCTTCGGGGACGCCGATGACGCTCCCGAGTGGCTCGCGCCTTGGCCCGTATGAGATCGGCGAGATGATCGGCCGCGGAGGCATGGGTGAGGTCTACCGCGCCTCCGATACGCGGCTCGGCCGCGAAGTGGCCATCAAAGTACTTTCGTCGCATCTCGCGGAGGACCCGGCGTCACTGGCGCGTTTCCGGCGCGAGGCACGCGCGGTCGCTGCACTGTCGCATCCGAACATCCTGGCTGTGTTCGACGCCGGCAGCGAGGGCGTCACGCAATTCGTCGTTACCGAACTGCTCGAAGGCGAAACATTGCGCGCCAGGCTGGCTGCCTCGCCGCTGCCGGTGAACGAGACGCTGCGGGTCGCCACGGCCATCGCCGATGGACTGTCCGCGGCGCACGCAAAGGGCATCATCCATCGCGACCTGAAGCCGGAAAACATCTTCCTGACGACAGGCGCCGGCGTGAAGATCCTCGACTTCGGCCTCGCCAGCATCCAGCCTGCGGGCCCGTTCGACTCGATCGTGCAGACGGCTGCCCTGACCGAGCCGGGGTTGCTCATGGGAACGATCGGCTACACATCCCCTGAGCAACTCGCGGCGAAACCGCTGACGCCGGCCACTGACGTCTTCTCGTTCGGCTGCGTTCTGTTCGAGATGCTACAGGGGCAGATGCCATTCAAACGCGATAGCAACATGGAGGTGATCGCGTCCGTCCTTCGCGACGAGCCTTTCAGCAGCGATGCGGCAAAGCATCTGCCGCCCGCCACGCGGAAGGTGGTCGAGCGTTGTCTCGAAAAGCAGCCTGCCGAGCGTTTCCAGAATGGAGGCGAAGTCGCCGCGGCGCTCCGCGAGTTGCGCGAAGCGGATGCCGGCGGCCGATTGAATGTCTCCACCTCCTCTTCCGGCCTACCGTTCAAAAAGACAAGCAAGCGACTGATCGTTGCCTCACTCATCGTCGCGGTCGCATTGGCCGGCATCGTCCTCGGCTTGATCGTCCGAGGCCGCCAGGTGATCGACGAGGGCTACGATCTCCGGGCGTCCGACATTACGGGAGACGCTGAGACACGGCGGCTGACTGCGTTGGCTTTGCACGCGGACAGCGCGGGCGATCGTTCGGAAGCGATGGAGTTGTTTCGCGAAGCGGCACGACACGAGTCAGCCTCGCCGCTGCCCACCGCGTTCCTGGCCTCGTTCTCGTACTACAGCGGCGACCGGAAGGAAGGCCGGCGCTGGTCGGCGGAGACAAAGCGGCGGCTGGCCGCCAGGCCGGCGTCGACATACGAGGCGCTGCTCTGCCGGGATCTCATGCCCGAGAATGGCGTCGCAACGGAGATGGCGATCTCCTCGTCGCTGCTCGCGTTGCGCCCTCGCGCGTGGAGGCTGCGTCTATCGCTCGCGCATCTGCATCTCAACCGCCGTGAACCGCAGGCGGCCCTTGCGCAACTGATGCAGATCGACGCCGGCGCGCCTGACGATCGCCGCCAGACCATCGTCCTCGCCGACCGCGCCTCTCTCGGTGACATCGCCGGCGCAACCCGCGACCTCAAACGGAGCAATCTGGCAGGCCGCCCCGCGCTGCTCGCCTACACACAGGGCCGCATCGCATGGAGCAGCGGCGACGACGCCGAGGCAGCGCGATTGTTCGATGCCGCTGCGGAGAGCGCAACGATCGGGAACCTCACACCGGTAGCCGTCGAATCGCGCATTCTCGCGGGTGTGGCACGCGTCGGCGCCAACGACCTCGATCAGGCGCAGGCCACGTTCGACCTGGCCGCCATAAAAGCGCACGACGCCGGTTTGCGTGAACGCGAGCTCGAAGCGCACGCGTTCGCTGCCTACGTCGCCGGCCGGCGAGGCGATGCGGACGGTCTCGCGCGGACGTTGCGTCTGGCGGTATCACTCGCCGACGCGGGTACGACCGACTTCGACTCGCTCCGGCTGATCGCAGCCCGTGAGCGCGTCAGCGCCGCCTTCGCAGCTTCGCCGAGCTCTGTCTTAGCCGAGGAAAGCCCAGCGGTGATAACGCTGATCAAAGCGCGCGATGCCTGGTCGCAGAAGGATCCCGCAACTGCGCTGCGCTTGCTGCAACAAGCGCGTTCCGAGGGGATCGATACCACCTGGTTCAGCGAGGAGGCGGCGCTTCTTGCCTACGACCTCGGCGCACCTGCTCAGTCGTTCCGCGCCGATCCCCCGTATCCCAACTGGCTGCGATTCATCGCCGTATGGGAGCTGGGACGGCCACGCCGGACGATGTGAAGGTCGCAAACGACGGACGCATCGTCGGGGAACCGCTTCGTCATTTCTTGTGTTCGCGACCCTATACGGGCGGCAAGAACTGAGCGGGATATCTCGACAGAATGGAATCGACCGTGACGATTAGCAGACGATGTTCAAGTGCCTGACATACAAGCATACGGTCGAAAGGATCAGTATGATACGGCGCAAGGCTGCCGAGCCGAGCGACCGAGGGTTCGTCGAGTGGTAAAGGTTCGATGCCGTGGTGCTCGCGCTGGAGAGACAACCAAGGATGCGGTTGCTCTGGGAGCGGAAGCTTCCCGAGTTGATACTTGATCGTTACTTCCCAAAGCGAAACTACACTCAAGTAGGTGGCTTCCGAATCCTCGACGGCCCGGCGCACATGTGGGGCACACGCCTGTCGCCCGTGATGTACCACAAGAAGATATGGGTGTCGAGCAGTAGCCTCATTGCTCGAAATCTCGAAGGATGTCATCCGGCAACGGATCATCAAAGTCATCGGGAACAACGAACGAACCTGCTGCGAGACCAAACGGTCTTGGGCGGCGTATGGCTTCGATCGGTCGAATTTCCGCGACGGGCCGGTCATGCTCGGTGACGATAAGCGTTTCACCCTCGATCACACGATGGAGAAACCCTTCAGGATCTCGCTTCACCTCTTCCACACTGACGTTCATGATTGGACTAGTCTAGCAACGATCTGGGTCCTATCGGTGGCGTCGTGATCACCGTCCCCAAAGACTCGGTGGTTGACTAATGTGAATATCATGTGCGCCGCATGTCCGACCACCACCAGCCACAACCAACCGAAGTCCCCGAATCGGAGCTGATCCGCGTCCGGCGGGAGAAGCTCGACCGCATCGTCGCGCTCGGCTTCGACGCTTTCCCGACGAAGGCCGACGTCGATACGACCATCGCTGCTGTCGTTGCCGCGTACCACGACAAGCCAGCCGAGGAGCTCGAAACCGGCGCGGTGAAGGTGAAGATCGCCGGACGCATCATGACCATCAGGGAGTTCGGCAAGGCGGCCTTTCTGGTCCTGTCCGAGAAGACAGCTCGCATCCAGGTCTATTGCCGCATGGACACGCTCCCGGAGCGGGAATGGGCGCTCTTCAAGAACCTCGACGCGGGAGATTGGGTGGAGGCCGCGGGAACGCTCTTCCGGACCAAGACGAATGAGCTGTCGGTCAAAGCGGCACATCTCGGGTTTCTCGTCAAGGCGCTTCGGCCGCTGCCGGGCAAATGGCACGGGCTGACTGACGTGGAGCAGCGTTACCGGCAGCGCTACGTCGATCTCATCGTCAACGACGGCGTGAAGGCGACGTTCGAGACACGCGCGAAGATCGTCCGCTATATCCGCAACTACTTCGACGGCCACGGCTTCATCGAAGTGGAAACGCCGATGATGCAGCCGATCGCCAGCGGCGCGGCGGCGCGGCCGTTCCGAACGCACCACAACGCGCTGGACATCGACCTGTTCATGCGCGTTGCCCCGGAGCTCTACCTCAAGCGCCTCATCGTCGGCGGCCTGTCGCGCGTCTACGAGATCAACCGCAACTTCCGGAACGAAGGGATATCGACGCAGCACAACCCCGAGTTCACCATGCTGGAGTTCTACGAAGCCTACGCCGACTACAACGACCTGATCGAGCGCACCGAAGAGCTGTTCAACGGGCTGGCGCGCGACGTTTGTGCAACCGAGAGGGTTCAGTTCCGCGGCAACGACATCAGCTTCGCCAGACCGTTTGCGCGATTCACGATGAAGGAGGCGATCGCTCATTTCGGCTCGATCGATGTCCGGCAGCTCGACGATCGCGCAGCGCTGCAACGGATCCTCATCGAACGCGCTGGAAGAGAGGAAGCTGACCTGGCGTCGATGAATCAAGGCAAATTGCTCGCGGAGCTGTTCGAGCTCGTCGCCGAACAGCAACTCATCAACCCGACGTTCATTACCGACTTCCCCACCGAAGTCTCACCTCTCTCGAAACAGCGCAAAGACGACCCCAACTTCGTCGAACGCTTCGAGCTGTACATCGGAGGGATGGAAGTGGCGAACGCGTTCTCCGAGCTGAACGACGCCGACGAGCAGGACCGCCGTTTCCGGCAGCAACTCAGCGAGCGCGAACGCGGCGACGACGAAGCGATGCAGACGGATGAGGACTACGTAAATGCCCTCGAGTACGGCATGCCGCCAACCGCGGGCGAGGGCATCGGCATCGACCGGCTGACCATGATCCTGACGGACTCACCGTCGATCAGGGATGTGATTCTGTTTCCGCTGATGAGGCCTTTGCGGGAGGCGGGAGGCGGGGGTGGGGAGTCGGAGAAGGGAACGTAACATCTCAGGGCTCCTACACCCACACCAATGATCGAAATTCGCATCGCTCGCCGCTATCTATGGTCCGCGCGCAAACGTGCTCACACGGCGTTCCTTTCATCGATCTCGATGCTGGGCCTGGCGGTCGGCGTGTTTGTGTTGATCATCTCGCTCGCGTTGATGGCGGGATTACAGGGACAGATCAAGCGGCGGCTGATGGCATCGAGTCCCCAACTGCTCATCGAGCCTGCGGGCTCGCCGGCGATTGCTGATGCCGGCGCGATTTCGGCGGCCGGAATGCGCTGGGGCATGCGTGAGGTCCGTCCGCTCGTAAGCGGCATCGGCTGGGGCGCGAACGATCGTCATCGCCGCGGCCGGCCGATGCGGCTGCGTTCCGGAACAGCGCGACAGCACGATTCGGATAGCGAGATCGCCGTGACTCGCGACTTCGCCGCGGCGCTGTCGCTCGACATCGGCGAGACCATCACGGTGGTTGCGCCGCGCACCCGCCTCACACCATTCGGCCCGATGCCTGTCTGGCGAAAGTACCGCATCGCCCGACTCCTTCCCCTCGGGGGAGATGAACAGTCTTCAGACGACTCCCTCAACGTAGACGGCGTTCTCAACCTCGGTGAAACGGAGAGTCTCTTCGGCACCGGGGGCAAGCCAACGTCGATTGAAATGTACGGCCAGGAAGATCGTGCTGAGGAGATTCAGTCGACTCTGGCCGCACAGTTTCCGGGTGTGCAGGTCAAGACCTGGAAAGAGATCAACCGTCCGCTTTTCCTGGCGCTCCGGTTGGAGAAGATCGTGATGTTCGTGACGATCTCGCTGATCATCTTCGTCGCCGCACTGAATCTGATCTCGTCATTATCGATGCTGATTCTGGAGAAGCGCCCCTCGGTTGGTGTCCTGCGAACGCTGGGCGCGACGGAGAGGACAATCCTGACGATCTTTCTCGAAGCCGGCCTCCTCATCGGCCTGTCTGGCACGATCCTAGGCAACGTCCTTGGCATCAGCGTTTCGTGGGCCGTAAACCACTATCACCTCGTACCTCTCCCCGCCGGGATCTATCCGATCGCCTACCTGCCGCTGACAATCGATCTGACCGACGTCCTGGGTGTAAACGCGGTGGCCGTCATCTTGTCCGTCATCGCTACGTGGTACCCCGCCCGCATGGCCTCGCGGCTCGACCCGATTGCCGCGATTCGGGAGGGAGCATGAAACGCGCGCTGCTTGCCGCGACTGCCTTTCTCTTCGCCGCGTCGTGCGCGCACATCGTTCATCACGACCTGATTCTGACGTTCGATGACACCGGCGAGCACGTCACCATCGCCGCGGCAACGTCGATTCCGCCGGCAAAGGATTCGCGCGAACGCGGGCGCGACGACCACCTGCGAGACGACATCCTCGCCGGGCGCGACGAGTGGAGCCTTCGTTTCGCCAACGCCAACCCGGATTCCTATCGAGTCATGCTCGACCGGGAACACGGTGAGCTCGTCCGTGCCGAGCGGATCGCTCGCATCGATACCGCCGACCTGCAGAAAGTGTTCTTCGACGTTGCGGTGTCGACGGTCGTAACGCACGGCGACGGCTGGGCGGAGCTGGCTATCTATCCGGGTACGTCGACGCGGGCCACGCGAGCGCAACGCGACGACGCCGAGAAAAAACTCAGTGCCTATTCTGAGCGCGCCGTGCACTACTTCGATGCCGTTCGATCGATGTACGGCTACATGGACGCGCACCCACAGCGCGCCGGCGAGATCTTCGCGGCGCTTTTCCGCGACGCCGGCGACCCGCAGCCGTCTTTGATCAACGACGAAGAGCACGACCTCGTCACCGCCGTCCGGAAAAGGATCGACGGCCTGACTGAGAGTGAAGACACAGAACAGCTCGAGGCGGAAGCGGATCTGGTCTACAACCCTTTGCCGGCGCGTATCGTCGTCCGGGTTCCGAGCGAACCTCTCCTGGTCGAAGGCTTCGCGCGCGGGAAAGAGGGCGAGCTGGTAGCCGAACCGCCTACGCTCCTCGAGGCAGTTGCCTCGCTGGAAGGAAGATGGGTCACACCCGATCCGCTCGCTTTCGCCACGCGCCCCGGGGGAGGCGGCGATCCGGAGAAGGAAGCCGCGCTCATCACCGCGATGCCCCGCCATACAACTGCCGTCGTCGGCGCAATTGAGGTTGGCGATGCGATCGTGCAGAAGCTACGGCCCGCGCCGCGTTACCGGGTGCGGTGGATTACGAAGGTGAGCCGGTGAAGGGTCAAAGCTCCTTCATCATCACCACCGCTGCTTCGCCGTCGGGGTAATAGTTCTTTCGGATGTACTCGGCTTCGAAATCGAGAAAGCAATAGAACTTCTGCGCTTCGTCATTCGACTGTCTGACTTCGAGGGAAATCGACGTCACGCCGTGCTCCACGGCGAAGGCGGTACAGCGTTGCATGAGCGCCAGCGCAATACCCTCCCGCCGTACATTTGCGTCGACGGCAATCTTGTTGATGTGCATGTCCTCCGCGAAAAACATGGCGAAGAGGTATCCGACAATCATGCCGTCGTGCCGTGCCACGAGGTTGAAGCGTCCGTCGGTCGCGATCTCGTTCTCGAAAAACTCGCGGCGCCATGGCGAGGGGAAACAGCTCTGTTCGAGGTCATGGATGGCGCGAACGTCGGCTGCCAAGGCTCGTTCGATGATGAGGCCGGCGAGAGTCATCGCTTCTGCTGCAATTTCACCTCGGCTTCGGCGAGGCGGACGTAGATCGGGGTGACGTCGAGATAGCGCTCTCCGTCGCCGCGCAGAACAATCGCGCGCGCGCGCCTCGCGCAAGCGAGAGCGACGTTCTCCTTTTGCACAAGCTCGGCAACCCGGATGACGTGATCGAACGAGTCGATCTGGTCGCGCTTCGCCAGGTGCGCCGCCACGACTTCCCGGCCGTCATCGAACATCGAGACATAGAACTCACCGCGGCCGGCATCATCGGTAATGGTTGCCAGTCCTGACTCCGGAGCGATCGCTTCGTGCGTTGACATCGCGCAAACGGGCTTGCCGAGGGCCAGCGCCAGACCCTGCATGGTAGCCAGGCCGATGCGAACTCCTGTGAATGAGCCGGGTCCGCGTGTGACAGCGAAAAGGTCGATTGACGCGCGGTCGATCGCTCCCTCCGTCAACAACCAGTCGATCGCGGGTAGGAGCTTTTCGTTACGCGACGACTTTCCCTCCACAGCCACCGCGCCGAGAAGGGCGTCATCGAGCACCAGAGCGACTGAGAGAATCGGCAGGGAAACGTCGGCAGCGAGAATGAGCATTGGACGGACAATCGGATCACGAAGCTCCGACCTCCGACCCCCGGCTCACGACCCCTGCAACGCCTATCTCGATGAGCTCGATCCCGATCTCTTTCGCCACATTGCTGGACCGGTCGTCGCGATAGAACTCACTGTAATAGATGCGGCGAATGCCGGCGTTCGCGATCAGTTTGAAGCAATTCCAGCAGGGCGAGGCGGTCGTGTACATCTCGGCGCCATCGATGGCAATGCCGTTTTTTGCCGCCTGCAGAATGGCGTTGGCTTCGGCATGGACGGTGGTGACACAGTGTCCATCTTCCATGACACAGCTGGAATCCTCACAATGCGGAAGACCTCGGAGCGATCCGTTGTAGCCGGTCGACAACACCGTACGGTCCCGCACGATCACAGCGCCGACATGTTTGCGCGGACAGGTCGAGCGCGTAGCCGCCTGTTGCGCGATCCCCATGAAGTACTCGTTCCACCCGGCTCGCATGACTTCGGATTCTACATGTGCATGAAACCTGCACCAACGTTTGCGCATGTCCTCTCGGGCGAAGGTACTGATCGTGGAAGATGACTCCGATGTCCGGAGGTTATACGCCATCGGCTTGAATCAAAACGGCTTCGAGGTAAAACTTGCCGCGAACGGCGCGGAGGCGATCGAAAGAGTTACCGCGGAGAAGCCTGACGTTGTCCTGCTCGATTGGCTCATGCCGCTGATGGGGGGTAGCGAAGTGCTGCTCAGGCTCGGCGAGAATGGCAACCGGAGCGTGCCTGTCATCGTCATCAGCGGAGAGCCGGCGCCCGATGCGCTCGATCCTCGCATCCGCTGCTGGCTGACCAAACCGGTGTCCATTGAAGAGCTGGTGACGGAGATCCAGAAGCCATTGGCGGGATCAGTGGGTCTGTAGATTAGTGGATCAGTGGATCAGTGGATCAGAACCAGCTTGGTCCTGGTCCACCGGCCACACCGATCCACCGATCCTACGCCCTGACCCACCGCCCCACGGCTCACTTCACCAATCGGCTACAATTCACGTCTCATGGCCAAACTCTTTTTCGTCGGACTCGACGGCACGGAGAAGAGCTACCGCCTCCAGACGCACCGGCCGTTCACGGTCGGACGCGATCCCGGCAACGACATCATCCTCCGGGATCCCAAGGTCTCGCGGCATCACGCCGAGATCGTCTTCGAGCGCGGTTTCTTCGTCGTGCATGACCTTTCGAGTGCGAACGGTACGTACATCAACAGCAAACGCGTCCGCGTGGCGCCGCTTACCCATTCAGCCAAAGTGCGCATGGGCAATACCCATGGCCGATTCTCCGAAGAACTGCCGACGGAGAACGACGGCGTGGCGGCGGAGCCGTTCGAGCAGCCGCTCCCTATTCCGGCCGGCAACCCGGACTTCCTATCCCAACTCGACATGGCCGCAACCTCGCAGCACGACCGCTTCAATCTCTCGACACAGCCCCACGAACAGATCGCGCCGGCCGAGCTAAAAAAAAAAGCGGAGTAGCGGATGACGACACGCTGCCGGTGAGCGACCCGTCGACGGAACCGATCCCCGACCTCCCACCACTCCCGGCGCTCCCACAATCCAACCCCGTCCAATCCCCCCAACCACCACCCGCCCTCGCCTTCGACCGTTCGCGATTCCAGTTCATGAGCGGGATTCCGGCAGGCGAGACCGCGTATATCCGCGGCGATGACGGGAACGCCGTGCTCTCGTATCGCAGCTTTGCCAGCGTGATCGGGATCATCGCCTCGTTGATGTCCGCGGTAGTGCTCTTCGCCGGCGCGGCCGGGGTAGTCTTTCTCCTGATCCAGAGCCGTCCGTTGCACGCCATCGCAGCACTGATACTCAGCGTTGTATTCGCGGCGATGATCATCATGCTCATCCCGGCAACGAGCGTGACGATCTTCGATGGCGGATCGCCCGCGATCACAATCGCTCAGGAGTCACGCATGAGTTTCCCGAGTGTCACGTACATCGTGGCCACCAGGGACGGAACGCCGATTGCCCGCATCGTCAAGTCGTTCATTTCCCACTTCGGCCGCGACCGATGGCGCCTTCTCGCAACCGACGATTTCCTGGCTCGGGGAGAGGCCGTCGAGGAGTCGCTCGGCCGCGCGCTCGTGCGCAGGGTGTTCGGGACATTCGCTCCCGCGTATCAATCGAATGTTCGCATCGTCTGGAACAGCGAAGAGGCTGGATGGATCATCCGCCGGCCCGACACAGACGGCCACACCGATGTGCTCGAGCTCAATCCGGAGACGACGCTCGACCGCCGGACGGCGGTTGCGCTGGCAACGCTGGTACTGGGGAGCGAACCGTAAGGCGAAGACATCGCCTCATTTCATCGGCGCAATCTCGATCCCTGTGTAGTAGTGCATCAGGATCTGCTGTGCTGTCCAGCCGCGCGTAGCCATTCCGTACGCGCCGACCTGGCAGAAGCCGGCGCCGTGACCCCATCCCTTGCCGTAGAAAGTGTAGCGGTCCATGCCGTCCGCGTCCTGCGTCTTCTCGTAGACGAAGAGATTGTCCGGCACGTTGAGCGACCACCGCACCGGCAGACCGCGCAGGACAAAGGTACGGCCGTTCTCGGCCGTCACTTCCAGCTCGGCGATGCGTTGGGATGCGTCGATCGCGAGCGGCCGGATGCCCTGCAATTGCCGGATCGGATTGCGCTTGTTGATGGAGACGACGAGATCGTCCGCACGGAAGCTGCGCGTCCAGCTCGCGAAGCTCGAGCTGCGATCGAACGACGCTCCGTCGAGGTAGGCATTGATCACCAGCGCTACCGGCGTCTTGCCCGCGGACATGATTGTGGCGCGGTCGCCAATGGTCACGGGCGCGCTGCGATACTCCTGATAGCGATCACCGATCTTGCGAAAGACGGGCACGTTGGGTTGCAGCGTAAAACGCGTCGGGTGGCCATCGATCTTCAGGGTTACATCGCGGCCGGTCAGCATGACGATCTTGCCGGCCGTATCGCTGATGTCCGCGTGTTTTCGCAGCCATGATCCGAGGAGACCATATAGCTCCTCGCGAGGGATGGCCGCGTTCATGTCGAGGCGGTCGATCCCTTCAGCCGGGAGGAATCCGAACTTGATGAGGAACGCCGCGGCGCGAAACGGCGTCGTCTCCTTCGCAGCCGTCTGAGGGAAGTAGTAGTTGCGGTCTTCCGGCATCGTCACAACGTTCGAATAGCGGTCGAAGCCAAGCGTTGCGGCGAGGTAGGTCAGCACGTCTCCACGACGCGATGAGGCCGGCGTCACGTCGCTCATCGGGTTGAACCGCAGCCGTTGCATTGCCGCGGTCACCGTCTGCTGGACATCTCGGGCACTCCACGACGTTCCAGCATCCGGCAAACCGGCGATCGCGGAGAAGACGCGGGCATTGACCTGTTGCTCGGTGAGGAGGCCGCTATCGGCTCGGCCGGCGATCGTCAACACTTCGTCTTCCACGCATCGAACGCGTTTGAGATATGGCTCGCTGCGGCCGGGAAACATCGTCCCGACGTCCGAAGTCTCGCCCCCGCACGTCGCCGTGTAGAGCGCGTCGATCGGTTGGCCCTGGTACGTCGCCACCAGACCCGCCGTCTCCCGAACCGCGCGATCGGTCAGCGCCTCCTCGCCGGAGGAGCCGTTGTAGGCCTGGCAGGCGGGGCCGGCGCAGATGTCGTAGCCCTCGCGCCGAAACTGCCCGAGGTTGCGGACGGCGTACGTGCGTGCAGCGATGGCCTGCGCCTTCAGCGCCTCCAACTCATCGTAAATCCTCGGGCCCATTTCCGCGGGAACGACTCCGCGGAGGTAGTCCTCCAGGTTCAGTTCGTTGATGACGTTGTAGGTCCCTCGGGCGTTGATGAAAACGCGAGCTGCCGTCCGGTACGGCTTGTCACCGATCAAAACCGTCTCGGCGCTGACCGGCATGATGAGCACCGATTCGCCGTCGAGCGCGGTGCGCTCCCCTTCGTCATCAACGAGCTGATGTCTCTTTTCGAACGTCTGGTCGGCGGGGCGCTTGACGATGAGCAGATTCGTACCGTAACCCCGCTGCGTGAGCTCGTCGCGCAAAGGCTGCGCGTCATTCGACGCCGGGAAGTCACCAACGATGACGCGGTACGCCGTACCACCTGTATCGAATACGAGGTCGACCCGCTGCTTCGTGTCGGCGCGGAGCTTCTCAGCAAGCGCGTTGGCACTGGCGATGTCGGAGATCGTGCTCACTTGCACGCCGTGGCGCGCCACCGCATCGCTGACCGGCGCCGTCATCGTGAAGCCCCGGCGGATAATTGCCGCGCCGGCGTCGGAGACAACATAGTAACCGCCGGCTACACGCGAAAAAGCGACCGTAACCAGGTCGCTCACGATCCCCACGCGAATGCGAGGCGCTGCAATCGTCTTCGCAACTGACGTAACGGACGCCAGCGCATTCTGCGAACGCACGACCGGTGGGGGTGGAGCGGTAGGCGTGGCAAGGGGCGGGAGTGCGGGAGGGGATGGCGCCGGTGCGGATGCGCACGCGGCGAATACAAAAAGCGACAGGGCGATGGCTGTACGTTTCATCGTTGAGTGTCCTTGCAAGAAGAGAGACAGTGGGAGTGGGCCGCGGTCCATCCGTGTTCAAGAATCAGGTACACTCCCCAGCCATGACTCCCAAGCTTCGAGAGATCCGCACAACCAGGCGCAAGACCAGCGTGCCCCGCAAAGACATCGCTGCGGCTGCGAGGTTCGTCACGGCGAACCGAGACCCTGAGGTCGATCTCATCGTTCGCGGCATTACGACCCGTAAGAAAGTCGCAAAAACAGGTCGCGAATAGCCGATGCAAGCTGCGGAGTACGAGCGCAGCGTCTTCGTCAATTGTCCTTTCGATGAAGAGTACCGGCACCTCTTCGATGCGGTCGTGTTCGCGGTCTATGACTGCGGGTACATCGCGCGGTGCGCTCTCGAGGTAGACGACGCAAGCGAGGTTCGCATCGACAAGATTGCGAGAATCATCGGAGGCTGCAGGTTTGGCCTTCACGATATTTCGAGAACCGAGACTGATTCCGCGACGAACCTGCCGCGATTCAACATGCCCTTCGAGCTGGGCCTCTTCCTCGGCGCCAAGCGATTCGGCCGCGCGGAGCAGAAGAACAAATCGTGCCTCATTCTCGACTTCGAGCGATTTCGCTATCAGAAGTTCATCTCAGACATTGCCGGCCAGGATATCGCCGCGCATGGCGGCGAAGCGGAGAAAGCGATAAGCCGCGTCCGAGACTGGCTTAGCACCGCTATCTCTAAGGCGATTCGTATCCCTGGCGGCAATTCAATGGCCAAACGCTACACCATCTTTCGACAAGAGCTTCCGACAATGTGCACGAGGGCTCACCTGAACGTCAGTGAGCTGACATTCAGCGACTTTATTGCTCAGGTCGAGGAATGGCTCAAAATTAACCCGCATGTGAAGGCCTAACCCCACAAAACCACCGCCAGCCTCTTGATCCCCTCGCGAATCCTCTCATCCGGCTCCTTTGCGAACGTCAGCCGCATGGTGTTGCGGCCGCTGCCGTCGACGAAGAACGGCGCACCGGGGACGTAGGCCACACCTGCGGTCAATGCGGCAGGCACGAGCGCGGCGGTGTCGATATCGTCGTGAAGCGTCACGAACGTGAACAGGCCACCGTCCGCAGGGGTCCATGTCGCGCGCCCGTTGAAATGCGTTTCCAGCGCCTCGAGCAGCGTTCCTCGTTTCTGGCGGTAAAAGGCGCGCACCCGCTCGATCTGGGCCGGCAGCTCGCCGGCCGCGGTGAACTCATCGACGATCGACTGATCGAGCATTGCTGAGCAAAGGTCGGCTGCCTGCTTGGCGATCTCGAGCTTCGCCAGCAGTTCCGGCGCGGCCACGATCCAGCCGCAGCGCAGCCCTGGTGCCAGGATCTTGCTGAATGAGCCGAGGTAGATGACGCGGCCGTCGTCATCGCGCGACTTCATCGCCAGGGTGTCGGCTTCGCGGACATACAGCAGTTCGCCATACGGATCGTCTTCGATGACCAGGAAGTCGTGCTCGGTGGCAATCCGCAATACCTCGGCGCGGCGCCCTTGCGTCATCAGCCGGCCGGATGGATTCTGAAAGTTCGGGACGGTGTACAGCAGTTTCGGCTTCGTCCGCGCGGCCGCCTCGGCGAGCGACTCTGGAACGATCCCGTCGTCGTCCTGCGCCACCCCAACCAGCTCTGCGCTGCGGGCGTGGAAGGACGACGTTCCGCCGATGTACGCCGGCAGCTCCACGAGAACGACGTCGCCTGGATCGAGGAGCGTGTGGGCGATGAGATCGAGCGCTTGTTGCGAACCGGTCGTCAACAGGACGTCATCAACGTTGCAGTCGATGCCACGCGACCTGCAGACTCCGGCCACGAAGTCGCAGAGTCGCGGCAGGCCGCGCGTGGGGCCGTACTGCAGCGCCACGGCTCGCTTCTCCCGGATCACGTGCCCGGCAATCTCCGCAATCCGCTCGGCCGGGAACGTCTCCGGGCTCGGTACACCTCCGGCGAAGGAGATGACGCCTGGATCGTTGATCAGTTTGGCAAACGCTCTGATCGCCGATGGACGGAAGTTCCGCGCATCGCGCGAGAGGAACCTCTCCATCAACGCTCCTCGGTCATCGAAACGAAGCACGCCAGCAGACACGAGCTGACCGCCGCACTGATCGCACCCTGTATGACACCTGTGACCAGCCGGACTGGAGCAAACATCAGCGCAGCGATCGGGACCCTGTGCTCGGCGAATGTCATCGGAATGCCGAAGCTCGAGATGAGCGAATTCAAGGCCATCGAGATGCCGAACATGATGATGGCGATCACCAGATGACGCTGCAGGTCGGCGCGAAACGCGCGCCAGCCTAGGCGGAGCGCCTCGCGCGCGGGCAAGGCGCGGGCGACACAGATCGTGATCGCCTTCGTACACCAGATCGACGTCACGATGCCGACGGGGATGAGGATCAACACCGCGAGCGCCACGCCCGAACAGCCGATGACTACTCTACCGGTCGTGTCGGAGACCGCGAGCATTCCCCCGATCGTAATGACCAGCGGGACCAGGACGAACACGAGCCCGACGGACCAGGCCAGGTTGTAGAGCCAGAAAATCCGCCACCACGATGCCGCGCCGCCGGCAATCCAGCGGTCGATGGAGAAGGCACGAAAGGCGTCTCGCCCAGTCGCTCCTCGCTGCGATGCCGAGCGCTCGCCGTCGACGTAGATCTGCGTCGAACCACCCTCCACAAACGAATGGATCGCAATCAGCACACCGAAGACAAGAAAGCCGAGCGCGAAGATCCAGACGAAGAGCATCAGATGGCCGGCCACCCACTCGAGCACCGCGCCGCCGGGATCGGCGGAGCTCATCACGTCGTCTTTAGACAAACCGGCGGCGACCACAGCCGGGACAACCGCCGCGAGTATCGCCGCGATGATGATGCCCGCGAAGACCAGACTCTCGGCGATGCGTAGCGCGATCACCGGCCAGTTGGCGATGGTCGAATCGAACCCGCGGCGAAGAACGTCCGTAATGGTGCGCTTCAAAGGATGTTCCGACTCTGTTTGTTCGCGATGCGGTGATCGGGAACGCCTTTCATCGAGATCAGCTCCGTCATCTCATGGAGCCGGCTGCGCAACCGGTCGCCGACGCGGTCCTGCAGGCGCTGGCCATCAACGCTGGCATCGTCGAAGTAGTTGGTCGTGAAAATCGTGGCCCGCTCGGTGTTGTAGCGGCTGTTGATGACGTAGTAGAGCACGTCCTGAACGAACTGCGTCGGCTTTTGCGATCCCAGCTCGTCGAGTACCAGGAGGCCGGCCTCCAGCAGCGGCCGGAGGATCTCGGACTTGCTGACCGCTGCGTCAGCGTCAAAGCTGGCCTGGATCTCCTGAATGAGCTCCTGGAAGTTGCAGAAGACCACCCGCCCAGGCTTGCCGCTGTTGATGATCTCCACGAGCGCCGCGACAGCGAGGTGCGTTTTCCCCGCGCCGCAGCCGCCCATGAGCAGCAGGCCGCGTCCTTCGACCGTCATCGGCCAGGCATCGACGAACTCGCGAACGCGGTTGCGCGCTGACTTCAGGACCGCGTTGTTCTTGTCGTAGAACGTCTCCAGCGTGCAGTGCGGATAGTAGCGGCGCGGGATATTCGACGCTGCGATGCGCTGCCGCCGCCGCAGATCCCCCTGACATCCGCACGGCTCCACCCGCAGCGAGTCTCCCGCCAGCGGAACCCATCCCGAGCCGTTGCAGCGGGCGCAGGTGGCAGGAAGGAGGGCGGACATGGGAGAAGTTTAGTCTGTAGACGGCGAATGTTGAATGTTCCGCTGCTCATGCAACACTCAACTTTGCTTTTCTACGGTCGTTAGTTCGACAATAATCCCTCCTCCAGCAATGCCTACTCCCCTGGTGACGTACCTCGAGTCGCGCCCGGATACCGTCACGTTCCTCCTCAGCGGTGAGGTGAGACGGACGGTGGAGGAAATCTTTCCGCGCGCTGAGACGCTGCTCCCGAAGCCGTACAAGATTTTCCCGGCCGACGAGGCGCAGGCACCAATGTTCGGGTTCCCGGTCGCCGACGCGCCCGTACTGCGTGAGCTGGATGCGAAGCTCGACCGCTGGCTGGCCGAAGAGGTCGCCTGGCAGGCCGGGCGGCAGCAACCGGCGAAAGAGAAAGCGCAAGTCGCTTACAGCGTCTACATGACCCAGCTCATGCGGCTGGCCGAGAACGCGCTGATGTCGAATCTACTCAGCGACTATCACGCGGTCTTCTGGCTGGCCCATTCGTTTGACCTGGCGCGGCAGTTCTCGTCGATACCTCGCCGAGTGAGCGCGATCGACACGCATACCGGCCGCTCACAAGGCGACGCTTTCAAGTACCGCATCTTCGCCAAATGGGCAGCCGATACACGTGAGGCGATGGCGCAACTGGCGACGAAAGCATCGCCGATCCTGGATGGCGAGGAGCAGCGCGGGCTGCAGTTCTTCCGCCTCCTTTCCGACGACGTGCTCATCCTCACAGAGGAGTTCATCGGTCCGGATCTGCGCGAGCTGCGTTCGTTCGTGAACGGCTACCTGCGGCGCGACTTTCAGTCTTTCCGCGACTCGATCGAACGGCTTCGCGAGACCGCGGTCGATCTCCTGCAGCGCGACCGCACGTTCCGTGCAGCACTGCCGCTCTTTGGCGCGGCGATGGATCAGGGCATTCCGATGGCGCTCCTGCTCGACACGCGCTTCCAGAACTTCCTCTTCGAGCAGAACGCCATCCAATCGGCGATCACTCGCGAAGACCGCGAGCAATTCCAACTGATGGCCCGCCGTCTGCGCGAGTTCGCCGTCCTCAATCAACTGCGGCGCGGCATCACGATGATGACGGTCACGGCGGAAAATCAGATCGTCTCGTCCGACAAGCGCGCCACCGTCTACTCACGCTCGACCCGGCCGATGGATTTCGGCCGGCCGGGCATCGTCGATCCGATGGTGCACCGCTTCGGGATGATCTACGACATCTCGAGCTTCACCGAGACCCTGGGCAACATCCGCCGCGGCGGCCGCAAAGAGGAGATCAGTTCGTACCGGCAGATGCTTCTCTTCCAGCGCAAGCTGGAGTCCATCGCTGGCCGGCACCTCCTTCAGTTCGAGAAGTTTCTCGGTGACGGCGCGTTCTACACGACCCGCCGCGCTCTGCGTCTCGTGCGGGCTGCGGTCGAGGTGCAACGCTGCTACTCCGACATCCGGCGTAAGGGTTTTGCGTTCAACAAAGGGCTACGCATCGCTCTCAACTTCGGCTACTACCGGCTGCTGCCGATGAAAGGCAGCGGCAACGAGCGGATCACGGAGTTTTACGGCCCTGGCATCGTCGAGCTGTCACGACTCACCACAGGAAAGGCCACCAAGGAGATCGAGGAGCTGGCCTCGTTCCTTCTCACGCACGGATACGACCCTGGCAAGGTGCAATCGTTCTTCGCGCCGCTGGCGCGCGGAGTAGACGTCATCGACCACACCCAGCATTCCCGCGAGTTCTACGCGTACGTGAACAACAGTGGGCACCTGGTGAACGAAGGTATCGCGACATCCTTCTCGCTGTTGCAGGAACTTTCGAATGAGCTTACGTCGGAGGCGCAGCAGTTGTACCGGCTTCGAGCGCCGTGGGCGACCTACATCGGTTTCGCGCCGTCGCTGACCGGGCTCGAATACGTGGGGGTACGGCTCATCGGCATGGTTTCGCTGAAGGGTCTCGAGGAAGTGGAGGTCGGCGAGATCGTGCCGTTCGCCCCCGGTGAGGTCGAAGCGACGCCTATCGACGGCACAGACCCTCTGGTGCTGGCGATCCGCCAGGAGTTCCATCAGGACCGCGGCCCGGCAATGCCGTTTGCCAGGGCTGCTGAGCTCGACACCACCACGAGTGAGAAGGCCATCGAGCCCGAGCTGTTGGTCTGCCTGCGCAAGGAGCCCGACGGCACCGAAAACGACGTGGTCATCGGCGAGTGGGATCCCCGTTCCGACGATCTCCGCCGCCCCCTCCGCTTTCCGCGAGGCGATTTCGTCCGCCTCTTCGATCTGAAAGGCGAACTTACCGCCGACCTCTTCACGAACCAGCGAGAGACCGTGCGGGACCTGTACAACCGCCTATCCGACCGCACCCTATCCCCTGCAGTACCTCTCGCCGACTTCCGTGAACAGTATGCAACCTACGTGTTGGCGGCGGTGGCAGAGAGGCTGTAGCCGGTCACCCTGCGCGTCGCGCGGGCTGACGTGGCTTACACATCAGAGGCAAAGAAAACCGCATCAATAGCTAGAAATACATTTGCCATGCGCAAGAGAGTCTTCATCAGCCACACGTCATTGCTCGCACGCCACCCCGCGAACAACACTTTTCTTGCTGCAGCCATCACCGGAGCCAAAGAGGCGAACTGGGAACCTGTTCAGATGGACCGATTCCCTTCATCGTCACGCACTCCCGCTGAGGAGTGCCGGGAGCAAGTACTTCCGTGCGATGCGTTCATTGGTGTTCTGGGTTTCGATTGGGGATCTGAACTTCCGGGTATACCTGGAATGTCGTACACCATGTACGAGTTCGACGTCGCAAAACACGGCCGAAAACCAACGCTACTTTTCATCATTGACGAGGGCTCGAAAGACTTTCCGATTGGTGAGATAACTTCCATTTCCCCAAGTGATCTGGCAAAGCAAACAGCGTTTAGAGACCTTCACGGCCTTCACGCCAGGCGCGTTCGGACACCTGGCGATCTTACTCGTAAAGTACGCGCTGCGCTTGAGGCGCTTGACTCCCGGGAGCGCGTGAAGCTCGTTATTCAGACGTACGAAGGTTTCATAGCGACAGCCGACTACGTTTCTGCCTGGCAGCATTTTCGCGATCATTTGAACTATACGTTAGATTTCGAGTTGAACGAGCACGCAAAGCATTTGGAACTGCTGGAGCGGCTCTTTCCTCAGCCTGACATCTTTTCCAACCCTTACCACATAAACGACTTCGCGGTAGCGGTCAATGCCCTGGCTCGTGCTTATAAGAATGTCGGCCAACCCGGCAAAGCGATTGAGATCTACCGCCGTGGGCTTGAATTGGAACGAACGGACCCCCTACATCGCGTCATGGCGCTCGGCAATCTCGCGAACGCGCTCCGTCTGACTGGGAATTTTACGGCAGCGCAACGAGCCGCCCGGCAGATGGCAGAAGAAGCGTCGAATGTAAGAGATCCGAAGTGGAAGGCGTATAGCTTGTACTGGAATGGGGTGCTGCAAGCTGGAAACGGCCTAGCGGGCGAATCGGTTCTACTATTGCGTCAAGCGCAGGTGCTCTTTGAGGATCTTCATGACCACCAGGAGTCAGCCGCCGGTCTCGGTCGAACTTATGCGCACCTGGCACAGCTGGAACTGTGGCTTCAGAACCCCAGAGGCGCGCTATGCTTCGCTCGACATGCCTACCGGCTAGCCGAAACTCACAACGAACGCCGTGAGAGCATATTTGCTGCCAGACTCGCAGGAACAGCCAAGACGCAATTGACACAATACGCAAACGACCTGGAGGATTTGAAGAACGCCATTAGTGACGCCAAGGGCTGCGATTACTGGGAGGAGTGGCTTGCTGCCACGATCGCTCTTGCAGAACAAGTTCAACGGAGCGGTAGCGGTTCTCTGACGACGGCACTTTCCATACTAAGCGACGACGCCCGGATTCGGGCGCAACAAGGTCCCTACGCCATGCTTCTTGCCGATTTCAACATCGCCCTTTGCCGGATTCTCCGAATGTCAGGCGGCGGCGAGGGAGCGTCGGAAGCAAACATCGCGTTCGAGGCGGCATTGGGCGTTCACTCCGACGTCCACTATCACTGGGGAATCGTGCGTGCGCGAAAACATCTGATGGACCTTGGCGAGCACCCCGCCCGCGTACCTTCGCATCCCGTCCTCGAAAGCTCGCCCTCTCTCGCAGAGTTGTTACGGATGAATGGAGGGCAGAAGACCAGAGCCGCGCTTCGCGCGGAGCTCACGAAACTCCTGCGTATGGTTACGGGTAACTATCGCTACGCTCCTGCCAAATTTGTCAGGTTGCTTCGCGAGAGCTGGAGCGACATCCGTTCCGTGGTCGAGGATCGTGCGGTTAACGTGTCACCACAATTTGTTGAGATCCACCTTGGCCATCCTTGCAACCTGAATTGTCAGTATTGCCGAGGGACACTGAGAGAGAAGCCCGCAAACGAGGTGTTCCTTCCGAAAGAGCAGATCAGTCGTGTTCTCGAAGACATCTATCGCATGAACCCTCGAGCATTCGTCCGCTTTAGCGGAGTGATCGGCGAGCCCCTCCTTCATCCTGATATCGTGGACATACTGGAACCGATGGCGCGAGAGCATGCGACGTGCTTTGCGCTGACGACTAATGGCGTCCGCCTGAAAGGGCCGCGGCTGCTGAAGGCACTGCTGCGCTCCAAGTATGTGCATATCAGTGTTGACGCCGGCAACAAGGATGACTACCGGACACTGAAAGGGGGCGGCGCGGACACGTTCGGTGTGGTCATGCAGAACGTCGAGACATTTGCAAGAGCTAGAGACAATTCAGCGAGCAACGCAGAGATCGTCGTTAGCTTTCTGATCCAACAAGAGAATTTCGCCGAGTTGCCAGAACTGGCTCAGCGACTCAAGGCCGCCAAGGTGAATTCGTTGGAGATCAAGATGCAGCACTTCGACGCGCGCCGGCGCATGCGCCAGACTACGGTAGATGATGCATACCAGGTCGTTGAAGACGTTCAACGTGACCTGTCGGACGAAACGTTTCATGTCATTGTCGTTCAGTCGCGCGATCAAGCACTGGAGAAGGCGAGTGATTCGCAGCCGGTACGGTTTCCGAAATGTTACGCGAACCTGCTAGGAATGAGCACGACGGTAGATCCTGCAGGTAATGTTCAAATGTGTTGCCAATATTACCAGCGGACGCTTGGATCCATTGGTAATATCGCGGATGATAACTTCGCTCAAGTTTGGACCGGGACGCAGCGTGTGGCGGCACTCGAGAGAAAGCCCTGCGACCACTGCCAGAGCTGTTCGCCGTCGGACGAATTCATCAACCGATTTGTTCATTTTCTGAAAGAGTCGATTGGTAAGGATCCTTCATTCTTAGACTGGGTCGAGCGTGAGGTAACGCCGTTGATGGAGGATGGGATTAATGACTGACTCTACCGCCGCCATCGTGCTTTGTCTTGGCGCGGCGACGCGTATGAGACCGCTCTCTCTGACCTGCCCCAAGGCCTTGCTTCCGTTCTGCGGGCGGCCGCTGTTGGAGTACACGTTGGAACAACTTCGCGGATCGCCGGTCGCGGAAGTGATCATCGTCGCCGGATGTCACGACGATGGATTCGAGCGATACGCTTCAGTTGAGCTGTCCGGCGGGATGAAGACACGAATTGTTCGTTGTGGCCTCGATCACGGCTCCGGGGGAGTTCTGAAGCACCTCGCCGAGTCATTCGGCCTCGACGCCGAACGGCTCCTGGTGATTTATGGAGATAGCCTTTTAAAGATGAGCGTTGCGTCCCTCCTCGCAGCCCATCACGAGAAGGCGGCCGCGGGCTGTCTGGTGACTGTTGTGTGGCACACACCTGACGACTTGATTCTCCCCGGCAAAGCCAACACCAACTACGGAATCCTGTGGCTCGGGGATGGCGATCGGTGCGTTCGATTCGCAGAGAAGCCTTCGCTAACGCAGTTGTCGAGCGGTCGCGCGAGCGCTGGAGTATTCGTACTAGACCGCTGTATCCTGAACCACATCCCCGGTGAGCGCCCCCTGGACCTGTCGAGCGGCGTATTGACAGCGCTCGCCTCCGGCTCGGCTTCGCCTGTGTTTGGTTTTCAATTGACCGACGGATACAGATTCGACATCGGAACGATCGCGGACTATGTGGACAAACAGTTCGCCGCTCTGGATGGGATCATTTCAGTCGACGGTGTTGCTCAGGGCCCCGCACTCTTGGGCGGCGCAAAGATCGGCAGGGACAGCAGACTCTATGGCCACAATATCTTCGGAAACGACGTTCGTGTTGGCGAGAACTGCGAGATCACCGATTGCGTAGTGCTGGATGGATCGGTGATTGAAGATGGCGTGAAGATGACCGGAGTCGTCCTTGGACGTGCGTGCCACGTTCAAAACAACGCTGTGCTTGGACGCGGTACGGAGCTCGGTGACTGGAGCGTGGTGTCGGCTGAGACAACGCCACGGGTTACTTAGGTTTGCTGTGGAGAGTCCGGCACCGTCAGTTTATTCCTGAAGAGTCGCTTCTAAGTAATGCTTGCGCAATTGCTCTAAAAACTGACCATCAGGCGGTCTTGCGCGGACCATTTCACGGCGGCTGTCCTCGAAGAGCTCATCGAACTGAAGGATCAGACCGCCCAGTTCAACAACATTTTTCTCACAATGGGTCATCTCGAAGCCGCCTGCGCCGCCGCGTTTCATCCCTTCGTACGCCGCCATGCTCCCAATGATGAACAGGTTCGGCATCGGCACAGGTGACAGAGCAAACTCGCAGTTCTTGACTGCGGCAAGATCCTCGGCGGCTGCATCCGGGTCAGAGATATCGCTGCGGCCTTCAAGCAAATCGATCAGCCGTTTGTAGCGTACCCGAAGTCGCTCAGGGAGCATTGCCCGAGTGAGCCGTCGCGGCGGATTAAGAACTGCTTTCAACCGTGCTCCGTGCAGCAACACCTTTCGGAGAGCGTTGCGTTCCGCCAGCAGGGCTTTGAAATACTCGGGATCGACACTGGGATCGGCCGGCTCCTGCTCGCTGATTGCCAAGGAGCTCAGACTGGCGACAATACGAATTGTAATGTGGCTGAGTTCTCGCGGTTCGGCAGCGCTCACCAGCCTCTCCAGATCCTGCGTCAACTTTAGCGTCCGAGGCTTCCGGCCACGGATAATGTTCCAAGTATACTTATCGGCGTTCGAGTCGGCTGCCCTCCGTAGCAGGTCTGGTAAGTTCTTGCGAAGCTCTGCGAGCGCTAGACGGTTGAGCGCGTAGACCTCCTGGCGAAGGTGAAGGATGTCGAAGGCCTTCTCTCCATCGATCGCTTGCGTAATAATTACGACACGATCCGCACCCTTGATCTGATGGGCAATGCCGAGCTCATAGAAGACGTTCGGATTGCCTGTCGTAACGTCGGCCACCACCACAGCAGCCCCTTCAATCTCGTGCACAATCTGCTGCATGACCACTCCGGGGCCGTTGCTCAGGTCGCCCCGACGATATTCCAACCCGCATTCGATCGCCGCCTCTTCTACGACGCGATCAACGGCAACAAATTGAGCATCGAAAGGCATGATGGCAAAGCAGGTACTCATCGAACGTCCTCCGGTCGATACTGAAATCGTATCATACGTATGTAGCGCATTTCTTTCACACCTGTGAAGGCAGATCGAGGTTGTACAAGGCGGGATACGTACTGAATCGAATCGCCGACATCACGTAATCTGCCTTCGGGTGCTCGCGGCTCGCTCACACTCCCCTGACAAGAGCCTCACCCTCTCCCCTTCCCTCTGTTACCATCAATAACCCCATGCGCGTCGATCATGAGAAACGGGAGATCGTTTGTTCGGTTGGCGATCTGGTCAACGAATCGACGTACCGGCGCATTGGCGTGGAGCGGGGGGATGGGTTCCGGCGGATGTGGATCGGGCAGGACATCCACACGAAGCGCGCGGAGATGCGGGCCGGCGAGGATGCGAATTACCGTGCCGAGGTCCATGTCGTCCATCGGACGCAAGCCGGGGCGTGGACGGTCACGATCACGGGGCGCATCGACGGTCTGTCGGTCGACAAAGCGGAGAAGCGCGTCGTCATCGAAGAGGTGAAGTCGATCCATTTCGACCTGGAGCTGGAAGCGCTCTATCGCTCCGACAAGCTGCAGCGCCACCTGCTGCAATTGCTGCTGTACTCATACTTCCTTTCGGGTCAGCCCGACTTCGAAGGCTTCGTCTTCGTGCCGCAGCTCGTGCTCATCGACCTGATCTCCGGCGATGCGAAAACGATCGATGCCGAGTTCGACCGCGATCGCATCGTCGAGACGCTGAACGAGCGGCTGGAGCGGCTGATCACTGACATCGAGACCGCTACGGCGCTACGCCTGGCCAAGCGCGCGTTCGCAGACACGCTCACATTTCCGTTCGGCGGGATGCGGCCCGGGCAGGAGGAGATCATCTCCTCGGTGGCGCGTACGGTCTATCAGCGCGAGGCTCTCCTCGTCTCCGCGCCGACCGGCATCGGCAAGACCATGGCGGTCCTCTACCCAGCGGTGAAGCAGGCGCTGAAGCTGGGGAAGAAGCTCTTCTTCCTGACGTCGAAGACGATGCAGCAGGATGCCGCGGTCGAAGCGCTGAGTCTGCTCAACGACGGTTCCTTCCGTGTGTTGCGCATCCGCGCCAAGCAGAAAATGTGCGCGCACACGGAGATGATCTGCCACGAGGATTTCTGTCCGTACGCGGCGCGCTACTCCGAGAAGATGCAGCGAACGGATCTCCTC
The DNA here is from genome assembly GCA_038230535.1 of Thermoanaerobaculia bacterium. GTDB lineage: Bacteria > Acidobacteriota > Thermoanaerobaculia > Gp7-AA8 > Gp7-AA8 > JADGNZ01. Next base: position 34,694 of record JBBRNB010000048.1, read on the forward strand.
AATCACCTCGTCACCTCGATGAGCTACTTCGATCCGGCCCTCACCTTCGAGATGGCCAAGTCGAACGAGGTCTGCCCGTTCGAGGTGTCGCTGGAGTTGATCGAGCAGGCTGACGTGATCGTCTGCGACTACAACTACATCTTCGATCCCTACGTCGGTCTGAAGGCGTACCAGCAGGAGAACGACTACGGCGACTGCGTCCTGGTGGTCGACGAGGCCCACAATCTGGTCGACCGAGGACGCGGCTACTACTCGCCGGAGCTCCACGAGGAGCTCTTCGACCGCATCCGCAACCACCTTGCCTCGCGCAATTGCTGGCTCGATGGTGCGGAGGAGTTGCTGGAGCTGCTTCGCGACCACTTCCGCTTTCTCGCCGAATCGATCGACGAAGAAGCTGGTCTCGAGCAAGCTCTCTGCGAGCCTGACCGTGAGTTGTTCATCGAGCAGCGCACCGAGTGGGAACGTCTGGTCATGCACTACATCGGCTGGAAGATCGAGAACCGGATCGTCGAGGCCAATGACCCGCTGATCGATTTCTACTTCCGGCTCGTCAAGGTGGCGAACCTGATGACCGAGAAGGGGGACGAGTTCGCTCATCTCATCGAACGAACGCCGGAGGGTCTGAAGCTCAAGATCTTCTGCAAAGACCCCTCGCGATTCCTCGGCAGGATCTTCGACTCCGCCCACGCCACCATCGCGCTCTCCGCCACGCTGGAGCCGTTCGACTTCTATCGCAAGCTCCTAGGATTTCCGGCCGACCGTACCACCGAGTTGTCGTTGCCCTCACCCTTCCCGCGCGGCAATCGGAAGATCGTGGTCATCCCGGAGGTCGATACATCGTACAAACGGCGGGCCGGCTCGTACGACCGCATCGCCGATACTGTGGCTTCGATCGCCGAAGCGGGCGACGGCAACTTCCTGGCGCTCTTTCCGAGCTACGCCTTCCTCCGCGAGATCTCCGAGCGGATGCCTCCGATCCGCAAGCACGTCATGGTGCAGCGCACGGACATGACCGACTACGAGCGCAACGCAATGCTGGACATCCTCCGCGCTCGCTCCCGGAGTGGGAACCTGATCATGGCAGTCTCCGGCGGCATGTACGCCGAGGGGATCGACTATCGTGGCGACATGCTCTCGGGAGTCATGGTCATCGGCCCGGCGCTGCCGCAGGTGAGCTTCGAGCAGGAGCTGCTGCGCCAGTACTACGACGAGCAGTACGGATCCGGCTTCGAGTTCGCGTACCTGATCCCGGGGATGACGCGCGTCGTGCAGTCGGCGGGACGGGTGATCCGGAGCGAGACCGACATCGGCGTCATCGCCCTTCTCTGCCGCCGTTTCACACAGCAGACGTATACGCAGTTCTTCCCGGCTGACTGGTATGAACAATCGCCGCGCGAGCTGATCTCGAAGAAGCCGGCCAGCGAGATCCGGGCGTTTTTCGAGGCCAGGCTGACGCCGCAATTGCGGCTCGTGTGAGGGGGAATCGTATGAAAAAGGATGAAGGCAGAAGGATGAAGAATGAAGGCGCCGGCCACCGCTCCAAACACGGTCTCATCCTTCACCCTTCATCCTTCATCCTTTTGTTCTTCCTCGCCGCATGCGCGTCCTCGCCCGCACCTCCTCCTCCGCCCAAAGCTCCCGAGTGGAAAGTGATCCCGGCGGCGGTGCTCGATACGTTCTGTGCCAGCTTCCGCGACGAAGGGATCTCGATGTCGACGACCATCAACGTCGTGAAGACGGCGCAGCCGATGCTGATCACACCGTCATCGATGCAGGCACTGTCGGACTCGTTTTTCTACCACGGTCCGATCGACCCCGCGAAGGCCGCCGCTACCGCCACCGCGGGCGCAACCGAGCTGCAAATCGCTGTCCCGCACGACTGCGCCTGGCGTGGCATCGCGCCGCAGACCGGCTCCAGGTACGTCGACACGATGACCCTCGAGATCTCTCCGCCGATTGCGAATCCCTACTCCCGCAACAGCGCCGGACTCTTCGCCCGCCTGGCTCTCGCCGGTGAATCGGCGACCTGGTATTGGCTCCCTCTGGTCCCTCGAGGGGAAACCTGGACGTCGGGACGGCTGACGGTGTTGCCGTATAGGCAGTAGTAGATCGATATCGCTCATCTCCTGATCGCGGCGAGCCTGCTCTTCGCCTCCGGATTCTCCGGGGAGATCTTGAGAACGTCCTCGTAACAGCTCTGGGCGCGGGAAATCAGTCCTTCGCTGCGGTAGAGATCGCCGAGGGAGATCAGAGCGATGACTGAGTTCGGATCGAGTGCCAGTGCGCGTTGAAAGCTCTCCGCCGCTTCGCGGCGCCATTTTGGATTGCGCTCCTGGCAGGACCCGAGCAAGAGCCAGGCATCGGCGTGGTCAGGAGCGAAGTTTACCGTTTGTTTGAGCAGGACGATCGCACCGTAATAGTCGCCGGTCGCACTGAGCTCTCTGGCGCGCTGGAAGTTCTGGTTGGCGATCGATCGCCGCGCCGCCCGCCGCTGCATTTCGTCGCCATCGGTTCGTCCCGACCGCTGCGCCAGCAGGTTGTCGTATGCCTGTCTCCGCGCCGGGTGTTCGAGCACCTTTGACGCTTCATCCAGGCGGCGGTTGATCGCCGTCAGTACATCCTTCACCACCGGCGGATACGTCGCCGGTGCGTAGAGGCGTTTCTTTTCCTCGGAGGAGGAAACGATCTGGCCTCGAGTGGCGGCCCTCGGCAGGTCGAGGAGTTGGTAGTGGTCCAGGGAAGGCAGCCGCCGAGAGAATGTCACGGCGCGCAGCGACCGTTCGTCGTTCGAGCCGATCGCCGCCAGCAGAGCGAGGTCCCGTTGCATATCACCATCGTCCCCTGCCGGTGCGGACCGCGTTGGACGATCGACGACAACAAACAGTCCGAGGGTCATCATGGCGATGACTACTCGGGCCGCGGTCACGGAATCGTTGGCGAACTGTTTCAGGAACGCTTCGATCGTTTGAGGCCCGTTCAAAGCGTTGGCGATTCTTCGCTCCGCGTCTGTCAGCGGGACGGTGTCGAGCTGGGCGTTGCGTTCCGGTTCGATCTCGCGCTTCAGATCGCCGAGCGACCGGCGCAACACCAGGCCGTTTGCGATCGCGCGGATAGCCTCGATGACCACGGCCGGCATCGATTGCAGAAAAACGCGCTTCTCCGGCTCGATGGCATGTTCGTCATTGAATGCCGCCGTTCCTTCGTCCAGCGAAAAGAGCGGTACGAACTGCGACGTCATCCATTCGCGAAGAAGCGTCTGGCGAACCGACATGTCCAGCAAGCCCGACTCGTGAAACTTCGCGGCGGCCTCCGTGGCGTCTACGTTCGCCAGCGGCAGTGCGCGGTCGGCCGGGATCACACCGCGCCGGACGAGGAACTCGGCCAGAGAGTCTTCCGGCGCCGCCGAGGTGATCAGCGCCAGCTCGCCATGCGACCAGTAGAGCGTTCTCCGCAGCGGAGAGTGGACGATCGTCAGCGCCCCTGTCCGCTGCTGTTGAAGGATTTCGCCCGCGATCACCGCGAAAGGTGTGATCTCGATCCTCTCCAGACTCACGCCGCTTCCCTTATGTCCTTTGCTACTGCTTTTAACACAGTGTGGCATGAAACGGGCTTCGTCCCAACCCGTCTCAAAGTGGTTGAGACACGCTGAAAGAGCTCAAGAATGCAACGTCCGCTGATGCTGTTCCCCTCTGCCGAGTGATGACCATGAGACTGATGAAGAAGTGTGTATTACTGCTGCTGGCGCTCCTGGCGTTCAGCGTGGCCGCCGGTGCCCAGGAGTTCACGGACGACCCGTACGAGTTCATCCTCGCCAAGCTCGCCGCAGACGACGGCCGCTTCGACGAGGCGCTCTCCCGCATCGACAAGATCGTGTTGAAGAACCCCCAGAACGCAGTGCTCCTGTTCGAGCGCGCTCTGATCCTCATCGAGGCCTCGAAGATCGACATCGCGGAATCGGAGCTTCGCAAGGTCGTTGTCCTCCAGCCGAACTTCTACGATGCCGAGCGCGTTCTCGGACGGGTTCTGCTCGACCGCGCCGGCACCGACCGGGCCAAGGTCGACGAAGCGCTGGTCCACCTCCAGAACGCCTTCCGGATCTATCCCGACGACCTCGCCACCGGTATGGCCATCTCGCAGATCTACCTCGCCAGCGGGCGTCCGGCAGAGTCGGAGAAGATCCTGGCCGCGATGCTCGAGCGCGCCCCGGATCAACGCGGCCTCAACTACAGCTACGCGCAGGTCCTGACGAAGCTCGGCCGCGGCGCTGAATCACTCAAATACCTCGAGCGCGCCGTCGAAGTGGATCCCACCTTCGGCATGGCCATCCAGCAGCTCGTCGACATTTATCAGAGCATGAACCAGTGGCAGAAGGCTGCCGGCGTCCTGCAGCCGCTGATCAATGAAGACCCGGCCAACATCGAGTTTCAGAGGCAGCAGGCCTTTTTCTTTCTGCGCGCCGGTCAGGCGGAGAAGGCCCGCGCCCGTTTCGTGGATCTGCTTGTCGCCGACCCGAAAGACACGCGTACGCAGTTCTACCTTGCCGAATCGCTCAGCGATCTCGCGCGCTACGAGGAGGCGGACCGCATCTACCGTCAACTCCTGGAAAAGACGCCCGACGATCCTGATGTTCTGGCCAGCTTTGGATTGGCCCAGATGGCCCGCAAGAAGTATGACGATGCGGCCAAGACGTTCCGCACACTGCTCGCGGTTCCCGATGCTCCGGAAGGTGTTCAGTTTCTGGCAAAGACCCAGCTTGCCTACATCGATCTGGAGAAGGGAAACTTCCAGCCGGCCATCGACGCCGTCAAACCTCTCTTCGTCTTCCACGACAGGCCGAATCAGACGGCGATCGACATCGCTCTCGATGCGCTCAAGAAACAGAAGCGTTACAGCGACGCTGTCATGATCCTGCTGCCGCTCGTCGACAAGTACGCCGGCGACCCGTTCGTCAACGCGCGCTACATCGAGATGCTTGCCCGTGCCGGCGACAAGGATCGCGCCCGCGTCGCCGCCGCCACGCAGTCGAAGTTCGGCGTGCGCAACACGATCTCCGCGGCTTATGCCTATGTACAGGCCGGCCAGTACGATTCGGCCATCGGAGTGATCAGGGACGCGCTACGTACCAAACCCGACGAGATCGAACTGCAGTACGAGCTCGGTTCCGTGCTGGAGCGTTCCGGCGACAAAGCGGACGCGGAAAAGACGTTTCTGGCCATCCTCGACAAACATCCCGACCACGCAGGCACGATGAATTACCTCGGCTACATGTGGGCTGAACAGGGCGTGAATCTCGATCGTGCGGCTGACCTGCTGACGAAAGCGGTTACGCAGGAACCCGGCAACGGCGCGTTCCTCGACTCCCTCGGATGGGTGTACTTCCGCCAGGGCAAGCTCGAGCTCGCCGAAAAGTACCTGAATCATGCCGCCCAGACTCTGCCCCGCGATGCCACGGTGCACGAGCACCTGGGCGACGTGCTGGCAAAGCGCGGCGAGACCGTGCGAGCGCTGTCGCTCTATCGCGCGGCGCTGACCCTCGACCCGGAATCGAAGGATGAGGCCAAACTGCGCTCCAAGATCGCCGAGTTGGAAAAACAGCAGCAGGCGCAGCAGACCCCGCGGTGATGCGTCGCGCGGCCGTATCTCTGGTGATGCTGGCGCTGCTCGCCGCCTGCCGGACCACACGTCCGGCAGGGGAGGAGACGCCGATCGTTCCGCTCGCGTCGAAGTCGGCGACGGATGCCAGGCGAGAGCTCGCCGCACGGCGTGCTCAACTGACCGGACAGCGAAGTCTTGTCAACATCCGCGCCACGAAAGGCGGGCGATCGCAATCATTCCGCGCACAACTGCAGATCGAAGGCAGCGGCCGCATGCTGCTGACTGCGTTCACCCCATTCGGTACCAACGCGGTTCGCATCTACGCCGCCGGTGACCAGGTAACGTTTATCAACGACTTCGAAGGGACGCTGTGGCACGGCAGTGTCGCTGAATTCTCCGGCGCCTTCAGTCTCTTCGGCGGGACCCCGCCTTCAGCGATGGGTCTGCTCATCGCCGGTCTTCCCGCCGATGGAAAGGCCATCGCATACGACTACGACGCCGGCGGATTGTCCCGCGCCAGCGTCGGCGACGTCGTGATTACGTTCGAGCCGCCGTCCTATCCGCCAAAGCACGTCAACATCGTCCGTGGCGAGCAGAAACTGGAGATCGAGACGCTCGAATCGATGATGACCACCACGCCGATCGTCACGCCGGACGCCCCGAAGACCTACCGCTGCTGCGTGCCGCCGCGGTTGTGACATCATCGCCCGGCGATGCTCGTCCGCGCGTACGCCAAGATCAACTGGACGCTGCGCATCACCGCTAAACGGGCAGACGGCTATCACGATCTGGAGACGTTGTTCCAGACCATCTCGCTGCACGACACGCTGACGTTCTCGGAATCGGATCGCCTCTCGCTGACCTGCGACGATCCGACAGTCCCCGCCGATGACCGGAATCTCGTCATACGCGCCGCCCGTTCGCTCGGCGCACCGCCCGTAGCGATCGGCCTCCACAAACAGATCCCCGCCGGCGGCGGCCTCGGCGGCGGCTCATCGGACGCCGCGGCCACGCTGGTGGCGCTGTCGGCGATGTTCGGAATCGGCAAGCCACTGGCTGACCTCGCGCTCTCCCTCGGCTCCGATGTCCCCTTCTTCCTCACCGGCGGCACCGCCTACGCCACCGGCCGTGGCGAGGTGCTCACACCGATGCCGAGTCTGACCGGCATCCCGCTGCTGCTACTAATACCCGAAGAGCGGGTGAGTACCGCGAGAGCGTTCGCCATGTTGCAGCGTTTCTCACCGCCCCTCGGCGCCGTCCGCTACCGCCAATTGATCGACGCCGATCTCCTCTCCCACACCAGGGAACTAGTCAACGACTTCGAAGAGCCGATCTTCAGCATCCTCCCATCCCTTCGCTCACTGAAATCGCGCTTGTACGACGCGGGAGCCGCGTGGGCCGCCATGACCGGTTCCGGGTCAACGGTCGCCGGCGCCTTTCGCAGCGCCGCAGATCGAGATGCCGCTCGTGCGCACTTCCCGGACGTGCGGGCCGTGGCGGCGGAGACGATGTGATGTCGAGAGGGTTTGAATGAGTCGCGCGTTGCTCAGGATGACAGGAAGCACGAGACGCGCGAATCCTTCACGCACTCTCTGGATGACGACGTTCCCATTACTTGACTAATCAACTAATGAGCAGTAATCTAATGTCGTGACACGAGACATCGTCCATGAGCTGAAGCAGAACAAGCCCTTTCCGTCCAAGGCGCAGGAGGCGGCGGTGGCGTTGCTGCGGACGGCCGACGTTCTGCGGCGGGTCCTCGGTACGGTCGTCGAGCCGAAGGGAATCACTACGCAGCAGTACAACGTGCTGCGCATCCTTCGCGGCGCGGGGAAGCCGGGGCTGCCTACGCTGGAGATTGCCGGCCGCATGGTCGAGTCAGCGCCCGGGATCACCCGGCTCATCGACCGGCTGGAGACCAAGCAACTGGTCTGGCGCGAGCGCTGCATCGCTGATCGCCGTCAGGTGTTCTGCCGCATCACGCCACCTGGTCTGGCGCTCCTGAAGACGCTCGACGCCCCCATTCTTCGCGCCACGGACACTGCCCTCGGCATTCTGAAAAAAAACGAGCTCGCGAGCCTCATCGACCTTCTCGACAGGACCCGCGAGCACAGCAACGAGCAGTTCATCGAAAGGAGACGTACCCCATGAAGTTCCGTACCCTGGCAGCCGCAGCACTCCTCGTTACCGCGTCGTCCCTCTTCGCCGCAGACGGCTTCGTCGTCGATAAGGTTCATTCCGAGGCCACCTTCCAGGTGCGCCACATGATGAGCAGAGTCAGCGGCAAGTTCGACGACTTCGGCGGAAAGGTCAACATCGACCGCGCCAACCCCGGTGCATCGTCGGTCGAGCTCACCATCAAGACCGCGTCGATCGACACCGGCGTCGCCGATCGCGACAAGCATCTCCGCAGCGCCGACTTCTTCGACGCCGAGAAGAACCCCGAGATCACGTTCAAGAGCACAAAGATCGTAGCCGGGAAGAAGAAGGACACGTATGAGGTCACCGGCGACCTGACCATGCATGCCGTGACCAAACACATCACCATCCCCGTCGAGTTCGGCGGCTTCGGAAAAGATCCCTGGGGCAACGAACGCGCCGGCTTCTCGCTGACCACGACCGTCAACCGGAAGGACTACGGCATCAACTGGAACAAGGGCCTCGACGCCGGCGGCGTCCTCCTCGGCGACGACGTGACGATCAACGTCAACATCGAGGCGATGAAGGCGAAGTAACACCGTTATCGGTCTTGGGGCGCGCGGTCGTAAGGGCTGCGCGTCCCCCCCCCTGCCCGAGAGGCAAATGTTGAATGTTCAATGTTGAATGTTCAATGTTGAATGGAAAACCGGGCGCCCTTCCATTGGACATTCAACATTGAACATTCAACATTCAACATTGCCTCTAAGGTCGGCGACCCTTGCCGCAACCCAGCATCCAACCCCAACCCCAACCCCAACCCGACCACCCACCTACCGCACCACCACCCCCACCGCCCTCTCCGTTGCTGCCAGCAACGCCGACGGTCCGACTGGAGCACCTGTCGCGTTCTTCATCCATAGATCGGGGGTCACGCTTCCCATTCTCGCCATCCGCTCGAACTCGCTGCCGATCGCGCCGGCTTTCTTCATCTGTTCTTCGATCTGGAAGGCGATCATGTGGCCGATCGGGTAGTCGGGGAGATAGAGGAACGAATCGACCATATGCGCGTAGACGCCGAGGAGCGTCTCGTCGCGCATGTGGAACACAGGTGCGTAGTAATGGTTCCAGACGTCCTTCGAGATCTGCACCACCGCATCCTTCAGCTCTGCCGGTGTCGCGTTCGGATGGTCGTACATCCAGTGCCACATCCCCATATCCACCAGCGCCACTCCGGCGATCTCGTACGCCCCCCAGAAGTCGTTCAGCACCTTCAGCGCGTCGCTCTCTGGCGACGGTTTGGATAGTCCCAGCAGCTCCAGGTCGCGGTTCTGAAACACAAATGCCAGCGCCTCCGTGAACGCCGTATTCGGGACGCCCGCCAGCAGCGTGTGGTCGACCAGATTCAGCGAGAACGTCTGCTCGACGTTGTGCCCCATCTCATGGACGGCGATGTTGTAGCCCTTGTAGTCCATGCCATCGGCACCGACCCTGGTGCGCAGATGGGGATGATCGGCGCGGCGGGCTGCCTGCATGGCGTGGCCCGAGCCGCGCGCCGCATCGACGATGATGTTGTTCGCCAGCATCAGCGCCCGCTCGTCGGAGAAACCGAGCTCGCGGAAGAGGCGAGGCATGCCGGCGTGGTACGCCTCCGCGGTCGGATACTTCTTCCGCGTGATGGCGTCGAGCTGCGTGTCCGTATAGCTGCCGCGCGGCCGGAAGCCGTTGTACCAGATGTCGAAGGGCTCCAGCGGTCTGCCGAGTCGTTTCGTGATCAGCGCGGCCACGGGTGCTACTTGAGGCGAGGAGACGATCTGCTCCAGCATCGCCTTCACGCGGGCTTCCGGCAGCTCCCGCTCTTCGTTGAACTTCCGCGCGATCAGCGTCGGCGCCGCCGGCGAGTACGGATCGGCGAGCTTCGCAGCGTGGAACACTTTCAGGATCGTCGCATACCGCGCGTTCGCCTCGCGCACCGGAGCCTGCGGCGTGTAGTCGTCCGCGTCCTTCGTGGTGGCGGGCTTGACCGCGTTCGTCGCCGGATTCCAGTCGACGTTCGGGTTGTCCACCACCTCGTTCGGGATCGACTGATCGACGATCCGCTCCATCACCCGCTGGATCGTCCGCTGCTTCGCCAGCCCCGCCGCCCCCTCGCTGTACTCCGCCTTGATCTCGTCGCGCAGGTTCCAGTGCTCGAGCAGCCGCATCTTCGCTGGGAAGAGGCGCGCGCCGGAGTCATCGACCAGGTGATGCATCCAGATGTTGTAGGTGGAGACGAATTGCGACGCTTCGCCGCCTGCTTTGGCGATGGCCAGATTCACGCTCGCCGGGATGCGCCGCGAGAAACGCTGGGCCAGCCGCGCCTCGGCCCACTGCCGCCGCGGCCAGGAGCCGCCTTCCGTCAATCGCTGCTCCAGGGTCGTCAGCGGGAAGTTGAGGAGGACGACGAGGGCGAGCTTGTTGGCGAAGAGATCGTCGTTGAGGTGCGCCGAGGCGTCGTAGCCCGCCATGATCTCGTCGAACGGATAGATCGCTCCGATATCCAGATCGGACTGGCGGCGCAGCTCACGCCCGATCTCCAGCATGTGGCCGTCGAGCGCCTCGAAGGCAAACTCCATCCGGCCGAACAGCGCATCGAGCGTCTTCGCGTCTCCCGCGAAGTTCGTCTTCGCAAACTCCGCGAACGCCACCGCGTCGCCATCCTCGGCGCGCCAGAAGCCGGCGATCTGTTTCACGCCTCGGGTGGCCCGCTCGCGCTGCGCTTCGCCATGCCTGGCGATCAGCTCGGTGGTGACGGCATCGACCGGAAGAGTCATTTGGGCGTACGCGCTGCCTGCGATCGCCAGCGCGATAGCGGTCCAGAAAAGGGTTCGTTGCACGGAAGCTCCTTTCGCTGCATCTGCGGCCGCTATGGTATTCCGCTTATTTAGCAAGTATTACCTTGCATAAGTGATCCAGCCATGACACTCTTGGGATGCCATTCAATGAAGGAGGCACAAATTCATGCATCAATCCACCCGCCGCGAGGTGCTCGAGTTTCCGGCTGAGCACGCGGCCATCGAGGCAGTTACGACCATTCTCAGATTCATCGGCGAAGACCCGTCCCGCGACGGCCTCATCGACACGCCGGCACGCGTCCTGAAGGCCTGGCGCGAGATGACCTCGGGATACGACGACGATCCCGCCGAGATCCTTTCGCGCACATTCGATGAGACGAGCGATGAGATGGTCGTCCTGCGGGGCATCAGCTTCCACTCAACCTGCGAGCATCATCTGCTGCCCTTTTACGGCGAGGCGAGCGTCGGCTATCTGCCGGGCAAGGTGGCCGGCATCAGCAAACTGGCCCGGCTGGTCGACTGTTTCGGCCGCCGCCTGCAGATCCAGGAGCGCCTGACACGGCAGATCGCCGAGTCGATCGAGCACCATCTCGAGGCCCGAGGGGTCGGCGTCATCATTCGAGCGCACCACCTTTGCATGGGATGCCGCGGTGTCCGCCAGCAGACCACGGAGATGGTGACCTCGGCTATGCTTGGCACTTTGCGCAGCGACGCGATGGCGCGGGCCGAGTTTTTGCGTTTAACGGAGTAGATCCAATGGACTTGAATTCAGGCATAGCGATCAACGACATCCCCGACGGCGGCATGCTGGCGGGTGCGGTGGGGGAGGAGCAGGTGCTGCTCGTCCGCCGAGGCAGTGAAATCTTCGCGGTCGGAGCCGAGTGTACCCATTACCACGGCGCGCTGGCCGGCGGCATCGTCAGCGGCGACACGGTCCGCTGCCCGTTGCATCACGCCTGTTTCGACCTGCGGACCGGCGCGGCCACCGCACCGGCGTTGCATCCCATCCCGGTGTGGAACGTCGAGCAGCGCGACGGACGCGTCTTCGTGACCACCAAACGCGATATCCCGCCGCAGCCTTCCGCGGAGACAGCAGTGAAGTCCGTCGGGATCGTCGGCGCGGGTGTAGCCGGCAACGCCGCCGCCGAAATGCTGCGGCACGAAGGCTTCACGGGGACGATCACGATGATCGGCGCGGAAGAGACGGTCACCATCGACCGGCCGAACCTCTCGAAGGATTATCTCGCCGGTACGGCCCCCGAGGAGTGGATGCCGCTGCGTGATGAGGTCTATTATCACGCGCAGAACATCGAGGTTCTGACAGGGCGCCGGGTCGCGCAACTCGACGCCACGACAAAGACGCTCACCCTCGACGATTGGTCGCAGCACACGTTCGACGCGATTCTGCTCGCCACGGGTTCAGAACCGGTGCGACTCTCGCCGCCCGGCGGCGTGCGCGTCCATATATTGCGTACGCTGAGCGACAGTCGCGCCATCATCGCCGAGGCGCAGAAGGGGAAGCGCGCAGTCGTCATCGGTGCCAGCTTCATCGGCCTCGAGGTGGCGGCCTCGCTTCGGGCGCGAGAGGTAGAAGTCACCGTCGTGGCACCGGACGAGGTTCCATTGGGAAAGACCATGGGCGTCGAAGTCGGTGCGTTCATCCGTAACCTCCACGAAGAGCACGGCGTCCGCTTCCGCCTCGGCACGACCGTCGCGACCTTCGAAGGCGACCGGGTCATTCTCGCCACCGGCGAACTGATCTCGGCTGACTTCGTCGTCGCCGGCGTCGGCGTCCGCCCAAACGTCCAGCTCGCGCAGGCGGCAGGACTGACGGTGGACAATGGCATCGTCGTCGACGAGCTCCTGCAGAGCAGCGCCCCCGGCGTCTTCGCCGCCGGCGATGTTGCCAACTATCCCGATCGTTTCAGCGGCCAGACCATCCGCGTCGAGCACTGGGTCGCCGCCGGCCGCCAGGGCCAGACCGCCGCCCGCAACATCCTCGGACGCCGTACACCCCACACCGCGCCGCCGTTCTTCTGGAGCGCTCACTACGACGTAAGCCTCGCCGTCGCCGGCCACGCCGCCGGCTTCGACCGCGCCGAAGTCCACGGCTCGCTCCAGGATCGCCACGCGCTCGTCGCCTACCGCGCCGGCTCCCGCATCCTCGCCGTCGCCGCCATCGGTCTCGACAGGGAGTCGCTGCTGATCGAGAAGGCGATGGAGGAGGGCGATCAGAAGGCGATCGAGGGGATCATCGCCAGGATTTAACCTCCTGGCACCTTTTTTAGTGTCCCGGCTGCTTTATTAGTGTCCCCTGACCAGGTTTTAGTGTCCCTCGATACTAAAACCTGGCCGAGGGACACTAAAACCTGGTCGAGGGACACTAAAACCTGGTCAAGGGATACTAAAACCTGGCCGAGGGACACTAAAACCCTGGCCGAGGACACCAAACCCTGGTGCGCTAGACGAGCGAAGCTGTCATTCCGAGCCGGCGGCGCCCCGGAGGGGCAAAGCGCGGCGAGGAATCCCCAGCTGCAACCGTTGCCGTCTGGATTCGGGCTACCGGCTGGGGATTTCTCGCTGTGCTCTGCCCCTCCGGGGCGTGGCCGTTGCGCGCGAAGGCGCGCGAAAGAATATAGCCCCGCGCTCGGCGCGGGGTAAGAAGCGAAAATGGATTTTGCGGCCGCGAAGGCGGTCGCCACAAGATCCTGGCGCGCTGGCCGCGGTTGTAGCGGCCGCCTTCGCGGCCGCAAACAGCACACTCCCGACGAATACCCCTGGCCGAGCCAGGGGCTAAAACTCTCCGACGCGCCTGCGCGCGTCGATACCGGCTATCGCGCGGCTTTCGTCAGTACCTGTTTCTCTGTGCAGGTGCAGCCCCCCGCGCTGTCCTTCTGGTGGCAGGTTCTGCGGGCGAGCGAAGCTGTCATTCCGAGCCGGGGGGGGGGGCCGGGGGGGCGGGGGCGGGGGGGGGGGGGGGGGGCCAGCGCCGCGGCGAGGCAGCCGCAGACCGGCCCGGGGAGGAGAAACGAAGGAGCCACGCCG
>JBBRNB010000049.1:0-48046 GCA_038230535.1 Thermoanaerobaculia bacterium
ACCGGGCGCGCGCTAACTCATGGAGCGCTGGCGTCTCGCCGGCTGGCTGGGAGCCGTCTCGGCGCCCGAGATCTGGGCGAAAATGGCGGCGGGGACGCCGCCATGCCAGCCGGCGAGACGCCAGCGTTCCGTCGCGCAACCTTTAAGTTAGCGCGAATGCTCCGTCGGGGTGCCGAGAAACGTCCAATCTCCATCCTCCCCACCCCCGCGCTGCGGCGCGGATGATGTCGACTGACACGAGTCGGTTCAATTTGCTACGCGTTCAGTTGGTCGCCGACACTGCCGCGCCGTTGGCGCGGCAGGATGATTTCGCCGGCCGGCGTTGGAGTTCCGATCGCTGTTCCGAATCGTGTTCTTGATGGTGGTCACTTTAACCAATACCGGGTCATTCACGGAGTGCTTCGAGAGATCCGGTCACTGCACGCGAGTATCCGGAGACTGCTTGATTCCTTTGCGAGGGATGCGCGAAGCGATCCGATGAACCGCCTGCCACTTGAAAAGAACGTCGAGGAGCGGGCGGGAGTGGTGGGGCCACACCTTCGGTCCTGCAGATCATTTGGAGGCTCCACACCTTCGATCCCCTCGGGACAGGGGGCGGGGGGCATACCTTCGCTTCTTCTGAAAACTGCAACTCATTGAATAGGAATCGGTTACGGCATCACACCCGGCCCACGGGGGTTCGGCCCAGCGCGGCTGGGCCCTACGAATCACGGGTCGGGGGATGGCACAATTGGAGTTGGTTCAGGCTCTTCGACTGGTCCCGATCCACTGATCCACTGATCCACTGATCGACTGATCCACTGATCCACTGATCAACTGATCACGGCTGCCACCGCAACGTCAGCCAGGCCCGCGTTTTTCGAGCGATGCGCACTTTCGCCACACCGGCGGTGAGCTGCAGAGCTGGCGTTTTGACCAGCGGCATGGCAGGGATGGTGGTGGTGGACTCGAGCCCGAACAGGTCGATATCGCTGCCGAGGTGGTGATGTTGCCAGAAGGCGGTGATGCCGGAGGATTCGATCGACAGGCGTTCGCCGTGGTAGGTCGCGCCGGTCAGTGTGCCTCGTTCGAGTGCAGGATCGAGGATGCGGTCGATCAGCAACGAATCGGGCTCGATGGTCGACACGGCGCCGCCGAGAATTAGGTGGCGTCCCTCGGTAACCTCGGCGCCGAGCCGCCAGCCGCCGGAGCGGAGTGTGGCACGGACTGTGGCCTGGATGTGATTCGCGGAGTCGGCGGAGATGGCGATCCGTTCGGAGGCGGTGCGTCGTTGCCAGGTGATGGCATGCACGTCGATGAACGCGCGCTTGCGGTGTTGTTCGAAGAGACCACCGCCGCTTACGGAGAGGTTGGCCATTGCGAAGGCGCCGTCGTCGGTGGCGCGCAGTTCCAGGCCGCGCGACTCTCGCGTGTCGAACAGGTGGACGCCGAGGTCGACTGGAAGGCCGTGCCAGATCGAGGCGATGGCGGCGCCGCGCGGCAGGTGGCGGCTGCCGATCGCGGCGGTAATCAGCGTATCGAGGCGGCCAACGACATCGCCGAGGCGGATGCCGAGCTCGTTCGTGCTGCCGAAGGCGGTGTACTGGCCTCCGAACGTCGCCTCCCACTCCTGACGTCCGATACCGTACGGCTGCGACGTCACGGGGTCGTCGTGAAGGGCCACCGGCGTCGCGGGTATGGGAGGGAGGGCGGGAACGAGAGAGCGATCGGCGGTCAGCGTCCGCGGCGTTCCGATGGTTGTTTCGGGAAGCCAGCACAGTACGAATCCATCGGGATCGAGAGACATGAAATAGACCGACCCGTTCGGCGCCGGCGCAGGATCGAAGGCCATACCGGCGCTACGCGTGACGTAGGCCGGACTGACTGCTGTGTCCAGCCTGGCGATATCGATGAAACCACGCTCCGCGACGACAGCCAGCAGCGCGCCGTTCTGACCCCACTCCGGCGCGAACGCGCCGATCACCGGCTGGATTTTGTCATCGATGACGACGCGCCACTCACCGCCTGTGTGTTCGGCCCAGGCGATGCGGCCATCCGCGGCGGCGCGCGGATGTGAGTAGACGATATCGAGCGATGGCTGCGTTCGCGGCGTGACCTCTCCCGTGGTCAGGTCGACGATGACGAGCTGCGACAAACCGAAGCGGTTGCGGACGGCGACTGCGTGCGTGACATCGATCGGATCGGCATCCTTGACATCGGCGAGATGCGTGAGCCGTTCGTTGCGTCCGGTGGCCGGTGACCAGCGGAAGAGATCGTGGTGCAGGAAGCCGTCTCGGTCGGGCTGCTTGTGCGTATAGATGATAGCCGTGCCGTCGCCCGTCCAGCGCGGGTTCTCCACATCGCCGCGGTCGGGCGGTAAATAGGAGAACAACGGCTTGCGCCGCGCCGGCTTCTTCCGTACAGGTGCAACATCCTCGGGGTCGCGCTGCAGCATTTCGGCGATCCGCGCCTCCCTCTTCGCGTCCTCCTCATCAGGACCGGTCGAATAGACGACGAGCTTGACATCCCCCTTCCCGTCGCGCAGCACCATCGCCAACTTCGTACCATCCGGCGAGACCGCCGGATCGCCGCTGCCGCGGGTGGTCTCCTGCCATAACTGGCCTTCTCGCCAGCTCCCGGCGCGCACCACCGTCATGGCGTTCTCCGTCAGCTCGGCGCTGAAGCGGCCGTAGAGCCGCTGCGGCGTATCGCCGAAGACGCCTTCGAAAGCGTTCTCGAAGGTGCGCCGCTCGCGGGCGGTCATGCGAGCCCAGAGATGGCGGAGCGAGTCGGGGCCGTTCTTTTCCACCAACCATTCCAGGAACGCCGAGCCGGCCAGATAGGCCATCGACATGCCGAGGAAGCGGTGATCGGCGTTGAGTTGCCCGTAGGCCGGAAGCTGGCCGTTGATTGCCCAGGTGCGAAGAATGGCCGCGCGCATAGCACCCGAAGGCCGGCCGCTGCCGGTGACACGGCCTTCGATGACTGTCGCGTAGCCCTCGAGCACCCATCGCGGCGCGTGCTGCGTGATCGGGTTGAGCGGAACGACATGCGCGAGCGCGCGCTCGAACGGATTGCGCGACGGACGGAGCAGGTGGATGAGATGTGCGGTCTCGTGGACGGTGAGGAGGTCGATCCAGGCCGAGTACTCGCCGATCTGGATCTCCGGTTCTGGAGGCTCGGCGTAGAGAACGATGCGCGGTGTGTCGAGCAGCGAGATGGTGATGCCGTTCGGCGCCGCGGCCGGATTCTCCACCACCACATCGGTGACCGTTTCCGGGGCATACCCAACCTCGTTCACAACCGCTGTGCGCACCGACTCCAGCCGTGCAGCGGCCCGCGTCGCCCACGCTTCGTACTGCACCGGATAGTGAACGCGGAAGTGCGACGTCGTGATCGTCCTCCACGTCTCATGCGGTGCCTGAGCGTAGACGGCCGAGACGAACAACAGTGAAAGGAAGGCGAGACGGCGGGTCATGACGAGTATGGTAGTTGTGCGGAGCTTGGGGCTGTTGGGTTGCTGGGTTGCCAGGTGGCCAAATACTGTCGGGCAACCCAGCAACTCAGCAACCCCGGAGATCAGCTACGGCCGCCCCAATCCCTGCCAACCTCCCAGTCGCCCACGCCCATTGGAAGTTGAACCCGCCGATGCGGCCGTCGACGTCGAGGATCTCGCCGCAGAGGTAGAGGCCGTTACAGAGACGCGATTCCATCGTCGTCAAATCGATCTCGTCGAGCGGAACTCCTCCCGCAGTGACCTCGGCGTAGTCGAAGCCGCGGTCGCGAACAACGGGAAGCGTGAAGTCGACGACGTCGTGAACGATCCTGCGCCGTTCGTCTTTCGGCATCCTGCCCAGTGGCGTATCCGAGGCGAGCCGCGCAATGAGCCGGTCGGGAAGGCGCCGCCGCAGGACGCTGGCAATCGTCGCGCGTGGATTGCGTTGCGCTGCTTCGACCAGCGCGGCGTCGAGTGATTCGAACGTTTCGCCCGGCAGGAAGTTCGCCGCGAGCGTAGCCGGCTGATTGGCGATCCAGTGACGGCTGATGTCGAGCACGACCGGGCCGCTGAGTCCGAAGTGGGTGAAGAGCATCGAGCCGCGATGACGCTGCACGACACGCCCTGTAGCCGACTTCACCGCCAGCTCTGCGTCGACACTCGTCCCGCTGATCTCCGTGATCCAGTGGCCATTCGTCACGACCAGCGGCACGAGGGCGGGGAAGGTCTTCGTGACGGTATGCCCGAACGTTTGTACGAGCGCGTAGCCGCCACCGTCGCTGCCGGTCTTCGGCACAGAGCGGCCGCCGGCGGCCAGGATGACGCGATCGGCGTGGATGTTGTCGTTGATTTCGAAGAAAGGCTCATCCGCAGATGACGCAGATGGACACAGACTTAATGACTCGACCCGCGCGCCGGTGATGACCTCGACACCGGCATCATCCGCGGCGCGGAGGAGTGCCTCGACGATGTCACGCGCCTGATTGCTGACCGGGAAGAGCTTCCCGGTATCCTCGCGTTTCAGGGGCACATCGAGCGCTTCGAAAAACGACACTGTCGCGGAGACGTCGAACGTCCGCAGCACTTTGGCGATGGCGTTGCGGCTGCCGTTGAAGTCCTCCGCGCGGACGACCTCGTTCGTTACGTTGCACCGTCCACCACCGGAAATCAGGATCTTCGCTCCGATCCGCTTCGCGCCATCGATCGCAGCAATGCGCATCCTGGCACCGCGCTCGCGAGCAGAACGGCCTGCGAAGATGGCCGCCATGAGACCGGCGGCCCCTGAGCCGATCACAGCGACGTCGTAGTGAGTGAACGTTGGCAAAGCGGTTTGTCAGTGTAGGGCCGCCGCCCACGGCGGCCAACGGCCGGGAGGCCGTGTTCACCGCGAGCTCGAATCATCGCCTGGCCGCCGAGGGCGGCGGCCCTACACGCCGGCAACGCCGCACAACCTCCACAACATCGCAACATGATTCTCCGACCGAACCTATTACCATTCGCGGCCATGTGTCGCAGAACGATCGCACTTCTCATCACGCTCGCCCTCTTCATCATTCCGGCCAGCCTCTTCGCGCAGAAGCCGCTCGATGCCGCGCAACTTCAGCTTGCCCTTCACAAACTGACCGTCGCCGGCAGTGCTCTCTACGTGGCGGCACATCCTGACGATGAGAACACGGCGCTCATCGCCTACCTCGGCAACGAGAGGCTCTATCGCACCGGCTACCTCTCCATGACCCGAGGAGATGGGGGGCAGAACCTGCTGGGGGATGAGAAGGGGGAACTGCTCGGCGTCATCCGCACGCAGGAGTTGCTCGCGGCTCGGCGCACCGACGGCAGCGAGCAACTCTTCACGCGCGCTCTCGATTTCGGTTTCTCCAAGAATCCGAAAGAGACGCTGGCCATCTGGAATCACGACCTGATCCTGGCCGACGTTGTCTGGAACATCCGCCGGTTCCAGCCGGACGTGATCATTACCCGCTTCCCCACCACCGGAGAAGGCGGCCACGGCCACCACACTGCCTCCGCCATCCTTGCCGGTGAAGCCTTCGCAGCCGCCGGCGATCCGGCCAAGTTCGCTGAGCAACTCAAGTACGTCAGCCCCTGGCAGCCGAAGCGCATCTTCTTCAACCGCTTCTCGTTTCAGCCTGTCAAAGACGATGATCCAGCGTTGGCGAAATCGCTTCGCCTCGACATCGGCGCCTTCAACCCGCTCCTCGGGCGGTCGTACACCGAGATCGCCGCGGAGAGCCGCAGCCAGCACAAGAGCCAGGGCTTCGGCGCCGCAGAGCGGCGCGGCAAGGCACTGAACTACTTCGACCAGCTCGCCGGCGATCCTGCCACCATCGATATGTTCGAAGGGATCGACACCACCTGGTCGCGCTACCCTGGCGGCGAAGCGGTGGGCAAGGTGTTGCAGCAGGCCTACGACACGTTCGATCCGAAGAATCCGTCGAAGACAATTCCGCTGCTCTTGCAGGCCTATGACCTCCTCGACCGTCTCGGCGCCAACAACGCGTGGCAATCGCATCCCTGGACGGCGGTGAAGATGCGCGATCTGCAGGCTGCAATCCGCGGTTGCGCGGGCCTTTCGATCGACGTCGCCGCAGGAGACTCATCCGTCACTGCCGGAAGCACGATCCCGGTCAGCGTCACGGTGGTGAACCGCTCCGACTATCCGTTCACGCTGGCGATGGTGGCCTCGCGCTATGCCGATCCCAGCAAGGCCGTGAACACGCCGCTCCAGAACAACGTGCCGGTCAAGACCGATCTGATCGTCAAGCTGCCGCCGGACTTCCTGATCTCGCAGCCGTACTGGCTGCAGAAGCCGCCACTCAAAGGCTCGTATGTGGTCGAAGATCAGGAGCTCATCGGCACACCCGAGAATCGCCCGGCCATCCCGATGGTCGTCACGCTGACCGACAACGCCATGCACACGATCATCTTCGAAGTCCCGGGTGTCTATCGGTGGACGGATGCCGTGCAAGGCGAGCGCGTACGAAACGTCGACGTCGTTCCGGTAGTCACGGCCAACCTCGGATCGGGTGTCTACATCTTCCCTGACCCCCAACCAAAGCCAGTCACAGTCTGGCTTCGCAATTTCAACGCAACCGGTCCCGTGAGCGTACGTCTCAAGTTCGTGCAGTTCGCAAGCGGCTCCACCTCTTCGACCGGCGGATGGCGTTCCGACCCGGCGTCGACCGTGATCACTTTCGCGAAGAAAGGCGAAGAGGCACACGTCACGTTCAGCGTCAAACCAACCTCACTGCAGAGCTCCACCTATGTCGCCGCTGAAGTCGAAACCACGGATGGCAGGAAGGCCGACGTCGGGATCACGAACATCGACTACCCACATATCCCTTCGCAACGCGTCTTCGGCGATTCCGTCGCCAAACTCGTTCGCGTCGACGTGACCAGGCGCGGCAACCGGGTCGGTTACATCATGGGCGCCGGCGACGAAGTCCCGATGGCGCTGCGGCAGGTCGGATACGACGTCACGCTCCTCTCGGATGACGATCTCGACCGCGGCGATTTTGCGAAGTATGACGCCATCGTCACAGGCGTGCGCGCCTACAACGCCCGCCCACGCATGCGGCTCGCCCACCCGAAGCTGATGGAGTACGTCAAGAACGGCGGCACGCTCGTCGTCCAGTACAACAGCACCAATCCTCAGCCGCTGCTCGTCGACGTCCCGGGACCCTATCCCTTCAAGGTCACCACTGAGCGCGTCACTGTCGAAGAGGCACCTGTCCGCTTCGTCCATCCCGACTCGCCGCTCATCAACACACCGAACAAGATCACTGCCGCCGACTTCGATGGCTGGGTGCAGGAGCGAGGACTGTACTTCGTCAAGGATTGGGATCCGCAATACCAGACCGTCCTGGCCTCGAACGACCCCGGCGAGCCGGAGAAAGAAGGTGGAGAGCTCTTCGCGCACTACGGCAAGGGAGCGTTCGTCTACACCTCCTACGCCTGGTTCCGCCAGCTCCCCGCCGGCGTACCGGGTGCGTACAAGATGTTCGTGAATCTCGTTTCGGCGAAATGAGTGATGCTGCGGTCGCGGGTCGGGAGTCGGGGGTCGTAGCCATGCAGGGCTCCGGCTCCGAGCTCCTGACACGCGACTTCTGAAAACCAATGAACGATCAAACTCCCGATCATGAACCTCGTCTGCCGGACGACATCCCGGCAGCACAGAACCTCTCCGGCCCCCGACCCCCGACCCCCGATCCCCGATTCCCCAACTGGCCGCTTCTCTACACCGTGGTTCTCGCCGAACTGGTAATCCTGGTCATCATCTTCTATGCCTTCACGAAGGCGTTCGCATGAGGCCGATCGATTGGATCGTCCTGATCGGGACGCTCGCAGGCATCGTCGCTTACGGTGTCTGGAAAGGGCGGCATCGAAAGAACCTCGACGGCTATCTGCTGGCCGGCCGGCAGCTCAAATGGCCGACCATCGCTTTGTCGATCATGGCCACCCAGGCCAGCGCGATCACATTCCTATCGACGCCGGGACAGGCGTACGCCGACGGCATGCGCTTCGTGCAGTTCTACCTCGGGCTGCCGATCGCGATGGTCATCCTCTCCATCACCGCCGTCCCGATCTACCACCGTCTTCCGATCTTTACCGCTTACGAGTATCTCGAGACACGCTTCGGCGTCGGCACACGGACGCTGACGTCGCTGCTCTTCCTGATTCAACGCGGTCTCTCCACCGGCATCACGCTCTATGCCCCGGCGCTGATCGTCTCTGTGATCCTCGGCTGGAGCATTCACATCACGAACGTCGTCGTCGGTCTGCTGGTGGTGATTTACACCGCCTCCGGCGGAACCAAGGCCGTGAGCCGGACGCAGGTGCATCAACTTCTCATCGCCCTCGGCGGGATGGCGGTGGCGTTGATCATCGCCGTCCACTCGCTCCCGAACGACGTGACACTGGTCGAGGCGTTTCGCGTGGCCGGCCGGATGGGGCGGCTCAACGCCATCGACTTCAAGTTCGACCTGAAGACGCCTTACAACTTCTGGTCGGGACTCATCGGCGGCACGTTCCTGGCGCTCTCGTATTTCGGAACCGACCAATCGCAGGTGCAGCGTTACCTTACCGGCGCGTCGATCGCGGAGAGCCGCCTCGGCCTGCTCATCAACGGCATGGTCAAAGTGCCGATGCAGTTCTTCATCCTGTTTGTCGGTGCGATGGTCTTCGTCTTCTACCAGTTCATCGCACCACCGCTGTTCTTCAATACCGTACAGCGAGCGAAGGTGGCCTCGAGCAAGTACGCCAAAGATTACAATCGCCTCGAGGAGCGGCACCGCCGCCAGTTCGTCGAGAAGCGAGCCGATGTCCAGACCCTGCTCGCTGCCATGCGCGCGCACGACGATGCCGGCACGTCTGCCGCCACCATCAGACTGCGCGATGTTCAGGAGCGTGAGACCGCCACCCGCGCTGCCGCCGCCGATCTCATCGGCCGTACACAACCGGGAGCCGACAACAGCGATACGAACTACATCTTCCTGACGTTCGTGATGGACTTTCTACCCGCCGGCTTGGTCGGCCTGGTGCTTGCGGCAATCTTCTGCGCGGCGATGTCCGCGACATCGTCCGGCCTCAACTCACTAGCCTCCACGACGGTCGTCGACATCTTCCGCCGCCTGGGCAAACCACACGCCACCGACGCAGAATGCGTCCGCCTCTCGAAGATCATGACCATCGCCTGGGGCCTCTTCGCCATCGCCTTCGCCGAGTTCGCAAACCGCCTCGGCTCGCTGATCGAAGCAGTGAACAAACTCGGCTCACTCTTCTACGGAACGATCCTGGCCATCTTCCTCCTGGCCTTCTACACCAAGCGCGTCAACGGCACCGCCGCCTTCCTCGGCGCCGTGATCGGAGAAGCCGCCGTCGTCTGGTGCGCGATCTTCACCGACATGGCCTGGCTCTGGTGGAACGTGGTCGGGTGTGTGGTTGGAGTTGTCGCGGCGCTATTGATTCATGCCTCGGGTGTGGGGCGCGGTGGGTCGGTTGTCGGAGCACCGGTTGCCGGAGAACCGAGCGTCGGATAGAAACTCTCCGACTCCCGACCCCCGACAACCTACTCCCGATAAAACCTACTTCTTCCACTCGCCGATCGAATTCTGAATCTCGCCAGCCAGCTCTTTGTCCTTCGGAGCAGCCAGCTTCAACGCTGCTTCCGCGGTGGCGATGGCGCCGGCTTTGTCGCCCTTCTTCGCCTGGATGCGCGCCTTCAGATAGAGGTTCGAGATGGTCTGATTCACTTTCACCGACTGATCGATCCACGCCGAAGCCTGCGCGGTGTTGCCGGAGTCGAGTGCAAACCCGGCGGCGCGATAAGGCGTCTGCCAGTCGGTCGCGGCGGCACCGGAGACCACCGCCGTTGCTTCTGCCATCACCTTCGTGGTTGTGCCGGTGCCGACGGTGAACGGAACCGAGACGTTTTCCCAGCGGAGGGCGACAACAGCCTCGTCGTTCGTCACCTGCGGAAACTCGAACGACATCAACTCCGCGAACGGTGCCTTCCCGGGCTTGACCGTCACGCGCAGCGCGTCCTGCGCGGCGTCATAGGTGAACGAGCCCCACTGCTGCGCAACCTTGTTGAAGGCGATGATCCAGGAGTCTTTCCCCGGTATGGTGTGCAGCGAGTACGTCCCTTTCGGCAACGGCTGACCGTTGATGGTCACGTCTTCGCTGAACGAGATCTGCGTGGCCTCGTTGGCGCCGGTGCGCCAGACCTTGTCGTATGGAACGAGTCCGCCCCAGATCGGGCGTCCCTTCACGGCAGGACGGCTGTAGTCGATCTTGATGTCGGTGAGCCCGACGGTCTGCGTCACAACCTGATGCTGCGACAACCGCGGCAGTTTGAGTGCCGGCGGGGTCTGCTGCGCCGCCAGCGGCAGCGCGGCGGGTACGAGAAATAGACAAATCGCAATGAACTTGCGCATTGAAGCTCCTTTCGGTTCATGAACCGAGGCGAGATCGTAGCAAATGGAGCGGCGGCGGTCGCGGTAAACTGGATGAAAAGGGTGTCGGGGGTCGGGAGCCGGGTCCGAAAACGGCAGAGAATACGGCTCACGCAGATCGTTCTCCGACTCCCGACACCCGACACCCGACTCTCGCCAAGGAGACATCCAAATGGTCGCCATCCGCTTCACAGGAAACTACCAGGACCTTTCGACTGACCGCGGCTATCAGTTCAAGTTCTTCTGCGAGAAGTGCAGCAACGGCTACATGTCGACGTTCAAGACGTCGTCGATGGGCGTTCTCGGCTCGGCGGCGCGCGTGGCAGGGAACCTCTTCGGCGGCGTCTTCGGCAGCGTCGCCGACAGCACGTACGAGGTGCAGCGTGCCGTCGGCGGTCCTGCCCACGACAGCGCGCTGCAAGAGGCGGTCGACGAGATCTCGCCGATCTTCAAGCAATGTACGCGATGCGGCAACTGGGTCTGCGAACCAGTCTGCTGGAACAAGAAAGCCGGCCTCTGCGAGACCTGCGCTCCCGACCTCGATGAGGAGATGGCCGCTGCTCAGGCCGAGGCAGCGCGAGAACAGATTCAGGCGAAAGCCCGTGAGGTCGACTGGACCAAGTCGCGCAAAGTTGACCAGGTCTCCGGCGCCGTCTGCCGCGAATGCGGCGCCAAGTCGCAGGGCGGCAAGTTCTGCCAGGAATGCGGTGCGGCGCTATCGCCGAAGAAGACATGCCCCGGCTGCGGCCACGAAGCCGAGGGGACGCCGAAGTTCTGCCCGGAGTGTGGCGGGAAATACGCGTAACTTGCTTAACTCCTCCGCGAAAGGCGCCCCCTCATCCGCCTTCGGCACCTTCTCCCCCGTAGGGGAGAAGGGCTCTCGATGATTGAGTTGCGTCATTCGGTCGAACGCCCAGCCAACCCACTCACTCAGGCAGCCTGGCAACCCAGTGACCGCGAGACCGCGTAACCCGGCAACCCAGCAACAACCATCACCGCGAGACCGACTCAACCACCGCCGCTCCCGGCGTAATCGGCGTCCCGGTCAGTGGGCGGATGAAGAATACCTGGCGGCCGCCATGGCCTGCGATGGAGATGCGGACGGTGGTCTTGCCGGCGTCGAGTTGCAGGATGCCGTGACGGCCGTCGTTCCATCCCCACGACACGAGAACCGGGCTGGCGGCATCAACGGTGGCCGTCAGGTCGCGCATGGTTGCGGCTTCGGGATCGAGGCAGAGTGATAGCGAGCCGGTGGAGCTCCAGGCCTCCTGCGGCAGCGACAATGTGACGGGGATGGGAGCATTCTCGGTCGAGCCATCGAGAGCCGCCAGTTTGCGGCGCAGGACCACAGCATCGCACTCATTTCGTGCCGCCATCGCCAACGCGTCGATCGCGGCGCGCGCCGCGTCGAGCGAATTCTGCGCCATGCGATAGGAAGCCATGTCGAGCAGAAACGGGGTCCATTCGAACGAGCCCGCCGAATCGGAGCGCTCGAAGATGGCCTGCGCGCCTTCCACGTCACCGCCGAGCAGACGGGCTCGAGCGCGGATCGGTTCGGGAACGCCGCTTAGTGAATTGACCACCGTCGCGATGATGGCGCCACCCGGCGCAGTCTCGATCCCACGCGTCCCGCCACTACCGGGATGGATACGCCGGTTCAGAAAGAAGCGGACAGCGGCGGCGCGCGGGTCGGATTGCCAGGAGCCGGTGCGGTCGTTCATCGCCAGTTGCAGAACGCGCAACTCCTGCTCGCGGCCGGCCGGCGTGTCGAAATCGGCGGGAGAGTGCCGTCCGAGCCATTCCGCGGCGAGCTCACGCTGCCGCTCGACGTCGTTCATGCCCGCGCGGCGCTCCAGCTCGCGCAAGTCCTTCAACCGGTCCGACCACTCGGCCGACTCCCACATCTGATAGAGCGTCGCGGCGCGGGTGATGTCACCACTTCTCCCCAGCGCCTCGAAAGCCGCCAGTAAGGCACCCCCCTCCTGTGGCAGCAGAGAGATGGCGCGATCGACACCCACTGCCTCGGTCAGCACCGGAAACGCCATCCTCGCGAATCCCGGATCGAGCAGCGATTGACGAAAGCTGGTCACCGCACGCGCCCGCATGGCGTCGCTCAGATCAGGCCAGTTCTCTAGACAGGTGGTCGACACAAACCTGATCGCTGCGTCATTGCCGGGGAAGTATTCGATCGAAGTCAGGAGCGGAGTCTCCCAAAGACCGAAGTCGGGTATCGGGTGCCGGGTGTCCGATGCCGAGCGGCTCTGCTCCGCGTAAACGAGCTCGCCGAGGATAGTCCAGTGGGTGGCCCATCCCGGGCGCGTGGCAAGGGCATCGAGTGCGATGTTGCGAGCCGCGACCAGCTCATCCCCCACCCTCTCGGCCGCACGGAGAGATCGCGCCCGCAGATCGGGAGAGGCACCGGCGAGATTCACACTGCCGAAGGCATCGGCAAGTGCGATGTCTCCGATGATGTCGGCACCGAGGTCAGCGGAGGGGACAAGCGGAAGCGTGGCTGCGTTTTGCGGTTGGCGGGCTGGAACATCGTAATCAACGAGGAAGTGATCCGCGGCCCCGCGAGCCTCCTCATCGTATGCGTAGCGCAGGACGGCGAGAACAGCCAAAACCACCGCCATCAGGGCGAGAGCTCGCTTCATGCGGCCACGATCCCCTGCGTCAGCGCCACAGCATTCGTCTCGAAGATCTCCAGCGTCGCGGCCATTCCCCATCGCCGCTCCGCCCACCGCCGCGCGGCCGCAAGACGCGGGGGACGCTCAGCGATCGAGTGCGCGTCTGAGGCGACGAGGTGGACCAGCCCGCGCGCGAAGAAGTCTTCCGCCGCGGCAAATGGACCACGCCCGAATTCACCGAGCAGCGATGCCGCGGTGATCTGCGTAATTGCACCTTTCGACACCAGCGAGGCAAGCCGCTCCGGATTGTGCGCCAGCTCCGAATTGCGCTCCGGATGGGCGATCACAGCCTGCACCCCCATCACGGATAGCTCGTGCAGAATCCACTCCGCCTGAGGAGCGACGCAATACGACGGGAACTCGAGGAGCAGCGACAGGCCGCGGTTCAGCCCGACCAGCGGTCCGGCGTTGCCGCGGTCCCACAGCTCGAGCACGTCGCTCGAGAAGAACATCTCGCATCCAGGAACGACGGCCGGCTTCCCGCCCAGAAGGGCATTCAACCGGACCAGAAGCCGGTCTCGCTCGGCGCGGTCGTCGTTGATCCAAGGGTCGCGCAGCACGTGCGGCGTCGCCACGATCATCTCCGTCCCTTCCGCTGCCGCCGCGCGGCATAGCTCGACCGCCTCCTCCCATGTGGAGGGTCCGTCGTCGATTCCGGGAAGACAGTGGAAGTGGATGTCGATCACGGCGCTGCCTGATCTGGAGCGACTATTTACCCGTTCTGCACGCGGCTGCCGGCTACGTCAGCCGTCGTCTCGGTTCCATACCCTGCGCTGTAGTACCGATACGATTTCCCGTAACCATAGCCGAACGCGGGCTCGCGCAGCTTGTTGAGGATGACGCCGATCACGGGCACGTTACTCTTCGCGAGCCTGTTGCGGATACGGGCTACGCGGTCGCGCGACGTGCTGCCACCTTCGACGCAGAGAACGATGCCGTCCGTCTGGCTGCCGATCAGCATGGCATCGGCAACCGACTCGAGCGGCGGGCTGTCGATCAGCACGTAGTCGAAGTTCATTTCCGCGAACTGCAGCAGCGTATGCATCGACTCCGACGATAGAAGCCCGGACGGATTCGGCGTCGGCGGACCGGAGACCACCGCTGATACGCCGGGGATATGGGTCGGCTGGATGGCCATTGTCGGCGAAACATTCTCGACGAGGATGGAGACGAGGCCGACGCGGTTCGCGACGTGCAGCGTGTCATGGAGCCGCGGCTTGTGCAGGTCGGCATCCACCAGAAGAACGCGCTTGTCGAGCTGCGCCAGAACGATTGCCAGGTTCAAAGCCGTCGAAGTCTTCCCCTCCGCCGGCAGACAGGAAGTAATGACGATCGACTTGATGCCGCCGGCCTGCGACAGCAGCAGCGCCGCGCGCACTGCGCGATAGGCCTCGGCCACCGCCGACCGGGAATGGGTATGTGGCAGCAGTTCGATCGTGGCCTCGTCGGGGTTGACCGACTTCTGCTTCCTCTTGTTTGAATATCCGTAGCCGTACCAGTGGCGGTTGGCGGCGCCCGCGCCGACAGCAGGGATCACGCCGAGGGCTGGGAGACGGATGTAGCGTTCGACGTCCTCGACGGTGCGCAGACTGCGATCGAGAAGATCGCGCAGGAACGCCATGCTAAGACCGGCGGTCAGACCGAAGACGAGACCCATCCAGATGTTTGCCGGATAGGAAGGACTGAATGGCGCGCCGGGAACCAGGGCGCGGTCGACGACCCGGATGTTCGAAATCCGTTGTCCGCGCAGACGCGCCGTCACTTCGGTCTCAGCCTGCCGTTTCTGCAGCACTTCCAGCAGATTGCGCGAAGTCCCCACTTCATTGCGGAGATTGTTGAACTCGACGGCATTGCTGTTGAGCTGCATTGCCTCTACCTTCTGAGACGTCAGCTCGGTCAGAAGCGACTGTTCGCGGCGCTGCGCCGTCTGGAAATCGCGGCGTGCCCCGTCGCGCACACGGGCGGAGGCCCCGTGGGTTTCTTTGGCCAGGCTCTTCTGCAGCTCATCGAGTTGGGTCCGGAGTTGCTTCATGGCCGGCCATTCCGGCTTATAGACCTGCAGCTTCTCGTTGTAAGTCCGTTGCACGGAGCTCAGCTCCGATTTCAGAGAGCTGAGGCTGCCGATCTCTCCCGTCCCCTGAAGGACGGCTTCGTCGGGAGCACTGAGCAGTTCGACGTAGTGGGCTCCTTTGACCACTCGGTCCGAAACGGCACCGGAGTAGTCCTTGTTGAGCGCTTCCAGCTTCTGGAGCGTGACATTGGTGCCTGGATCGACCGAGACGATGTCCTTCTGCAGGCCGTAGTTGTGGAGCGCTTCTTCCTTGCCGCTGACGTCGCTCTTGAGCTGCTCGATCTCGGTATTGAGGAACTTCGAGGCCTGACCGACTACCTGGAACTTCGACTCGAGACTCCAGTCGATGTAGGACTCTGCCAGCGCATTCGCAATGTCGGCGGAGGCCTTGGGGCTGTGACCGATGTAGGTGAGCTCCACCAGATTGGACTGCGGCACCATGTTGGCCGTCACGGAGGCCTGGATACGATTGGCGGCACCGGCGGCGTCACGCGAGCCGGGGGAACCGGGAGTACCTCCGTCGAGAAGGCGAAAGAAGCCGCTGCGCCGCGGCGCGATCTCGGGATTGCCAAGCAGGTTGAGACGGGCGATGGTGCGCTCGGCCACCTCGCGGCTGCGCATCAAACGAGTCTGGGTGACCAGGAACGCCGGATCGTAGACGGCCATCTGCGATTCGGAGACTTCGAACAGGCGATTAGCATCGCGCTCTACATTGAGCACTACGGTGGCGCGGTACTTCGGCTCGGCGAAGATAGTGAAAAGCACGCCGCCAACGATTCCAACGACGATGCAGAAGGCAACCAGCCGCCATCCCTTGACAACGATCGCCCATAGTTCCGATGTGGCGGCGCTGTGTTCATCCGCGGGAAACAGGGCCGACAACGAGCCTCGCGTGTCGGCAGGCGGCGTAGGTCCATTGAAACGAGAAACGTTGCGCACGATCAGGGCCGGGCTGGCGAAGGTGGAACGTTTCGTCCATTCGAGGGTGGTTGCAGCACCAGGACGGCACCAACCGCCCCCGCGCCCGCCATAGCCAGAGTCTCCGGCGATAGATACCAGGGCTTGATTTTCCCGGCCAGAATGAGCCGGCACTCGTCATTCGGCTTCAGCTCGCCCGAGGCCGTGATTACGCTCATGACCCCGTCGCACTTGAAGTGGCAGGGTGCCGCGTGTTGTGTTGGCTTGGTCAGCCCCAGAGCGATGGCCCTTGCCGCGCGGAGATCGTCGCCGCTGAGCGGAGGCGCTTTGCAATTGCTGCTGACGGTAGCCGACATCGGCTCGGCAACGATCTCTTTCGCTCCCACACCCATGACCTTGACCTGGTAGGTGATGGAGGTGGCATCAGGCGTCACCATCGGCAAGACCGCGCTGTAGAGCGTTGGATCCTGAGCGCTCCGCCGCATGTCGACGTAATAGTCGCCGCACGTATCGCCGCTCTGACGAAAGTAGACGCGCACCGAGGCCGGATGCCCTTCCACGTGGGCGATGATCCTGGCGTTGGTGCCATGACTCACGCAGGCCAACTGATTCTGCGTAACCGAGGGAGAGGCAGCAGATACCCAGCCCGCCACTGACAACGACACAACGAATAGGCATGCAATTCTTCGAGACATAGGGGAAGACTTCCGTTGGAAACACTAGGACAATGACGCTACGATAGTCAACCTCCGTTCACGGTTATGTGACCGATGACCAATCCGATAGTACGGTACCGCACAAAAACATGACGGCTGAAACACCCACGAAACCTTCCGTCCGGACGCGGGCGAAACGCTCTGGTCTGCGGGAGGAGCTGGGGGCGCAATCGTGGCGCGAAAACGCCGCCCTCTTCGTGTTCCTGGCATACGTTGCCATCGCTCCCATCCCGTACGGCCAGATCACGCAGGAAGGGGAGCTGACCCTGGAGCTCTTCGCGTTTACCGCGCTCGCTCTGCTCCTTTTCGATGATCCAAAGACCTCGCGCCTCCGCGGCGTCCGCGTAACAATCGCCGCCCTCTTCGGCATTGTCGTTCTCGGACTGGTGCAGTCGCTCCCTTTGCCCTCGTTTGTTCTAAGCATCCTCTCGCCCGTAAGCGCCCGCGTGTACACAGACCTCGCTCGTACCCTTGCGGCTTTCGGCCGGCAGGCTCCGGCATCACGCATCTCCATAGCACCGCTGGAGACGCTCGATACGATGCTGCTCACGCTCGCGTATATCGCCTTCTTTGTCGCCGGCGCGCTGCTCCTGCGCTCCCGCTCGCGCCGGCGGCTCTTCCTGGCCGTGCTGATCGGCAGCGCTGTCATCCAGATCCTTCTGGCCACGGTGATGCGCAGCGTTGCTGCCGGTTCAGGCGAGGAGCCGATGGCGGTGGGCCGTTTGCACGGCGAGTTCGTCAATCCAAACCACTTCGCAGGGTATCTTCAGATCGCGCTCTTCGCCGGCTTCGGCGTGTTGTGGCGCGAAGTGCTCCACTACCGCGAATCGCCTGTCCTCCCTTCGCGCAGGCCTGCACAACGGTTCGAGAGCCTCTTCATGAGGATGTCGCTGCGCATCGTGCTTTGGGGTGTGCTGGCCGGAGGGATCGCGCTGACCGAATCGCGTGGCGGCATCCTCGCGGCCGCAATCGTCACGGTGGTGTTGCTGTCTCTCGCGCCATCGCACCCGCGAGTCAAGAATCGCCGATGGAGCTTCGCGGCAGCCGGCACTGGCGTCGTCGGCGCCGCCGTTGGGCTGACCCTCCTTGCCGTGAGTCATCAGCCGATTCTCCGCTTCCTCAGCTCCGATCCCCGCGACCCGGCCAGCGATCTCCGATTCACTCTCTGGCAGCTCTCGCTGAAGGCGTGGCCGCAGTTCGCGCTATTCGGCTCGGGCCTCGGCGCGTTCCGGGAGGCATTCCGGCGCGTGCAGCCACATGACTTCAACTACCTCGTGGAGTTCGCCCACAGCGATCCGCTGCAACTGCTGGTAACCGGAGGCCTGCTCGGACTGGCCCTCGGCGCAACCGCGATCATCGCCTTCCTGGCCACCCTTCTCCGCTGCTGGCGCCGCGAGCCACGCCGCGAAGAGAGCGCCTTCATCCTCGCCGCCTTCGGCGCCCTCCTCGCCCTCCTGATCCACGGCCTCGTCGAGTTCAACTTCTCGATCCCCGCCATTCCCGCCACGCTGGCCTGCGTCGCCGGCTTCGGCTGGGCCGCCACGCGTGCCGAGGAGGAGGATGTGGAACGAAAGCATATCCAACTCGTGCGGGAGGATTGACCTTCACGCCAACCGCACCCCTGCCGGAGTGCAGGTGCATGCGCAAATGTAATCCGGTGGCAACGAACCCGGCGTGCTTTACAACTGATGTTTGCGGTTGCCGGGGTGGTGGAGCGGCGAAGGACGGCGAAGGATCTTCACTTCTTCGGCGGAGCCGGCGGAATCGGCTTCCCGTAGCTCTTCAGGTACGCCTCACGCATCGCCTCGACATGAGGAATCAGATTGGCATTGGCCGGATCTTTCGCCAGCTCCTCAGCGGTGTAGTAGATCTCCATCGCTTTCTTCATCGCCTCGGCCTGTTTTTCGGCGATCGCCTCTGAAAGTTCGTTCGCCAGCGACTCGATGCCGTCCGCGACAGCGAGGTAGTTGAACTCCTCGAGGTCGTTCGGATCCAACCCGCCCGCGTGGAGCCCCATCACTCCTTCGTCCGAGGCCGGTGGAGGGGCATCGTGCTTGAGGAAGGGAATCTGCTTCCGCATCTCAGCGAGCGTGCGAAGGATCCCCTCCGCATCGATCGGCTTCAGTTTGTCATCTGATTTCATGGATCTCTCCCGTCGAGCATCGAACAGCGAGCGACCACGATAAATGACAAAGGGGGCGGATGCACGTTTGAGTCGGGAGTCGGGTGTCAGCGGCCGACTCCCGACTCCCGCAAGATGTGCAATCAGAATTTGAAGCGAATGCCCAGGGCGAGCGTCAGAGGATCGAGTTTCAGACTTTGGAACAGATCATCGGGCGTGGTTTCGAGCTTCGCGGTGTAGTGCGTGTACTTGGCTGCCAGCGTGATCGCGGATCTCTGCGATACGCTGAAGTCGACGCCACCGTCGACCAGCCAGGTCAACTTGTTCCTGAGCCCGACCGAGCCAGCTTCGATACCGGCTGCCGGTTCGGCAGCGGTTTTCAGCTTGCCGCTTCCGATCCATGCAATCCCTGTCCCCACGTACGGCCGGAAGGATCTGTTCGGAGCCAGATACCAGTGGAGCGCCGCATCGTACTGTTTCAGATCGAGCGTTCCGGCGCTCTCGCCGAGGCTCACTCCCGCCGTTGAAGCACTGATCCTGGCTTTGGCGCGAACAGTCTGTCCCGACAACTGAACCGCGAGACCGGGATTGATGAAGCGGTCGAAGCTGATGCCGTAACCGCTCTTCGAGTCGAACTTGACCTTCCCTGTGATTGGGATCGCCGGATCTGTTTCGGAGCTCGAACTGAGGGCGGATTGGTTGACGAAGATGCCGATCTCGTTTGTCTGGGCATACAGCGTAGCAGTCAACAGCAAAGCGATGAGAGACACGAATATCCGGATGCGCATAGTGAGGAATCTCCTGTACGGCCGCGAATTCGAACCAGGCTGCGATTCGTGGGCCGCGTACGCCCACTGCGATTGCTGAGCCAGCTTTCCAAGGGTAGTGACGCTCGTTTTCCGGCGCGCATCGTCCTGCGTGAGTGACACTTCGCCGTGACGCGAGGACGCTGCGTATCGATCTCACCGCACGAGATGCGCATCTCGTGTCATGAGGTCGCGATCTCGTTCTGTTGGATCCGCATCTCGTGTCGTGAGATGCCGATTCGACGTAGCGAGATCGCGAGTCCGTGACGTGGGATCCCGATCTCGTCTCGTCAGATCCCGATCTCGTCTCGCGGGATACGGATCTCGTCCCATGAGATCACGATCTCGCCGGAGGAGATGGCGATCTCCCGTTTTGAGATCGCTACCCCCCCGAGTCTCAAAACGACCCCTCCTCCGCTCATATCGATCTCCGTTTGGGAGATCGCTATCCCCCCTCCGCTCATATCGATCTCCCGTTTTGAGATCGCTATCTCCCCTCGACGTTCAACAATCGGACAGATCATCCAGCGACGGCGACATTGAGGATGAATTTTGAACTTACGACTGTTTTTCGGACATTCGTCAACAGAACGTCAACCAAGCAACCGCCGTCAGCAGGCGGCCTGCAGAGAGATGGATCGAATGGTAGTCACGCCAAACTCCGAAACTGCTTCAGCAGACGCCAATACAATCTCATGCAGAGTGGCGTTGGGCTTTGCGTGCGCGGAAGGGTTTCGTCAGCACCTTCTCGACGCGAGCCGCCACTTTGGATGTGTCATTCAACACCTCGTGCTCCCAGAATCGGAGAACTCTCCATCCCATCGCTTCGAGCTCCTGCGTCCGTTTCGCATCGCGTTGCTGATTCATGCGCAGTTTGGCGTCCCAGTAGCCGGTGTTCGACGTAGGGGCACGCCCGTCACCACACGAAGGACAGCCGTGCCAGAAACAGCCATCGACAAAGATCGCAACTTTGCGGCTCGCCCAAGCGAGGTCAGGCTTGCCCGGCAGCTTCGAATGAACTCGATATCCACGTAAACCCCGCGCCCAGAGCAGCCTTCTGAGCTTCAACTCCGGCTTGGTGTCGCGCGAGCGAATGCGCGACATGTTGAATGAACGCGTCGCCTTGTCGTGGACATCCATGAGTTCGTTGTCTACGCCCGGTAGAAGTTCTTTTCTCCTCATCTGCTTCCCGCTACACTCCTCTCATGACGTTCAAAGTCGTTGAGATCTGTGCCGGAGGCGGAGGTCAGGCGTTGGGCCTGGAGTTGGCGGGCTTTGATCATCTTGCAGCTCTCGAGATCGATCACCATGCCTGCGCAACGCTGCGCCTGAACCGCCCTGGTTGGGACGTCATCGAAGGCGATCTTCACCACTTCGACGGCGCGCCGTTTCGCGGCTCAGCGGACCTTTTGGCAGGTGGTGTTCCGTGTCCGCCGTTCTCGATCGCTGGCAAGCAGCTAGGCAGTAACGACGATCGGGATCTCTTCCCTGAAGCGCTCCGCCTTGCTTCTGAGATCCAGCCGAGGGCAGTGATGCTCGAGAATGTCCCCGGGTTCGCGTCCGAGAAGTTCAAGGGCTATCGGACGTCGCTCATCGCCCGCTTCCGCCGGCTTGACTACCTGGTCGAGTGGCGAATTCTCAACGCCTGCGACTTTGGAGTACCCCAGCTCCGGCCACGTTTCATCATGATTGCCCTCCACAAGGAGGACATGCCGTTCTTTCGTTGGCCAGAACCAGGAGAGCACCGCCGGCTTGTCAGCGAAGCCCTGGCGGATCTTATCGGCTCGAACGATTGGAAGGGTGCTCGTGCATGGTTGCGCCGCGCGAACGGAATCGCCCCGACGGTCGTCGGTGGATCCAAGAAACACGGCGGACCCGATCTCGGCCCGACTCGTGCCCGTCAGCAATGGGCTTCCCTGGGCGTAGACGGCATCGGTATCGCAGATGAAGCGCCATCGAGAGATTTCCCGGAGGAAGCCAACCCCAAATTGACCGTCCGTATGGTTGCGCGCATTCAGGGTTTCCCCGATCACTGGCAATTCGCCGGACGCAAGACCGCCAGCTACCGTCAGGTCGGAAACGCGTTCCCTCCCCCTGTCGCCGAAGCCGTTGGTGGAGCGATCATTAACGCGTTCGCTGGCGACGTCTCGGCGAAGTCATTTGACGGCCAGCAGCAACGCATTTTCTATCCTTCCGTTAAAGCCGCTATCCTGTAGGCATGGCGAAAAGGAAGAGCGCTTCGCGCCAGCCGGGATCGAAAGCCAAAGTACTCTACTTCTTGCTGGCCCACATTGGACGAGTCGTGACGTCTGATCAGATCCGTGATGCCTCGGGGAACGCCTCCGAATGGGCTCGCCGGCTTCGCGAGCTGCGTACGGAGGAAGGCTACCAAATCCTCTCGCATAATGATCGCGCGCGCGAATTGTCAGCTTGGTTCGATACCCTCACTCAAACTTCTTCAACATCCCCCAGGCACTCTGCAACGTGAACCCCCTCGGCTTCTTCACAAGGAACAACGTGAAGTGCTCCTGCATCATCGCGTAGGGATGTCCGATCTCGCCCATTGGGATCACCACCTCGAACTTGCCCTCCAGCGTCTCACGGTCGTCGCCGAGGACGAGGAGGCTTTCGCCGGTGTAGTTGCGGGGGCCCCAGTACCAGTAAGAGAGATGTCCGCCGATCGCGCGCGGGAGTCCGTACTTCGGGCCGTAGAAGTCGATGGCGGCGGCCTGGCCGTAGTCATTGCCGAAGATGCCGGTCCTGGCGCGCTCGCCGGGCGGCAGGCTGTTGTAGGCGCGGGCGACGGTGGCCACCATCTCCGGCCAGCCGAAACGGTCGGCGAAGAACTGTGGCATCGACGTGGTCGCCCGGTGCTCGAAGTGAGGTTGGTTGATGTGGGTGAGCTCTGTAAAGCGGAAGTACGTTTCGGCTGGAAGGACAGGGATGGCTGTCGGTGCGATGAGAGCGCCGGCGATGACGATCAGGACGGCGTACGTCACTGCCATCCAACGCCGGTTTTCGGTGGCCCGTTCGACGGCGATGGCGCCTGCGGCGATGATCATGACGAAGGCGGGCAGCAGGTAATAGAAGCGGCCACCCGCAGCGAGTAGGGTCAGGTAGGCGATGACCCAGGCCAGACCGATGACGCGGAAGCGTTTCAGTGATCCGATGAACAGTGAGACCAGGCCGGCGATCCAGATCGGGGCGGCCAGAGGATTGGCGAGCAGTACGTCCCAGAGCAGGAAGACGAGCGGGTTCATCTGCACGTCGCGGCTGTTGCGTTTGATGTTGGCCAGCAGCTCGAGGTGCGGGAAGTGGTGCTGGATCTCCCACATCAGGTTCGGAAGGAAGATGGCGAAAGCGATCGCGCCAGCCAGCACGAACCAGCGGTTGAACATCAGTTTGCGGCCGGCGGTGAGCAGCAGCGACACGACCACGGCGAAGCCGAAGACGAGCATGGTGTGCTTGTTCAGCAGGCCGATTCCGGCCAGCAGTCCGAACCAGGGCCAGAGCCGCGGATCATCGCGCTTGATGATGCGGATGACGATGAGTGCGCATCCGCCCCAGATCAACGGCTCAATGGAGTTCATGCAGAGATAGCTGTCGAAGGCCAGGTAGCCGGGGGCGAAGAGGACGACCAACGCCGCC
Organism: Thermoanaerobaculia bacterium; assembly: GCA_038230535.1. Classification (GTDB taxonomy): domain Bacteria; phylum Acidobacteriota; class Thermoanaerobaculia; order Gp7-AA8; family Gp7-AA8; genus JADGNZ01. Next base: position 23,412 of record JBBRNB010000049.1, read on the forward strand.
AGGATCTGCGCGAAGCGTCCGCCACCGAGCTCGCGTGCGATGGCGGCGGCGAGCAGCACCAGTCCGGCGCCGGCCAGCGAGGGGAAGAGACGGATCGAGTATGGCGAGTCGCCGAACAGATGCCGCGTCAGCCAGGCCTGAAACGGTGTGAGCGGCGGAAAGTCGGCGTAGCCCCACGCCAGATGCTGGCCGGCTGCCAGGAAGTACATCTCATCGATGAAGAATCCATAAAGCCCCGCTGTGGCCATATGAAATCCGAATTTGACAGCGGCGATGATCCAGACGAGGTTGCGTGTCATCTTGTCCATGCGGCACACGATCGGCCCGGCAGCGCTTCTGCCGCCACGCATTTGTGACGAGCGGAGGGGAGGTGGGATGGGCGGAGGATAGCGCGCTGTCATCCTTCGGCGTCCTCCGCCGCTCCACCCGCCCACCACCCATGCGGCTACGGCAGCCTCAGGATGACAGGCATGTGAGTAGCGGCTCCGTGGGAAAAGCTCGTTCACAAACTTCGAAGGATCACCCCCACCCGTTCACCCCTCCCCTACTCCGCTCGTCACTTGAAGAAAGCGCCAATGCAAACGAGGCGTTACCGTAGCGTCGTGCGATACCGGCGTCCGTTGATCATTTTTCTGGCGGTCACCTTTGTCGGGCTGTTGAACTTCAGCATCGTCGAGACGAGCTGGCTGGCTGAGGAGAACGCGCGGGCGGCGAAATATCCGTTTGTGTGGGAGATGACGGGAGCGTATTCGTTCCTGCTCCTTCTGCCGCTGCTGTTCTTTGTCATCAACCGATTCCCCATTGAACGGCGGCGGCTTGTTACACGCATCTCTCTTCATGCGGCAACATTCGTCGTCTTCGGCGTCTCTCACACGCTGCTGATGTGGGGCTCGCGCGAGTTGCTCTATCGAATCCTGGGCTGGGGGACGTACGACTACGGTGACATGCGCTATCGCTTCTTCATGGAGGGGCAGAAGCAGCTCATCGTTTATATCGCGCTCTACTGCCTGCTGCGATTCATGGCCTACGTACGCGCGAACCGCGAGCGCGACGTCGCGGCCGCGAGGCTCGAACGCGAGTTGACCGAGGCGCGGCTGAGCGCGTTGAAGATGCAGCTTCAGCCGCACTTTCTTTTCAATGCCCTGAACATGATCTCGTCGCATGTACAGGACGATCCGGAAGTTGCCGGCGCGATGCTGCAACATCTCTCCCATTTCCTCCGGGCCACTCTCCACGCCTCGGGGGCACAGGAAGTACCGTTGGGCGAGGAAATCGAATTCGTCGACAGCTACCTCGCCATCATGAAAGCGCGCTTCGAGGGACGGCTGCGTGTCGATGTCTCCGTTCCTGCGGAGTTGCGCGAGACACTGGTACCGCACCTTCTCCTGCAACCGTTGATCGAGAACTCGATTACGCACTCGCTCCGCGATCATGCGAAGCGGGCCGAGATCAACATCACCGCACGCCGAAGCGGCAACCAACTGTTCGTGACCATCGAGGACAACGGACCTGGGATCGACGGCGATGCCGGGCCATCTGGCGGCGGCATCGGGCTTTCAAATACAGTTGCCCGGCTGCAACATCTCTACGGCGAGCGGCAGAGGTTGACTCTCGACAATCGATCCGAGGGAGGACTGCGGCTGACCATCGAAGTGCCGTGGCATACGAAAGGCGAGGCGGCGGCGTGACTACGCGCGTTCTGATCGCCGACGACGAAGCGCCTGCCCGTCGCATCGTCCGCTCCTACCTCAGCGGACGCGCGGATGTCGAAGTGGTCGCCGAGGCCGAGAACGGATTGGAAGTCGTCGACGCGGTCCGTTCGCTCGAACCGCATCTCGTGGTGCTCGACGTCCAGATGCCGGGCATGACCGGCTTCGAAGCCATCGAAGCGATCGGCGCCGATGCCATGCCCGCCGTCGTCTTCGCCACCGCCTACGACGAGTTCGCGCTACGAGCCTTCGACGTACACGCGGTCGACTACCTGCTCAAGCCCTTCACCCGAGAACGGTTCGATCGCGCCTTCGATCACGCACTGCAACGCATCGGAGGCAAGCCGCAGAAAATCGCGCAACTCCTGGCCTCTCTGCCGCACGCCGCGTATCTCGAACGGCTCGTCGTCCGCAACGGCGACCGCCTCTTCTTCGTGGCCACAAGCGAGCTGATTCATCTCAGTGCCGAGGGGAACTACGTCCGCATCCACACAGCGGACAAGTCCCATCTGATACGAGGGACACTGGCCGGCCTGGAGACGCGCCTCGACCCGAAACGCTTCGCACGCATCCACCGCTCCGGCATCGTCAGCGTCGAAGCGATCAAAGAGGTGCGTGCACACTTCCACGGGGACTACATCATCGCGCTGAAGAGCGGGGAGACGTTGCGGTTGTCGCGGAGGTATCAGGCGCGGTTGCTGGGGGAGTGAGTGGGCTCACAAGGATCAGACTGTTGTAATGCCGGACGGCACAGACAAGAGTGTCTCACGCCAAATCATTCGCGCGAAGCGCTTTGGAGTGCGGTAGCGCCAGCTACCGCTTTCTGAGGTTCAATTGCGAGAAGTTGTCGGACGGAGGCCCCCACCCTCCCAAAGCGGTGGCTGCGGCCACCGCACTCCAAAGCGCTTCGCGCGAAATCGGAAGAGGTTCAATTGCGAGAAGTTGTCGGAGGGGAGGCCCCCACCCTCCCAAAGCGCTTCGCGCGAAAATCTGTTGCACTCAAGGCGTTGTAGACTTACGTACTCGTGAAAATCCTGGTGTTGGAGGACGACGCTGGAACGTGTCGCCTGCTTCAGGTTGCCCTTACTGAGGCCGGGCTGACGGTTAGGACGTATGGATCGCTCCTTCACGCCAGGAATGCCATCCAGTCAGAAGACTTCGATCTGTACCTCCTCGACCTCTCTCTTCCTGACGGCGACGGCTTGACGCTCTGTCCGATCATCCGCCGCCGCACGCAAAACCCGATCATCATGCTGACGGTGCGAGGCGCTCTGGCCGATCTGGAGAAGGGACTGGATGAGGGGGCCGACGACTACATCATCAAACCATTCCAGGTGCGTGAAGTCGTCGCGCGCGTCCGCGCCCAGCTCCGCCGGTCGATGCGAACATCGACGGCTGTCGCGGAGAGCGCCATCCGCGTCGGAGAACTGCTCATCGACCGCGATTCGCGCGATGTTTTCGTCAGCGACGTACTCATCCCTCTGAGTCCGAAGGAGTACGACATCCTGGAATTGCTGGCCCTTCGCGCGGGACGCACGGTGAGCAAAGAGTTGATCGTGGACCGCCTTTGGGGCGACGAGGAAGTCTCCGACAAGATCCTCGCTGTCTACGTCCGGCGACTCCGGTGCAAGATCGAGCAGGACCCTGACAACCCGCGATACGTGCGCACGGTCCGGGGTCTTGGTTACCGGATCGAGCCCTGAGGCAATTCCTCCCGTCGTCCAACGTTAACCAGTGCCAGTTAGGATCGGCACGGGTCTCTGTTTGAGTACAAATAACGACGAACGCTATCGCCTCATCTTCGAGGCCAATCCTCTGCCGTCGTGGGTATTCGACGCCGTCACGCTGAGATTCCTCGCCGTCAACGACGCCGCCGTGCGGACATACGGCTACTCCAGGGACGAGTTCCTGGCGATGACAATCACCGAGATCCGTCCGGAGAGCGAGGTTCCCAAACTCATCGCCTTCATGGAGACAGGGCTCCGGAGCGATACGACATGGATCCACCGGCTCAAGGACGCTACCTTGATCGATGCCATGGTCATCACGCGCGGATTGATGTGGGACGATCGCCCGGCGACGCTGGTGGTGGCGCGCGACATCACGGAGAAACTGGCAGCGCAGGAGCAGTTACGTGAGAGCGAGCAGCGCTATCGCGATCTGTTCGAGAGCTCTAACGACCTCATTCAGAGCGTCGATACGGCGGGCCGTTACCTGTTCGCCAATAACGCCTGGCTGGCAACGTTCGGCTATACCAAAAGCGATCTCCTCACCATGACCATCGATGACGTCATCGCTCCCGAGCTGCTCGGCCACTGCCGGGGGATTCTCACTCAGGTGATGTCCGGCCAACCCATCGAGCGCGTCGATGCCATCTTCCGCGCGCGCGACGGCCGGCGCATCGCCGTGGAAGGAAGCATCTCCGCCAGATTCGACGCGAACGGCGCCCCAATTTCCACGCGCGGCATTTTCCGCGACGTCACCGAGCGGAAGGCCGCTGAACGATCCCTGAGCGAAAGCCGCAAGCAAATGGAGGCGATGATCGACGGTGCCGACGACATCATCTACCGCATCGACATGTCCGGCTGTTTCACGTTCGTCAACTCCACCGCCACACGTCTGCTCGGCTACACCACCGAGCGCGTGCTCGGCACCCACTACCTCACCTTCATCCGCAGCGATTTCCATCAGGCGGCGACGGATCTATACAAGAGGCAGAAGAGCGGCCGGATACCGACCACCTATTTCGAGTTTCCCTGCCTGACAGTGGATGGACGGGAAGTCTGGCTCGGCCAAAAAGTGCAACCGTTCATCGTTGACGGCGCACCGGCGGGCTTCCAGGCCGTGGCCCGCGACATCACGGACCGCAAGGAGCTGGAGGAAGAAGTGGCCGCGGCCCGCGATCTGGCCATCGAATCGGCGCGGCACAAGTCGCAGTTCATGGCGAACATGAGCCACGAGATCCGGACGCCGATGAACGGTTTGATCGGGATGATCGATCTGCTCCTGCAGACCGGCCTCGACGCCCGCCAACTCGAGCTCGCGGCGGCCGTCGAGCAAAGCGCCGGCAGCTTGCTGGCCATCGTCAACGACATCCTCGACTTCTCAAAGATCGAGGCTGGGAAGCTGGTCATCGTACCGGCCGGCATGTTGCTCGCGCCGATCATCGAGCTCCCTGTGTCTCTGTTTCGGGATCAGGCGAACGCGAAGGGCCTGCGGATGGTGACGAAGATCTACGATGACGTACCAGCGGCGGTCCGAGGCGATGCCGGACGGCTGCGCCAGGTGCTGACGAATCTCATCGGTAACGCGGTGAAGTTCACCGAGCACGGTCAAGTGTCGGTCGAGGTGCGGAAGGTCGTGGAAAACGACGTCGGGTTCATGATCCGTTTCTCGGTGAGCGACAGCGGCATCGGAATCGCGCCCGAGGCACAGCAACGGCTCTTTACTCCGTTCATGCAGGCCGATGGCTCCACCACGCGCCGATTCGGCGGGACCGGACTGGGACTGGCAATCTGCCGCCACCTGGTGACGCTGATGGGCGGCGAGATCGGATTGGAAAGCTCGCCCGGAAAGGGTTCTACATTCTGGTTTACAGCGCAATTCGAACGTCCGCCGGTGGGTTGGCCCGCGGCCGGCGAGCTCGAGCCTCTTCGCGTGCTCGTCGTCAGCGACAGGCCGGAGGCGGCCGATCAGTTGCGAAGTGACCTCGGCACGGTGCTCACACTTACAGCCTCCGTGGAAGAGAGCCTGCGTCTTCTGCGCGGCACCGAGGGCGAACGATTCGACGCCTGTTTCATCGACCAGCAGGCTGGCGTCACGGCTATCCGCCTCTCCGGCGCCATGGGAGCGGACGGCACGATCTTCGGAACGCCTGTGATGCTCTTCGGATCTGAGCCCGCCGACGACCGGACAGTGAGCGCCGGGCTGGAACCGCTGCGGGTCATCATCGCCGAGGACACGCCGATCAATCGCCGGCTCGTCCTGACCCAACTCGCGAACCTCGGCTACGAAGCTTCGTCCGTGGAGAACGGTGCAGAGCTTCTCGATGCGCTCGACCGCAGTTCCTTCGATATCGTCCTGATGGATTGTCAGATGCCTGTGATGGACGGTTACGAGGCCACGCGCCACATCCGTGCCCGCCCCGGCAGCGATCGCAACATTCCAATCATCGCAATGACAGCGCATGTGCTGCAGGGCGACAGCGAGCTCTGTTTCAAGGCAGGGATGGACGACTACATCGGCAAGCCTATGAAGCAGACGCAGCTCGAAGCCATGCTCAGGCCATGGGAGCTGAGAATCAGACGGGCCGGCGCAGCCGGCAAAGACATCGTGCTCGACCGGACCGCTCATGCGCGGATCCTCGAGGATTTGAGCGACGGCGGCGTGGTACTCGGGGAGATGATCGACCTTTTCCTCGACGAAGCGCCTCAGCAGGTCGCCATCCTGTGTGATGCCGTGGCATCCAACGATACGCGGACAGCCTCGAAGACCGCGCATGCCCTGCGCAGCGGCTGTGCAAACCTCGGCACATTGGCGATGCTGGCACTGGTCGAAACGATCGAACACAAAGCCCGCGCGAACGAGCTGCACGAAGCCCGCGGACTCATCGAGCTCCTCCCACACGAGCTTGCCCGAGCGTGCAATGTGCTTCGACGCGAGCGGCCGGCGATCGCGTAGGGAAACCGCCGCCGTTCTGTGTAGGGCCGTCGCCTGTGTAGGGCCGCCGCTTGTGTAGGGCCGCCGCCCTCGGCGGCCGGGTCATACCTCGCCGAGGATGGCCGCCGGGGCGGCGGCCCTGCACCACGCCGACCCTCCTTTTGTAATCCCTCGACCTATCCCCTTAGTTCATCTGTTATCTGACGTTAACCGTCTCATCTTAATTTGTCCTCTCATTCGCGCCGGTCCCGCGGAGAGCTCAGGAAACACATTGGCTGGAGAGGTATCAATGATTCGAAAGATTCTGGTTGTCGACGACTCCCAACTGCTGCACAAGATGTACGAGCTCGTCCTGCGCCGCTACGTAGTACACGGCACGACGATCCTTCACGCATACGACGGCGTTCAGGCGCTGGACCTGGCGGGGATACACACCGACATCGACCTGATTCTGCTCGACGTGAACATGCCGAACATGAACGGCATCGAGTTCCTCAGGCTCCGCAATCCCAATCCGGTACTTGCGTGCATCCCGGTGATCGTCATCAGCACCGAGGGAAAGGAACGGGACGCGACGCTTGCCCTATCCGAGGGGGCGGCAGACTACCTGACCAAACCATTTGACCCGTCGGAGCTCCACGCGAAGATCGAATTGATCCTCGACAAATGGAACGGAGCGAATCGCGCCAATGGGTGACCCCTCCCCGTTTGGCGACTTGCTGGAGGAGTTCGTCATCGAGTCCTATCGCCGGCTGGAGGCCGTCGAACAGGCACTGCTCCAGATTGGCGAGCACACGGCCGAGAACACTCCCGAAGCATTGGCAAACGTCCGGCGCGAGTTGCACACGATCAAGGGGAACGCCGGAATGATGGGGTTCCGCGACATCCAGAACCGTACCCATTGGATGGAAGACGCGATCTCCGGCAATCAGCGGTTCACGGCGGAACAGACATCGCTCCTTCTCCTCGGCGTCGACGAGGTTCGAGTGTTGCTGCGCGCCGCGGCGGGCGATGACAGCACAATCGAGGCATCATCCGAGGCCGCCATCCCTGATACCGCACAGAGCGGACTGCTGGTGCAGGTGGCCGCCGTCGACGCCATCGTCGAGTTGCTCGCCGACTCGATGATCCTCGGCTCGAGGCTTTCGCGACAGATCGAATTGCTCGGCGAGCCGGCGGAAGCGGTGTCCCTGGCCTGGGAAGCACTGGAGAAGACGCTCACAACGATTCATCGCCGCGCGCTCGCTCTTCGCCTTGTTCCGCTCAACCCGCTATTCGCCAGTCTCCACCGGATCGTCCACGACGAAAGCCTGAGTGAAGAGAAAGACATTCAATTTTCCGCGTCCGGAGGAGACACCCTTCTCGACAAGTCCCTCCTCGACGTCGCCGCCGAAGCGCTCGGTCACATCGTGCGCAACGCCGTAATACACGGCATTGAGCCGATGAAGACACGGCTCGCGCGCGACAAGTTCCCCGCGGGCACCATTCGCGTCACCGCGTTCGCCAGCGGCGCTGAAGAGATCTGCGTCACCGTCGAGGACGACGGAGGCGGCATTGACCACGAACGCCTCCTCATGGCCGCTAAAAGAAAGGGCTTGATCGTCGATGATCCCGACGATCTCGAATCACTGCTCTACCTTCCGGGCCTCAGCACGCGCGAGGAGACAACGCTGAGCTCCGGCCGCGGCATCGGTCTGTCTGCATGCATCAGCGCCGTGCGCCGACTCGGCGGCAGAATCGAGCTCGACAACCGGATCGCTGAAGGAACGACCTTCCGCCTCTACCTTCCGATGCAGGTCTCGATGATCCGTCTGATGCTGATCGAGGCGGATGACGCGCGGTATGCCATCCCGCTCTCCGCGGTCTCCAGCGTAGCGAGGATGACCAGGAAAGATCTGCACGTCATCAACGGCGCCGGCGCGATTGGCCGCCGCCGCGGCTTTCTACCGCTGCTCGACGTCGGCGTGACCTTCGGAACATCAGCGAAGATCCGTGAAGAAGGAACAGTCGTAACGCTGTCCGCAGGCGGGAAACGGCGCGGCCTGCTCTTTGACCGGCCGGGAGCCGTCCTCGACTGCGTCGTCAAACCCCTCGACCCGATTTGCGGAGGTGAGACGAGCATCCTCGGGACGACGATCGTGTCGGAAGGTGTGGTGCTGCTGGCACTCGATCCGATCGCGATGATGGAGCGGCCGCTGGCGGCAGGAGCTTCGGTATGACCGACTTCTCCGGACCGGACCGGATCTACGCGTTCGCCGATTCAGTCGCCTCCTTCGAGGAGGAGACCCAAGCCGTCCAGGAGACGCCGCTTCCGTGGGTCGTCTTCGCACTGGCCGGCGAGTGGTACGCGCTGCCGATCGCGGCGGTTCAGGAGATCATTCGCGTCCCGGAGATCACTCGCGTTCCCGATGCCCCTTCGGTCGTTCGAGGTGTGGCGAATCTTCGCGGACGCGTCCTGCCCGTCGTCGATCTCCGGTTGCGCCTCGGCTTGCCGGCCGTCGATTTCGACGCCAGCAGCCGCATCCTCGTCCTCCCTGCGCGCGGACGTTTGATCGGATTGCTGGTCGATGCAGTCAGCAACATCGAGCGCATCCGGCCAAGCGAAATCCAGCCGATCCCGCCCGACGTGATCACCGAACGTTCTCATTATTTTCGCGGCGTGGCGAGGATGGACGATCGCCTGACCGTGCTGCTCGATTCCGAGCATGTCCTGCGTGTGCATGACAGGGCCGAAAGCCGGGAGCCGGCGAGCAACGCCAACTCATCGCTTTCCCGCCCATCCGGCTCCCGGCCATCGACCTCCGACTCCCCAACTCTTCATCCGGCCAAAAAACGAGGAACAAGGAAATGAATACGACCATCAACAAGAGCTTCGGTATGGGCGTGACGCCGTAATGATGAAGGCCCTCTGGAATCGTCTGCACCTGGCCCACAAGACGGCGCTGTTGCCCGCGTTGGCGGCCTTCGGCTTCCTGGTTGCGATGCTCGTCGTACAGCTCACTGGAACTACGAACGAGCGTCTGATCACCTCTGTCGAAAACGGCTCGGTCCCGGCTCTGGAGCTCGCCATGCGGCTGCAGCAAGACATGAAACAGGCTCAGCACGCGCTTCAGGATGCCGTAGCCTCGGCCGGCCGCGAAAAACTGGACGCGGCCGACGCCGCCCGCGACCGGCTGATCGCCGACGTCCGTTCCGGCCGCGCCAACGCCGCGCTCAACCCCGCCCAGTTGCAGCTTCTCGAAGACAATTTCCAGCAGTACTACACGCTGGCGCGCAGGACCAGCGAACGCATCATGGCCCGATCTCAGGCCACCTCGGCGAGCGTCGCCGGAGGTGAAGACCTGCAGGCATCGCTCGGGAGAATGACGGCGATGTACAACACCACACGCAAGCTGCTGGAAGACTACGAGCAGGAGCAGAAGCGTCTCCTTGCCGCGTCGTTCGCGGACGTCCGCGGAAACAACATCCGCTCCAAAGTGGGGATTGTCACGATCCTCGTGGTCAGCCTGACTCTTCTCATCCTTGTCTCCGTCGTCGTGATCCGATCGATCACCGTGCCGATCGCCCGAGCGGTCGAAACGGCGAACCGTCTCGCCGCGGGCGACCTGACCGGCGACATCGAAGTGACTTCCAACGACGAGCTGGGAATGCTGCTGCGCGCCATGCAGGGAATGCTGACCAGCCTCCGCTCGATGATCGGCGAGCTGCGTAGCGCGGCTGTGCGCGTATCTTCTTCGGCCGGCGAGATCTCCAGCGCCTCTCTCCAGATCGCCAAAGGAGCGCAGTCGCAGTCGGCAGCCAGCGACGAGACATCCTCCACGATGGTGGAGATGGCGTCTCAGATCGAGAATGTGGCCCGATCGACACAAACGCTTGCATCCACGGTCGACGAGACCTCATCTGCGATTCACCAGCTCGGGACGTCCATCGAACGGGTGGCGAAGAATGCAGACGAGCTTCTAGCCTCTGCCGAACAGACTTCACGCACTGTTGTGGCCATGGCCACATCGATCGCCGGCGTCGCCGAGAAAGTGGAATCCGTCGACGCCATGTCCCATGAGGCCGCGGGCGTGGCTGGAGCCGGTAGCCAGCAGATCACCGCTGTGATGACCGGCATCGACAACAACGCGCGGGACGTCGGCAGGATCGTGGCGGTCATCGCCGACATCGCGGATCAGACCAATCTGCTGGCCCTGAACGCCGCTATCGAGGCCGCGCGCGCCGGCGATGCCGGGCGGGGCTTCGCCGTCATCGCCGACGAGATCCGGCGCCTGGCCAACCGCTCTGTGAAGTCGACACGGGAGATCGGCGACTTCGTCTCCCGCGTGAAAAAGGACACCGAGCATGCCGTCTCGCTCAGCCGATCGGTACTGCAACAGATCACCGACTCGGTGGCACGCACGACCACGCTCATCGGCGAAGTGCGGCAGTCGACGAACGAGCAGCGCGCGGGAGCCAGCGAGGTACTCACCACAGCCGAGAACATGCGCACCGTCACCGGCATCGTGGCCCTGGCCGCACGGGAACAGGCGCGCGGCGCCTCCGAAATGATGAAGGCGGTGGAGGCAATGAATCAGATGACCCAACAGGTGGCACACACGACCAGCGAACAGAAACGCGGAGGCGATCTGATCGTCCGCACCATTGAACAAATCGCCGCTGTGGCGCAGCAGAACGTCGCCGCCACACACAGTCTTGCCGGCGAGACCGAGAGTCTGGCCCGGGAAGCCTCACGACTACAGACACTGGCCGAGTCGTTCTCGGCGGAGGCTGCACGATGAAGGCTCCAGCTCACTTCGACATTCGTTCGCTTTTCGCCGGTCCGCGCCTCGATCAGCAGCGGCGTGCCATCCGCATCGGCGCGGTGCTGCTTCCGGACGAGATCCTCGAATCGATGTTGCGCGAGGAGTTGGACAGCGCCGCCCGCAATTCCGCGCTGGAGATGATCAAGCTTCGCGGCCCACGCGGCCGGCAACTGGCGCTGCGTCTGCTCAATGACCGAGACCCCGACATCGTGCTACAGGCTGTGCTCGCGCTGGACGTAGTCCAGAACGAGAGCGACCTCACCGCGCTGACTCGGGCGGCCGAACACAGCAACCCCAACATCGCGCAGGCAGCCATCGTGGCAATCGGTCATTCGCGCAATCCCGCTGCACACAACATCGTGGTCTCGTTCACCGCACGAGACCCATGGCTCCAGGCCGCTGCCATCGAAGCCCTCGGCGCTTTGCGGGATCCAAGAGGAATCCCGATCCTTCGTGCCCTTGCCCTCGATTCCATCGTCGGTCCGCTGGCCGTCGACGCCATCGCCAGAATCGGAGGACAGGACGCGCTCGACGTCCTCTCGGCGGCATGGATCAGCACGCCGCGCGAGAGCATCGAATCGGCGGATCTGCTGGAAGCAATCGTCAGCGTGGCTGAAGAAGCGGATCGACTGCTGTTCGCGGCGCCGCGCTTCCGCGAGGAGTTCGCTCGCCGCATCGGCGAGTCGGACCGGCGGGAGCGCGAGCTGCTGGTCCGGGCGCGTATCGCCCTGGGACGGCACGAGATCACACCGTACACCGTGGAGCAGTTCCTCGTCGCATGCGGCGCATCGAGCAGAGACCTGCCGCTGCCGGCAACGCTACGGCATCACCCGGAGCTGACCCCGGCGCTGATGGCCGGGGCACCGCGTTGGGCGCTCGCTCTGGCCGCGAAATACGCCGACCGTATCAATCCGGACGTACTGCACCGACTGCTACTCAAGTTCCTCGAAGGCGAGTTGCCCGAGTGCGACATTCCGATGCTCGTCACCGCGCTGCAGTCGCGCGATGCGCTACCCCGAGGCACGGCCGCGGCACTAGTCAGCGCACTGTCGGATTGTCCTGCCGCACCCACAATTTTCCGAGGACTGGTCCCACACTTCGCAAACGAGCTCGCAGTGGCTCTCCAACCATTTGCCTCCATACCGATGCCCGAGCACGTCCTGGTTGCGGCGGCGCTGCCCCGCGCATCCTGGACCCTGGCGGAGGAGATCGATCGCCTTGCTCCCGAACAGCATGCGGCGGTGCTGCTCGACTTGATGGTGTGGCCGGAGGCCGTCGTCGCGCTACCGTGGGAACGCTGGCTGGACCAGACGCCTGCGCTGCTGAGCGTGGCTGCCAGGCTTTCACGATGCGCGTCCCTGCCAAAACTCATCCATCGATTCCGGGAGGCGCTGCGCCAGGAACCGGCATCCGAGATCATCGATGCGGTAATCCACTCCGGCGACACGCTTGGCGAGGCAATTCTGGTCGAGCTGGCTTCCTCGTCACGATCGGAGATTTTGCTCGATGCACTCGGACGCTGCCGCGGCGACGCGTCCCTTACCCTTCTTCGAGGCGTTGCTGCCAGTGCCACGACCTCGCTCCGGCCGATCGCCCTTCGTGCACTGGCACGCCGCGCGGCCACGCGCGACATTCCTCTGTTTCTTGCCGCGGCCGAAGACAACGATTGGCTCGTGCGCCATGCCTGCGTCCGGGCACTCTCGCGATTCTCCAGTAACCCTGACGTGGTCGAAGCGCTCGTTCGTCTTGCTTCGGACTCGGCGCAACTCGTCTCCGACTGCGCGATAGGCATCCTGGAGGCACGCCGATGACATTTGATGATGCAAGCGACGAAGAAACGATGCTGCTGATCGAGCAATGGCTCTCCTTCCGATTCGGCCTTGCGTTCCACGGCGTCAGGCGCGACGTTCTTCGCAACCGGCTCCGGCAACGGCTGGAGGCATCCGGCCTCTCCTCCTATTTCCAATACTTCATCGCGCTCCGGAGCGGTGCCGATCCCGCGGAGATGGATGCGCTGATCAATGCCGTGACCAACGGCGAGACTTACTTTTTCCGCGAGGAAGATCAGGTATTCGCCCATCTCCGTGACCTGCAGGCGTCAGGCGGCCGGAGCGACTTGCGTGTTCTGTCAGCAGGCTGCTCGAGCGGCGAGGAGGCGTACACGCTCGCCTTCCGCCTCGGCGAGGCACTGTCGTGGACGCGGCATGTGATCGTCGATGCCTGCGATCTCGATGAGCTGCGTCTGAAGCAGGCGCGCGCCGCGCTGTATCAGGGACGTTCGTTCCGCGTGGCCACCGAGGCGCAGCGCCAAACCTATTTTCAACCGCTCGGTACCGGCGCGATGCTGGTACGCGGTCAGTATCGATCCATGGTCAATTTCTTCACCGCCAACCTGCTCGATCCGGAGTCGCTGGAACAGACATCGAAGTACGACGCCATCTTCTGCCGCAACGTCCTGATTTACTTCTCCGAGGCCGCGCTCGATACGGCACTGAACACGATGGCGCAGTGGCTCCGTCCCGGCGGTTCTCTCTACCTGGGTCACTCGGAGTCGATCGTCGGACGGTCTCGATTCTTTCGCACCGAGAGAAACGGCGATTGCATCGTCTATCGCCGCACAGACAACCCCACCGAAGCCGGTGAGTTCCGGCACGTGGCTTGTGGCTGACGCCTTGCCGCGGCAGCGAATCCGGCTCGCTGTCGTCGATGACTCCGTCTTCGTCCGCGGCGCGCTGAAACGGATGTTCGAGAGCGATCCGCGCATTCACGTCGTCGGCTGCGCTTCTTCCGGAGAGGATCTGCTCCACCATATCGATCAGTGGGAGCCCGACGTCGTCACGCTCGATCTGAACATGCCCGGTATGGGTGGACTGGCTACACTCGACCGGGTGCACGCCGGCCGGCCAATGCTGCCGGTCATTGTGCTCTCGAGCGCGGTAGGCGACGGCGCAGCCACGACCATCGAGGCTCTCCGGCGCGATCACGTCGGCTTCATCGATAAGCAGGCCCTGTCACTGGTCGATTTCGCCGGCATGCGCCGCCTGCTCGTCGAACGGATCGAGGCGCTGATATCACCCGGCGCCGTAATGCCGGCGGCCCGCTGGCTGGACCGCGGCCGGCCCGGTGGCGCTACGATGCCGATCGCGGTCATCGTCATTGGCGCTTCGACTGGCGGCCCTCCGGCTATTGAGACCATCCTGCGCGGCCTTGGCCATCGCCTTTCCGTTCCGGTCGTCATCGCACAGCACATGCCTTCCGGATTTACGAAGGCCTTTGCGATACGACTCGATACCGTGTTGCCGCTGCGAGTGCGCGAAGCATGCAATGGCGACGCGCTGACTCCCGGTGTCGTCCTCATCACCCCAGGTGGCTACGATCTCCGCCTCGAGCGCGCGGGCGAGAACGTCGTCATCGATCTCAAAGTGGCAGACGGCAACGCCACCGCCCATCCTTCTGTCGATATGCTCTTCACCAGTGCGGCCCAGGTCTTCGGTGCCGCCGCCGCGGCTGCGTTACTTTCCGGCATGGGTACCGATGGAGCAAGAGGGCTGGCCGAATTACACCGCCGGGGCGCCTGGACCATCGCCCAGGACGAGAGCACCTCGGTCGTCTATGGCATGCCTGGTGCCGCCGTCGCGCTCGGAGCCGCCCGGGAAGTGACGCCCCTGCCGCTGATCAGTGAAAGCCTGAGAGCCGTTCTGAAACGTGTAGGCGAAGAAGACAGCTTCACTTCTCTGTAACCGTGATCCCAGTCACATTCGAACGGCAGCGCATGGGTATACTTCGGCCACCGGAAAGATCAAACCAACAGACCGCAGTCATAACCCCAGAGGGCGTACCCGTACGCCCTCTTTTTTTTTCTGGAGGCAACCTTGAAACACTATCGAGCGTCATCTCTCATCCTCTCAATCGTTGCCTGGTCGATCGTGGCCACGATGCTGCCAAATACGGTCACAGCGCGGCAGCGCGCGGTGGGCATGACCGAGGAAATCGTCGGAATCGTCACACAGTCATCGTCGAGCTCCCTGACGATCCGGACGTCGAAAGACGATCGTGTCGTACACCTCACATCCACCACGATCGTCCGCGTCGATGATCAGCCCGGTTCGCTCTCATCAATCGCCGCCGGCGACAAGGTCGAGGCACACGCGCAGAAGGGGACGGACGGCACGAGCACCGCTCTGGTCATCCAGGTCGAGTCGCACCCCACCACGGAGATCGAAGGTACGGTCCATTCGCTCACCGCGACTTCTCTCACGATTACAACTTCGGCCGGCGATGTGGCGGTCACTCTCACCGCGGATACGCGCTTCTTCGTCAACGGAGTGACAGCCACACCAACGGGTATTCACGCCGGCGATCATGTAGAAGCCGAGGTGCGGGAACAGGCCGACAAGACCTTGACCGCGCTCGTGGTGAGGGTGGAGATCGAGACCGTTCATCTCCGCGGAACGATCTCGGTAGCGACCGCCTCCTCCATCACGGTCAAGACCAGTACCGGTGACGTGGTCGTGGGGCTGACGAGCTCCACTCTCATTCGCATGCAGGGCAAAGTGGTGAATGCATCCTTTCTTGTAGCCGGCAGCCGTGTGGAGGTCGAGGCCGTGAGAAAGGCCGGCCAGACACTCGCCGCCGTCACGATCAACGTCGAAACTGCCGATTCCCTTTCGGAAGTGGAAGGGTCGGTTACCGAGGCAGGCAGCGACCACCTGCGCGTCCACACGAGGTCGGGTGATGACATCACGATCGCCGTCAATACCGATACGATCATTCGTAAGGCCGATCGAATGATTGGCCTGTCCGACATCAGAGTAGGTGATCGCGTCAGCGTGGATGCGCGTGTGAACTCCGGCTCATTCACAGCTCTGAGAATCGTGGTCGAGAGCGAGCCAGGCAATGGCGGTGGCGGTGGCGAAACCTCCGTCGATCTGACCGGAGTAATCGCGTCGATCTCCTCGGGATCGATCACGGTGACCGCCGGCGGCAAGACCGTCCAGGTGAAGATCAGCACGGTCACGGTCATTCGGCGAGGCTCAACCACCCTGACGCCCTCAGACCTGAAGGTTGGCAATCAGGTGGAAGTGAAGGGACAGTTGAGCTCTGACGGTTCCGTCGCCGCAACACTCATTCAAGTGGAGGATGGAGGCAGCGGAACACCTCATCCCGAGGCAGTGGAATTCAGCGGAACCGTGACCGCGGTATCCGCGACGTCCCTGACCGTCGACACGAAGAAGGTGACCGTCTCATCCACAACCGTGGTCAGAAGAGGTGACCGCACGATATCGCTGTCGGAGATCAGGGCCGGTCAGCACGTCGAAGTACATGCCAATCGCCTGGCCGACGGAAGCCTGGTGGCAACACGGATCACGGTCGAAGATCACTAGACCCCCAAGGCGCGGCTGCGCTGGCCTTGCTGCGTAGGCAAGGTCGTCATTTCGCGCGAAGCGCTTTGGAGTGCGGTAGCGCCAGCTACCGCTTGGGAGGGCGGGGGTTCGTTGTTGTCTCAGAGAGCGGTGGCTGGCGCCACCGCACTCCACAGCGCTTCGCGCGATACTGGAGACCTACGGCGGGTACCCCTCCGTCATCCACTGTTTGAACAGGGCGATGAGCGACGGGTCGAGCGGGGGCATGGGAGGGGCAGGCATCAGGGTACCGGTGGTACCGGTCAGCCGGCCGTAGATCATGCCGGCATTCGCCTTTACGGTGTCGTAGTCGGCGAGATTGAAGCGCCACATCATGTTGGCTTGAAACGGGGCGAACATCGGAGCGATGTCGGTCTGGAACGATGTCGGCACGGCGGAATCCTCCTCTAACGTCCTTGTCAAGGTCAGGCGCGATGGTCCATCCACATCATCGCGGCGATGGCGATCAGATAGACACCGCTGATCACCTGGGCATAGTCGGGAATCCAGCGGCGTATGCGCGCACCGCCGGCGATACCGATCAGGCTCATGGAAGCGCTGACGGTACCGACGGTTGCGGCAGCGAGCGGCAGCGGATAACCGAATGTGCCGAGGCTCACGCCGATGAGCAGATTGTCGAATGAGAGTGAGAGCGGCAGTCCTACTACCGTCCATTTGTTGTTGACCAGCTTCTCCAGCTTGTCGTTGTCGTTGAGCGCCAGCAGAAGGATGACCACGCCGCAAGTGACGACGATGAACGGCGCCGCGCGGTCGATCCATTCGCCGAAGCGGTTGTGCAGCAGGCGAACGAGAAGCAGGCCGGCCAGCGGAGTGGAAATCTCGCAGAAGCAAAACGTGATCGCAAAGAGCGCGCGCCGCGTTCGCGTGAGCGGCGTCATGCTGATGGCCGCGGCAACCTGCAGGTTGTCGAGACCGGCGAGCACTCCGAGAAGAATGATTCGGAACATGACGATCAACCCAGCGAGTAGATATTCAGCACGCCTCCGTTCCCCCCCTGCACCAGCGCACCAGCAACAACGTAGTTGCCGGCGATGGCCGGACCCATACAGTATCCGTAGCCGCCGCTCATCCCTCCGGTCTGCGCCCCGAAGTTCTCCACGTCGCTCCACAGCAACTTGCCGTCGGCGGCGTTGAACGCATAAAGCGCCACGCGCGTGGTGGACATGAAGACGACGTCGTTCACCACCGCAGGCACGCTGATGCCGCTCTCCCCCGCCATCTTGTAGAGCGGGTTGTTCGGATCGGCCGCGGCGACGTATTTCTTAGGGTCGCCGTTGTCGAGCGGCCAGGCGTCGTCCAGCGTCGACCAGTCGAGCGCGCGAATGAACGGCGTGCTGTCGGAGTCGATGCCGGAGCAGATGAAGTGATAGTTGTTGCCGCCGATGCCGATGAAGAGCCGTTGCAGCGACGAACATGTCGCGGCGGTGCTGTATGTGCCGTGGAAGTTCTCCCCCTGCGTCTGGTTCGACTGGTCGTTGGTCAGCACCGGATTGGGCTGGCTCGGATCGTCGACGCCGTGCGGGTCGACCGTCGGGATCTGTCTGCCGTCGTTCATGTACGGGAGCATCTGCCGGGTCTGAATGACCTCAAAGGTCTTGGCGTCGAAGGTCAGGTAGCAGCCGTTCTTGCAGCCGATACCGGCTACCTTGCGTCCGTTGATCGAGTAGAGCGTCGGCGCGCCGCCGATGTCGACGTCGACATCGCTCGGGCGGTAGCTCGTCGAGCCGGGAATCTGGATACAGGCCTTGAAGTCGCCGGTGCTCGCCGCGAGCACGAGCACGCTGTTCGAATAGCCTGCCGTCGGAAGCTCGCCATCCGGCTGCGGGTTGCCGGTGGCGCAGTAGAGCTGATCGAGGTCGGGATCGTAGGCGATTCCCGACCACACCGAAGCGCCTTTGGCTACCGGCTGACCGTCGAAGGTCGTGTAGTCAGACCCGACCGGAAGCGTCTGGCGGACAGTCTCCGCGGGCAAAACATTCGGCTGATTGTTCTGCCCGGCGACGTACTGGCAGGTGCAATAGATCCAGATCACAGTTCCATTCGTCGCGTCGAGACAATAGACAAAGCCATAGAGGTCGGGGTTTTCCCCTTCTCCCATGCCGACGTAAAGCCGGTTCCCGGCGACCACCGGAGACGACCATCCCGAAGCCTTCGGCTGCGGAGATGATTCGAAGTCGTTCGTGACAGGCTGGTTTTGTGTAAGGTCGGCGTAACGGAGATCCGTTACCCATTTCTTGATGAGTGTCTCCTGATCGAGGCAGTAGACCTTCCCGTCAAAGGCGCTGAAGTAGACGCTTCCATTCGCCACCGCCGGAGTGCAGCCCATGCCGCAGAAGCCGTGCGTATCGCGGTCGGCGGCATTGATGCTCCAGTTGTAGGTAGCCACAGTCTGGCCGGTGGTCAGGTCGACTTTGATGAACTGTCCGCCGTTCTGTGCGGCCGCGGCCAGACTGTTGGCCAGACCGCAGTAGACATAGCCGTCGACCACTGCCGGTGTCGACAGGATCGAGCCGTCTACGTTGATCGATTGCGTCAGCTTCAGACCGGAGACCGTCCCGCTGTTGATCGAACTGGCCGTCGTCTCGCCGGTGTGAGCTGGGTCGCCGTGAAACATCCACCAGTTGCTGCTCGGATTGCTTGACATGACGTTGCTCCTCACTTGGTCGAGCTCGCGGTCGATTTCATCTTCGCCGATGCAGGCGGTGGGGCATCCTGGTGCGGCCGCCGGGCCAGACCCCAACTGAAGTCGCGGAGACCCGTGCCTGCATTGAAATGGCACGACATGCAGCTATTGCCGAACGCTCCCGTGGCGAGCTGCGACGACTGGAAGTAGGTCTCCAGCGTCGTGTTCACCGCCCCATTGACCGGGAACGCGCCCCCTGCATCCTGCGGATAGACTCCTCGGTTCGCGGGCGCTTTGAACTGCGTCGGGTTTGAAGGCCATTGCGTGATCACGAGTTGGTAATACTGCCAGACGGAGCTCTTCGGCAGCGCGGCGTGGAAGGCGTTGTTGACGTCGACGGTCGACGCTCCCGGAGGCGTGGTCGGGATCGGGTTCAGGCGATTCACCTGCACCGGCGTCGCCGTGGGCGGCAGTTGACCGGGAGCGGTGTACGTCGGGCGGTTGGCGAAGCCCTGCGTACCGGTCGGCGGATTGTCAGTCCCGTTATTGAACGACGATGGCGTGTTGCCGGCCTTCGGCGGAACGTTGTCGACCTGCTCGAATGTCGACCAGATCCACTCAGGAAACTCCTTCGTCTTCTGCGCGATATGGAAGCCCACCAACCCCATCAGAATCTGCTGGCACTGAGGACTGGCCTGCGGGTTATAGACCCATGCATTCACGGTGTAGTAGCGCTGGATGAGCGACGTCTGCATGCCTGACAGGTTTCGCCATGCAGCCTTGAGCATGATGGAGTCGTCGGGATTCTGCGGATTCGGCGGCAGCGCCACCACGGTGCCGGGCGGCAGGTTCTTCATGAGATAAAGCCAGGCCGGCGGCGTGTTGTCTGCGCCGCGGATCCAGTTGTACTGCTGCTTGTTGTAGCGGACTTCGAAATAGACGTAGTTGCTCTGCTGGTCGACCAGCGGGAATGAGAATGCCTGGTTGACGTCGTTCAGATCGGTATCGCCCTTCGTCACCATGACCAGTTGCTTATCCGCCGGTTTCGCCTGGGGACACATGTTGGGAACGTATGGATCGTCGTAACTCTCCCACGGCGCCGGCCGCTTGTCGTACTGGTCGAACAGCTCCCAGTTCGCCTTGTAGGTCCCCCAGGTCACCGGCGTGCTGTTCGACATCGAGGTGAAGACGCCCGGCGTGTCCGGCTGGTTGGGATTGCCGCGTCCAACATTCGATACCGGCCAGCTCAGGGCGATGAAGCTCTCCCACGAGAACCAGTCGAAGTAGGGGCGCACCTGCTCCGAAGTGGCATTGCTCGGAATGTTCGACGGGATCGGCACGACGGTGGGGATATTGCCGCTGATGACCACCGGCGGAATGGACGGGAACGTCCCCGTGGCCGCGGTCGTCGTCGCCGTCGTCTGTGTAGTCGACGTCGTGGCCGTAGTCGACGTCGTAGCTGTCGACGACGTGTCGGTGGTGGTCGTCTCCGTGCCCTTACAACCGATCAGCAGCACCATCAACGCGACTGATGAAAGTATGCGGTAGTGCATGTATGGTTCCTTTCCTTGGACCATCAGAACCCCCACCCCACACCGAACCTCAACGTCCTTCCCGGTGCCGGGAACTGTAGCGGTGTGGGGCGTCCTTTGAAATCGAGGAGGATGTAACCGAGCTCGTTGTAATGGGCGTCGAGGGCATTGAGGATGCCGGCCTGAAGCCGGAGCTTGCCGATGTCGTGCGAGATGCGCAAATCGACGCGCGAAACATCCGGCGTTACGAACGTGCCGGCGTCGTCGAGCCTGAGGCCATGCCTCCAGCGATAGGTGAGGTCGGCGCTCGTGGTGGATGTGATGCGGCCGTGCAACAGCAGTTGCGCGACATGTTCAGGGATGTTCTTGAGCTGGTCGCCCGGCGCTGAAGTATCGGCCACTCGCGTCCAGGCGTACGTGACGTGCGGCGAGATCCGCGCATCGGTGGCCATGGCCGCACTGGCCTCGACACCTCGGTGCAGACTGCTGCCGATGTTGTGATAGCTGAACGTCCGCGGATCGAAGTCGATCTCGTCGGTGACGGTCATCCGGTACGCGACCAATGACCACTCGCTCGATGTGCTCGCGCGCGACAAGCCACCCTCGACATTGCGGGCTCGCTGCGGGCGCAGACCGGGATTCGAAATGGTGAACGTTCCTCCCTTGCCATTGGGGTAAGGACGCGGATCGAAGAGCTGGTCGAGCGTCGGTGCTTTGAAGGCATGCGATACCTGCAGGAAGAGCGAGACGGGCGAGGCGGCGGCAAGGTCGCCGAGGCGGACATTGAGTCCGGCGCGCGGTGACCATGCCGAGGCGGTGTGGCGGCGTGGGAGTTGTCCCGCGTAGGCGGCGCTGAAATCGTCGCGGATGTCGTCACGGCGCAGTCCGGCAGTGAAGCGGCATCGATCGCAAACGTTCCACCCACCGGTCACGAACAGCCCCACCCGATCACGCTTCCCGTTCTCGGATGCGGCAACTCCGAGCGTTTGCCCGGTGACTGCCACTGACGAGTAGCGGCCGGAGAGATAAGCGTGCTCGAGGTCGGCGCCTGCGCGCAGCGTTCCGCCCACGGCATCATGCGACGCCTCGAACGTTCCCCCCTCGGCACGCGTGGTCAGGTCGCGTAGCGCGCTCGTACCAAAACCGGGCGCCAGCAGAAGCGTACGGAGATTCTGGCCTTCGCGGTCGATGCCGTAGATCGTCGCGTGCAGCGGCGTCGTGCCGAATGACTCGTACGACGCGGAGATGCGGCTGCGGTCGGTCTGGTCGCGATCGAAGCGGAAGAGTGGGTTCGACTGCTCGCGGTCGGTACTGATCTCGGCGAGTGTCAGCGGACCCGGCTCACGCCGGTCTTTCCTGTAGCTGGAAGCGTCCAAACGCCAGCGCGAATGATCGCCGGAGCGCAGCAGAGAGAGCTGGGCCGCGCGATCGCTCGTGCCGGCATGATCGCGGAATCCGCCAGTACCGGCATCACCGGCTCGGATGTCGATTCGTGTGCTGCCGATGTCCGCAATGTAGCTGGCATCCGCCTCGCGCGTGGAGAAGCTCCCGCTGTTCACATACAGCTCGCCCCTCTCATCACCTTTCGGCTGCTGACGCGTGAAGATCTGCACGACGCCCCCAAGCGCCGTGTCGCCATAGAGAGATGAGCCGGGACCGTGCAGCACCTCGATGCGCTCGATGTTGGCCGTCCGGAAGCTTCGCCAATCGACGTTCCCTGATTCGGCGTCGCCGGCCGGAACGCCGTCGACGATCATCTTCATATACTCGACTTCACCACCCCCGAAGAACCCACGCGAGGTCACCATCGGCACACCGCTCGCGCCGCTGTCGAACATCATCGTTACCCCAGGCACGAACGCCAGCACCTCGGAAAGCGACTCCGCCGGCAGCTTCTCGATGTCTTCGCGCCTCAGGACCGTCACCGCCGCCGAGGCCTGATCCCGCGGCTGCTCTTCGCGAGCCGCCGTCACCACAATCTCCTGCTTGACCACCGTCTTCGGCGGGACAGGATCGTCAGCAGTCGCTACGGTGGCGGCGAGGAGTAGAAGTCCGATCATCTTTAGTAGGAGGGACGCTGGAGGAGCAAATCCCTACCTCAAATACATCGTAGCGCCGTCGCTACACCCCATCCTGACCTTCCATCACTTCCTCCGCCGCCCGCACGCCGTGATGGAGCGCTTCTTCGAATAGCGCTAATCCGCTGAGGTCCGTATTGGCGAAATGAATGTTGCGGAAGGGCTGGCTCGCGGCACGGCGATTGGGACTGGTCATGAAGCCGGGGTAAGGACGGATCATGGCGTGACCCCAGCGCATGATGTCGAGTCGTTGTGTCAGCCGGCGGATATCCGGATGGGCGCGCTCGAGGTCGGATAATACGACCTCGGCCCATTCATCGCGGCCCGCAGAGAGAAGGCGTTCACGTGCAATGCGAGGGTCGCGGTCGCAGAAGGCGTAGTAGTACGTCAGCACCGTCGGGCCGGTGTCACGGCCGGTCTGGTGCGTCGCGACGACGTAGCCGAGGGATGGGCTCTCGTAGAGGACGTTGTCCCAGGCTGGCGGGAAGCCATTCGAGGATGGAAGTTTCGAAAGTGTCAGATTCGCGACGAGCCAGGAGCCGTAGGTGAAATCGTGTACATCGCGGTATCCAGGGATGACGTGGGCGGCGACGAACTGCGGAGCGGCGAAGATGACGCGCTTCGCACGAATGCCGCGCACGTGGCGGCCGTCAGCCGATATCGCGATCACGTTCACATGGTCCTCGGCCGGATCTATCGTTGAGACCAACCACCCTGTCTCGATGCGGCCGCGCGACGCCGAGGCGAGGTGGCGTACCAGACGGCCATTCCCTTCAGGCCAGGTGATCAACGGCCGGCTCGGTTTTCCCGCTGCGGGGATGCGCGACGCAAAGTAGAACAGCACTGCCCATGCGCTGGTGTCCTCGGGATGTGCACCGTAGTCGTCGCGGCACGAATAATCGATCAGCCATCGCAGGCGCGGCGATGTCCAGTGATGTTGGTCGAGCCACTGACGCGCTGAGATCCGATCGAGCGCCATCACGACGGCGTCGTCCGATGCGGCTGCGACTGGAATCGTGAATGCCCGTCGCCCTTTCGCGTCGCGCCACGCCACCCATCGATCGACTTCCGCTTGGAATTCACGCAGTTGACGCAGGTCGTCGTGCGTCGCTCCAGCGTAGAGATACAGCCCTTCAAACCATCGCCCGCGGTAGAACACCCGCTCTTCGGGATCGCGACAGAGGTACGGCTCCCCGATCACCGGATCGCCGTCGTCGTCAGTTCGCTCGATGATGCCGATCTCGTTCAGCAGTTGAATGAGGTTGCGGTCATCACGCATCGGCGCGGGGACGTAGTGAGCACCCCACGGATAGGCGCTCACGGGCGATGATCCGGATCGCGACGTCCCTCCTTCGACCGGCTCGAGCTCGAGCAGCAGGTAGTTGCTCGCATTCGCGCGTGCAAGACGCCATGCCGCCGCAAGACCGGAGACGCCTGCACCGACAATCACGATGTCATGCGAAGTCCATGCGTGCGCCGCCGGAACCGGTCGGTTGTTGTCGCGCAGTCGGTGGCCAATCGCATGCGACGCACCGACGATCTCGCCTGGCGGCAGGGGGTGTTTCACCGCACGACGGCAAGCTATCGCCGCGAAAGGCGCGCCGAGGAATCCGGCAAGGAGCTCGCGTCGGGAGAGGATCACTTAACTGTCATCCTGAGGCTGCTGGCGCGACAGTGTAGGGCCGCCGCCCCGGCGGCCAACGGCCGTGAGGCCGTGTGTTTGCTTCGAACTATCGCGCCGCGTGCGGCGCTGGCCGCCGGGGCGGCGGCCCTACACTGCAGCGGAAAATACGCGATTTGTGCACA